>DASVQR010000085.1:0-104237 GCA_036389055.1 Longimicrobiaceae bacterium | reverse complement strand
TGCGCCGGGGCTCGACTCCGTTGCAGACGGTCGTTTCGTCTGCTACGGAGCCGCAGCCCGACCCGAGCGCCAGCGAGGGGCACGCCCGAACCCGCCGTAGCCGTAAATCAGTCCGCAAGCTCCAGCAGCGCCCCCACCTCCGCCCCCTGGCGCGTGTTCACCACCCCGCTCCCCCCGCCCTGCGGCTGCACGCGCAGGAACGCCCCGCCGAAGTGGTCGCCGAACGCGAACAGCCCCCAGATCAGGTCGAAGCGCTCCACCCCGTGCTCGCCCCCCTGGAGCGCGTAGTGCACCGTCTGCAGGTACTCCTGCACCACCCAGTCGTTCTCGCGGATCCCCCGCTCCACCACGGCACGCCACTCCTCGTCCGTGCGGAACCGCCCCACGTGCACCTGGCTCCCGCCCAGCGAGGTGGCCTTCTTGAGCACGAGCTCGGCGCGGCGCGCCACCACGTCCTCCGGGATCCGCAGCGGGCGCCCCCCGAACGTGGTTTCGCCCGCGAGCAGGCGGCGGGTCCACGGAACGTGCTTCGCGATCAGCGCCCGCTCCGCGTCCGTGTACTCGGGCGAGTCCGCGTTCTCGGAGATCATGGCAAGGTTGCGCTTGTCCAGCAGCAGCGCGGTGACGGGCCCGCTGTACAGGTTGACCCGCCCGTGCTTGAAGAACCAGAACAGCATGCGCAGGTCGCCGCTGCCGTCGTGCTGCTCGATCACGGCGTGCACGGGGAGCCCGTCCACGGTGAGCACGCCCTCCGTGTCGGCCAGGTCCTCGGGGGCGATCAGGAGCACCCGCCCGCC
Organism: Longimicrobiaceae bacterium; assembly: GCA_036389055.1. Lineage (GTDB taxonomy): Bacteria > Gemmatimonadota > Gemmatimonadetes > Longimicrobiales > Longimicrobiaceae > JAFAYN01. The sequence goes on along the minus strand of DASVQR010000085.1, from coordinate 103,440 downwards.
CGGCGCCCGCCCGTCCTCGGCCAGGGCGGCGTCGAGCTGGCGCTGGTACAGCTCCGGGTCGTGCAGCGCCACCTGCTCCGCGTTGTGGGGCCGCGCCAGGACGGCGAGGTTGAACTCCCCGCCCTTCCACGCGCCCATCCGCGCCGTGTCCTCCAGCACGTGCCGGAAGAGCGCGCGCAGCAGGCGGGGCTCGCGGACGGCCAGGCCGTGCTCGTCCAGGAAGCGGCGGACGTGCGGGGCCGCCCGGTACTGCTCCGCCACCCCGTGGCCCGAGAGCCCGCCCAGGTAGCTGCCGCAGTTGAACTCGATGCACTTGAGCCCCTCCGCCGTCTCGATGTAGTCGGCGCGGGAGAGGGCGCCGTCGATGCCGGTGGGCTCCTGCAGGAGCAGCTCCAGCAGCTCCGGGCTCATGTCCAGCGCGACGAACTCGGACGGGTTCATCTCGTCCAGCGCGACCGAGCGGTAGTACTCGATGACCGCCGCCGGGTCGCCGCGCAGGAAGCGCTTCAGCGTGCTCTTGACCAGCCGGTCGATGCCGAGCGCGACCTCCGCCATCTCCCCCAGCTGCTGCGGCCCGATGAACAGCGGCCACGGCTGGAGCACGAACTTGCGGTAGGTGGGGTTCCCGCCCAGCGAGGCGAAGGCGGCGCGGTCCAGGTACTCGGGATTGCGCTCGACGAACTCCAGGAACGCGCGGTTGGCGTCGGACCACCTCGCGTGGACCGGCTTCGCTTCGGCCAGGGGGAGCATCTGGGATCTCGGGCTGGGACGGAAAGGGCGGCCGCCGGGGCGGACCCGGCGCGCCGGGGTGCGCTGTCGGCAAGTATACTACAGCCCGGGCGGGCTCCGCGCACGGGGCGGCGACCGGCACCTTCCCCGAACGGCCGCGGGGCCGCCGCGGAGGGTCCGCGGCGGCCCCGCCGGCCGGCTACTTCCGGGTGACGATGCGCATCCCGTTGGGGGCGACGCCCGGCTTCACCTCCGCCGGCTTCTGCGGCTCCCGGGCGGCGGGCTTTCCGCCGCGCCGGTCGTCGCGCCCGCCGTCCCGCGGGCGCTCGTCGCGGCGCGGGGCCCCACCGCCACCGCCCTCTCCACCGCCGCTCCCCCGCCCCGCGCCGGACTTCATGCTCAGCGCGATGCGGTTGCGCGGCACGTCCACCGAGAGCACGCGGACCGTCACCCGGTCGCCCACCTTCGCCACGTCGTTGGGGTCGCGGACGAAGCGGTCGGACAGCTCGGACACGTGCACCAGCCCGTCCTGGTGCACGCCCACGTCCACGAACGCCCCGAAGGCGACCACGTTGGTGACCGTCCCCTGGAGCGTCATCCCTTCCTTGAGGTCGGCCACGGTCTGGACGTCGTCGCGGAAGGCGGGGGCCTCGAAGGCGCTGCGCGGGTCGCGCCCCGGCTTGCGGAGCTCGGCGAGGATGTCCTCCAGCGTGGGGAGCCCCACCCCGTCGCCCACGTACTTCTGCGGCTGGATGCGGCGGATGGCCTCCTCGTTGCCCACCAGCGAGTCCAGCCCCACGCCGATGTCGCGGGCGATGGCCTCCACCAGGGCGTAGCGCTCCGGGTGCACCGCGGAGCCGTCCAGCGGGTGCTCGCCGCCGCGCACGCGCAGGAAGCCGCCCGCCTGCTCGAAGGTGCGCGGCCCCAGCCCGGGCACCTTGAGGATCTGCTTCCGCGAGCGGAAGGCGCCCTCGCGGTCGCGGGTCTCGGCGATGCGCTGCGCCACCGAGGGCCCGATCCCCGCCACGTACGCGAGCAGCGAGGGCGAGGCGGTGTTGACCTCCACCCCCACGCGGTTCACGCAGCTCTCCACCGTCTCGTCCAGCCGCCGCTTGAGCCGGGTCTGCGACACGTCGTGCTGGTACTGCCCCACGCCGATGGACTTGGGGTCGATCTTGACCAGCTCGGCGAGCGGGTCCTGGAGCCGCCGGGCGATGGAGACCGCCGAGCGCAGGGTCAGGTCCAACTCCGGGAACTCCTCGCGCGCCAGGTCGGACGCGGAGTACACGGAGGCGCCCGCCTCGTTGACCATCACCACCGTCGGCCGCCCCTCCGCCGGGAGCTCGCGCACGACCTCGCGGAGCAGCGCGTCGGTCTCGCGGCTCGCCGTGCCGTTGCCCACCGCAACCAGCTCCACGGAGTGCTCGCGGATGACGCGGGCGAGGTCCCTGCGCGCCCGGTCCTCCTGGTGCAGGTACACGTGCCCGGTGGCGAGCAGCGCCCCCGTGCGGCTCACCACCGCCAGCTTGCACCCGGTGCGGTAGCCGGGGTCCACCCCCAGCACCGTCTTTTCCCCCGCGGGGGACGAGAGCAGCAGCGCCTCCAGGTTCTGCCCGAAGATGGCGATGGCCTCCTCGTCCGCGCGGGTCTTCATCTCCATGCGCAGCTCCACCTCCACCGACGGCGCGATCAGCCGCCGGTACGCGTCCTCGGCCGTCGCGCGCATCTGCTCGGGCGCGCGGGAGGGCGCCACGAAGCGCTGCGCCAGCCCGGCCGCGATCTCCTCCTCCGGCGCCACCACGCGGGCCACCAGGAACTCCTCGGCCTCGCCGCGGCGGATGGCCAGCACGCGGTGCCCGGGGAGGTCCCTGAGCGGCTGGGAGAACTCGTAGTAGTCCTGGAACTTGGAGGTCTCCTTCTCCTTGCCGCGCGCCGCCCGGCTCTCCAGCACGCCGCGCTCGCGGGTCCTCTCGCGCACGAAGGCCCGCGCCGCCGCGTCGTCCGCGATGCGCTCCGCCACCACGTCGCGCGCCCCGGCCAGCGCCTCCTCGACCGTGCTCACCTCCTTGGCCGGGTCCACGAAGCCCGCCGCGGCCGCGAGCAGCTCGGCGTCGCTCGTCCGTCCCGCCCAGAGCAGGTCCGCCAGCGGCTCCAGCCCGCGCTCCACGGCGATGGTGGCGCGGGTGCGGCGCTTGGGCTTGAAGGGCCGGTACAGGTCCTCCAGCGCCGACTTGGTGTCCGCGCGCTCGATTGCGGCGCGCAGCTCCGGCGTCAGCTTGCCCTGCTCCTCCACCGACTGGAGAATTGCCTTTCGGCGCTCGTCCAGCTCGCTCAGGTACTCGTGGCGGTCGCGGATGTCGCGGATCTGCACCTCGTCCAGCTCGCCCGTGGCTTCCTTGCGGTAGCGGGCGACGAAGGGGATGGTGTTCCCCTCCAGCAGCAGGCCCAGCGCGGCCTGCACCTGGCTCACGCGGAGGTTCAGCTCCGCGGCGATCTTTTCTGCGTACGGCATCGGGATGTGTCGGTGCGAACGGATTCGTTGACGGCGGGTTCGGGCGTGCCCCTCGCTGGCGCTCGGGTCGGGCTTCGGCTCCGTAGGCGAGCAAACAACGCTCGCCAACGGAGTCGAGACCCGGCGGAAACTGCCCCGCCGGGTCTCGCCCCTTCGGGCCGAAATCCCTCACGCGGCCCGCGCTGGCGTCCGCAAGGAGCGGCTACGTCAAGTTAATCGGGTAGACCGGAGAGGGGCAGTCTGGACAACCGGCACACTCGTCGCACCGGGCCGGGGTGCCGTTGCAGTGGCAGGCTGTTCCCTGTCCCCTGTAACCTGTCCCCTGCCGTTCAGTCTTCCGCGGCCGTGTTCAGCGCGTGGTGATGGGTCCCGTACCAGGCGCCGAAGACCGCCGCCGCGATCTGGAGGAGCAGGGAGGCCGCCGCGACCGTCGGGTTCAGCCCGGTCCATTCCGAGGAACCCAGGACGCCGGCCAGGAGGTTCGCGAGGAACCAGACCACCAGCGAGAACAGGCCCACGCCCACGCCGTGCAGCACGGGGGCCTCGCCGGTGCGCCACCCCACCAGCCACCCGCCGCAGAAGAAGCCCACCAGCACCGCGAGGAGCACCCACCCGCTCCCGGAGTCGCCCGTGGGCCGGACGATCCCCAGCTCGGACAGCCCCACCAGCGCCAGCCCGGTGACCGCCGCGGCGGCGAACCACCCGAAGGCGACCCACGAGGGGCGTACGTTCTGCAGGTGCTCGGTCTGCATGCGGTCAGCGTCCGTTGAGGGTGAGCTGCACCGGCGCGAAGGAGCGCCGGTGGTGCGGCGTGGGGCCGAGCCGGGCGAGCGCGTCCAGGTGCTCGGGGGTGCCGTACCCCTTGTTGCGCTCCCAGCCGTAGCCGGGGTAGCGGGCCGCCAGCCGGGCCATCAGCCGGTCGCGCACGGTCTTGGCCAGGATGGACGCGCAGGAGATGCAGTGCACCAGCCGGTCGCCCTCCACCACGGCGGTGTGCGTGTCCTGCCCCAGCTCCTTCACCGGGAGCCCGTCCACCAGCAGGTGGTCCGGGCGCACCGGCAGCCTGGCGACCGCACGCTGCATGGCGAGTGCCGTGGCCCGGCGGATGTTGATGGCGTCGATCTCGCGCGCCGAGGCCGCGCCCACGCCGAACGCCACGGCGCAGGCGCAGATCTCCTCCACCAGCTCCTCGCGCCGGGGCCCCGCCAGGCGCTTGCTGTCGTCCGCGCCGTCCACGCAGTGCCCCTCCGGCAGGATCACCGCGGCGGCGACCACCGGGCCCGCCAGCGGCCCGCGCCCCACCTCGTCCACGCCGGCAAGCACGGAAACGCCGCGGCTCCAGAACCCGCGCTCGATGGAGAGCGGGTCCCGGAGCCGTTCGTCGTCGCCGACAGGAGCTTTCTTCGCCATTCAGCCGTTGCCGTTCAGGCCCTCGGCAGGATGCTACGGCGAAGGAAAATCGCGTGAATCAAGGCGGGCGAGGACGGCGACTGAGGCGTGGTTGTTTCACGCCGCAGGGAGCCGCCCGGAGCCCAACGCAGAGTCACGCGATTCGCCGAGCCGCTGACTAGCGGGTGCGGCGCTCCTTGATGCGTGCGGCCTTGCCGCGCAGGGCGCGGAGGTAGTACAGCTTCGCCCGGCGTACGCGGCCCTGACGGACCACGTCGATGGTGGCGATCATGGGGGAGTGCAGCGGAAAAGTGCGCTCCACGCCGATGCCGTTGGAGATCTTGCGGACCTTGAAGGTCTCGGAGATCCCGCCGTGCTTGCGGGCGATGCAGACCCCTTCGAAGGCCTGGATACGCTCCTTTTCGCCCTCGCGGACACGGACGTTGACGCGGAGCGTGTCACCCGGACGGAACTCGGGGAGGTCCGTCCGCATGTACTCCTGCTGGGTCTCGATGAACGGGTGCATTGTGTCGCCCTCGGTGTTCGGAAAAGTGGAGAGGTTGAGCCGGCCGCCCGCGAAGGTCCGCGGAGGGCGCGACGCCCAACGTCAACTGTGCTCGTGGCGCTCCCACAGGTCGGGGCGCCGCTCGCGCGTAAGGCGCTCGGCCTGCTCGCGCTTCCACGCCACGATCCGGGCGTGGTCCCCCGAGAGGAGTACCTCGGGGACCTTCATCCCGCGGAAGTCCGCGGGCCGGGTGTACGAGGGCGGACTGAGCAGCCCCTCGTAGAACGAATCGGTGGACGCGGACTCGTGGTCCGACATGGCGCCGGGGAGGAGGCGGACCACCGCGTCCACCATGGCGAGGGCCGCGAACTCGCCGCCGGACAGGACGAAGTCCCCCAGCGAAAGCTCCTCGGCGTCCAGCCCCTCCGGCACGCGCTGGTCCACGTCCTTGTAGTGCCCGCACAGGAGCGTGAGCTCCGGCTCCAGCGACAGGCGGACCGCGTCGTCGTGCGTGAACCGCTTTCCCCGGGCCGACATCAGGAGGATCTTCCCCCCGGGCCGGTCCGTCCCCGGGGCGGCGAGCGACTCCACCGCCTCGAAGAAGGGGGCGGGCTTCATCACCATGCCGGAGCCGCCGCCGAACGGGTAGTCGTCCGTGGTGCGGTGCCGGTCGTGCGTGAAGTCCCTTAAGTTCACGTAGTGATACTCCACCAGCCCCGCGGCCGCGGCGCGCGCCGGGATGCTGAGCCCCAGCGGCCCCCGGAAGAACTCCGGGAAGAGCGTGACCAGGTGGATCTGCATCACAGATCCAGCAGCCCCGCGGGCGGGTCGATCTCCAGCTCCCGGGCCTCCACGTCCACCCGGCGGATCATCTCCGAGACGAAGGGGAGCATCAGCTCCTTCCTGCCGCGGCGCTCCACCGCCAGGAGGTGGCCCGAGGGGGCCTCGTACACGTCGCGCACGCGGCCCACCTCCTCGCCGCCGGCCAGCACCCGCATCCCGACGAGGTGGTGGAAGAATACCTCCCCCTCGTCCAGCGGGGCCGCCTCCGAGGCCGGGATCAGCAGCGACCGGCCGCGCAGGGCGTCCACCTCCGGCGTCCGCGACGTCAGCCCGACGGCTTTGAGCAGGAACCCGCCCTTGAAGGGGCGGGCCCGCTCCACCGTCAGCGTGCCGCCGTCCGGCGTGCCCGACGCGTCCCCCAGCAGGAGGACGCGCCCGGGCCGGAAGACCGCGTCCGGGCGGTCCGTCTCCACGCGGACGGCGAGCTCGCCGCGGATCCCGTGCGGCTTCTGGACCGTGCCGACCGCCAGGTACTCCGTCTCGCTCCCCGACATGGGGCGCCGCGCCGGAGCCGGGCTCAGCCCTGCGGCTGCTCGCCCTCGGCGGGCGCCGCGGGGGTCTCGGCCTCGCCGCCCTCGGCGGGCGCGGCGTCGCCCTCGGTGGCGGCGGGGGCAGCCTCGCCGCCCTCGTCGCCGCCGCCGGTGACGCGCTCGGCCACCGAGGAAGCGGCGTCACGCACCGCCTCGACCACCGTGGAGGCCGCGCTGGCGGCGGTCTCGGCAACGGCGGCGACCGCCGAGGTGGCCGTCTCCGCCACCTTGCCGGCCGCGCCCTTCACCGCGCCGGCGGCCTTGGAAGCCACGCCGCCCGCGGCGGCCACGGCGTCCTCGACCACGCTGGGCTCCTTGAACACGCCCGCCTGCTTGAACAGCGACTGCACGGTGTCGGTGGGCATGGCGCCCTTGCCGATCCACGCGAGCGCCTTGTCCCGGTCCACGACCAGGGTGGCGGGGTTGGTGGTGGGGTTGTAGTGCCCCACGTTGGCCACGAACCGGCCGTCGCGCGGGAAGCTGCTCTCCGCGACCACGATGCGGTAGTGGGGGGCCTTCTTCCGGCCCATGCGGCGAAGACGGATCTTCAGCGCCATTCCTGACTCCTGGTGTGCAACGGGTGGCGTCCAGCGCCGCCGGCTCCACGGCCGGCCCACGGTGCGCGGACGATCGAAACGGCAGGGGACAGGGGATAGGTTACAGGTTACAGCCTGCAACTGCGGTTGGCCGGCTGTAACCTGTCCCCTGTAACCTGTCCCCTACATCACCGTCCGAAGGGCATTCCTCCGAACGGCATCTTCGGCATCCCTCCCTTGGGCATCATCCCCTGGAGGGCCTTCATCTGCTTCATCAGCTTCTGCATGTCCTTGAACTGCGCCAGCAGGCGGTTGATCTCCACCACCGGCCGGCCGCAGCCGCGGGAGATGCGGGCGCGGCGCGAGCCGGTCAGCATCTCGGGGCGCTTCCGCTCCGCGGGCGTCATGGACAGGATGATCGCCTCGATGTGCTTCATCCGCTTGGGGTCCACCTTGACGTTCTTGAGCATCTTGGTGTTCACCCCGGGGATCATCTTGAGCAGGTTCTCCAGCGGGCCCAGGTTCTGGATCTGCCGCATGGCGACCAGGAAGTCGTCCAGGTCGAAGCGGCCCGAGCCCATCATCTTCCGCTCCAGCTTGGCCGCCTGCTCCTGGTCGAAGTTGGCCTGGGCCTTCTCCACCAGCGACAGCACGTCCCCCATCTGGAGGATGCGGCCGGCCATGCGCTCGGGGTGGAAGTCCTCCAGCCCGTCCAGCTTCTCGCCTACCCCCAGGAACTTGATGGGCTTGCCGGTGACGCCGTAGATGGAGAGCGCCGCGCCGCCGCGGGCGTCGCCGTCCATCTTGGTGAGCACCACGCCGGTGACGTCCAGGGCGTCGTTGAAGCCCTGCGCGATGGTCACCGCCTCCTGGCCCGTCATGCCGTCGGCGACGAACAGGATCTCGGCGGGCTTCAGCACCTCCTTGAGGCGCTTCAGCTCGTCCATCAGCTCCTGGTCGATCTGCAGCCGCCCGGCGGTGTCGACGATCAGCACCCGGTCGCGCTCGCGAGTCGCCGTCTCCAGCGCGCGCCGCGCGATCCCCAGCACGTCCTTCGATCCCGGCTCCGCGTAGACGGGGACGCCCACCTGCTCGCCCAGCGTCTGCAGCTGATCCACGGCGGCGGGGCGGTACACGTCCGCGGCCACCAGGCGCGTCTGCCGCATCTCGCGCTTCATGCGGCGCGCGATCTTGCCGGCGGTGGTGGTCTTCCCGGAGCCCTGCAGCCCCACCATCATGATCACGGTGGGCGGCGTGGGGGCGATGGCGAGCGCGGACCGCTTCTCGCCCAGCATGGCGGTGAGCTCCTCGTGCACCACCTTGACGAGCTGCTGCCCGGGAGAGACCGCCTTGAGCACCCGCTCGCCCAGCGCCTTCTCCTCCACGCGCTTCATGAAGTCGCGCGTGATCTGGTAGTTGACGTCGGCCTCGAGCAGGACGCGCCGGATCTCCCGGAGACCCTCGCGGATCATGGGCTCGGTCAGCACCCCCCGCTGGCGGAGGCCGCTGAGCACGTCTTCGAGCTTTTCGCTGAGCTGGTCGAACACGGTGCCGTCGGTGTCGCGGGATGGCGCAAACGCCAAGCTCGGCGCCCGCCGGGGATCTCAGCCCGGAGGCGCCGATGTGGAGCCTTGTAATATAGACCGGCGGCGCGTTTCCTACAACCCTGCGCCTACGGGGCCGGGGTGAGCAGCACGGCACCCTTCTGCCCCGTGGCCGGGTTGGAGGCGTGGGCCAGGACCTGCCCCGCGTCGTTGATCTCCACCACCCGGTCCACCGTCCAGCCGCCGCCGCGCACCTCGATGCGGAAGGCGCGGCCGCCCTCCCACAGGAACGGCCGCCCGTCCGGCTCCGGGGCGGTCATGCCGACCACCTGGCGCGCGTCGTTGAGGGCCGCGGCCGAGCCGCGCTCGGAGGCGGCCCCGGGGCCGGCGAACATCAGCCGGACGGTGGTGCCGCCGGCCAGGGTCAGCTGCCCGGAGCACCGGCCGCTCTGCCCGCTCCCGCCGGCGCAGTTGGACAGGAAGTCGCCGCGGTCGTTGAGGTCCGCGCCCCACCCGCCGAACGGGAAGTCGGGGAGGTTCGCGGAGCCGTACGACGGCGGCGACAGCGGAGCGGCCCCGAAGAAGCAGAAGCCGCCGCCGCAGGCGCCGGACACCTCGACGAGCACCGCATCCCGGGAGTTCACCCGGAAGACCGCGTACAGGGCCCTCCCCGCCGCCTCCTGCAGGTCCACCAGGACGCCGCCGCGGAGCAGCTTCCGCTCGGCGAAGAGGACCGTGCCGTTGTCGTTGACGTCCACCGCCGCGAGGCACCCCTCCAGGGTCGTGCGGGTTCCCGCCCGCCACACCCAGGAGCGCGTGCACCCCGCCTCGTAGGTCCCCACCACCGTGCCGTCGTCGGCGACGGCGGTCGCGCGGCTCGCGCCGTCCAGCCCCGCGCCCAGGTCGACCGGGGCGCCGCCCCGCCACAGGAACGCGCGCGTCTCGCCGGAGGCGGTCCGCGACGCGCCCACCACGTCGCCGCGGGCGTTCAGGTCCAGCCCCTCGCTGTCGCCGCCGCCCGGCGTGCCCAGGTATGCGAGCGAGTAGCTGCGCGCCGGCGACTCCACCACCACCGTGCGGCGCGCGACGGCGCGATTCCCCCGGGCGTCCTCGGCGCGGACGGTGTACACGTGGATCCCCGGGGCGACTGGCTGGATCGGCGTGGAAAAGCCCGTGCTGCCGTCGGAGCGCGGGGCGGTGGCCGCGGCCTGCTCGGCCCCACCGTCGAGCGAGTACGTCACCCGCGACACCCCGCCCTGCGCGGTGACCGTGCCCGAAACGAACAGCTGGACCCGGTCCAGGGGCGTGCTGAGCACGGTGTCGGAAGCGGGTGCGATGATGGAGACCGCCACCGCGCCCTGCACCCGGACACGCGCCGTGTCCGCCACCCCCCCTGCGGCCGCGACGACCAGCACCTCGCCGCCGCCCACGCCCCGGACCACGCCGGAGTCGCTCACCGTTGCCACCTGCGGGTCCGAGCTGGACCACGCGACCCCACGTCCGACGGCGTTGCCGTACGCGTCGCGGGCCTGGAGCGCGATGCGCACCGAGTCCCCCTGCCGGAGCGCGGCGCTGTCCGCGGCGAGCGCCACGGCGACCGCCGCACCCGGCTCGGCCGTGGCGCGCACGGTCGCCGTCTTCCCGCCGCTGGCGGCCGTCGCCTCCCAGCTCCCGGCCCGCGTGCCCAGCGTCCAGCCGGCCCGGGCGCGCCCGTCGGCCCCGGTGGTCGCGCGCGCCGGCGACAGGCTCCCCGCGCCCGCCGGGGCGGCGAACTCCACCTCCGCGCCAGGGACCGGCCTGCCGCGCCGGTCGGTGACCTCCACGACCACGCTGTCCCGGAGCGCCTCGCCCACGGGGCCGCGCTGGGCGCCGCCGCCGACGACCGCCACCTGCGCGGGCGCGCGGCGGTCGTCCGAGCCGGTGAACAGCGAGCAGGAAGCCAGGGCGAGCAGGGCCGCCGCGGGGGCGGCGGAGCGGAGGGCGCGCGGGGCCCACGACGCGAATCGGATCACTTCGCGAACACCTGTCGAAGCGTGGACGGGGGTCCGGCGCTCGCGCCGGAACGGGGAGCCGGACGAGCCGGGCGTCGGGGGGACGACCGGAGCCGGGCGGGGGTCACGCCGCGGCGGACGGTGGAGCGGCGACGGGGCGGCTCCCTGCGTGGGAGCCGCCCCGTCCATTTCCTGCGCACGTCCGGGGCCTCAGCGGCAGTCGCGCACCTCGTCGCGGTCCACGAACCCCACGCCCTTGCCACTGGCGGGGACGCGCACCACGTCCACCGGCTGCGTGAGCGAGGCCGTGACGATGCAGCCCGCGCCGGGGGAGCTCCTGCGGACCACGGCGCGCAGGGCGCTCCCCGCGTCGTACACGGAGTCCACCAGGATCGAGTAGCCGCCGCTGGACCGCTGCCCGAGCGCCGCCACGATCACCATCTCGCGGGAGAAGTCCACTGCGGGAAGCGGGGGCTGCGGCATCATGGTCTCGTGGAGCCGGGCCCACACGTCCCGCCACTCGCCCTCGCTCCTCACCACCTGGCGCGCGGGGGCGGTGTACCCGCTGTTGAAGGTGAAGGTGTAGCCCGGACGCAGCCGGGTAACCGGCACGGGGCTGCCGGCGGCCTGCCGGTCGGCGCTTGCGTCGCCGCCCACCGGGGAGGAGGCGGCGCAGCCGGCCAGGCCGGCCGCCAGGGTGATCGCCAGCACGAGGTTGCTGCGCATGCGGTCCTCCGGGGGTGCGAGGGAGCCGGCCGGGCGCGCCGGGCGCCCGCACCGGGAATGTACTTCGGGCCGGATCGCCGCGGAAGCGGCGCGCGCTGTACCGCGGCGGGGACGACCGCGGCGGCCCGCGGGTCACTCCCCCGTGACCCGGGGTGGGGCGCGCTCGTCGTGAGGCGTGCAGACCGGGCGCCGCGCGCGCCGTACGTACGCCGTCCACCCGCTGGAATCACCGATGACCTCCTGGAAGTCCCCGTTCTCCCCCCGGAAGCCGCTCCTGGGCGCCCTGGCGGGCGCCCTGCTCGCGGCGGGCAGCTGCGGCGACGCCACCGCTCCCGAAACCGCCGCCAGGGTGGAGGTGCGCGCGTCCGCCACCGAGCTGACCAGCGGCGACAGCGTCCACCTCGCGGCGACGGTCCTGGGCGCCTCCGGCCGCGAGGTCGGGTCACAGGCGGTGGCCTGGACGAGCAGCGACACCAGCGTCGCCGCCGTGGACAGCCTGGGGTGGGCGCGGGCCCGCCGTGCCGGCAGCGCGGTCATCACCGCCCGCGCGGGCGCCGCCACGGGGGAGCTCGCGCTGGTCGTGAAGCACCTCCCGGTGGCCTCGGTCGCGGTGTCGCCGGACGGCTACACCGTGGGAATCGGGCGGACCCTGCGGCTGACGGCGACGCCGCTGGGCGCGGCCGGCGACACCGTGCGCGGCGCCGTGGTCAGCTGGAGCAGCTCCGACACCACGCGCGTCCGGGTGCTCGGCGACGGCACCGTCGCCGGGGTGGCGGCGGGGACCGCCGTGGTCACCGCGTCGGCCGGGGGGAAGTCGGGCACGGCCGCGGTGTCGGTGGGAGCCCCGGTGGAGCGGATCGGCATCACGCCGCCCTGGGAGCAGACGATGCCGGCGGGGAGCACCCGGCAGCTGGACGTGGAGCTCCGCCGGGGCGGAGCGGGCCCGCAGCCGCCCATCGAGGGGCGGCGGCAGGTGGCGTGGACCAGCTCCGACGCGCGCGTGGCGACGGTGTCCGCGACGGGGCTGGTGCGGGCGGTGGGGCCGGGGAAGGCCACCATCACCGCCGCGAGCGAGGGCCTCGCGTCCACCGTGGCCGTGACGGTGCTGGGCGAGCCCGTGAAGGTGGCGCTCACGCCGGAGGCCGCCACCCTGTCCGCGGGATCCACCGCGCTGCTGGAGATGAAGGCCACGGACGTGCTGGGCGCGACGGTGCCGGAGCCGACGTACACCGTGACGGTCTCCCACCCCGCGGTCGCCTCGGTGGAGAAGCCGTTCCACTACTACATGGGCACGTGGCGGGCGACGCTGGCCGGGCTGGCGCCGGGCTCTGCCGCCGTCGTGGTGAGCGCCGGGGCGGCGAGCGACACCACCCTCGTGACGGTGGTGCCGCGGGTGGCGGCCGTGGAGGTGCTCCCCGACACCGCCACCCTCCCGGTGGGGGCGAGCCGCCAGTTCCGCGCGGTGGCGAGGGACCCGGAGGGGAACGTGCTGACGGGGCGCGCCGTCGCCTGGTCCTCCACCCACCTGGGCGCCGCGACGATCGACGCGGCCGGGCTCGCCACCGCGGTGGGGCCGGGCGCCACCACGGTCGCCGCGACGGTGGAGGGGCGCACGGGAACCGCCCGCGTCGCCGTCCCCGGCACGGTGTCGAGCGCGGGGAGCTGGAAGTCGGTGGCCGCGGGCGCCGGGCACAGCTGCGCGCTGGACGCCGCCGGCAGGGCGTTCTGCTGGGGCCGCAACCACCTGGGCCAGCTCGGCGCCGGGAGCGCGCCGGACAGCAGCAGCCGCCCGGTCGCCGTGCGGGGCGGGCTCGCCTTCTCGGAGCTGAGCGCGGCCGGCCCCGGGGTGTGCGGGGTGGCCGCCTCCGGCGACGCGTACTGCTGGGGGAGCTGGACGGGGTACGCGCAGGTGGTGCCCACTCCCCGGGCCGTGGCCGCGGGGAGGAAGTTCAGGTCGGTGCACGCCGGGGGGACGTACGGCCAGGCCTGCGGGCTGGAGACGGCGGGGAGCGCCTACTGCTGGGGCTTCTGGTACTCCCCGGGGTGGCAGGAGAGCGCCCAGCCCGGCCCGTTCCGCGCCGTCGTCGCCAGCGCGCCCTGCGGGCTCACCGCCGAGGGGGTGGCCGCCTGCTGGTCGCAGCGGATCGTCAGCACCCCCATCGCGCTCGGCCCCGCGCCCGCCGCCCCGTTCGTGGGGCTGAGCGGCGGCGAGCTGGCCGCCTGCGCGTGGACCGCGTCGGGCGAGGCCCACTGCACCACCGGCTACTACCGGGGGGTGGGGGGCTCCGGCGGGTTCGCCGCCCTGGCGCCGCTCCCCGGCGGGATCCGCTTCACGCAGGTGAGCGTGGGGAGCGACCGGGCCTGCGGCGTGGCGGAGGACGGCCGGGCGTACTGCTGGACGGTGACGCTCACGGGGCTCGGCCCCGGCTACGGGATCCGCCACGGGACGCCCGAGCCCGTGGGCGGGGCGCTGCGCTTCGCGCAGGTGAGCGCGGGCGCGGGGCACGCCTGCGGCGTCGCCAGGGAGGGGGCGGTCTTCTGCTGGGGCGACAACCGCTGGGGGCAGCTGGGGACCGGCACGACCGGCGGGAGCAGCACGGAGCCGTCCCGGGTCCGCGAGCCGTAGCCGCCGCCGGCTCCGGAAACGCGCGCGGGGGCGCGCCTCACCCGAGGCGCGCCCCCGCCTGCCGTCCGACCCGCGTGGGGCGCCGCTAGACGGCCACCCGCGCCTCCGCCGCGCCCCGCCAGCCGGGGATGGCGTCGAACACCCGCAGCGCCAGCGGCACCTTGCCGAAGGGCGCGCTCACCTGCACGCCGGCGATCTGCGGCAGCGCCTCGGCCAGCATCTCCCGGGCGATGGCGATCCCCTCGTCCACCGCGGCCTCCTTGCCCACCTCGCTGGCCCGGCGCATGCGCTCGATCACCCGGTCCGGCACCACCACGCCGGGGACCTCGTTGGCGAGGAACTCGGCGTTGCGGGCGCTGACCAGCGGCCAGATCCCCGCGACCACGGGGATGCGGATCCCCTCGCGGTCGATGCGCTCCAGGAAGCGGAAGAGCTGCGCCACGTCGAACACCGGCTGGGTGATGGCGTACTCCGCCCCCGCCTCCACCTTCCAGTAGAAGCGCTTCAGCTCGTGGTCCAGGTCCTCGGCGCCGGGGTTCACCCCCACGCCGATGGTGAACGAGGTGGGCGCCCCCAGGGCGTTGCCGCCGGGGTCCAGCCCGCGGTTCAGCCGCGACACCAGGTTGGTGAGGCCGATGGCGTCGATGTCGAAGACCGCCGTGGCGTCCGGGTACGGCCCCATCTTGGGCGGGTCGCCGGTGATCAGCAGCAGGTTGCGCAGCCCCAACGCCTGGGCGCCCAGCAGGTCGGAGAGCATCCCCAGCAGGTTCCTGTCGCGGCAGCAGTAGTGCACCACCGCCTCGATCCCCACCCGCTGCTGGATGAGCACCGCCGTCGCCAGCGCGCCCATGCGGCTCTGCGCGCGCGGTCCGTCCGGCACGTTGACGCCGTCCACCCCGGCCTCGCGGAGGAGGCGCACCCCTTCCAGCATGCTGTCGGGGCTGGAGCCGCGCGGCGGGACGATCTCCACCGTGGTGAGGAACTCGCCGCGGGCCAGCTTGCCGCCCCAGGCGGAGCGCTCCGCCAGCGGCGTGGGCTCCAGCCCCCCGTCGGCGGCCTGCTCCGGCTGCGACTGCGCCACCCGCACCGAGCCGCCGGGCGCCAGCATCCGCACCGCGTCCGACATGCGGGCGACGTGCTCGGGGGTGGTGCCGCAGCACCCGCCCACGAACCGCACGCCCTTGCGGATCAGCCGCGCCGCGTAGGTGGCCATGTACTCGGGCGACGCCATGTAGATGGTGCGCCCGTCCACCTCGCGGGGGAGGCCGGCGTTCGGCTGGGTGGAGAGCGGCGCCACGGTGGCGGCGTGCATGCTCTCCACCGCCTGGAGCATGGCGCTGGGCCCCACGCTGCAGTTGAGCCCCACCACGTCGGCGCCCCACTCCGCCAGGCGCTCCGCGAGCGTGGCGGCCTCCGTGCCGAACGGCGTGCGGCCGTCCTCGCGGATCACCATCTGCGCCACCACGGGGAGGTCGCACAGGCCGCGCACGGCGAGCACCGCCTGGCGGATCTCGTCCAGGTCGGCGAAGGTCTCCAGGATGAACAGGTCCACCCCGCCCTCCAGCAGCGCCTCGGCCTGCTCGGCGAACAGGGCGCGCGCCTCCTCGGCGGAGGTGGGGCCGTACGGCTCGATGCGCAGCCCCAGCGGCCCCATGGCCCCGGCCACGCACACCCGGTCGCCGGCCGCCCCGCGGGCGATCTGCACGGCGCGCACGTTGATGTCGCGGAGCCGGTCCTCCAGCCCGTACTTGGCCAGCTTGAGCCGGTTGGCGCCGTAGGAGTTGGTCTCCAGGACCTCCGCCCCGGCCCGCACGTAGGCGCGGTGGACGTCGCCCACCAGGTCCGGCTGGACCAGGTTCAGCTCGTCGTAGGAGCGGTTGATGTAGACGCCCCTGGAGTACAGCATGGTCCCCATCGCACCGTCGAACAGGTGCGGGCGTCCGTCGTCCAGGAGCTCGCGAAAGTCAGCCATCCGGATCCTGCTTCGTTAATCGTTTTCCGCGGCCGAGGGGAGGTAGCCCTCCGGCACCACGATCGCCACCCGGCCGGTCACCGGCACGTACCACAGCACCCTGCCCCGCCGGTCGAGCCCCACCTCGGTGGAGCCGTTGGGCGGCAGGCACCCCACCCGGTCGTCCGGGTCCAGCGGGAACACCCAGCGCCCCGCCGTCTCGCGCTCCAGCCGCGCCACCACCTCCTCCACCGTGGCCGGCGGCGTCCCCGCGGGGAAGCGCCGCCCCAGGTGCTCCAGCCCGCCGGGCGGGCACGCCGCGCCGGGCTCCCCCAGCAGCGCCCGCACGCTCGCCGAGTCCTCCGTCAGCCGCAGGTCCCCCACCCGACGCTCCCGCCGGCGCTCCGGGCTGAGCAGCACGAACACCAGGACCGCGATCCCCGCCAGCAGGATCCCCCCGGTGACCCGCCGCACGCCCTTCTGCCGCGTCCTGAGCGCCTGGTCCACCCTCCGATCTCGCGTAGCGATGGCTGCCTCCCCGCGGAGTGTTCCCTGCCCGCCCGGCACCCGCCGGGCCCGTGGCTACATACCATGCTACGCCCGCGCCGACTTCGCCAGAGGAACGGCTAGGGGACAGGGGACAGGTTACAGGGGACAGCCTGCAACTGCAGGCCTCACCCGGCTCGCTTGAGGCTCGCCCCCCTCTCCCGGCTCCGGGAAAGGGGAGCAACCGTCGGGGTTCCGCGCGTGGGGTCGGGCGCGGGGGTGCTCTCCGGAAAGAATCAATGCCACCCCACCCCGGCCACACCCCGGATTCTTTCCTACGACCACCCCCGCACCCTTCCTGCGAGCACCCTGCCGTCCGCCGTCCGCCGTTCTCCCCCTTTTCCCCGCTTGCGGGGGAGAGGGGGCCGGGGGGTGAGGGGGCCCGCCCTCGCGGACGCCAGCACCAGCCCCGCGTGAGGGATGCGAGCGCGAAGCGGCGAGACCCGGCGGCAGTTTGCCGGGGCTCGACTCCGTTAGGCAGCGTTGTTTGCTGCCTTACGGAGCCGCAGCCCGACCCCGGCGAAGCCGGGGGCACGCCCAGACCCGCCGTAAACCGTCACTGCGGCGAGAAGTACTTCGCCCCCGGGTGGTGAACCACCAGGGCGGCGGTAGACTGCTCCGGGTCCAGCTGGAAGGCGCTGGTGAGCCCCACCCCGATGCTCTCCTGCACCGGCAGGATCCGGAACAGCGTCTCGTGCTGCTCGATGTCCGGGCACGCAGGGTACCCCCACGAGTAGCGCAGCCCGCGCGGATCCTCGATCCCCAGCTCCCGCCGCACGCGCCGGTTGACGAGCTCCGCCGTGCCCTCGGCCGTCTGCACCGAGAACCCGTGCAGGAAGTACCCCTCGCTGTAGTCCCCGCCCTGGTTGCGCCCGGCGATGAACTCCGCGGCGCGGTCGCCGCTGGTCACCACCTGCAGCGGGAGCACGTCCTCCGGTCCGCTGCCGTTCAGCGGGCGGAAGTAGTCGGCCAGGCACAGCTGCTCGCGGTCCTCCTGGCGCGGGAACTCGAACCTCCCGATCTCGCGCGTGCGGTCCGCCGGGTCGAACACCACCACCGCGTCGCCGTCGCGCCCGGCCGGGAAGTAGCCGTACACGGCGCGCGGGCGCAGCCACCCCTGGGTGCGGGCCTCGCGGGTGTAGCGGGCCAGGCGCGGCTCGAAGTCCTCGCGGACGATGCGCTCCCACTCCTCGCCCTTGAGGTTGCGGGCGCCCCACTGCATCCGGTACAGCGTGTTGAGGTCGATGCACTCCACCACCTCGTCCACCGGGATGCGGTCCAGCACCTTCCACCCCCAGAAGGGCGGCGCGGGCGCGTCCACCACCGGCACCATGGGGTTCTGCCGCGATGCCGGGCGCATCGCCGAGGCCTTGGCCTTGTTCGCGGCGTACTGCTCGGCGCGGCGAAGCATCTCGGCGTTGTGCTCCCGGACGAACTCCTCGGCGTCGTCCGCGACCAGCCGGTCCATGGTGGACAGGCCCTCGAAGGCGTCCTTGCAGTAGAACATCCCCGACCCGTACGGCTCGCCCTCGGCCACCATGGCGGCGCCGCGCACGAAGCTGGGGTTGATGGCCGCGCCCCCCACCAGCAGCGGGTACTTCATGCCGCGGCGGTGCAGTTCCTGCGCGCACAGCGGCATCTGCTTGCTGGTGGAGACCAGCAGCGCGGAGAGCCCGATGGCGTCGGCGCCCACCTCCTCGGCCTTTTCCAGGATGGTGTTGACGGGCACCTGCTTGCCCAGGTCGAACACCGTGTAGCCGTTGTTGGTGAGGATGGTGTTCACCAGCGACTTGCCGATGTCGTGCACGTCGCCGTACACGGTGGCCAGCACCACCTTGCCCTTGGTCTGCCCCTCGGCCTTTTCCAGGTAGTTTTCCAGCCGGGCGACGGCCTTCTTCATCACCTCGGCGCTCTGCAGCACGAAGGGGAGGATCAGCTCGCCGGCCCCGAACTTGTCGCCCACCTCCTTCATCGCCGGCAGCAGCACGTCGTTGAGCACCGGCACCGCGCCCTGCCGCTCCACCGCCCGGTCGATGAGCTCCTCGATCCCTTCCTTCTTGCGGTGCAGGATCTTCCAGTGCAGCGCCGCCTCCGGCTCCATCTCCGCCGTGGGGTCGACGGCGCTCTCCGTCTCGGCCGACCGGCCCTCGTAGAAGCCGATGAAGTCGGCCAGCGGGTCCCGGGTCTCCGTGCGCCGGTCCCAGATCAGGTCGTCGGCGAGCTGCCGCTCTTCGGGGTTGATCTCGAAGTACGGCTTGACGTGCGCCGGGTTGATGATGGCGGTGTCCAGCCCCGCCTGCACGCAGTGGTGCAGGAACACGGAGTTGAGCACGGCGCGCGCATGCGGCGCCAGCCCGAAGCTGACGTTGGACACGCCCAGCGTGGTGAGCACCCCCGGCAGCTCGGTCTTGATGGCGCGGATCCCCTCGATGGTCTCCACGGCGGAGCGGCGGAACTCCTCGTCGCCGGTGGCCAGCGTGAAGGTGAGCGCGTCGAAGACCAGCGCGTCGGGCTGGAGCCCGTACTCGCCCGTGGCGATGTCGAAGATCTTGCGGGCGGCCGTGAGCTTGTCGCCCGCGGTCTTGCACATCCCGCCCAGGTCGCGGTCGATGGTCAGCGCGATCACCGCGGCCCCGTGCGCGGCCACCGCGGGGAGCACCGAGTCGATGCGCTCGCGCCCGTTCTCCAGGTTGATGGAGTTGACCAGCGCGCGCCCCGGCGACTGCTTGAGCGCCGCCTCGATGGTGGGCGCCTCGGTGGAGTCGATGCAGAGCGGCGCCTCCACCCCCTGGGAAAGGAGCTTCACCAGCGTCCTCATCTGCACGTCCTCGTCCTGCCGCTCGGTGAGCGCCACGCACACGTCCAGCACGTGCGCCCCGCTCTCCGTCTGCTCGCGGGCCACGTCCAGGATGCCGTCGTAGTCGTCGGCCAGGAGCAGGCGCTTGACCTTGCGCGACCCCTGCGAGTTGACGCGCTCGCCGATCATGGTGGGCGCGGGCAGCTGCACCAGGTCCGTGGCGCGGATCCCGGAGGAGAGGCGCGGCACGTACTCCACCTCGCGCCGCTTCTGCGGGGCGCCGCCCACGCGCGCCACCAGCTCGCGGATGTGGTCCGGGGTGGTGCCGCAGCACCCGCCCACCACGCCGACGCCCAGCTCCCTGACGAACTCCTCCAGCTGCGCGGCGAAGGGCTCCGGCGTCATGGGGTACACCGCGACGCCGCCCTCGTTGTGGGGGATGCCGGCGTTGGGGATGACGGAGATGGGGAGCCGGGTGTTCTCGGCCAGCCAGCGGATGGGCTGCCGCATGTGCTCGGGGCCGGTGGAGCAGTTGAGCCCCAGCACGTCCACGCGCAGCGCCTCCAGCGTCACCATCGCCGCGCCGATGTCGGTGCCCAGCAGCATGCGGCCGGAGGTGTCCAGCGTCACCTGCACCTGGAGGGCAACGGGCCGCCCCGCCTCCGCGATCGCCCGCCGGCACCCGAACACCGCCGCCTTGACCTCCAGGATGTCCTGCGAGGTCTCGACGAGCAGCACGTCCACCCCGCCCTCGATCAGCCCGGCCGCCTGCTCGGCGAACACGGGGACCAGCTCGTCGAAGGTGATGTTGCCCAGCGTGGGGTCGCTGGCCGAGGGGAGGAAGCCCGACGGCCCGATGGAGCCGGCGACGAAGCGCGGCTTCTCCGGCGTGGCGTGGCGGTCGGCCACGCGGCGCGCCAGCGAGGCGGCGGCCACGTTGATCTCGCGCACGCGGTCGGCGAGGCCGTACTCGCCCAGCGTGATCCGGTTGGAGCGGAAGGTGTCCGTCTCCAGGACGTCGGCCCCGGCCTCCATGTACGAGGCGTGGATCTCCTCGATGACGTCGGGCCTGGAGATCACCAGGTAGTCGTTGCACCCCTCCAGCTTCGCCCCGCCGAAGTCCTCGGCGGACAGGTCGTAGCGCTGGATGGAGGTCCCCATGGCGCCGTCGAAGACGAGGACGCGCTGGGCGAGGGCCCGCAGGTACGGAGACGTGGTGTTGGACATGTGCGCCTGGAAAACGAAAAAGGCCCCGCGACTCTGGAGTGCGGGGCGTTGCATACCGGATCACGATGCTGCCGGTAACCCAATCCCGACTCTTTAGCGTTTTTTTAAGGTGGTCGCAAGCGGTCGCGCTCAAATCCATCCACCGTCGCCTCGCGGCGACGACAACAAGCTACACGGGCGGCGTAAGCCGCGCAAGGGAGCCATTCATCCCTTTACCCGGATGCACGGTTTGAACGATCTCCTGGCCCTGCGGCGCGGACGGATTAACTTGCGGGCGGCACACACCTTTTCCGCCCGGTTCTGTGGAGCCCGGCGCGGGTGTGGCCTCCGCCCGCCGCGCCACTCCGCGCGGACCGTCGTTCCACCCGCCCCAAGGACCGGTGCCCGATGAGCCACTGGCAGCCCACCGCCCGCGCAGCAGCCTCCCTCCTCCTCGCCGCGGCGCTGGCCGCGTGCGCGGAGCGCGCCGACTCGCCTGTCGCCCCCGCCCCACCGCCCCGCGCCGACGTCACGGCCGCCGCCGTCACCGGCACCATCGTGCTGTCGGGCGGCGGCGCGGAGGGCGACGTGGGCGACACCTCTTCGTGGAGCTACCGGCTGTACCGCAAGGTGGTGGAGAACGGCGACGTGGACGGCGACGGCACGGTGCGCGTGGCGGTGCTCACCATCGACGCCTCCACCTCGTTCATCACCGACTACTTCGAGTGGATCGGCACCACGCTGGGCATTCCCGTGGACGCCACGGTCTACCAGGTGACCACGCGCGCGGAGGCCAACAACGCGGCGCTGGTGGGCGCGGTGGCAAACGCGGACGCGGTGTTCCTCAAGGGCGGCGACCAGGGCGCGTACTACGACCAGTGGAACGGCACCCTGCTGGAGACCCACATCCGCACCGTGGTGGAGACGCGCGGCGGGGCGGTGGGCGGCACCAGCGCCGGCGCCATGAGCCAGGGCCAGTTCTGCCTGTGCGGCAGCGCCGACCTGGTCTCCGCCGACGTGATGACGGACTCCCACACCACCTACCTCAACGACGTGAGCGACGGCGGCACCGGCATCCACACCGACTTCCTGAACTTCCTGGGCGGCGCGCTGGTGGACACGCACTTCACCGAGCGCGGGCGCTTCGGGCGGCTGCTGGGCGCGATGGCGAAGGCGGCGCAGGACAACGCCGCGCCGGGGATCCTGGGCATCGGCATCGAGCGGCAGACGGGGCTCTCCATCCGCGGCTCCGTGGCGCAGGTCATCGGCAACGGGGACGTGACCTTCGTGCAGCAGACGGCGGCCACGTCGCGGGTGCGCACGCCCGGCAAGCCGCTGGCGTACACCCACCTGCGGGCGGACCGGCTGACGGAGGGGTGGACGTACGACCTGGGCACCAAGCTCCCCGGGACGGCGGCGTCCGGCGTGCTGGCGGTGGCCTACGCGGGCGACGGGGCGGCCAACTCCGGGGCGCTCAGCATCTCCGGCGCGACGGAGCGGGACAACTCCAAGTTCGAGAAGGTGGCCACGTACTCCACCAAGGACTACTCCCTCGCGAACACCTCGGCGAGCGTGTTCGTGCGCAGCGGCGTGGGCTTCACGGACGCGGGCAACTCCAGCAACCGCGGGTTCAAGCAGGAGACGGTGTTCCGCGCGCTCTACGACGTGCCGGCGTACAGCGGGTTCCTGCTCTTCTCGGGCGGCACGGCGTCGCGGGTCTCGGGGAGCCCGGACGTGCTCTCGTTCTCGGGCGCGGGAACCCTCGTGCTGGACGGCAAGACGGTGACGAATCGCGGGTTGTCGCCCTACAAGTCGTACCAGGCCACCAGCAAGGGCACGCTCAAGGCCGCGGCGCTCACCAACCTCACCGTCCACGTGCTTTCCGAGTCCGCCACCACCGGGCTGCGCTACAATTCGCGGACGCACAGCGTGGTGCCGTGATCGCGCGGCTTCTTTGAACTGCGGGTTCGGGCGTGCCCCCGGCGGGCGCCGGGGTCGGGCTTCGGCTCCGTAGCAGACGATACGACCGTCTGCAACGGAGTCGAGCCCCCGCAAACTGCCGCGGGGTCTCGCCCCTCCGGGCCGAAATCCCTCACGCGGGGCTGGTGCTGGCGTCCGCTGGGGCCCCCACCCGGCTCGCTTGAGGCTCGCCACCCTCCCCCGTGCCGGGGGAGGGCTGGTCGAAGGTCGGAGATCGGTGCGCCGTGGCAGGCCCCCTCCCCCCGGCCCCCTCCCCCGCAAGCGGGAGAGGGGGAGCACTGCCGGGCCGTTGCCGTTTTTGCGATCTGCGCAGGGAGGTCGGGGGAGGCTGCGCAGGGGGAACGTCGTGTTCGAAGCCGGTGTGATCCCGAAAGCGCAGGCGGAGCGACGGCGAGTGCTCTGCGAGTCCCTTCGGGTGCGGCTCCCCCGGAGCAGCATCCCCTGGCCGACCCCCTACTCGGAGCCTGCCGAAGCGCGCTGCCGTTGCTCCCCCTCTCCCAGCATTGGGAGAGGGGGCCGGGGGGTGAGGGCCTCGTGACCCTCGTCCGCTCCGCGTCGTCCCATTCGCTGCGTGGATCCCTGAACCCCTGCAACCCGGAGGACCGATGAGAACTGGCTTCGTGAGGCTCGCTGCGGTCGCGTTCGTGCCGCTGCTGGCGGCGTGCCCGCAGAACCCGATGGAGGACACGGTGTGCACCATGGAGGCGCGCTCCGCGGTCACCGTGGAGATGAGGGACGCGCGCACCGGGGCGGCGCTCACCGGCCCGGCGACGCTGACGGTGCGCGACGGCGCGTTCGTGGAGACCGCGGAGTTCCCGGCCGAGCTGTCCAGCATCGGCGTGGCGCACGAGCGCGCGGGGGTGTACGTGGTCACGGTGAAGAAGGCCGGCTACCGCGACTGGACCCGCGCCGACGTGGCGGTGAGGAGCGACGAGTGCCACGTGCAGACCGCGGTGCTCCGCGCGGAGCTGCAGCCCGCGTCGTAGCGTGGCGCGCTCGACTTCCACCCACGGCATGGGAGCTCTGCAATGAGATCCATCGTGGTCCCGGCCCTCGCCGCGCTGCTGGCGGCGGGGTGCTCCGAGCTGATCGGCGGGGACTGCACCACGGACATCCGCCCGGCCGTCGCCGTGCAGCTCCGGGACGCGCGCACGGGAGCGATCCTCGCCGGGCCCGCGACGGCGGTTGCGCGCGACGGCGCCTTCGCCGACTCGGTGCAGGTCGGCGCGCTGGATTCGGAGGCGTGGCTGGCCCAGGAGCGCCCGGGCGTGTACGACGTGACGGTGCGGAAGGCGGGCTACCGGGAGTGGGCCCGGACCGGCGTCCGGGTGCGGGACGGCGAGTGCCACGTGCGGACCGTGCGGCTGGTCGCGGACCTGGTGCCGGCGACGTAGCGACCGACGGCAGTTACGAATTTCGGAGTACGCTGAAGACGCCCCCGCCGGGAGATCCCGGCGGGGGCGTCGTTCATCCAGAGGCGTGGCGAGGCGCCCCGGGCCAGGCGGGTCCAGCCGCCCGGCGCTCCCATACGGCCTCGAACTCCTCGCGCGTGATCTCCTCCGCGTCGAACTCGGGGTCGGCGCGGATCTCGTCGAGCTCCGGCACCGGCAGCTGGCCGAGCATCGTCGGACCGGCGGACTCCGTCGCGCTCGCATAGCCGATCCGCCCGTCCCGGAAGACCTCCACGGACCGCGTCTCCCACCGCTCCGCGTCCAGCTCGCTGAAGAGGAGGACGGGAAGGTCGGCGGAGTCGTGATGCCACCATGCCTTCATGAAAGTCATCCCGGTTCCCCCGGAAGCCGGCGCCGCGCGCGGAGCACGCGCCGGGCGACCGCCGCGACCGCGAGATAGACCGCCCCGTCCGCGGCGAACGCGCCGGGGTGGAAGAAGTCCTCCCGGACCAGGGCGCCGAAGAGAGAGGCGCTCCCCACCACGGAGACGCCCTGGTTGTCGGAGACGTACGGGAAGGGGTAGCCGAGCACCAGCACCGGCTTTGCGCAGGACGCGGGCGCGGGCGGGCAGTCCCATTCCTGCACCTCCATGCGGGTGCGCCGCACCGCGCTGGAGGCGAGCGCGAAGATCACGGCGAGCAGGAGCAGCGCAGCCACGGCGCGCGGGGAGGGCACGCGGCGCGCTACCCGGCGGCGGCCCCGGGCGGCTCGGCCGCCGGGAGACCGGCCAGCAGCCGCCTGCGGTGCCTCCCCCGCAGCACGCCGTCCGCCGTCATCAGCGGCCCCAGCAGCGCGTAGGTGAACCCCGCCGCCGCCAGGCTCGCGGGCCCCCGCCCGAAGACCGCGATGCACACGGACAGCACCCCCACGCCCACGTTGAGCAGGGCCGTCCTCACGTCGGCGCGGGTGTCGAACCGCTCCACCTCGTCCAGGCCCAGCGCGTCCCGCAGCCGCCACGCGTGCAGGTACATCAGCGCGAAGAGCAGGAAGACGGCCACGTACCCTAAGCCGTAGATGGTCATCATCGGCGCCCCCTGGGCGCGCGTCACCACGGGCACCGTGGAGCCGTCCGCCAGCGTGGCGTACGGCACGCCGGAGGTGTACAGCGCGATGACGTAGCTGAAGACGAACTTGAGCGGGTAGACGAAGAAGAGCACCACGAACAGCAGCACCGCGTTGAGCGTCGTGGTGACCCGGTCGTGCAGCCCGTAGCGGCGGAAGAACAGGTACTGCGAGTGCCAGATCCAGAAGAGGATGGCGAAGGAGGCGGCGAAGGCGGGAAAGCCGCGCATGGCGTCCAGCAGGTCGCCGAAGGTGCGGGGCACCTCCAGCGACACCACCAGCAGGGTGATGGCGAAGCCGAACACCGCGTCGCTCAGCCCCTCCAGGCGCGACACCTCCCGCCCGCGCCAGCGGAACCCCTCCTCCCCGCCCATCCCCCGCTCCAGCATCGCGCTCCGCACCATGCCGCCTCCGCCCGCTGAAGGTGAGCGCCGCCCCCTCCCCTCCCGCCCGTCCGCGACCCCGCTACGCGCCGCTCCCCACCAGCGCCTCCACCTCCGCGACGGAGACCGGGACGCCGCGGGTGGTGACCTCGCACCCCTCCGCGGTGACGACCACGTTGTCCTCGATCCTCACGCCGATGCCGCGCAGCTCCGCCGGCACGTCGTCCGCCGACTCGGGGACGTAGATCCCCGGCTCGATGGTGAGCACCATCCCCGGCTCCAGCAGGACGGGCTCGCCGCCGGCGCGGCGGTACGGCCCCACGTCGTGCACGTCCAGCCCCAGCCAGTGGGAGGTCTGGTGCATGTAGAAGCGGCGGTAGCCGCCGTCGCGGACCAGCTCGTCCACGTCGCCCCGGAGCAGCCCCAGCTCCACCATCCCCCGGGTGAGCACCCGCACCGCCACGTCGTGCGCCTCCAGCACGGAGGCGCCGGGGCGCACCGCGGCGATCGCCGCCTCCTCGGCCTCCAGGACGGTCTCGTAGACGGCACGCTGCGCCGGCGAGAAGCGGCCGGACACGGGAAAGGTGCGGGTGATGTCGCCCGCGTACATCCCCACCTCGGCGCCCGCGTCGATCAGCACCAGCTCGCCCTGGCGGAGGCGCCGGTCGTTGGCGACGTAGTGGAGGGTGGTGGCGCCCGGGCCGGAGCCCACGATGGTGGGGTAGGCGGGGCCGGCGCCCCCGGCCGCGCGGAAGTGCCCGTCCAGCAGGCTCTCCAGCTCCCACTCGCCCACCCCGGGGCGCGCGGCGCGCATGGCGGCCGCGTGAGCCTCCGCGGTGACCGCGGCGGCGCGCCGGTGCAGCTCCAGCTCGGCGGGCTCCTTCACCAGCCGCATCTCCGCCAGCAGGGTGTCGGGGTCGCGCAGCACCAGCGGGCCCGCGCCGGTGCGCGGGCGGGTCCTGCGGAAGCCGCCCAGCAGCGCCGTCACGCGGCGGTCCATCTCCGGGTGGGCGCCCAGCGCGTACACCACCTCCGCGGCGGGGAGGAGCAGGTCGCGCAGGTGCGCGTCCAGCTCGTCCAGCGGGTACGCGGCGTCCGCCCCGAAGCGCTCCCGCGCCCCCTCCACCCCCAGCCGCGCCCCGGTCCACGCCTCGCGCTCCGGGTCGCGCGGGCGCACGAACAGGGTGAAGCGCCGCTCCGGGTCGTGCGGCGTCAGCACGGCCACCGCGTCCGCCTCCGGGAAGCCGGTCAGGTAGTGGAAGTCGCTGTCCTGCCGGAAGCGCAGCTCGGTGTCGCGCGACTTGAAGCGCTCCGTCGCGGCGGGGAGCACCGTGACGGCGTCGCCGGCGAGCCGCAGGTAGCGCTCGCGCCGGGCGCGGAACGCCTCCGGGGGAAGCGCGGGGAGGTCGTGGCCGTGGGGCATGCGGGGATCGCCTGGGATGGGTCGACGCGGGAAGCGGCGGCGCGTCAGAGCGCCGCGCGCAGGGCCGCCTGCACGCGCGGCGCCAGCTCGGCCCAGCTCGCCTCCGGCGCCTTGGTGACGGTGACGAAGTCGGCCACCATGAACACCGCGAGCACCCCCTCCAGCGCCATCAGCGGCGCGGCCACGGGGTCTTCCGCGGCGGCCTCGGCGGAGTCGTACGACCTGCCGCGGCGCCCCTCCACCAGGGTGCGCCCCACGGTGAACTTGCCCGCGTGCGGGTTGGGGGTGGGATCGAACCTCACCTTTGCCCTGCTGCTCGCCATGCCGTCCCGCGCCGCCGGGGTGGACCGCCGCGCTCACCGGGGCGCGGACGGGGCCCCAAGCTAGGCCCGGGGCGCGGGCCGGGGCAAGGCGGCGCCGGCGAGGGGCTGGCGCGCTTCTTGTAAAACCGCGCACCGGAACGGCTTGCAGACACCCGAATCCGGATCGCCCCGACCGATGCGCCCAGCCGCCGACACCGAGACCCGCCGGGACCGCCCTTCCGCTCCGCGGGGCCGCGAGCGGGCCGACGGGGGCCTGCCGGGGGAGGCGGCGGCGGCGGCCGCGGGCATGGAGGCGCCCAGCAAGGCGCAGTACCAGCTCATGGTGGAGCGGGTGCACGAGTACGCCGTGTTCCTGATGGACCGGCACGGCGTGATCACCCACTGGGGCGAGGGGGCGGAGCGGATCAAGGAGTTCACCCCCGAGGAGATGGTGGGGCGGCACCTGCGCATGCTGTACCCGGAGGGCGGGGCCGAGGACGGCACGGCGGAGGAGCACCTGCGGGAGGCCGCGGACGCCGGCGAGTACATCGGCGAGGGGACGCGCCGGGCCCGCGACCGCGGCTTCTTCCCGGCGCGGGTGGTGCTCACCGCGCTGCGGCACGGCGGCGAGCTGGTGGGCTTCTCCAAGGTGACGCAGGACCTCACCGAGCGGCGCCGCATCGAGGAGCGGCTGCACGAGGCGCTGCGGGACGCGCAGGAGGCCAACCAGGAGAAGGGGAGGTTCCTGGCGACCATATCGCACGAGATCCGCACCCCCATCAACGCCATCGTGGGCTACGCCGACCTGCTGGAGCTGGGGTCGGCCGGGCCGCTCACGGAGCTGCAGCACGGCTACCTGGAGCGGGTGCGCGCCAGCAGCCGCCACCTGCTGGCGATCATCGAGGACGTGCTGGACTTCGCGCGGGTGGAAGCGGGGCGGCTGCTGGTGGAGCCGCGGCGCGCCCGCCTGGCCGAGGCGACGGAGGCGGCGCTCGCGCTGGTGCGCCCGCAGGCCGAGCGGCAGGGGATCGCGCTGGAGGCGGAGTGCGACGCGGAGGCCGAGTACTGGGGCGACGAGAACCGCGTGCGGCAGGTGCTGGTGAACCTGCTGGGCAACGCGGCCAAGTTCACGGCGGGCGGCGGGCGCATCCGGGTGGCGTGCGGCCGCGGGGAGCCCGGCCCGGAGGCGCAGCTGCACGGCCCGGGGCCGTGGAGCTGCGTGCGGGTGGAGGACACCGGCATCGGCATCCCCGCGGACCGGCTGGCGGCGGTGTTCGAGCCGTTCGTGCAGGTGGACGGGGCGCTCACCCGCGTGCACCAGGGGAGCGGGCTGGGGCTGGCGATCAGCCGCCGCCTGGCCCGGCTGATGGGCGGCGACCTGACGGTGAGCAGCCGCGAGGGGGAAGGCTCCGTGTTCACGCTCTGGCTCCCGGCCGTGGAGGGCGCGGCCGAGGCGGCCGACGCCCGGCGGCGGCCGCGGCGCTCGGGCTCGCTCTCCCGCGTGGGCCACGCCCTCGGCGACGCGGCGCACCAGGTGGTGGGGGCCTTCGCACGCCGGCTGCGGGTGGACCCCGCCCTGCCGGAGGCGCACGAGCGCACGCGCTCAGAGCTGGAGAACCACACCGCCACCCTGCTCACCGACCTGGCGCAGGTGCTGGTGCTGCTGGAGGAGGACGGCGAGGACGCACCCGCGACCGCGCGCGACGGGCAGGAGGTGCAGCGCCTGCTCGCGCGCCGCCACGGCGCCCAGCGCCGCCGGCTGGGGTGGTCGGAGGCGGGGCTCCGCCGGGAGTACGCGATCCTGCGCGAGGAGACGGAGTCCGCGCTGCGCGACACGGCGGGCGCGGAATCGTCGCGCGAGGCGGTGGACGAGTCGCTCGCGGTGGTGCACCGCCTGCTCGGCGCCGCCGAGGAGCTGTCGGTGGAGGCGTTCCGGGAGGGCCCGGACGCGGGCTGAGGGCCCCGACCGGGTGCAACCATCCGGGCGCACGGGGGTACGCGGGAAGTCACTTGTAGGCGCAACCCGCTGCGGTTATACTGGTTGCGCCCCGGGAACCACGCCCGCCGGCCCGCGCCGGCGCCCGTCCTCCGCCGGCCGGACCCCCGTCCGCCCGGCTCCTCGCCGGTCACCCGCTCCCACGCGCATGGCTCTCCGCAACGCCCGCACGCTGCTGCTCGCGCTCGTCCTGCTCCCCGCGGCCGCGGAGGCGCAGGGTCCCCTCCCCGCCGGCCGGGATGCGCCGGCCTGCGCCCGCACCGACTTCGCCGCGCTGCGCCGCAACCCCACCCCCGCCGAGATGCGCTGCCGCTACGGCATGGCGGGGCAGGGGCGCTTCGGGCTGGCGGAGTACATGGACGTGCCCGTGTACCAGCCGGCGAACCCGCTGCCGGGGACGCACGTGGTGGGGAACGCCGGGCTGCCGCGCCCCATGCGCGGCGAGAGCTACGAGGCGTGGGAGTGGCGGGTGCTGCGGACCGACTACGGCCCGGAGGCGCGCAAGACGCACCGCGGGCTGGAGGTGCTGCACCCCCTGTTCGCGGAAAAGATCATCCGCCTGGAGCGGGCGCTGGGCGAGGCGGGGATCCGCTTCGGGCGTCGGGAGACCTGGCGGCACCCGGACCGGCAGGCGTTCCTTTTCCAGCAGGGGCGCTCGCGCCCCGGCTCGTTCGCCACCAGCACGCTCACCTCCTGGCACTCGCGCGTGGACCGCGAGGGGCGCCCCGCCGGCGTGGCGGTGGACTACGACGTCCCCGCGGCGCAGATGCCGCGCTTCCACCAGGTCGTGCGCGCCGTGGGGCTGGAAAGCTACGGCGCCGACTCCAACGACCCGGGCCACGTTTTCCTCCCCGGCGAGGAGAGCGTCCCCGCGGTGGAGGTGGCGATGCTGCGCGTGATGCCGCGCGTCCCCGTGGTCACCCTGGCGACCGGCCGCCCCTCCACCGAGAGCGTCACCCGCGCCGCGATCCGCGAGCTGCGCGAGCGGGTGCACGAGCTGGTGAACTTCCCGCTGGCCTCCCCGCGGGTGGAGGCGGTGCTCTCCCGCAAGCAAGCCCCCGGGGTGCGGACGGCGTCGGCGCCCGTCACGGCGGACGCACCGGCGAGGTGAACAGACAGGTTACAGGGGACAGGTTACAGGGGACAGCCTGCAACTACACGGCGCCCCCGCTTCGGGATCGAGGCGGGGGCGCCGTCGTAGGGCCCTCACCCGGCTCGCTTGAGGCTCGCCACCCTCTCCCAAGTCTGGGAGAGGGGACAACGGCTGGATATCGAGGTAGCCGGCAGTTCTCCCCTCTCCCGCTTGCGGGGGAGGGGCCGGGGGAGGGGGCCTGCCGTCGCGTGAGGGATTTCGGCCCGAAGGGGCGAGACCGCGCGGCAGTTTGCGCGGGCTCGACTCCGTTGGCGAGCGTTGTTTGCTCGCCTACGGAGCCGAAGCCCGACCCCGGCGCCAGCCGGGGGCACGCCCGAACCCGCAGTTCAAGCAGTTGCCGTTCAGGACGACAGCTGACGCAGATGGTGCTCCAGGTGCACGGCCAAAAACCGCAGCGAGGTGAGCGCGTCCAGCGGACCGAAGTACGGGTGGGTGACGCGGGCGCCGGTGGAGCGGGCGGCCTCCAGCTCGCGCTCGGCCTGCACGGCCAGCTCGCGCATGCGGGCCAGGACCGTGGCGCGGTCGGCGTGCACGGCGGGCGGCCGGATCTCGCGCGGCGAGGCGGCGCGCAGGGGAAAGCTGCGGTGGAAGAGGATGTGCGGCAGCAGCACCCGGCGCAGCACCAGCCGCCGGAAGCCGGTCACCAGGGGGCGGATCCCCGGGGCGCCGGACAGCTCGCGGAGGGCGGCCTCGTAGGCGAGCACCAGGTGCTCGGCGGTCTGCGCGGGCGACCACTTCCCCGGGTCGCGCGGGCGGGTCCAGGCGTCGGCCCCCAGCCCCTCGGCGGTGGCGACGAAGCGCCGCACGGCGTCGCGGTGCTCCTCCACGGCCCGCCGCCAGCGGGCGTCGGCGCGCGTCACAGCGGGGCCGTCCAGGCCAGCAGGACCCCGTCGCGGCCGGCGGGGACCACCGTGGTCCTCAGCAGCATGCGGTCCACGGGGTTGCGCGGGTTCGCGTGGGTGTAGGCGACTACCTTCCACCCGCTGAAGGTGCCCAGCGCCGCGCCGATCACCACGTCGCTCGCCCAGTGCCTGTTGTCGTACATCCGCGACACCCCCACCAGCGTGGCCCCCGTGTACAGCGCGATCCCGGCGGGAAGGCGGTACCCGGGCGCCCAGCGGCCGATCTCGCCGGTGGCGGCGGACGCGGCCGCGAAGGCGGCGGAGGAGTGCCCGGAGGGGAACGACTGGTAGTCGTCGCCGCGGAGGCCGCGGCCCAGCGAGAAGCTGGCGGTGTTGTCGGGGTCGCGGCTGGGGCGGGCGCGCCCCGCCAGCGTCTTGCCGGCGAAGGTGAACGCCTCCGCCAGGATGATCGCCTCGGCGGTGTGCAGCCCCGCGTCGGCCAGCGCCGGGCGGTCGGCGGCGCGGCCCGCCACGTAGAGCGCGCCGGCGATGCCGATGACGCCGGGGTGCCCCAGGACGCGGAAGCCGGCGGACGAGCTGCGCAGGGCGCGGTTCGCCTGCGGGCTCCCCTGGATGGCGTCGGCGAGCTCGCGGTCCACGGGGGCGAGGACCAGCGCGCCGGCCGCGAAGGCGCCGGCGTACAGGGCATCGCGCCCGGTGAACAGCGGCTCGCGGGCGAGCTGCGCCGAGTCCCGGACGGCCTGGGCGGCGAGCGGCGGCGCGGCCAGGGCGGCCGCCAGGGCCAGGGTGCGGAGGATGCGCATGGGGCTCCGGGGGGACGCTGCAGACGAAGGGGCCGCTCCCCGTGGGAGCGGCCCCGGTTCCGGTGCCGGGCTGCGGCTCAGCGGCCGGCTTCGACGGCCATGGCGAGCTCCGGGCTGCGGAGCATCACCAGGTCCCTGCCGCCGTGCATGCGCCCCACCGAGAACACGCCGTCCACGGCCATGGCGCAGAACAGCAGCGCCAGGTAGAGCAGCGAGTTGCGGTACAGTGCCCACGCGGGCCTGGTGAAGCTGTCGGCGCGGAACAGGCGGGTCACGTCGAACAGGAACCAGGCGCCCAGCAGCGCGGCGGCCACGCCGTACACGGCGCCCATGCCGCCGTAGGTGACCGGCGCCAGGGTGACGGCCACCAGGATGCCGGTGTAGACCACCATCTGCCGCATGGTCTCGCGCTCGCCCCACACGTTGGGCGCCATGGGCACCCCCACCCGGCCGTAGTCCTTCTGCTTGACCAGCGCCAGCGCCCAGAAGTGCGGCGGGGTCCAGAAGAACACGATCAGGAACATGTACACGGCCGTGAGCGTGATCTCGCCCGTGGCCGCGGCCCACCCCACCAGCGGCGGAAAGGCGCCCGCGGCGCCGCCGATGACGATGTTCTGCGGGGAGGTGCGCTTGAGCCAGCGGGTGTAGACGAACACGTAGAAGAGCAGCCCGCCCAGCGCCAGCACGGCGCTGAGCAGGTTCACCCGCACGGCGTACAGCGCGAACGCCGCCGCGCCCAGCGTGATCCCGAAGGCCAGCACGTGCCCGGGGGACATGCGGCCGCTGGGGATGGGGCGCAGCGCGGTGCGCGGCATGCGGGCGTCGATGTCGCGATCCATGTACATGTTGATCGCGTTGGCGCCGCCCGCCATGAGGTAGCCGCCGATCATGGTCCACAGCACGGTCCACCCGTCCGGCCACCCGCCCACCGCGATGAACATGGGGGCGGCGGTGGTGACCAGCAGCAGCGAGATGATCCGCGGCTTGGTGAGGGTGACGTAGTCGCGCAGCCGCTGCCGCACGCCCCCCGACCGCCCCTTGCGCCAGGCGTCGACGCCGGCGCGCTGGGTCCCCGTGGTCATGCCGTCGGCGGCGAGCGCCGCGGCGCTGGCCCCGCTGAGCGGGGCGGCGCCCGGGAGGACGTCGCGCACGTGTGTGGCGGCGATGTCTGGCATTCGTGCTCGCTTCGGGTTGCGTGCCGGCCGCGCGGGGCCGGCCTGGAAGCCGGGAAATATACACGCCGCGCCACATCGCGCCAAGGCGAGAGCGCGCGCCTCCGGGGATGCCCCACGCGCGCGTGGGGAAAGCCCCCACACGCGGCCCTCCGGCTTGCCGCGCCCCGGGCGAAGCGCTTTATTTTCACCGCCGTACGGGTCCGCGGCGGTCCACCCTCATGTCGGATGCAGCGATGAAGCCGAGCGGGTTCGCGAAGTACGCCTGGGGCGTGCTGGCCTACAACCTGGCCGTGGTGGCGTGGGGCGCCTACGTGCGCGCCACCGGCTCCGGCGCGGGGTGCGGCGACCACTGGCCCAAGTGCGACGGCCGGGTGATCCCGCGCCTGGAAAGCACGGAGCAGGTGATCGAGTTCACCCACCGCGTCACCAGCGGGATCGCCGGGCTGCTGGTGCTGGCGATGCTGGTGTGGGCCTTCCGCGCCTTCCCCCGCGGCCACGCCGTGCGGCGGGGCGCCGTCGCCTCCACGGTGCTGATGGTGATCGAGGCGCTCCTGGGCGCGGGGCTGGTGCTCTTCGAGCTGGTCGCCGACAACGCCTCGGGGTACCGCGCCTTCTCCATGGTGGCGCACCTGGTGAACACCTTCCTGCTGCTGGGCGCCATCACCCTCACCGCCTGGTGGGGCTCCGGCGGGCGCCCCGTGCGCCTGCGCGGCCAGGGCACCGCGGCAAGTCTCCTGGCGGTGGGCTTCGCGGCGATGCTGCTGCTGGGCGCCAGCGGCGCCATCGCCGCCCTGGGCGACACGCTCTTCCCCGCCGTGTCGCTGCGCGAGGGGATGCGGCAGGACTTCTCGGACACCGCACACTTCCTCCTGCGGCTGCGCGTGCTGCACCCGGCGATCGCCCTGGCGACCGGCGCCTACCTGGTGTTCGCCACGCGGATGGTGGCCCGCCTCCGCCCCTCCGGGACGACGCGGAAGCTGGCGACGGCCGTCGCCGTCCTGTTCGCCGTGCAGGTGGGCGCGGGCTTCGTGAACCTGGCGCTGCTGGCGCCGGTGTGGATGCAGCTGGTGCACCTGCTGCTGGCGGACTTCGTGTGGATCTCCGTGGTGCTGTTCGCGTCCTCCGCCCTGGCGGAGCCGGACGCGGCGGCCCCCGCGGCGCCCGCCGCCCGCGAGCAGGCGCCCGCGCTGGCCTGAGGATGCGCGCGAAAAGGCCTCCGCCGGAAGCGTACTCCCGGGTCGGCGACCCGGAGCGCTTCCGCCCGCTGCACCGGATCGCGCTGGAGCTGCTGGACCGGCTGGAAGCGGAGTACGAGGTGTCCCGGACCGTTGCCTTCGAGCCGGGGCCCGGGATGACGGCGTTCGAGCACGCACGCCCACCGGTGACTCTCACGCCCGTCACCCCCGCCGCGGCGCCGATCGCGGTCGCGTTCACTCCCTTCCCGAGCGTGATCGCCCGGTTTGGCCGGTGGATCGCGGAGCCATTCCCGTCGTGCGGGTGCGACGCGTGCGCGGAGACGGCGGAGGACGAGGGGGCGCGGCTGGAAGCCCTGGTCCGCGACGTGGTCGCCGGCCGCTTCCGCGAGGAGCTGCTCGTCCCCCGGTTCGGGGACGGGCGCCTGGGCTGGTCGTTCGGGGGCGTGGACGCGCCCTCCGGCCACCGGAGCGGCTGGCGCAGCCTCCCGCGGGCCGATGCCCTCGCGCTACGCGGCCGTGGCCCGCGCGCCGTGCAGTGGCGTCCCTGGCCGGTACGGGCCCGCGACACGCACGGGGCCGCGTGAACGACCGCTGGTTCGCCTGCCGCGCCTGCGGCGTGTGCGTGGACGCGGGCTACCGCCGGGCCTGGGCGGAGCTGGAGGAGCCGGGGATCGTCCGCCGGCGCGAGCCGGTGGACGCCGCGGCGGTGGAGCGCGCGGACGGCTACTGGCGCGGCGCGGAGGGAAGCGCCTGGCTCGCCGGGCTGCTCCCGGCGGTGCGCGAGTTCCTGCGCGAGCACGCGGCGCACGGCCTGACCTACGGCGACACCGAGGACGTGGGCCTGATCCCGCCCGACGACCCGGACCACCCGACCGTCCGCGAGATCCGCCCCGGCGCGCCGCACGCGCCGCCGGATCCCCCAAAAACTTGAGCGGAGGGAGACTCGCCGGTAGTTTGGCGAGGCTCCCGCAGCCGGAGCGGAGACAGCCGGGCAGTTTCGGCTGGCTCCGCGACCCGCGCTGGAGACCGGCAGCAGTACCGCCGGGCTCCGGAGCGGCCCCACGCGCCAGATCCAGTCCGACCGTCCCTCGAAGCCGACAAGCCATGACCCGACGCCGCACCCCGCAGCCGGCGCTGGCCGCCGCGCTCGCCCTGCTGGCCGCCTGCGCCCAGCCGCAGCGACCCGCCTCGTCGCCAGCACCTTCGACCGGTGAAAGACAGGCAGCCACCGGACAGGCCGGAAGTCAGCAGAACAGCTTCGCGGCCAAGACCGCCGGGATGCAGCGCCAGGACGGCTTCTTCCCCTTCTTCTGGGACGCCAAGAACGGCAAGCTGCTGCTGGAGGTGTCGCGCCTGGACCAGGACTTCCTGTACCTCAACTCCCTGGCGACGGGCATCGGCAGCAACGCGCTGGGGCTGGACCGCGGCACCATCGGCGACGGCGTGGTGGTCCGCTTCGAGAGGCACGGCCCCCGCCTGCTGCTGGTGCAGCAGAACACCGGCTTCCGCGCCCTGAACGCCCGCACCCCGGGCGAGGCGCAGGCGGTGGCGGAGTCGTTCCCCACCTCGGTGCGCGGCGCCTTCCCCATCCAGGCGGAGGAGGGCGGCCGCATCCTGGTGGACGCCACCGACTTCTTCCTCCAGGACGCCTTCGGGGTGGCGGCCACCATCCGCCGCGGCCAGCAGGGCGAGTTCCGGCTGGACCGCGACCGCAGCGCCATCTACCTGCCGCGCACGAAAGCATTCCCCAAGAACACGGAGGTGGAGGCGCTGCTCACCTTCGCCGGCGACAACCCCGGCCCGGAGATCCGCCGCCACACCCCGGACGGCCGCTCCATCTCGCTGCGCCAGCACCACTCCTTCGTGGAGCTCCCCGATTCGGGCTACCGGCCGCGCGAGTTCGACCCCCGGGTGGGGGTGAACCCGCTGACCTTCTACGACTTCAGCCAGCCGCTCACCGGGCGCTACGTGCAGCGCTGGATCAACCGCTGGCGCCTGGAGAAGAAGGACCCGTCGGCGGCGATGTCGGAGCCGACCAAGCCGATCGTGTACTACCTGGACCCGGGGATCCCGGAGCCGTACCGCACCGCCTTCCGCGAGGGCGCGTCGTGGTGGAACCGGGTGTTCGAGTCGGCCGGCTTCATCGATGCCTTCCGGGTGGAGGACCTGCCGGAGGGCGCGGACCCCATGGACGCGCGCTACTCGGTGATCCAGTGGGTGCACCGCACGGATCCCGGCTTCTCGGTGGGGCCGGCGTTCGAGGACCCGCGCACGGGCGAGATCATCAAGGCCGCGGTGCGGATGGACGCGTACCGCTCGCTCACCGACTACAACATCTTCGCCGGGACCGTCCCCGCCATGGGCGAGTGGGTGGGCCGCCTGGACCCGAAGGCGGACGGCGAGGCGTTCGCGCTGGCCCGCCGCCGCCAGCACGTGGCGCACGAGGTGGGGCACACGCTGGGGCTGGCCCACAACTTCATCGCCTCGGCGGACGAGCGCTCCTCGGTGATGGACTACCCGGGGCCGCTGATCCGCCTGGTGGACGGACGGGTGGACGTGTCGCAGGCGTACCGCGCCGGGCCGGGGGCGTACGACACGCTGGCGATCCGCTACGCGTACATGCAGTTCCCCACACCGGAGGCGGAGGCGCGCGGGCTGGAGGCGCTGGTGCGCGATGGCGTGCGCGAGGGCGTGCGCTTCATGACCGACCGCGACGCGGACGAGTCGGGGAGCATGCCGGAGGTGACGCGCTGGGCGCTGGGGAGCGACCGGGTGGCGGAGCTGGAGCGCACCATGGCGGTGCGGCGGGTGCTGCTGGACCGCTTCTCCGCCGCCGCCATCCCCGCCGGCGAGCCCATGTGGCACCTGAGCGAGCGCCTGGCGCCGGTGTACCTGCACCACCGCTACGCGCTGGAGTCGGCGATCAAGACGGTGGGCGGGCTGGAGTACACCTTCGCGCGCTCGGGCGACGCGCAGGTGCCGGCGCGCATCGTGGACCCGGCGGAGCAGCGGCGGGCGCTGGCCGTGCTGGCGCGGGCGATCCAGCCGGAGGCGCTGGCGATCCCGGAGCGGGTGACGGCGCTGATCCCTCCCCCGCCCTACGGCTACGCCTCCACGGCGTGGTCGTGGGCCTCGCCGCTGGGCGGCGCCTTCGACCCGCTGGCGGCGGCGCAGTCGCTGTCCGCCTGGGTGGTGGACGGGGTGCTGCACCGGGAGCGCGCGGCGCGGCTGGTCTCGTTCCACGCCCGCGACGCGGCGGCTCCCTCGCTGGACGAGGTGATGACGCGGCTGGTGCGGGAGAGCTGGGGCCAGCCGACGCCGGCCGGCCCGCGCGACGCGGCGCTGCGTCGCGCGGCGCAGCGGGCGGTGCTGGACCGGCTGATCGCGCTGGCGGGCGACCCGCAGGCCACGGCGCAGGTGCGCGCCTCGGCCGAGCTGCAGCTGGCCGACCTGGCGCGCCGCCTGGAGGGCCGCCGCGCCCCCGACGCGGCGCAGCGGGCGCACGAGGCGGCGGCCGCGCGCGACGCCCGGCGCTTCCTGGAGCGCGGCGCGGAGCCGGCCGCGCCCTCGCGGCCGCTCCCGCTGCCGCCGGGGACTCCCATCGGCGGCTGAGCGACACGCGCCGACGTACGAATCCGGCCCCGCGCCCCGGGTGAGGCGCGGGGCCGACGTGCGTCGTACCACTTTCGGTGCATGCGGGCCCGTTCGCCGCACTCCAGATTCCCGTCCGACGCCGAGCCCGCCATCCACCGACCTCCGACGGACGAACCCGATGAGACTCGCCCGCTCCACCACCGCGGAAGCCACGCGCGCCGCCCTGGTCCTCGCCGCGGCCCTGTTCGCCGGGGGGTGCGCCGCGCGCCCGGCCGCGCAGCCGGCGCCGGCCGCGCGGCTCGCCCCGCAGACGCTGGTCTACGCGTACACCGTCCGCGGCGCGCCCGCGGGCGGCGCGACCTACACCCTGACGCGGCAGGACGGCGCGTGGCGCCACTTCTCCGACGTGAGGTACGGCGAGGGGCCGACCGCTCCCCGCTTCCGCACGGAGATCCTCTTCGGCGACGGCTGGGAGCCGCTCCTCAACGTGGACACCGGCCCGGGTGCGAGCCCGTCGGTGACCCGCTGGAGGTACGCGGCGGGGCGGATGATTGGGGAGCGGACGCGGGGCGGCGCGGCGGCGCCGGACACCGTGTACGACGTGGCGGTGCCGGAGGGCACCGTGTTCGACCTGATGGACGAGCACGTGCTCCGGCTCGCCGACCTGCGCCCGGGCGCGACGCTCGCCCTGCCGGTGCTGGTGACGCGCGCGCCGCGCCGGGTGACCTACACGGTGACGGGCGAGGACACGCTGGTCGTGCCGGCGGGCACCTTCCCGGTCTACCGGGTGGAGGTGCGGGGCAAGCCCGGGGTGAGCGAGGAGCCCGACGTGCTCCAGGTGTGGCACCTGACCCGCTCCGCGCCGCACCAGGTGGTGCGCCAGGAGCTGCCGTCGCTGGGGCTCGTGGGAGAATTGACGGAGGTGCGCCCCGGCGGGTCGTGAGCGGGCCCCCCGTGGGGGCGGGCTACTGGACCAGCCCCAGCTCCCGCCCCCGGACGACGGCGTGCGTGCGGCTCCTGGCGTCCAGCTTCATGAACACGGTGAGCAGCTGCTTCTTGACCGTGGCCGGCTTCGACCCCAGACGCGAGGCGATCTGGTCGTTGGTGAGCCCGGTGGCGAGGAGCCGGAGCACCTGGAGCTCCCGCGGGGTGAGGCGGTCCAGCGGGGCGAGCGCGGCCAGGCGCTCCGCGTCCGGCGCCTCCCACAGGGCGCGCTGCCGCACCAGCGCGTCCTGCACCACCGGCAGGTGCGCGGCCACGGCCGCGGCTTCGCCGCCGGGGTCGCGCAGCAGCTCGGCGACCAGCGGCGCCACCCCCGTGCCGGTGTCCACCAGGGAGCGGACGTGGCCGTGGCGCGAGGCCAGCCGGACCGCGTCGCGCATCGCCGCCAGCGCCACCGCGCCGTCGCCCAGGTCGGCGCGGACGGCGGCCCACGCGGCGAGCACGGCGGGCGAGAACAGCCCGGGGGTGGAGCGGGCAGCGGGGACGGCGGGCTCCAGCCAGGCCGCGGCCTCGGAGGCGCGGCCCGCGCGCAGGAGGACGCGCGCGGCGGAAAGGCGGCGCGCGACGCGGATCACCTCGAACTCGTCGGGCGCTCCGGCCTCCGGGGGGAGAGAGCGGACCCAGGCGAGCGCGGCCTCCGTTTCCCCGGCGCGGGCGCGGCACTCGGCCTCCAGCCCCTCGGCGTAGCCCAGCATGGCGGCCAGGTGGTGGCCGGCGCGCACCGCCTCGCGCGCGGCGGCCACCGCGTCCGCGAAGCGGCCGCGGGCGCGGAGCGCGCGCGCCACGGTGAAGAGCGCGGTGAACTCCGCCTGCGCGTTGCGCTCCGCGCGGGCGAGCTCCACGGCCGCCACGGCGCCCCCGAGTGCGTCGTCCAGCCGGTCGCGCTCGTAGGCCACGTCCGCCAGCCCCGAGCGGACCATGGCGGCGCCCGGACGGGGCGACCCGTCCGCGGGCTCGGCGAGCGCCCGCGCCTGCACGTACAGTCGCTCGCAGCCGGTGAGGTCGCCCGCCTGGGCGCACTGCCAGGCCGCGAACACCAGCGGGAGCGCGGGGTCGCCCTCGCCGCGGCGGGCCAGCGTGGCGGCCTCGTCCAGGGAGCGCCGCGCCGCCTCCGGCGCGCCGAGGCCGATCTCCCCCACGGACACGCCGGCCAGCACCGCGGGACGGAGCCCGCCCCCCGCGCGGTCCAGCGCCGACGCGCCCTCCACCACCGCGTCCGCGCTCCGCCGCGAGAAGAGCGACAGCTGCGAGCGCACGGCGAGCACCAGCGCGGCGCCGTCCTCGTCGCCCGGGGCGAGCGCGGCCTCCGCATCGCGGAGCAGGCGCTCCACCCCGGTGGTCTGCCCCGCGGTGAACAGCGTCCAGGCGCGCCCCGCCGCCAGCCGGGCGTCGGCGCGCACCCGCTCCGGGGGGAGCGCGTCCAGCCACGCCGCCAGGCGCGCCCCCTCGCCCCGCCCGAACAGCGCCGGGACCAGCCGCGCCAGCGCGTCCGCGGCGCGCCCGTGCGCCCCGGCCGCCAGCCACAGCTCCACCGCCTCGTCGCCCCACCCCGCCCCCTCGCACCAGGCGGCGGCGCGCAGCCGCGCATCGGCGGCGTGCGCGGGGCGCAGGCGCGCGAAGCGCTCCCGCAGCGCGCCCGCGAAGAGCGGGTGGAGCCGGAACTCGCCCGGGGCGCTGGCCGCCGCCTCCGTGAACACGTGCTCGTCGGCCAGCGCTTCCAGCGCCGCGGCGCCCCCGCCGCGGCCGGTGGCGGCGTCGCACAGCGGGCCGCACAGCCGGGGGAGGAGCGCCGCGCGGAGCAGCAGCTCCCGGCGCGGCTCCGGCTGGGCGGCGAGCACCTCGTCCAGGAAGTACGCCGAGAGCGGCGGCCAGCTCCCGTCCAGCCCGCCGGCCAGCGTCCCGGCGTCCGCTCCGGCGCGGACCGCGTCCAGCACCAGCCGGATCCCGGCCGCCCACCCCTCCGTCGCCCGGGCCAGCCGCGCCGCGTCCTCCACGGAGAGCGCGGCGCCCGCGGCGCGCGCCCACGCCGCGGTCTCGGCCGCGTCGAAGCGCAAGGCGGCCGCCGCCACCTCGTCCAGCTGGCCCCGCGCCCGCAGCCGGGCGAGCGGGAGCGGCGGCGGCGCGCGGGACACCAGCACCAGGCGCAGCGCGGCCGGCGTCGTCTGCACCAGCGCGGCGAGCAGGGCGCGCGCGTCCGGCCCCGCCTCCTGCACGTCGTCCAGCACCAGGACCCCGGCGGCCCCGGCCGCCGCGAGCCCGAGCGCACGGCCGGCCCGCGCGGGATCGCCCGCGGCAGGGGCGGGCTCCGCGGCGCCCAACCGCGCCAGGGCCGCCGACAGCGCCGTGGCCAGGTCGTCGGCCGCCGACAGCGGCCCGCCGAGCGCGAGGCAGGCCGTCGGCCCGGCTCCGCCGCGGCTCGCCAGCCACGCGCCCACGGCCGTCGTCTTGCCGGCCCCGGCGGGGCCGGTCACGGTGCAGACGCGGCGGGCGGAGCGCTCCTCCAGCGCCCGGTCCAGCCGCGGCCGGAGGAGGAGGTCCGCGGGGAGCGGGAGAGCGGCGGAGACGAGCGCCGCCCAGGGGTTCGATCGGGTGGTGCCCACGTCGCGCGCTCCGGTGCGGGGGGGAACGGATGGCCCGGAAGCATGCTAACGGCCGCGGGCGACCTCCGACAGACTTTCGACAGGATCGCCCGGCGTACTCCTTTCGGTGCATGCGGGCGGCGGCGGGGCCGGGCATCTTTGGGCCACGACGCCGGCCGGCGTAAGCCGGCGGCACCGACCCGAACTCCACGGAGGCAGCATGGCCACGTTGCACCCCCTCGCGCTCCTCGCCGTCCTCGCCGCGCTTCCGGCCGGCGGGGCCAATGCCCAGCAGCCGGCGGCGCCCGCCGCCGCCGCCGTGGTGTTCCCCACGCTCGGCGGCACCAATCTGTCGGGCAGGGACTTCACGCTGCCGCGCGACTTCGAGGGGCGGCTCAACCTGGTGTTCGTCGCGTTCCGGCGGGAGCAGCAGGCCGTGGTGGACACCTGGCTGCCGCACGCACGCGGGCTGGCCTTCCGCAACCCGGAGCTGCGCTTCTACGAGCTGCCCACCATCGCCCGCGGCTGGGTGCTGATCCGCCCCTTCATCGAGGGCGGGATGCGCGGCGGCGTGACGGAAAAGGCGGCGCGCGACGCCACCATCACGCTGTACACGGACACGGAGCGCTTCCGCCGGGCGCTCGCGCTCCCCAGCGACCGGCAGGTCTACGCGCTGCTGGTGGACGACGCGGGGCGGGTGCGCTGGCGCTCGGAGGGGCCGTTCACCCCGGCCCGGGGCGCGGCGCTGGACGACGCGGTGGAGCGTCTGCTGGCGGAGACCCCCGGGGGGCGGGAGTAGCGCACCGCGCCGGCCCGCGCGCCTGAGATTCGGCCCCGCGCCTCGGGTGAGGCGCGGGGCCGGTTTCGTCCCATCCCTGGCATGCAGCCGGGATGGCACCCCCACTATTGCAGGTGTCCCAGTTCCGCTCGCACGGCGAGCGTTTTCGACAGCGCCGCGGCCGCGTACCACACCGGGTAGCTCTCGGTGGCCCGGGCATCCGCGACCTGCTTGAGCAGGGCGAGCACGGGCCGCCCCACAGGCTCGAGCAGTGGTTCGGGACCCTGGAAGTGGGCCCCTCCAGTCGTGCTGACGGTAATGATCCGGATCCGGCTGTCCGGGTCCCTGGGAGGGATCAGGTCGAAGATCGTTACCCCTTCGCGTCGGTCGATGTACCTCATCAGCGCTACCATCGCCCCCACACGCACCACATCCGGGCGAGAGCGGTCGAGAACCGTCTCCCTCAGGGCAGCGTAGATCCGCCGGTCCTTGATCCGCCCGCTCGCCAGGGTGGCGGCAACGACATCCTGCGTATCCGCCCGCAGGGTACGGCGCCACATCTCGGGGAGGACTTCGGGAGCCTCGTCCCGGCATATCATGAGATAATTCCTCGCCCAGGCGTACCTGGGGTGCGGATGCCCGGTCCGGAGCGCCTGCACCGCCAACCGACAATTGTTCCGGTGCCGGACCGCGTGTGGATTCTCAGGATCCTGACCCGCGGATGGGACGGCGTTCGCGAGCAAAAACAGCAGGCCCAGCCACAAACCGGGAACAGCGGTACTCATGAGTTCTCCTCGTTGTGTACCACCTGCAGGCATAAAAAACCCCGCGCCTCGGACGTCGGGCGAGCCGACGACGTATCCGAAGCAGCGGGGTTGGACCGCGGGTATCTGGCTTCGGCAAGCGGACGGTCTCGGAGAGACTCCTGGCTTTGCGGCCCCGCCTCGCGACGGGTGTGCTATTGTCGGCCTGCGTTGCAGGGAGGGTAGTGCTCGCCGGAGCGGCTGTCAAACGGCGCCGGACGATCCGGGGCCGAGGTGAGCCTGCCGTGACGTCAGGGCGCCCGCCCCGGATCGCCCTTCACCCGGGTGTCGACCGCGATCCAGTTCACCTCCCAGGTCCTGCCCCCGTCGTCCGAGAACGACTGCTCGAAGCGGCACGAATCCGGACCGAGGACGGTGATCACGAACCGGGTGAGGATCATGCGGCCGTCGTACTCCTCCTGCGAAAGGAACTCGCCGCGGCCGTCCCGGAACTCGCCGACCGCCGGCACCCCCATCGCGCCGCTCCGGGCGTTGGCGAAGTGGAGGCTCCACTGGCGCGCCGCGGGGTTGTACAGGCGCAGGCTCAGCCCCTCCAGGCGCCCGGCCGGACCGTCCACCGCGAGCTCCACCAGGTTGGCGCGCCCGTTCCAGACCTTCCGGACGGTCGTGGTGCCGGTGTACTCGACCCAGGCGGTGGAGCCGGTCAGGGGCTTCTGGAGCCGCGACAGGCGGGTGTTCCAGCTGCCGATCTCGAAGTCGAAGTCGCGCTGTCCGTCGCGCGGCGCGGCGCCCTGGGCGAGCGCCGGAGCGGACAGCAGCAGGGCGGCGAGGGCGGACAGCAGGAGACGGCTTCGCGAGCCTCGGGGCGCGTTCATCGGGGAATCCTCGGGTATGGAGGGGAGGTTCCGGCCTCCGCACGGGCGAGCCGCCTCGCGATGCGTGGCGCCGTCAACGGATCGTCCGCGAGCGCGCGGTGGGAGCGAGGCGCAGGACCTCGGCCGGCGACGCGAGACGGCGCTCCAGCGCGGGCCGGGTCTCTCCCGTCCAGCGCCGGTCGCGCTCCAGTGCGGCCACGTGCCGCTCGTACGCGGCCACGTCGGCGAAGCGGGCGAACCAGACGAAGGCGTGCTCGCCCTCGCGTACCGGGAGCCGCGGGAAGTTGTTGGCGCTTGGCTCCGTCTCGAACACGGCGAAGGGCCGCGCGCCGCTCGCGACGAGCCGCGGCGCGACCGTGTGCTCGAAGAAGGCGGCGAACCCCCCGGCCTCGGACGGAGCGAGCGTGTAGACCGTCGCCACCACCAGGCCGGAGGGGATCGCGGTGGCTCCGGCCGGCGCCCGGCCGCCGAGGACGAAGCCGGAGCCGGGACTCACCGGGCGGAGCAGGCGCACGTCGTCCGAATCGACCATGGTGGCGTTCGCCGCGTCCCGGTGGGCGGCCCAC
The DNA here is from genome assembly GCA_036389055.1 of Longimicrobiaceae bacterium. GTDB lineage: Bacteria > Gemmatimonadota > Gemmatimonadetes > Longimicrobiales > Longimicrobiaceae > JAFAYN01. Next base: position 59,064 of record DASVQR010000085.1, on the reverse strand, counting down.
ACCGGCCCGCCGTAGAACGCGCCGAGCGCCGCCGCGCGCGAGGGCATGTCCGGGAAGCCGCGGAGCCAGGTGAACACGTCGGGCCGGTCGAGGTCGCGGAACTGCGCGATGATCCGCATGCCCGCCGCTTCCTGCGCCTCGACGAAATGCCGGTCGAAAAGGTCGATCAGCGTGTCGCGCCTGCCGGGGTGGAGGGTGTACCGCCGCAGCTCCACCACCGCGCAGCACGCCACGGGGTCCGTGGCCGGCGCGGGCTCGGGTGCGGGACGACCCTGCGCGCCGGCGTCGGGGGCGAGCGCGCCCGTCGCGGCCGAGACGGCGAGAGCCAGGGCGAGCGGTCGGACGCGCGACGACATGGACATGGTCCCGGGGGAACGGGTGGGGAGCGATCCGCACGGGCGGGCCCGCGCGGGGTGCGGTTGCGGGGCCGGACGCTCCGGTGAATATTCGCCTGGAAGCGGCCCGCTCTCCAGCACCATTCCGCCCGATGCCGCCATGACCACTTCGCCGCACGGCTCCCCCCGCGGCCGGTGAGGACCGCCGCGAGCCCGCAGCTCCTCGCCCTCCTCCCGGTGGACCGCCGCTCCGGCGTCCCGCTCCACCGGCAGATCTACGACGGGCTGCGCCGCGCCATCCTGGGCGGGATGCTCCGCGCGGGGCAGCGCGTGCCCTCCACCCGGGTCCTCGCGTCGGAGCTGGAGGTGTCGCGCTTCCCCGTGCTCGCGGCGTACGAGCAGCTGCTCCACGAGGGCTACCTGGAGGGGCGCGTGGGGTCGGGAACCTTCGTGCGCGCGGCGCCGCCGCAGGACGCTCCCCGGCCGGTGGCCCGCGCCGCGCCCCCCGTCCCGCGCGCGGGCTCTCCGCCGCGGAGCGAGGGAGACCACGAGGGCGGGCTCCGTCCGTTCCGGGTGAGCCTCCCAGCCCTGGACCAGTTCCCGCGCGCGCTCTGGGCGCGGCTCGTCGCGCGCCACGCCCACCGGCTCGCGCCCGAGCACATGGGCTACGGCGACCCTGCGGGGCTGGGCGCGCTGCGCGCCGCGATCGCCGAGCACCTACGCGCCGCCCGCGCGGTGCGCTGCGAGGCCGAGCAGGTGCTGGTCGTCCCCGGCTCGCAGGCCGCGCTGCGCCTGTGCGCGGCGGTGCTGCTCGGGCGCGGGGACCGGGTCGCCGTGGAGGAGCCGGCGTTCCCCGGGGCGCGCGCCGCGCTGGCCTCGAGCGGCGCCGAGGTGGCGCCCGTGCCGGTGGACGCCGAGGGGCTGGACGTGGCGGCGCTGCGCGCGCTGGGCGCCGGGGTGCGCGCCGCCTGCGTGACGCCCTCGCACCAGTACCCGCTGGGCGTCTCCATGTCCGCCGCGCGCCGGCTGGCGCTGCTGGAGTGGGCCGGGGACCACGGCGCCTGGCTGGTGGAGGACGACTACGACAGCGAATACCGCTACGTGAGCCGCCCGCTCGGCGCGCTGCAGGGGATGGACGCCGCCGGGAGGGTGGTGTACGTCGGCACCTTCAGCAAGGTGCTCTTTCCGGCCATCCGGCTCGGCTACCTGGTGGTGCCGCCCGCGCTCTGGGACGCGTTCGTGGCGGCGCGCGAGGCGCTGGACCTCTTCTCGCCCACGCTCTACCAGCTCGTCGTGGCCGACTTCCTGGGCGGGGGGCACTTCGCCCGGCACGTCCGCCGGATGCGCGCCGTCTACCCGCGCAGGCGCCAGGCGCTGCTCGACGGGCTGGCGCGCGACTGCGGCGGGGTGCTGGCGGTGCTCAACGCCGACGCCGGGCTGCACGTGGCGACGCTGCTCCCGGAAGGCGTGGACGACGTGGAGGTGGTGCGCCGCATGGCCGCGCGCGGGCTGACGGCGACCGCGCTCTCCACCTGCTACGCCGGCGCCGCGGGGCGGTCGGGGCTGCTGCTGGGCTTCGGCGGGTCCGACGAGCGGACGCTGACGGCGGCCACGCGGGTCCTGGGCGAGGTCCTCCGCGCCCCGTGAGGCGGCAGGCCCCCGCCGACCGGCCGCCCGGTAGACTCCTGCACACGCCTGCCCGCGCGCGGCGGTCCGGGTTATCTTGGGGCCCCTTGCCACCCGGACCCGGAGAATCCCGACCGTGAAGCCTTCGACGGGGGCGCTCGCCCTCGCCCTGACCGCCGCGGCGACCGCGGCCGCCGCGCAGCAGCAGCCCGGCGTGCCGCTGGACACCCTGGAGGTGCGCGTGGGGTCGCGCGCCTCCCCCGCCCTCCCCGTCGCCACGCGCGCCGTGGAAGTCATCACCGCCGAGCAGCTGCGCGCCGCGCCGGTCGGCACGATCGCGGAGGCGCTGGCGTGGGCGCTGGGCGCGGACGTGACGCCGCGCTCCCCCGCGCAGGCCGACCTGGCGATGCGCGGCTCCAGCTTCGAGCAGACGCTGGTGCTGGTGGACGGGGTGCGGATGAGCGACGCGCAGAGCGGGCACTTCGACCTGGACCTGGCGGTGCCGCTGGAGCAGGTGGAGCGCATCGAGGTGCTGCGCGGTGCGGCCTCCGCGCTGTACGGCGCGGACGCCATGGGCGGCGTGGTCAACGTGGTCACCCGCCGCCGCGGCCCCGCCCTCCAGGCCCGCGCCCAGGGCGGCACCTGGGGCACGGGGACGCTGGCGCTGGCCGGGCGCGCCGGCCGCGACGGCGGCCTCCGCGCCGACCTGGCCGCGGAGGCGGGCCGCTCCGACGGTCACCGCGAGGGGACCGACTGGGAGTCCATCCAGCTGCGCGCCGCCGTGGCCGCGCCGCTCGCCGGCCGGACGCTGCGCGCCGACGCGGCGCTGGCCAGCCGCGACTTCGGCGCGGCGGGCTTCTACGGCCCCTACCCCTCGTACGAGCGCACCGACGTGGCCACCGCGTCGCTGGCCTGGCAGGCGGACGCCGACGCCCGCTTCGCGCTGGAGCCGCGCGTGAGCGCCCGCCGCCACGGCGACGACTACGTGCTGCGCCGCGAGAACCCCGCTGCCTACCGCAACCGCCACACCTCGTGGCAGCTGGGCGGCGAGCTGGTGGGCCGCCGCGCCGTGCGGGAGGGGCTGCGCGCCGCGGCGGGGGTGGAGGCGTTCCGCGACCTGCTGGACAGCAACAGCCTGGGCGAGCGGGACGAGACCCGCGCCGCCGGCTTCGCCGAGGTGGCCGCCGGGCGAATCGGCGCGGCGACGCTCGCCGCGGGCGCCCGCGCCGACTGGCACTCCGCCTACGGCGCCTTCCTGTCCCCCAGCCTCGCCGGGGCGTGGTGGCCGGCCGGGGCGCTCCGCCTGCGCGCGTCGGCGGGGCGCGCATTCCGCGCGCCCACCTGGACGGAGCGCTTCTACAGCAGCCCCGCCAACGTCGGCAACCCCGACCAGGACCCGGAGCGCGCCTGGAGCGCCGAGGCCGGCGCCGACTGGACGCCCCGGCCCGGCGCGCGCCTGGCCGTGGCCGGCTGGGTGCGCCGCACCGACGCCCTGATCGACTGGGCGCGCCCCGCCGGCTCCCCGGAGAGCGAGCCCTGGCGCACCCGCAACGTGCGCGACGCCACGTTCCACGGCCTGGAGGCCGAGGCCGCCGCCGAGCTGGCCGGCCTCCGCTGGACCGCGCAGGCCAGCGCCCTGTCCGTCCGCGCCGCGGACGCGCGGGGCTACGCCTCCAAGTACGCCCTGCGCCCGCTGGTGGAGAGCGCCTCCCTGGCCGCCGAGCGCGCCCTCCCCGCCGGCCTGGCCGTGGCGGCGCGCGCGCGCCGCGTCCGCCGCCTGGGCGAGGACGCCCACCTGCTCGCGGAAACGCGCCTGCGCTGGGACAGCGGCCGCGCCGGCGTCTTCCTGGACGTGCAGAACGTGTTCGGCGAGGAGTACCGCGACATCGTCGGCCAGGCGGCGCCGGGGAGGGCGGTGGTGCTGGGGGTGAGGTGGGGAGGGACGGCAGGGAACAGGGAATAGAGCCTGCAACGGCGGCCCTCACCCGGCTCGCTTAGGCTCGCCACCCTCTCCCATTTCTGGGAGAGGGTTTTTTGTTGCGGTGCAGTTCTCCCCCTCTCCCAGCATGGCGCTTCACGCTTCGCGTGAACCGTATGAAGGGAGAGGGGGCCGGGGGGTGAGGGCCGCCGTTCAGCAGTTTGGCCTGGTTCCGGAGCGGCCCCGCCAGGCGGAGAACGTTCGACAAACACGTGATCCGGGAACACGTTTTGCACCCGCAGCGCGCCCCCTGCGACCTGTGATGGCATTCCACCGGGAGGGACCGATCATGGCGACGATGCTGGAATCGTCAGCGACGGGCGGCGAGTGGGCCGCCGCGCGGCAAGAGGGCAGCGACGGCGGCGGCGCAAAGAACGTGGGCGGGCCCGAGCGGCTCGCCTCGCTGGCGGGCGGCGGGCTCCTGGCGCTGGCCGGGCTGAAGCGCGGCGGGCTGGGCGGCGCGCTGGCGGCGCTGGCGGGCGCGGCGCTGCTGGAGCGCGGCGCCACCGGGCACTGCCGCGTCTACGGCGGCCTGGGGCTGAGCAGCGCCCGCGACGACACCGGTCACCGGCTGGGCGGGCCCTCCCAGGTCTCCACCTTCGACACCACCGTGCGGGTCAAGATCTCGGAGACCGTCGCCCGGCCGGCGGAGGAGCTGTACGCGTTCTGGCGCGACTACCACAACGCCACCCGCTTCATGTCACGCATCCGGAGCGTGCGCGTGGACTCGCCCACCCGCTCGCACTGGACCATGGACGGGCCCATGGGCCGGACGCTGGAGTGGGACTCCCAGGTGACGCGCGACCTGCCGGGCGAGGGTTTCGGCTGGGAGTCGCTGGAGGGCGCCGACGTCGCCAACCGCGGCTCGGTCAGCTTCCTGGCGGACACGCGCGGCGAGGAGACGGTGGTCACGTACGAGCTGGAGTTCGACCCGCCGGGCGGCGCGCTGGGCGCGGCGGTGGCGGGCGCGCTCAAGTCCGTGCCCCGCGAGATGGCCCGCGCCGACCTGCGCCGCTTCAAGGCGCTGCTGGAGACCGGCGAGATCCCCACCACGGAGGGGCAGCCCTCCTGCCGGGGGAGGACGGAGTGACCTCCGGCGCCGACGCGGCGCCCGGCAGCGGACCCGACGACTCTGACAACGGCGGCCGGACCGGGTCCGGTCGCCTTCTCGAGATGGAACCATCCCTCGCAGGAGCGGCGCGATGAGAGCACTCTGCTGGCAGGGTCCCAACAACGTGGGCGTGGAGAACGTCCCCGACCCCGAGATCCTCAACCCGCGCGACGCGGTCGTGAAGATCACCACCACCTGCATCTGCGGGTCGGACCTCCACCTGTACGACGGCTACATCCCCTTCATGAAGCCCGGCGACATCCTGGGCCACGAGTTCATGGGGGAGGTGATGGAGGTGGGGCCCGAGGTCAAGAACCTCAGGGTGGGCGACCGCGTGGTGGTCCCCTTCACCATCTCCTGCGGCAGCTGCTTCTTCTGCAAGCGCGACCTGTGGTCGCTGTGCGACAACTCCAACACCAACGCCGAGATGGCGGACAAGGTGTTCGGGCACCACACGGCGGCGCTGTTCGGCTACTCGCACCTCACCGGCGGCTACGCGGGCGGCCAGGCCGAGTACGCGCGCGTTCCCTACGCCGACGTGGGCCCGCTCAAGATCCCGGACGGGCTGGCGGACGAGCAGGTGGTGTTCCTCACCGACATCTTCCCCACCGGCTACATGGCCGCGGAGTACTGCGACATCAAGCCCGGCGACACGATCGCGATCTGGGGGTGCGGGCCGGTGGGGCAGTTCGCCATCCGCAGCTGCCTCATGCTGGGCGCGGGGCGGGTGATCGCCATCGACCGCTTCCCGGAGCGCCTGCGCATGGCCCGTGAGGGCGGCGCGGAGACGGTGAACTACGAGGAGGTGGGCGGGATCATGGCGATCACCGACCTGCTCCGGGAGATGACCGGCGGGCGCGGCCCCGACGCCTGCATCGAGGCGGTGGGGATGGAGGCGCACGGCGTGGGGATGGAGGGGGTGTACGACCGGGTCAAGCAGGCCACGCGCATGGAGACCGACCGCGGCGTCGCGCTGCGCCAGGCGATCCAGGCGTGCCGCAAGGGCGGAACGGTGTCCATCCCCGGGGTCTACGGGGGGTTCATGGACAAGTTCCCCACCGGCGCGATGATGAACAAGGGGCTCACCATCCGCACCGGGCAGACGCACATGGTGAAGTACATGCGCCCGCTGCTGGACCGCGTGCAGCGCGGCGAGATCGACCCCAGCTTCGTCATCACCCACCGGCTGCCGCTGGACCAGGCCCCGCACGGCTACGAGATCTTCAAGCACAAGCAGGACGAGTGCATCAAGGTCGTCCTGAAGCCGTAGCCGGGGCCCCGGAGCGGCGCGGGGGAGAGGTGCGGACGCGCGTGCGCCCGCGTTCCTCCCCCGCCCGGCCCCGCCCGGGAGGCGCGCGGTGACCGCGATCACCTGGTTCCTGGTGGTGGGCGCGCTGCTGGTGCTGCTCGCCGTGGCCGGGTCGCTGCTGCGGAGGCTCCCCCTTTCCGTGACCATGGTGTACCTGCTGGCCGGCGTGGCGGTGGGGCCGCCGGGGCTGGACCTCTTCCACGTGGACCCGGTGGACGGCGCCGCGCTGCTGGAGCGGATCACCGAGGTGGTGGTGATCGTCTCGCTCTTCTCGGCCGGGCTCAAGCTGCGCTCCCCGCTGCGCGACCCGCGCTGGCGCGTGCCGGTTCGGCTCGCCTTCCTGTCCATGACGGTGACGGTGGGGCTGATCGCCGCGGCCGGGGTCTGGGGGATGGGGCTCCCGCTGGGCGCGGCGATCCTGCTGGGCGCCGTGCTCGCCCCCACCGACCCGGTGCTCGCCGCCGACGTGCAGGTGGAGCACCCCACCGACGGCGACCGGCTGCGCTTCGGCCTCACCGGCGAGGCGGGGCTCAACGACGGCACCGCCTTTCCCTTCGTGATGCTGGGGCTGGGGCTGCTGGGCCTCCACGAGATCGGCGAGTGGGGGTGGCGCTGGCTGGCGGTGGACGTGGTCTGGGCGACCGCCGGGGGGCTGGGGGTGGGGACGGCGCTGGGGATGGCGGTGGGGCGCTTCATCCTGTTCCTGCGCCGCGAGCACAAGGAGGCGGTCGGGCTGGACGACTTCCTGGGGCTGGGGCTGATCGCGCTCTCCTACGGGGTGGCGCTGCTGCTGCACACCTACGGCTTCCTGGCGGTGTTCGCCGCGGGGCTGGCGCTGCGCCGCATCGAGCGCAGCCACACCGGCGAGGACGAGGCCCCGGCCGAGGTGGAGATGGCCGGCGAGGGCGCGGAGGAGGTGGCGACCGACCCGGACAAGGCGCCGGCGTACATGGCGCAGGCGGTGCTCGCCTTCAGCGAGCAGCTGGAGCGCATCGGCACGGCGGGGGTGGTGGTGCTGCTGGGCGGGATGCTGTCGCAGAGCTACGTGTCGGTCCACGTCTTCTGGTTCGTCCCCCTGTTGCTCCTGGTGATCCGGCCGGTGGCGGTGTACGCGGGGCTGGCGGGGGCCGAGGTGTCGCGCGCGCGGCGGCGGCTTTTCTCCTGGTTCGGCATCCGCGGCATCGGCTCGGTCTACTACCTGGCCTTCGCCATCGAGCACGGGATCTCGCGGGCCGTCGCCGAGCAGGTCACCTCACTGATGCTGGCGGTGGTGGTCACCTCCATCGTGGTGCACGGCGTCACGGTGACGCCCCTGATGAACCGCTACCAGCGGGCTACCAGCGCCGAGCCGGAGTGAACCGGGGAGCGGCTGACGGCGGGTTCGGGCGTGCCCCCGGCTGCGCCGGGGTCGGGCTGCGGCTCCGTAGAGCAGCAAACTACGCTGCTCAACGGAGTCGAGACCGCACGATACCGCCGTGCGGTCTCGCCCCTTCGGGCCGACATCCCTCACGCGGGGCCGGTGCCGGCGTCCCCAAGAACACGAAGGGCCCGCCGCGCGGCGGGCCCTTCGTGTCGTGCAGGCGGGTGTCTCAGTAGCAGGCGCAGCCCCCGACGGTGCAGTGTCCCAGGCCGCCGCAGAAGTAATCACAGAAACCCTCGTCGCAGAACCGGGCCTCCGAGGACGACGGCGTGGCCGGGGCGGCGAACGCCTGCGTCGCGCCGAAGGCGAGGGAGCCGAGCAGGGCGGCGGCGTACGCGAGGCGGGCGGGGATCCGAGCGATGCGTGCCATGGCGGTTCTCCTCCGGAATGGGCGGCCGGTGCAACGTCCCGCAGACGCGGGCGATTACCGATCCATTAGAGTCATTTTCAATATGCGGCTCCCCTTCCCCGTCGGCAACCGTGCAGACGCCGCGCCCCGCGGACTCTCGCGGGTTCAGCCGCCGGCCAGCGCCTCCCGGGCCTCGCGCCCGGTCATCGGGCGGTTGTACACGTCAGAATCGGGCTGCTGGCGGCGCCCTCCCTCGCGCAGCGGGCCCGTGTCCACCGGCGCGAAGCCGATCTCCTCGATCAGCCGCGCCACCACGGCCTTCGCCTCCGCGTCGTCACCGGCAAGGAACACGGCATGCCGCTCGTCCACGGGGAGGTCCGTGCGCCCGCGGGTCGCCAGGTGCTGGTACCAGATGGTGTTGAACGCCTTCACCAGCCGCGCCCCGGGGAGCCGGCGCAGCGTCTCCTCGCTGGAGGTGGAGTCGCCCAGGTCGACGATCCCGCCCCCGTCCGCGTACGGGTTCATGGCGTCGATCACGATCCTGCCGTCCACGGTCTCCGGCCGCGGCAGCGCTTCCGGCGAGCGCCACGGCACCGCCAGCAGCACCACCTCCCCGAACCCCGCCGCCTCGTCCACGTCCGCCGCGGCGCGGGCCCGGCCGCCCAGATCCTGCACCAGCGAACGGAGCGAGTCCGGCCCCCGCGAGTTGCTCACCGCCACCTCGTGACCGGCCTCCACGAACAGCCGCGCCGCCGTCGCGCCGATCATCCCCGCCCCGACGATCCCGATTCGCATGTGCCGTCTCCGTGTGCGTGGTGGGCGCCTCGCATGCACGAAGAGCCCGCGTCACGGCGGGCTCTTCGTCGCTTCCCTGCGTCCGCCGGTCTCCCGGTCAGAGGCAGATGCACTGGTAGTTGCGGTACACGCAGCCGGGCCCGCAGACGGCGGCCTGCGAGGCGGTCGGGGAAGCGAACGCCTGCGTCGCCCCGAACCCGAGGGCGCAGGCGAGCGCGGCGGCGAACAGGAACCGGCCGGGGGCGTTCAGGATCCGTGTCATCGCGGGATCTCCGGCGTGCGGGGTGAGGCGATGCGGATGCGCAGCCCGAAGAAGCGGGAGCGTCCGCCGGAAACGGGACAATCCACAGTAAACAGGTTTTCCGGTCCGGACAAGAAAAAAGTGCGGATGGACGGCACCGCCCGCTTCGGTCCGGCGCCCGGAGCTACCGGCGGCGACACCCGGAACCGCGCCTCCCCGCCGGGTTATCCTTGCGCGACCGCGGCACGGGGCCACGCTCCTCCATGCCGCCCGCACGACGAATCCGGAAGAGACACATGGCAGAATACACGCTGGTCGCGGACCGGACGGGGGAGCTGCGGCTCCCCGCGGAGGACAAGGAGGTGCGCTACCGCGAGGTGGGCGCCCAGATCGAGGCGGTGCTGGAGGGCGAGGCGGACCTGCTGGCGGGGATGGCGACCGTGGTGTGCCTGCTGCACAACGCCTTTCCCTACTACTTCTGGACCGGCTTCTACCGGCGCGTCTCGGCGGACGAGCTGCTGGTGGGCCCGTACCAGGGCACCCTGGGCTGCCTGCGCATCCGCTTCGACCGGGGGGTGTGCGGGGCCGCCGCCCGCGAGCGCCGCACCGTCGTGGTGCCGGACGTGCACGCCTTTCCCGGCCACATCGCCTGCGACTCCGCTTCCGCGTCGGAGATCGTGGTTCCGGTGCTGGACGCCGCGGGCGAGCTGATCGCCGTGCTGGACGTGGACAGCACCATCCCGGACGCCTTCGACGACGTGGACCGGGAGCACCTGGAGCGGATCGTGGGCCTGCTGAGCGGGCGGGAGAGCCAGCCGGTGGTCGCGACGAAGTAGCACTCGGCGGGACGGAAGATGAAGTGCGGGAGTGCGAGACGATGCCCCTGCCGGGAGATCCCGGCGGGGGCACCGTCGCAGGGCCCTCACCCGGCTCGCTTGAGGCTCGCCACCCTCTCCCAATTCTGGGAGAGGGGACAACTGCCGGATATCCAGGTTCGGCAAGTAGTTCTCCCCTCTCCCGCTTGCGGGGGAGGGGCCGGGGGAGGGGGCTCCCGACGACGCCAGCGCGGAGCCCGCGTGAGGGATGCCGGCCCGAAGGGGCGAGACCGCACAGCAGTATCGTGCGGGCTCGACTCCGTTGCAGACGGTCGTATCGTCTGCTACGGAGCCGCAGCCCGACCCCGGCGCAGCCGGGGGCACGCCCAAAACGGCCGTCAAAATCCGTATCTGTAGAAGCTTACAACGACTTACCCGGCACGGAGCATGCTCCCGCCCCAGGCCTCCCGGACCGCCGGGACACAGGCAAACCACGCATGACGGAGAGGACCATGGCGGACAAGAGCATCCACAAGGTCAGCTCGGCGACCTCGCCGCGCGGAGACATGGGGCAGAAGTACCTGGCCGCGGGCGTGAGCATCGGGATGCGCATGTGGGAGAAGGAGCCGGCCACCGACGCGAAGCCCGCGAGCACGCGCGACTACGAGACCGTGGGCTTCGTGGTGTCCGGCCGGGCCGAGCTGCACCTGGAGGGGCAGATGGTCCTGCTGGAGCCGGGCGACTCGTGGGTGGTGCCCAAGGGCGCATCGCACACCTACCGCATCCTGGAGCCCTTCACCGCCGTGGAGGCCACGCACCCGCCGTCGCAGGCGCACGGCCGCGACGAGGTGCCCGGCGCGCACGGCCACGGCGGGTCCGGCAACGGCTGACGGCGCCGGCCTCCGGCTTGCAAATGCGGCACGGATCCAGGGGGCGCGGACGGAGCATCGCCGCGCCCCGCCGCACCCTGCACCCGGTCGTCGTCATGCGCGCGCTGCTCGCCCTGGTCGTACTCGCCCTCGCGCCCTCGCTGGCCGCCGCGCAGCAGCGGCGCTCCGCTGAGGACGAGGGCCCGCTCGTCAGCCGCGGCGACGCGGCCGTAGCCGCAGGCTTCCTGGTCGGCAGCGCGGCGCTCTGGCCGGTGGACCGCTACCTGGCGGCGCGCATCCAGGACTCCACCGTGCAGGCCGTGCGGTTCGCGAAGAAGGCGGCGACGGGGTTCAACACGCTGGCCCGGCCCGGGACCCTGGTGATCTCGGGCGCGCTCTTCGCGGCGGGCGCGGCCACGGGCAACGACGGGATGCGCCAGGTGGGCCGGCACGGCGCCGAGGCCGTCGTCCTCGCGGAGATCCTCACCCGGGGGGTCAAGGTGATCGCCGGCCGCGCGCGGCCCAACGTCAACCTGGACGCCCCGCACGACTTCGAGCTGGGCCGCGGCTGGGGCGACAACCGCTACCAGTCCTTTTTCTCCGGCCACGCCTCGGACGCCTTCGCGGCGGCCACCGTGTTCACGGCGGAAACGGCGCGCAGGAACCCGGGGTGGGAGTGGCCGGTGGGGGCGGTGCTGTACGGCGGCGCGGCGCTGGTGGGCGTGTCGCGCATGTACGACAACAAGCACTGGGCGACGGACGTGCTGGCCGGCGCGGCGCTCGGCACCTTCGTGGGGCTCCAGGTGGTCCGCTGGCACGACAAGCGGGACGACGAGGACATGGAGCCGGTGCCGGACGGCGGCTCGCCGGGGGCGTCGGTGTCGCTGACGCTCGGCGGTGGGGGAGTGTCGCTGGGGGTGGAGCCGGGGTGGTAGGAACAGCAGGGGACAGGGAATAGGGAACAGGGAACAGCCTGCGTCACTTCAGCGGCAGGTACAGGTCGGTGACGGCCTCGTGCTCGGGCACGTCGGGGAAGAAGGTGACCCGCCGGCAGTAGAGGGGGAAGTCGCGGGGCTCCTCGCCGCTGGCGGGGAGCCAGTCGCGGTAGAGGAAGAGCGCGGCCGGCTCCAGGGCGTCGCTGGCGCCCACCACGCGGAGCACCGCGCAGCGGCCGCCCGGGATCGCCCCGGCCTCCACGCCGGCGTCGTTCGCCTCGACCGCGCGGTCGGTGGCCGCGCACAGGTCCAGGCGGAAGTCCGCCGGCGGCGTGGTGCGGGGATCGGAGTGGAACACGTTGAAGGTCGCGCTCGCCTTCGGGGGGAGGCCGGCCGCCCGGCGCCACGCGATGAACCGCTGGATCGTCCCGCCCAGCCGGCCGGGGTCGCCCCGGTGGGCCAGCACGGCGACGGGGGTCTCAGGAACGTCCACGACGGCGACGTCGGCGGCGGAAAAGTGGGTCACGAGCTTGCTCCTTGCGTGGGTGAGGGGGCCGAGGGCCGCGTTCCACCGCTCCCAGTCGGGCGCCTTCCGGAAGGCCGAGGGGACCTGCCCGATCCGCTCGCGAAAGGCCCGCGCGAACGCGTCCGCCGCCTCGTAGCCGGCGTCCAGCGCGACCGCGGTGACGCTCGCGTCGTCCCGGAACGCCAGCCGGTACGAGGCCCGCTTCATCCGGGCGAGCTGGACGTAGCGGTGCACGGTGATCCCGAAGGTCGCAACGAACTGACGGTGGAAGTGGTACCGGGAGAACGCCGCGACGCGCGCGAGAGCCGCCAGGCCCAGGTCGTCGTCCAGGTGCCGGTCGATGTGGTCCAGCACCCGCTGCATCCGGGCCCGGTAGCTTTCCAGCGCCGCATTCGTCATCGCGTCCTCCGTGGTGCCGTGCAATCTTGCGGTCGGCCCGCCGCCGCGCTCCACCGATCTTGCTCTCTTTCGTCCCCGACGACGGACGCCCCCGCCTCGGCATCGAAGCGGGGGCGTCGGTCGTTCTGCGCGCCGGACGCCGTGCTCAGCCGCCCAGCGGGGCCAGGCAGGGCGTGTCGGCCGCCGAGTCCGCGGCGTGGAGCACCTGGTCGCGGGTGGCGGCGGCGTCCAGCCGGTGCGTCACGCAGCTCCCGCCGGAGCCCACCTTGGCGACGGCGCGGTAGACGGTCACCCGCTCCGGGTCCTCCGGCGACTCGTTGGCGCGCACCTCCACGATCAGCGCCACCGGCGCGGCGTCCTCCCCCGCCCCGCGCACCCGCCACTCCGCGCTGTCCGCCAGCGACGAGAACGCGCCCGTCACCGTGGTCCACAGCTCCAGCGGCTGCTCCGCGCCGTCCGGCGCCCGCAGCGTGATGGACATGCGCGCGTCTCCGTCCAGCACCAGCACGCGGTAGCCGCCCACGCCGGGGCACTCCTGCGTGGAGCCGCCCGCCTCCTCGTCCACGCTGACCGTGGTGCAGCTCCCCGCCGCCAGCGACGTGACGACGCTGCGCAGGGTGTCCGCCGCGGGCGCCGCCTGCGCCCGGGACGGCGCGCTCGCCGCGGGCGAGGCTTCCGCCGCGGGAGGCGGGGGCGGCTCCGGGGCGGACCCGCCGCACGCGGCCAGCATCGAGCCGAGAGCGAGCAGGCCGGGGCAGCGGAGATTCGGAGTGCGCATGAGGGCGGAATCGGCCGAAGGAGGAAGGGGCCGGAGCGGAAGAACGCGAGAAGCTACGACGCGCCCCCGCACGCTGCCAGCCCGGACAGAACGACGGCGGCCGGGACCCCCGCGAGGATCCCGGCCGCCGCCGCAGTTGCAGGCTGTTCCCTGTTCCCTGTAACCTGTCCCCTAGCCGTTCCCCCTACCAGTCCTTCTGCTCGCCCTCTTCCCCGTCGTCCTCCGACGCGCCCGCCGCCGCGGCCGGCTGCGGCTCCACATTGCGGGTGGTGTCCACGGCGGGGAGGCGGCGCGCCCGCAGCAGCTCGTTGAAGGCGGCCACGTCGCCGGACACCACCTGGTCCATGCGGGCGAGCTCCGCGTCCAGGCGCTTCGACAGCGTGTCGAACACCGCGTAGGTCTGGTCCGTGGGCCGGGCCTCCGCGCTCTCCACCACCCCCAGCAGCGCCGCCAGCTTGTTGTTCAGGCGGATGGGGTAGTTGAGCGGGTCCTGGTTGCTCTGCAGGCGCACCTGGTAGATGGTCTCCTCCACGGCGCCGAGCCGGGCCCGCAGCGAGTCGGCGGCGGCGGTGACGGCCGGGTCGTTCGCGCGCTTGGCGCGGTCGTCCACCTGCGAGCGGATGTCGCGGATGCGGATCACCGCCTCGTTGGCGCGGGTGGTCGCCTCGCGGACGCGGGTGGCCAGCTCGAACTGCCGCTCCAGGTCCTCCTGCGTCACCGCCGTGAGCCGCGGGTCCTTGCGGACCGCGAACTCCTGCTCCTGCCGCGCGCCGTCCACGTTCAGGCGCACCCGGTAGGTGCCCGGCACCACGCGCGGGCCGTTGCTCCCCGCCGCCCACAGCACCATGCCGGGGAACGCGGTCGGCCCGGGGGTGCGCAGGTTCCACACGAAGCGGTTCATCCCCGCCTTGGTCGGCACCTTCGGCTCCGCGGGCACGGCCGGCCCGTCGTCGTCGTCGTCGCCCCCGCCCTGCCCCGCCCCGCCCGAGCGCGCCGAGTCCGCGGCGCTCCCGCTGAACGAGCGCACCACGCGCCCCTGGGCGTCCAGGAACTCCAGGGTCACCCGCCGGGCCGGGCGCTCCAGCCGGTAGTACACGGCCACGCCCGGGTCCACCGCGCGCACCGGGTCCACCGGGTCGAACAGGTGCACCCGCCCGCCCGCGGCCCGCGGCGACAGCTGCCGCAGCGGGGCGATGTCGTCCAGCACGTAGAAGCCGCGCCCGTGCGTGGCGATCACCAGGTCGTTCTCCTCCACCGCGATGTCCGACACCTGCGTCACCGGCAGGTTCTGGCGCAGCGACTGCCAGCTCGCCCCGTCGTTCCACGACACCCAGATCCCGTTCTCCGTCCCCGCGTACAGCAGACCGGCGCGCTTGGGGTCCTCGCGCACCGCGCGGAGGAAGTCGCCCTCCGGGATCCCCGTGGTGATCCGCGTCCAGGTGCGCCCGTAGTCCTCCGTGCGGAACAGGTACGGCGCGCGGTCCTCCTGCTGGTAGCGGTTCGCGGCCACGTACGCCTTGCCGGCCGCGTGCGGCGACGCGTCGATCAGCGAGATCCGCGCGAACTCCGGCAGCTCCGTCGGCGTCACCTTGCTCCACGTGCGCCCCCCGTCGCGGGTCAGGCTGACCACCCCGTCGTCCGAGCCCACCCAGATCGTCCCCGCCTCGTGGCGCGAGGGCGCCACGGTGAAGATGGTGCCGTACGTCTCCACCCCCGTCTGGTCCAGGGTGATGGGGCCGCCCGAGGGGCCCAGCGTCCGCGGGTCGGCGCGCGTCAGGTCCGGCGAGATCCGCTCCCAGCTCTGCCCTTCGTTCGTCGTGCGGAAGAGGTGCTGCGAGCCGGTGTAGATCACCCTCGGGTCGTGCGGCGAGAAGACGATGGGGTAGGTCCACTGGAAGCGCTCGGCGATGTCCTGCGCCGAGTGCCCCATGGGGTTCTCCGGCCACACCTGGATGTTGCGGCTCTTCCCCGTCTCCCGGTCGAAGCGCGTCAGCAGGCCGCCGTAGCTCCCGGCGTAGAACACGTCGGTGTCGCGCGGGTCCGGGGCGATGTAGCCGCTCTCGCCGCCGCCCACCGGGTAGTACTGGCTCCCCGTGCCGTCGCTGGGCAGGCACAGCGTGCTGTTGTCCTGCTGCGCGCCGCACACCTGGTAGGGGAAGTGCTTCGTGGTCACCACGTGGTACATCTGCGCCGTGGGGTAGTCCTGGTCCGTCCAGCTCTCCCCGCCGTTGACGCTGACGTTGCCGCCGCCGTCGTTCCCCTCGATCATCCGCTTGGGGTCCGCCGGGTCGATCCACAGGTCGTGGTTGTCGCCGTGCGGCGTGCGGATCGCCGTGAACGTCTTCCCCCCGTCCTTGCTGCGCCAGAAGCCCACGTTCAGGACGTAGACGACGGCCGTGTCCTTGGGGTCCGCGTAGATGCGGGTGTAGTAGAAGGCACGCTGCCGCAGCTTGCGCTCCTGGTTGACGCGCGTCCACGTCGCCCCCGCGTCGTCCGAGCGGAACACCCCGCCCGAGTCCGCCTCCACGATCGCGTACACCCGCCTGGGGTCCGCGCCGGACACCGACACCCCGATCTTGCCCACCAGCCCCTGCGGCAGCCCGGGGTTGCGGGTCAGCTCGGTCCAGGTCTCGCCGCTGTCGACCGACTTGAAGATCCCGCCGCCGGGGCCGCCGCTGGAAAGCGACCAGGGGGTGCGGTGCACCTCCCACAGCCCCGCGTACATGGTCTTCGGGTCGGACGGGTCCAGCGCCAGGTCCACCGCGCCCGTCCTGGCGTCGCGGAACAGCGTCTTCGTCCACGTCTTGCCGCCGTCCGTGCTGCGGAACACGCCGCGCTCCTCGCTGGGGCCGTAGGTGCGCCCCAGCGCCGCCACGTACACGCGGTCGCAGTCGGCCGGGTCCACGCGCACCCGGGCGATCACGTGCGTCTCGCGCAAGCCCGCGTGGCTCCACGTCTTGCCGCCGTCCGCGCTGCGGTACAGGCCGTCGCCCTGCATCACGTTGCCGCGAAGCTGCGCCTCGCCCATGCCGGCGTACACCACGTCCGGGTTCGCCTCGCACACCGCCAGCGCGCCCACCGAGCTGCTGGCGAAGTGGCGGTCGGACACGGGCCGCCAGGTGACGCCGCCGTCGCCGGTCTTCCAGACGCCGCCGCCCGTGGCGCCGAAGTAGTACTCCAGCGGCCGCTTGCTGCTGCCCGCCACGGCGATGGAGCGGCCTCCGCGGTTGGGGCCGATGCTCCGCCACCGGAAGGGCGAGAGGAGGGTGGTGTCGTACCCGGCGGGGCCGTTCGCGGCGCCTCGCTGGGCGTGGAGGGTGGCGTCGGGCGCGCTCGCGAGCAGTGCGAGTGCGGCCGCGGCAACGTATCGCATCGGTGGTCCGGTTGAAGGGTTTTTCTGACCGCGTTTTGCTGCAACTGCTTCCGACGGCGTGAACTGCGGGTTCGGGCGTGCCCCCGGCTGCGCCGGGGTCGGGCTTCGGCTCCGTAGGCGAGCAAACAACGCTCGCCAACGGAGTCGAGCCCCGGCAAACTGCCGCCGGGTCTCGCCCCTTCGGGCCGAAATCCCTCACGCGGGGCTGGCGCTGGCGTCCTCCGGCCCCCACCCGGCTCGCTTAGGCTCGCCACCCTCCCCCGTTCCGGGGGAGGGCTTCCCGCACCTCGATTTTGTCGTTCTCCCCCTCTCCCAGCATTGGGAGAGGGGGCCGGGGGGTGAGGGCCCGCCGTTGCAGGCTGTCCCCTGTAACCTGTCCCCTGTAACCTTGCCGTCCCCCCTCACATCACCCGCAGCGCCACCTCCAGCAGCCGGCCGCGCGCGGGGCCCGGCGGCATCGCCTCCGCCTCCCGGCCCAGGCGCTCCGCCAGAGCGCGCCAGACGGTGTCCCGCAGGTCGTGCCGGGTGAGGCCCAGCAGCCAGCCGTCCGGGTTCGCCGGCAGGGGGTGCAGCGCGGCTCGCTCCTCCGCCTCCTCGGCGACCACCCAGTCCGCGGCGGCGGCGAGCGCCTCGTCGTCCATGCGGCCCTCGCGCAGCAGCGCCGCCAGCACCAGCAGCCCGAAGGCGAAGAACGGGCGCTCCTCTTCCGGCTCCAGGCGCGGGGTGCGCCAGGCGAGGAAGCGGGCGGCGGCTTCCTGCACGTCGGGGCCCAGCGCCAGCGCGCTCGCCAGGAGCTGCGCCACCGTGGAGTTCTCGCCGGAGTGGCGGCCGGTCTGGCCGGGCTCGGCGGCGGCGCGCAGCAGCGCGGCGCAGGCGAAGGCGCGCATCAGGTGGCCGCGCGCGCCGGTGGAGCCGGGCTTCCACTCCGGGTCCTCCGGCTCCGACCAGCGGATCAGCTCCAGCACCTCCCTGGGCTCCCACCCCATCGCCGGCGGGACCTCGCCGCGGTCGCGGATGGGGAGCAGGGCCACCAGGTGCTCGTCCTCGTCCATCCCGTAGTCCGCCCGCGCGATCTCGCGCAGCATGCCGTCGTCCATCCGCGCGCGCAGCAGGTGCAGCAGCGCGTCGGGCGCGGGGGGGAAGGCCTGCAGGAGCGCCGGCGGGATCTCCGCCATCTACTCCACGCGCAGCTCCAGGCGCAGCGTGCGCCCGGGCTGCGGCAGGCCGCACTGGTCGTAGACCGCCGCGTCGGCCGCGTTGTCCAGGGCCAGCACCGCGCGCAGCCGGCGCCCCAGCGGGCCCGCCCGCCAGCCGCGCGACACGCGCACGTCCGTGCGCGCGGAGGCGTCCAGCGCCACCTCGTGGCCCAGCTCCGGGTGCACGCACCACTGGCGGCCCTGGAAGCGGACGCCGGCCTCGCCCCGCACGCCCAGCAGCAGCGGCGTGGACGCGTCCAGCGTCCCCACCACCCCCGGCTGGTACTCCGCGCGCCCCGGGCCCCCCTCCGCCGACGCGTCGATCAGCCGGACCCGCTGCAGCGTCAGGCTCCCGGTCAGGGCATGCGCCCCGGCGCGCCAGTCGGCGAGCAATTCCGCGCCGGTGCTGCGGATCTCGTTGCGGTTCTCGCGGCGGAAGCGGCCGCCGCCCAGCCCCACCCGCACGATGGCGTCCTCCAGCCGCTGGTGGAAGCCCACCGCCTGGAGCTGCAGCGCGCCCAGCTGCGCCGTGCCGCCGGCCTCCGCGGCGAGCAGCGTCTCCGGGTGCAGGTCGGGGTTGGGCTGGAAGCGGCCCAGCGCGCCGGAGTACAGCTCGCGCAGCGAGGGAAAGCGCGAGCGGCGGCTCAGTCCGGCGTGCAGCGACGCATCCGCGCCCAGGGTGGCGGTGGCGCCCAGGCGCGCGCCCCAGTCGCGCAGGCGCCCCAGCGGCTCCTTGTCGCCCGCCTCCGGGGTGTCGGCGCCGTCGGCGCTCGCGCCGGCCACCAGGCGCAGCAGCGACACCGGCCCCGGCCCCGCCACGCGGCGCTCCGCCTCCGCGCCCAGGCTCCACAGCCGCTGCCGGTAGCGGTTGGCGCCGCCGGGGTCCAGCGTCTCGTCGCGGCGGGTGTCCGCCAGCGTCAGCGCGGCGCGCAGGTCGGCCGCGGAGCCCAGGGTGTGGTCGCCCAGCAGGCGCAGCGACAGGGTGCGGTCGTCCGCGTCCTCGCGGCCCGTCACCCGGTCGTAGGCGCGGTCCGCGTAGCTGGCCAGCTCGGTGCGCGCCGCGTCCCACCCGAAGGTGGCCTCCAGGTCGCCCTCGCCCAGCGGCGTGGCGCGCATCCCCGTGCCGGCGGAGAGCGCCGCCACCGCGCGCGAGGCCTCCGGGTAGCGCCAGAAGCGCGGGCTTTTCAGGTGCAGCTCCGGGGTGACGCCCCGCCGCGCCCGCGAGCCGAAGCCCGAGAGCGACAGCCACGCGCCCCCCACCGCCCGGTGCCGCAGCGACAGGAAGCCGTCGGTCGACTCCGCGTCGCTGTTGTCGCGCAGCCCGTCGTCCTCGCCCGGGTCCGCGACGCCGCCCGCCAGCGCGACCCCCGGCTGGTCGCGGAAGCCGCCCCCGGCGCGCAGCGTGGTCTCCCCCGCCCCGCCGCCCAGCGGCGCGGCCAGCGACGCGCTCAGCATCCGCCCGCCCAGGTGGTCCACGGCCGCGCCGGCGCGCAGCGCCTCGCGCTCCGCCTCGCCTCCGCGGACGCGCGCCACCCCCACCTCCACCACCCCGCCCAGCACGTTGGGCCCGTGCAGCACCGAGGGGACGCCGCGCACCAGGGTGATCCCCTGCGCCCCGGTGGCGGGCACCACCGACAGGTCGGCGCGGTCGTCCCACCCCAGCGTCAGCGGCACCCCGTCCACCAGCACCGCCACCTGCCGCGACTCCGAGCCGCGCAGCGACAATTCCGCCTCCCCGCGCGAGTTGGTGCGCACGCGCACGAACGGGGTCTGCCGCAGCACCTCCGCCAGCCGCGGCGCCGGCGGCACCGCCGCCGAGTCCACCCGCAGCACCACGGCCGCCGCGCCGCCCACCACGGCCGCGGGCCGCTCGGCGGTCACCACCACGCCCGGCACCGCCACGGGCACGGTGTCGCGCGGGAGCGTGTCCCCGGAGGTCTGCGCCAGGGCGGGCGCGGCGGAGGCGGCCAGCGCCGCCAGGAGCGCGGCGGCCGGGGAGCGGAACGGGGGGCGGGACTTGGGCATGCGGGGAAGCGGTTCTGGCGCCGGACGGACGCACGATCCGGGAGGCGGGCGCGGCGGCGCGCGGGCCGGCGGAACGGATGCGTCGGGGATTCGCTGCAAAGTGGCGCCCCGCCCCGGTCCCCGGCAAGTGGCGGCGCCGCCGCGCGGGCCGTAGCTTGCACGGGGATCGGACTCGCCCCGCCCCGCGACGACGCCACACGTTCCATGACCGAAGAGCCGGCACCCTCCTCCCCGCTCCCCGACGACGCCGCGGGCTACGCCCCCCCCGCGGAACCGGACCCGGCCGCCTCGCGCGTCCCCGGGCCCATGCGGGTGCTGCTGCGCATCCCGCTCTTCTACAAGATCCTCATCGCCAACGCGCTGATCGTGGTGCTGGGCACGGTGGCCGGCACCTGGGTCACCGCCGCGTACGTCCGCGAGGCCCCGCACCGCTCCACCTTCGACCTGGTGGGGGTGCTGGTGCTGGGCGGGCTGGTGCTGAGCGTGCTGGTGAACGCCCTGATCCTGCGCCTGGCCCTGTCGCCGCTCAAGCTGCTGGAGGGCGCCGCCTCGCGGGTGCGCGCCGGCAACCTGGACGCGCGCGTCCCCCGCTCGCCCGTGGCCGACCGCGAGCTGGAGCGCCTCACCGGCACCTTCAACGGCATGCTGGACACGGTGGCGGTCTACCGCCAGCGGCTGCGCGACGTGGCGGTGCGCGCCCTCACCGCCGCCGAGGAGGAGCGCAAGCGCATCGCCCGCGAGCTGCACGACGAGACGGCGCAGATGCTCGCCGCGCTCCTCATCCGCGTCCGGATCGTGCGCAACTCGCCCGACCCGGAGGCGCTGGACGCGCTGCTGGAGGACATGCGGCGGGAGATCGGCGACTCGCTGGAGGGGATCCGCCGCTTCGCGCGCGGCCTGCGCCCGCCCGCGCTGGACGAGCTGGGCCTCGGCCCCGCCATCGAGTCGCACGCCCGCCACCTGGCCGAGAGCGTGGGCCTCGCCATCCGCGTGGACACCGACCCGCTGGAGGGGATGCTCACCCCCGAGGCCGAGCTCGCCCTCTACCGCATCGTCCAGGAAGCGCTCTCCAACGTGGTCCGCCACGCCGGCGCCACCCGCGCCGCCGTCCGCGTCGCCCGCGCCCCGGAGGGCGTCACCGTGACGGTGGAGGACGACGGCGCCGGCTTCGACGTGGCCGCCGTCATGGCCGGCGAGCGCAAGGGCCTCGGCCTGTTCGGCATGCAGGAGCGCGCCGCCTACCTGGGCGGCCGCGTGGAGATCGACAGCCGCCCGGGATCGGGGACGCGCGTGCGGGCGGT
Source organism: Longimicrobiaceae bacterium (assembly GCA_036389055.1). GTDB lineage: Bacteria > Gemmatimonadota > Gemmatimonadetes > Longimicrobiales > Longimicrobiaceae > JAFAYN01. The sequence goes on along the minus strand of DASVQR010000085.1, from coordinate 37,683 downwards.
GGTGCCGGCGGCTGGGGGATGAGGAACGGATAGGGAACAGGGGACAGGTTACAGGGGACAGCCTGCAACGGCCCCCACCCGGCCCGCTTGAGGCTCGCCACTCCATCCCAGGTCTGGGAGAGGGAGCAACGGCAGGAGCACCATGCAGTTCTCCCCCTCTCCCGCTTGCGGGGGAGGGGGCCTGCCACGGCGCGCCGGAGCCCGCCGACGCGGGCCGTTGCCGTTCCGCAGTATCCACATGATCCGTTGCGGAGGGAGACAGCCGGGCAGTTTCGGCTGGCTCACTCCGGCGCAGGGAGACACCGGGGCGGTTTCCGGTGGCTCCCGGAGCCCGCGGAGGAGACCGGCCGGCAGCTTGGCCGGGCTCCGTAGCGGCCCCACATCGGCAATCAAGGAAAACGCCTGGCAGCCGCCTTCCGCGACCCGTTATATTTCAGGCTGCGAACGACGCTGATCTCGACACACGGGAGACAAAACGCCATGTCGGAACGGAAACGCGAAACGCTGGTGATCATCGGCTCCGGCCCCGCCGCCTGGACGGCCGCGGTCTACGCGGCGCGCGCCAACCTGGAGCCGGTCGTGTACGAGGGCGAGCCGTCGCGCGAGATGATCCCCGGCGGGCAGCTCATGTGGACCACCGACATCGAGAACTTCCCCGGCTTCCCGGAGGGCGTGGGCGGCCAGGAATTGATGGACCGCATGAAGGAGCAGGCGGTCAAGTTCGGCACGCGGGCCGTCATGGAGAACATCGTCGAGGTGGACTTCTCGACCCACCCGTTCGTCCTCAAGCCCAGCTACGGCGACGCCATCGAGGCGGTGTCGGTGATCGTCGCCACGGGGGCGCGCGCCAACTGGATCGGCCTCCCCAACGAGGAGCGGCTGGCGCAGACCGGCGGCGGCGTGTCGGCGTGCGCGGTGTGCGACGGGGCCCTCCCCTTCTTCCGCGGCAAGACGCTGGCGGTGGTGGGCGGCGGCGACTCGGCGATGGAGGAGGCCACCTACCTCACCAAGTTCGCCGGCGAGGTGGTCATCATCCACCGCCGCGACCAGTTCCGCGCCTCCAAGGTCATGGTGGACCGCGCCCTCGCCCACCCCAAGATCCGCGTGGAGTGGAACACCCAGGTCGTGGACGTGCTGGGCGACGACGAGATCACCGGGCTGCGCCTCAAGGACACCGTCACCGGCGAGGAGCGGGACATGGAGGTCGGCGGGCTGTTCGTCGCCATCGGCCACACGCCCAACACGGCGTTCCTGAACGGGCAGCTGGAGCTGATGCCCAACGGCTACGTCAAGCTGCCGACGCCGTGGCGCACCTGCACCAGCGTCCCCGGCGTGTTCGCGGCCGGCGACGTCATGGACGACTACTACCGCCAGGCGATCAGCGCCGCGGGCTCGGGCTGCATGGCGGCGCTGGAGGCGGAGCGCTGGATGGCCCACCACGGCGTGGAGGCCGCGGAGCCGCCGGTGATCGAGACGGCCGAGAGCTCCATCGGCATCGCGGACGCGGTGGAGGTGTCGTAGCCCGGCCACCTCCGCGGCAGCGGGCCCGACGAGGCGCCCTCCCGACCCGGGAGGGCGCCTCTTTTTTGCGGCCGCAACGAAGTCGTTAACACTTTCTGCCCCCCGTGCGTCTTGTAAGGGACCAACCGGTCAGCGCGCGCCGATTCGACCCAACCCCGATGCCGGAGACCAGATACATGTTCCGTACGAACCGAGTCCTGCTGGCCGCGGCGCTCCTCGCCGCCGCCCCCGCTCCCGCCCTGCTCGCCCAGCAAGGGGCCGGAGCGCCCCACGCGCAGCACCAGGACGGCCGCCAGGGCCGCGGGGGCCCGCGCCCCTCGCCCGTCGCGGCGCTCCTGGAGCACCGCGCCGAGCTGAAGCTGACCGCGGACCAGGTCTCGCGCCTGGAGACGATCCAGCGCGACCTGGAGCAGAAGAACGCGCCGCTCCGCCGGCAGCTGGAGGCCGCCCGCCCCCAGCGCCCGGAGGGCGAGCGCCAGGCCCCGCCCACCGAGCAGGAGCGCCAGGCGATGCGCGCCCGCATGGAGCAGCTCCGTCCCCAGATGGAGCAGCTCCGCACCAACCAGCGGGCGGCCATGGAGCAGGTGCGCTCCGTGCTGACGGACGAGCAGGAGCAGGCCGCGCGGCAGTACCTGCGCGGGCCCCGCGGCGAGCGCGGTGAGCGCGGCCCCCGGGGCGAGCGCGGCGGCCGCGGCGAGGGCCGGCAGGGCGGCGAGCGGGGGCAGCAGGCCCCGCGCTCCCGCTAGGCAGGGAGCCGATCCGGTCCGTCCCGGGCACTTCCGCCCGGGGCGGCCGGACCGCCCGGAGCGCAGATGAGCGAGAGCGACGCAGTCCTCGTCGGGAGGGCCCGGCAGGGCAGCTCCGAGGCGTTCGAGGCCCTGGTGCGCAGGCACCTCAAGGCCGCGTACGCGGTCGCGCTCGCCCGGCTGGGCGAGCCGGCCGACGCCGAGGACGTGTGCCAGGACGCGTTCGTGACCGCGCTCAAGCGGATCGAGGAGTGCCGCAACCCGGACGGGTTCGGCCCGTGGCTCATGGCCATCGTCCGGAACCGGGCGCACGACGTCCGCCGCCGTCGCGGAATCCGCGAGGCGCTGCCGCTGGACGAGGCGCTGGGCGCCTCCGGCGGGCCCGACCCGCACCGGGAGGCCGAGCGGAGCGAGCTGCGCGAGGACCTGGTGGGGGCGATGCAGGGGCTCACCGAGACCCAGCGCGAGGTGGTCCTCCTCCACGACTTCGAGGGGTGGAGCCACAAGGAGATCGGCGCCAGGCTGGGGATGTCGGACGGCTCCGCCCGCGTCCACCTGTTCAAGGCCAGGAAGACGCTGCGCGAGCGGCTGTCCTGGAGACACAAGGAGGAAACGTGAACATTGAGGACGACTTCCGCGACCTCGCCCCGCTGGATCCCTCGCGGGACCCCGCGAGGTGGGAGCGGATGGTGGCCGGCGTCGTGTCCGCCGCCGGGCCGGAGCTGGCGCGGCGGGCCGCCCTGCCGCAGCCGGGGATGCTCCTGCTCCTCGCCGGCTGGATGCGCCCCACCGTCTCGGCGGCGGCGCTGCTGGCGGCCGCGGCGGCGGCGTTCCTGGTGACCGGCGGCCCGGTGCAGACCCCGGCCGCCGCCGGCGGGGGCCTCGCCGACGCCCTGGGCTACCCCACGACCGTGGCCGACTGGGTGGACGACGGGCAGACGCCCTCGGTGGAAGCGCTGGTCGTCGCACTGGAAGGAGACGCGCAATGAACGGAGACGCGAGCCGGACCCGCCGGCTGCGGTGGCTCGCCCTCGCCAGCCTGCTGGTGACCTTCCTGGCGGGGGCGCTGGTGGGGGCCGCGGTGGACCGGGCGCGCGGGGGGCACCGCTGGCCGCCCCCGCCGCCCGGGGCGGAGGGGCGCGGGCCGGGGCGCGGCGGCCCGGACATCTTCGAGGCCGGCGGGCCGCTGGACGAGCGGCTGAACCTGACCCCGCAGCAGCGCGACACCATCAACCGGATCGTGGAGCGCGACCGGCACAAGGCCGACTCGCTGTTCCGCGAGATGCGGCCGCGGCTGCGCGCCCGCTTCGACTCGACCCGCGCCGCCGTGGACGCGGTGCTCACCCCCCAGCAGCGGGAGGAGTTCCGGCGGTTCCGCGAGGAGCGCCGCGCCGAGCGGCGCAGGCGCGGCGGAGGAGAGCGCCGCGGACCGGGTGCGCCGGAGCCCGGCGCGGTCTGACGGCACGCGGCGACGGTCCCGCGGACGCGCCTCCGGCCGGGTCCGCGAGGGCGCGAATCGTCCGCCGTGTTGCGGAGCCGTGCGTACGCGGTAACTTGAAGGCGCACTGCCTGCGCGGCCGGCCGCCGGAACCGGGCGGCCGGCCGCTCCGTGCGGGGAGGGGGAGGCCGGGTGCAGGCAGTCGGGCCGGGCGCGGGGCGCCCGGCCTGCCGTTTCCGTCGGTACCGCGCCGTCATGAGCCATCCCCCCGCACGTCCCGCTCTCGCCCTGCTGGAGCACGCCCCCTTCGCGGCCGTCCTGGTGGCCGCGGACGGCACGGTGCTCCACCTCAACCACGCCGCGTCGGGCCTGGCCGCGCTCCCGGGCCCCGGGGCTGCGGGCCGCCCCCTCGCCGACGTCCTCCCCTTCCTCGCCGCGGAGCCCGCGGCCGGGGCGCTCCGCCGCGCCGCCGAGCAGGGCAGCCCCGTCACCGTGCCCGAGGTGCGCTCCTCCGCGGGCGACCGCTTCGAGCTGATTGCGGCGCCGCTGGACGGCGCCGTGGCGCTGTACCTGTGCCCCTGCAAGGGGGCCGACGACGCCCTGCGCGCCTCGGAGGCCGAGATGCGCGCGCTGGTGGAGGCGATCTCCGACGTGCTGCTGGTGCTGGACCGCGAGGGCACCTACTGCAAGGTGGCCCCCAGCGCCCCCGACCGCCTGGCCCGCCCCGCCGGGGAGCTGGTGGGACGGCGCCTCCACGAGGTGTTCCCCGCCGAGCGGGCGGACGAGTTCCTTGCCCTGGTGCGCCGCGCGCTGGACACCCGCCAGCGCGTGGACGCCGAGTACTCCATGGAGATCCGCGGCGAGACGTACTGGTTCGCCACGACCGTCGCCCCGCTCCCGGACCACGACCGGGTGGTGTGGCTGGCCCGCGACGTCACGGTGCGGCACCGCCAGGAGGAGGCGCTGCGCGAGAGCGGGGAGATGCTCCGCCAGGCGCAGAAGATGGAGGCGGTGGGGCGGCTGGCCGGCGGGATCGCCCACGACTTCAACAACCTGCTCACCGTGATCCGCGGCAACGCGGAGATGCTCATCCAAGACCTCCCCGCCGGCAGCTCCCAGAGCGAGGACGCCGACGAAGTCCGCCGCGCCGCCGACCGGGCCGCCGAGCTCACCCGCCAGCTCCTCGCCTTCAGCCGCCGCCAGGTGGTGCAGCCGCGCACCGTGTCGCTCAACCGCGTGGTGGGCGACCTGGACAAGATGCTCCGCCGCATCATCGGCGAGGACGTGGAGCTCGCCACGGAGCTGGAGGCCCGCGAGGACACCGTGCGGGTGGACCCCGGCCAGCTGGAGCAGATGCTCCTCAACCTGGCCGTCAACGCCCGCGACGCCCTCCCCTCCGGCGGCACCATCCGCATCGCCACCGAGGACGTGGAGCTGAGCGCGCCCGGCGCCGGGGTCCCCGCCGGACGCTGGGTGGCGCTCACGGTCGCGGACACCGGCTGCGGGATGGACGCGGAGGTGCTGGAGCGCATCTTCGACCCGTTCTTCACCACCAAGGAGCAGGGCAAGGGGACGGGGCTGGGGCTCTCCACCGTGTACGGCATCGCCCGGCAGAGCGGCGGCCACGTCACCGTGCGCAGCGCACCCGGCGAGGGCTCCACCTTCCGCGTCTTCCTCCCCCGCGCCGCCGAGGAGCAGGAGGCGCACGACGGCTCCGCCCCGGCCGCGCCTCCCCCGGCCGGCACCGGCACCGTGCTCCTGGTGGAGGACGCCGACGCCGTGCGCGCCTTCGCGGCCCGGGTGCTGGCGCGCTGCGGCTACCGCGTGGTGGAGGCGCGCGACGGCCGCGAGGCGCTGGAGGCGGCGCTGCGCCCGGACGAGGCCATCGACCTGGTGCTCACGGACGTGGTGATGCCGGAGATGAGCGGCGCCGAGCTTGCCCGGCGCATCCGGGTGGCGCGGCCGGGCGTGCCGGTGGCGTACATGACCGGGTACGCCGACGAGGACGTGATGCGCCACGGGCAGCTGCCCGCGGACACGCTCCTGCTCCAGAAGCCGTTCACCGCGGAAGCGCTGGCCGCGCTGGTGCGGGACGCGCTCCAGCGTCGTTGAGGCCGTGAACGGGTCACGGCCGTGTTGGGCGTGCCCCCGGCTGCGCCGGGGTCGGGCTGCGGCTCCGTAACGCACGGTACAACTGTGCGTAACGGAGTCGAGCCCCGGCAAACTGCCGCCGGGTCTCGCCGCTTCGCGCTCGCATCCCTCACGCGGGGTTCGCGCTGGCGTCCGCGGGGCCCCCACCCGGCGGCCTGAGAGCCGCCACCCTCCCCCGTTCCGGGGGAGGGCTTCCCGGAGGTCGGGCGCTGGTCTGGAGGTCAGGTGCTGTTGTCGTTCTTGGATCTGCGCAGGGAGGTCGGGGGAGGCTGCGCAGGGGGAACGTCATGTTCGAAGCCAACGTGATCCGGCAAGCGCAGACGGAGCGCCGGCGAGTTCGGCTCCCCCGGAGCAGCATCCCCCGGCCGACCCCCTACACCGGAGTTCAGTCGGAGCGCACGGACACACTCGGCACGACAGCAGAAAGCCGGACCAGGCACGATGCCCGGTCCGGCTTTCTCGCAGCTCCCCCCGATCCCCGTCCTACGGCACCAGCACGGGAGCGCGCTCGGTGCGGGGCGGGCGTGCGGGGAAGCGGTCGCGGTCGGAATAGGTCTGCGGCTCGGGACGGCGGTCCTCGTCACGGCCGCCGCCCAGCCAGTCGCCCAGGCCGCGCGCCATGCGCTGCATCCAGCCGTCGAAGCCGTCGTCCGGGTGGATGGGGCAGCTTTCCGTGGGCTCGGTGCCCACCAGGAAGTAGTCGGTGGTGACCTGCTCGCCGGGGCACGACTCCGTGGCCAGCTTGCCCGAGTGGCGGTCGATCTGCACCGGCACCACGTCCAGCGGCGGCGCCCAGCGGGAGGGGGCGGGGTGCCGGGTGTAGTGGTCGGCGAGGACGCGGCCCCACACCGGCGCGGCCAGCCCGCCGCCCGAGGCGCCGGAGAGGATCCGCTGCGGCCGGTCGAAGCCCAGCCACACCCCGGCGACGATGTCCGGCGTCACCCCCACGAACCACACGTCGGCCGCGTCGTTGGTGGTCCCCGTCTTCCCCGCGGCGGGGATGGTGTGGGGGAGCCCCGCGGTGCGCACCCCGGAGCCGGTGCCGCGGTCCACCACCTCCTCCATCAGCCGCGTGGTCAGGAAGGCCACGCCGGAGGGGAGCACCGAGCGGCGGCGGACCGGCGCCTTCCACACCACGCGGCCGTGGGCGTCCTCCACCCGCAGGATCATCCGCGGCCGCACCAGCGTGCCGCCCGTGGCGAAGGGCGAGTACGCCGCCACCATCTCCAGCGGGATCACGTCCGCCGCGCCCAGGAAGGTGGACGGGTACTCCTCGATGGGCGTGCTGATCCCCAGGTCGTGCGCCGTCTGCACCACGTTGGCCACGCCCACCCGCTCACCCAGCTCCACCGCCACGCGGTTGGACGACAGGCGCAGCCCGTCGTGCATGTCCAGCGTCAGCGTGTCGGAGACCGCGTCGCGCGGGTTGTAGACGCTGTGGAAGGTGTCCTGCACCGCGCCGGGGCCCACCAGCGGCGTGGAGGCGGGGATCCCCCGGGCGATCGCGGTCGCGTACAGGAACGGCTTGAAGGCCGAGCCGGCCTGCCGCCGGGCCTGCGTCACCCGGTCGAACTGGCTCTGCGCGAAGTCGCGCCCGCCCACCAGGGCCAGCACGTCGCCGGTGCGCGCGTCCATGGCCACGAACAGCCCCTGCAGGCAGTTGGCGCCCTCGCCCTTGGCGCCCGCGGGGCAGGCGCGCTGGCGGAACCTGCCGAACCTGCCCGCCTCCACCCCGCGGATCTGCGCCCGGAGCTCGCGCTCCGCCGTGGCCTGCATCTTCGGGTCGAGGGTGGTGTACACCCGCAGCCCCATCCGCTCCGCGTCCGCGCCGAACCGGTCGCGCAGCGCCTGGCGGACGTCCGCCATGAAGTACGGCGCCTTGCCCCGGGCCTCCGGGGGCGGCACCAGGTCCAGCGGCGTGGAGCGGGCCTGCTCCGCCATGCCCGGGGACAGGTATCCCTCGCGCGCCATCAGCCCCAGCACCAGGTCGCGCCGGCGGCGGGCCGCGTCCGGGCGGCGGCGCGGGTTGTAGTGCGTGGGCGCCTTGGGGATCGCCGCCAGCACCGCCGCCTCCGCGGGGAGCAGGTCCGCCGCCGACTTGCCGAAGTACCCCTCCGCCGCGGCCTCCACCCCGTACAACCCCTCGCCCAGGTAGATCTGGTTGAGGTACAGCTCCAGGATCTCGTCCTTGCCGAAGGAGCGCTCGATGTCGCGCGCCAGCACCACCTCCCACAGCTTGCGGCGCAGCGTCTTCTCCCGGCTCAGGTGCTCCGGGAAGACGTTGCGGGCCAGCTGCATGGTGATGGTGCTGAAGCCCTCGTCGTAGTTGAAGGAGCGGAGGTTCCTCGCCAGCGCCCCGGCCACCCGGCGCGCGTCGATCCCCGAGTGCCGGTAGAAGCGGCGGTCCTCCACCGCCAGGAACGCCCCGGAGACGTGCTGCGGGATCCTCTCCAGCGGCACCAGGATGCGGCGCTCCGGCGCCAGGTGCGCCACCAGCGCCCCGTTTCGGTCGAAGACGCGGCTCGCCATGGGCGGCGAGTAGCTGCGCAGCTTCTCCACCGAGGGGCACTCCGGCCCCGAGCACCGCGGCCACAGCCAGGCGAGCCCCGCCCCGGCGCCCACCACGCCGAGCAGCACGACCAGCAGGAGCGCCCGGAGGAGGCGCCTGCCGGCGGACATCCCGGACTTCTTCTTCCGGGTCCCGCTCTTCTTCTTGCGGGGGCTGGGCTTGGGAGACATCCGAGGGGGAAGGGCTGGGAACGGCGGGTCCCGCGCGGGGACGGTGCGGCAAGGGAGGTGGTACCGGCGAGCGGCGGGGGTGTTCCGGGGACGGCAGGGTACAGGGGACAGGGTACAGGGGACAGCCTGCAACGGCGGGGCGACGGACTCCGCTCAGCTCCGCAGGATCCGGCCGCCGTCCACCACGAGGACTTCCCCGGTGACGAAGTCTGCGCGGAGCAGGTAGAGGAGCGCCTCCACCACGTCGTCGGGCGAGCCGTTGCGGCGCAGCGGGGCGCGCTCTGCCAGCCTGCGCACCTCGTCCTCGGGGAAGTCGTCGGGGGGGAGGACGGTGCCGGGGGCGATGGCGTTGACGCGGATCTCCGGGGCGAGGGCGCGCGCCGCGACCCTGGTCAGCTGGACCACGCCGGCCTTGGAGATGGAGTGCGCGGCGTACCCCTGCCACGACTGGAGCCCGGCCAGGTCCGCCAGGTTGATCACCACGCCCCCGCCGCGCGCCCGCATCCCCGGGGCGAGGAGCTGCGTCAGGAAGAACGGGGCCTTGAGGTTGATGGCGAGCGTGGAGTCCCAGGTGGCCTCGTCCGTCTCCCCGAACCCCTCCGACGGGAACACCGAGGCGTTGTTCACCAGCACGTCGATGCCGCCGAACGCCCGCTCCGCCTCCTCCGCCAGCCGCCGCACCTCGTCCAGCCGCGACAGGTCGGCGCCCACCATGGCGGCCTCTCCCCCGCCCCGGCGGATCTCCTCCACCACCTCGCGCGCCGGCCCCTTCGACGAGCCGTAGCCCACGACCACGCGCACCCCCTCGCGCGCGAGCGCCAGGGAGATGGCGCGGCCCACGCGGACCGCGCCGCCGGTGACGAGCGCCGTCCTGCCGGTCAAAAGCATGAGGTTACAGGGGACAGGTTACAGGGGACAGCCTGCAACGGCTTACCGCAGGCGGGAGCGAAGCGAAGTCAGCATCTTGCTGATCTCCGTGACGAGGGCCAGCACGGGTGGGGCTGCCTCGTCGTCCAGGTAGCCGAGACGAACCGCGAGCATCAGGAAGGTTTCCGTCTCCATCAAGGATCCCTTCGCGATCGACAGGAAGTGGCCGTAGTCCCGGGCCGTCGCCCTGGCATGGCCTTCGGCGATGTTCGCCGGCACCGACGCGGCTGCTCGCGTGATCTGCGCGGTCAGCCGGTAGGTTTCTTCCCTCGGGAACCGGGACGACAGCCGGTAGACCTCCACGACGAGGTCCATCGACTTCTGCCAGACCGTCAGGTCACGATGCGAACCGATCTTCTGCTCAGCCACGCGTCGTTGCAGGCTGTAACCTGTCCCCTGTTCCCTGTCCCCTTCAGTCCTCTCCCTCGTCCTGCTTGAACATCTTGAGGTTGGTGGAGTGGCCGGGGCTGACCCGCGCCTTGGGGTTGAGGTAGTGCACCGCGTTGTTGACCGCGATCGCGGCCTCGCCGTAGCCGGTGGCGATCAGCTCCAGCTTCCCCGGGTAGTGCGTCACGTCGCCCGCGGCGTAGACGCCCTCGATGTTGGTCTCCATCAGCTGCGACACCTTGATGCTGTTCTTTTCCAGCTCCAGCCCCCAGGTGCCCACCGGGCCCAGGTCCGGCTTGAAGCCGAGCAGCGCCACCACCGCCTCCACCTCCAGCGACACCTCGTCGTTCGTGCCGTTGTGGTAGATGACGGCGCGGCGCACGCAGCCGGCGTCGCCCTCCAGGGCGCGGACCTCGTACGGAGTCATGATGCTGAGCTTGCCCGCCTCGGCGAGCGCGCGCATCTCGCGGACGCTGGCGCTGTGCGCGCGGAACTCGTCGCGCCGGTGGATCACCGTGACCTCCGTGGCGATCCCCTGGAGCCCCAGCGCCCAGTCCACGGCCGAGTCGCCGCCGCCCACCAGGAGCACGCGGCGGCCGCGGAACTCCTCCGGCTGGTGCACGTGCGTGTACACGCCCGAGCGCGCCGCGTGCAGCTCCTCCCACCCCGGGCACTCCAGCACCCGCGGGTTCAGCGCCCCCTTCCCCGCCGTGATCACCACGGTGCGGCTCAGCAGCTCGCCGCGCGGCGTGCCCAGGCGGATGATGCCGTCCTCGCGCGCCAGCGTCTGCACCTCGGTCTCCAGCACCACCTCGGGGCCGAACTGGGTGCCCTGCTCGATCATGTTCCTGGCCAGGTCCTTGGCGAGGATCCTGGGAAGGCCGCCCACGTCGAAGATGTACTTCTCCGGGTAGAGCGCCATGAGCTGTCCGCCCAGCTGCGGCAGGGCGTCCACGATGCGGCAGGACACGCCGCGCAGCCCGGCGTAGAAAGCGGCGAAGAGCCCCGTCGGCCCCCCGCCGATGATGGTGACGTCCGTGATGTTCGCGTCGCTCACGCGGTTCGGCTCCGGTTCCAGGAGGTGCGCCGGCCGGGAAATTCCCCCGGCCCGGTCCGCTTCCATATAGGCCGCGGCACGGGGCCGCCGCAAGGCCGTGCCCGTCCGGCGGGGCGGTGTTGCACAGTGCAAGGGATCGTGCAGGATCGGGGGCCGAAAACCGGCCAGACCGGCGCCGGCCGATCCGCCAAATGCAGATCTTTCAACGACTTGGCGATGTGCCGCATTGTGGGTACACCCGTTGCCTTACCCGGGGCCAGCAGCACGGAGCCGTGCTGGCAGTAGACCCCTCCACCCCACCCGGGAGAACCACCATGCGGAACCTGCGTAACACCAAGGGCTTCACCCTCATCGAGCTCATGATCGTGGTCGTGATCATCGGCATCCTCGCCGCCATCGCGATCCCGAAGTTCAGCAGCGTCTCCAAGGGCGCCAAGCAGGCCGAGGCCGAGCCGATCCTGAAGCAGATCCACACGCTCCAGCAGTCGCACATCCAGAAGTACGACGCCGGCGCGGCCGACTCGACCTCCCTTGCCCGCGTGGGCTACGAGGGCGCCCCGAACGCCAAGTACTTCACGTTCTCGGTCGGCGGCGCCGCCGGCTCCCGGAACTACTGCGCCGTGGCCACCCCGCGCGACGCGACGGTCGTGGACGCCCGCTCCATCAACCAGACCGGCACCGTCTTCGAGAACGCGACCTGCACTCCGTGATCGCGAGTCGCTAGGCGGGCGGCACCGGGAGGTCCGAGACCTTCCTCCCGGTGCCGCTTTTCTTTTCCCCACAGCCACCGCGCACTCGCATGACCCGCAAGTCTCAAGATGGTCCGGCGGCAAACGGCGGAAGCGGGATGAAGGCACGCGGCGCGCGCGGGTTCACGCTGATCGAGCTGATGATCGTGGTCGTGATCATCGGGATCCTCGCGGCGATCGCCATCCCCAAGTTCAACGGCGTGTCCCGGGCCGCCAAGGAAGCCGAGGCGGAGCCCATCCTGAAGCAGGTCCTCACGCTCCAGGAGCGGCACCACCAGAAGTACGACGTGTACGCGAACGACTTCGACGACCTGGAGGGCGCGGCCGACCCGGTGCGAACCGCCAAGTACTTCGAGTTCAGGGTCCAGGGCAGCGCCACGGGCTTCACGGTCTGCGCGGCGCCCCGCCCCGGGTTCGACCTGCGGGCGTTCCAGATCGACCAGACCCGCTCCATCGCGGAGATCGCTCCCGCCGCCTGCGCCGGGAACACCTAGCCGGGCCGTGGATGCGGGGGCGACGGGACCTTTCGGGTCAGTCGCCCCCGCAGTAGTCCACGAAGAAGCTCTCCTCCTCGTGCAGCCGCAGGCGCAGCAGCCTCCCCTCCCCCAGCCGCGGCGCGATCCTCTCCCAGAGCAGCACCAGGATGTTCTCCGTGGTGGGGATCCTCCCCCCCGGGGCGAACTCCGGCACCACGTGGTTCAGGTGCTGGTGGTCCAGCCGGTCCAGCACCTCCTCCCGCAGCACCCCGTCCAGCACCCCCAGGTCCACGCTGAAGCCGGTCTCCGGGTCGATCTCGCCGGCCACGGTGACCTCCAGCAGGTAGTTGTGCCCGTGCCCGTGCGGATTCGCGCAGGGGCCGAACACCTCCCGGTTGCGCTCGTCGCTCCACTCGGGCCGGTGGTAGCGGTGGGCGGCCGAGAACTTCACGCGACGGGTGAGGTGTGCGGTCGGCATGGCGGACGGCGGCGCGGGGTGGCAGGGAGCGGGGACACCGCGAAGGTACGGCGCCGCGGGCGCGGGACACAAGGGACGGGGCCCGTAAGGCGCCCTGCGTAGCGATACTTTCGGCACGCGATTTGCCAAACCGGGAAGGAGCCGCAACACCGTGTTCCTTTCCCGTTACCCTGCTCCGAGCCTTTCCGTGATCCATGCCTCCACTCTCCAGCCCGAGCCCCCGTCCGTCGGCGCCCGCATCCCGACGACGCGCACGTTTCCCGGGCTTCGCGGCGTGAGCACGCCGCTCACGGACGCGGAGCGGTCGTCCGCACCCACCATCCTGATCGCGGAGGACCACGAGGACAGCCGGGAGGCGCTGCGGACGCTCCTGGACGCGTTCGGCTACCGGGTGGAGACCGCGACCAACGGGCGCGAGGCGGTGGAGACGGCGCTTGCGCAGCAGCCGGACCTGATCCTGATGGACGTGATGATGCCCGAGCTGGACGGCTTCGAGGCCACGCGCCGCCTGCGCGAGAACGCCGGCTTCCGCCAGGTGCCCATCGTCGCCCTGACGGCGATGGAGGGCGCGCGCGAGCGGGTGATGGCCGCCGGCTGCGACGACTACGTCGCCAAGCCCATCGACGTGCGGACCTTCCTGGGCCGCGTGGAAGGCTGGCTGCGCGAAGGGCGCCCCGCCGCCCGATAGGGTCCGGCAGGGAACGGAAAGGAAAAGCAGCGGGGGCGGCCTGATGGCCGCCCCCGCTGCTTTTTTGGCCCTACCGTTCCCGCCGGCTCCGGTGTTGGTGGTCGGCCGGGGGATGCTGCTCCGGGGGAGCCGAACTCGCCCACCCTCCGTCTGCGCTTGCCGGATCACGCTGGCTTCGAACATGACGTTCCCCCTGCGCAGCCTCCCCCGACCTCCCTGCGCAGATCCAAGGAACCGCAACGGCCCGGCAGTGCTCCCCCTCTCCCGCTTGCGGGGGAGGGGGCCGGGGGGAGGGGGCCTGCCACAGCATGCCGATCCCCGACCTCCGGACAGCCCTCCCCCGGCACGGGGGAGGGTGGCGAGCCTAAGCGAGCCGGGTGGGGGCCCCCGAGGACGCCAGCGCGGAGCCCGCGTGAGGGATGCGAGCGCGAAGCGGCGAAACCCAACAGCAGTACCGTTGGGGTTCGCCTCCGTTGCGGACGGTAGTTTCGTCCGCTACGGAGCCGCAGCCCGACCCCGGCGCAGCCGGGGGCACGCCCAAACCCGGCAGTCCAGTCCGTCTAAGCCGTCGTCGTCGAGTACAGAGCCGGCCGCTCCGCGTGACGATACACCACGTCGAACCCCATGGCGCGCGGGATCTCCAGAAGCCGCGTGAGGTCCGTGTCGATGGTGGCCCCCGCCTTCTGCGTCACCTCGTCCTCGATGGGCAGGTCGAAGTCGTCCGCGCCGAACTCCAGCCCCCGGAACGCGTCCTCGTTGAGCGTCAGCACCGAGGTGCGGAAGTGCTTGACGTTGTCCAAAAAGATGCGCGACAGCGCCATGTGCCGGTGGTACTCGCGCGGCTCGATCTCGCGCCCGGCCAGCGCGGTCCCGTACGGCTTGTACGTCCAGCACAGGAACGAGTACAGCCCGGGGAGCCCGTCGGCGAGTGCGGCGTCCTGGAAGTCGCGGGTGCGCTGCAGGTGCTCCAGCCGCTCGTCCAGCGTCTCGTCGAAGCCGATGACCATGGTGGCGGTGGTGCGCAGGCCGGCGTCCAGCACGGCGCGCTGGGCCTGGAAGTACTGCTCCACCGTGTACTTGAACTTGGTGTGCCGCTTCCGGAAGTCCTCGGTGAGGATCTCGGAGCCCCCGCCCGTGATCCAGAACACCCCGGCGTCGCGGAGCTGCCGGGCGGTGTCCAGGTACGACAGGCCGGCGCGGTCGGCCAGGTACATGAACTCGGCGATGGTGAGCGCGTAGAACTCCACCCGGTCGCCGTAGCGCTCGCGCACCGCCGCGAACAGGCCGCAGTAGTAGTGCAGCGGGAGCCTGGGGTTGAAGCCGCCATTGAAGCCCACCAGGTCGCCGCCGGCCTCCAGCAGCGCGTCGATCTTGGCGAACACGTCCTCGCGCGTGAGGACGTAGCCGCCCTCCTGGTTGGGGAGGACGTAGAAGGCGCAGTAGTCGCACTGCGCCACGCACACGTTGGTGTAGTTGATGATCCGCATCACCATGTAGGTGGCGCGGTCGGGCGCGTGGAAGCGGCCGCGGACGATCCCCGCCAGGCGCTTGAGATCGTCGTCGGGGGCGTGGTTCCAGAGCGTGGCGGCGTCGGCGGCGGTGATGCGCTCGCCGCGCTCCACCTTTGCCGCGACCTCGCGCACCGCCTCCGCGGGGGAGGCGAGGAGTGTGTCGGACACGGGACCTTGCCGGTGTGGGTGTGGCGCGCGGCCCGGATGCCGGGCCGCGCCATAAAGATACACCGGCCGGGGTGCGGCGCTACTCCGCGTCCTCGTCGTCGCCGCCGCGGCGGCGGCGCGGGCGGGGCACCTCGGACACCACGGTCTCCCCCACGCCGTGCCCCTCCACGGAGGTCACCTCGAAGCGGACGTCGTCGTAGACCACGGCGTCGCCCACCGCGGGGGGGCGGCCCAGCAGGTCCAGCACCAGCCCGCTGACGGTGTCCACCTCCTCGTGCTCCAGCACCACCCCCAGCGCCTCCCCCACCTCCTCGATGCGCGCCGTCCCCGCGGCGTGCAGCACGCCCGCGGGGTCGCGGAAGATCTCCGGGTGGTTCGCCGGGCCCTCCTCGATCTCGCCCACCACCTCCTCGAACAGGTCCTCCAGGGTGATCACCCCGGCGGTGCCGCCGTGCTCGTCCATGACCACGGCCATCTGGCTGCGGGCGCGGCGCATGGCGTCGAACACGTCGTCGATGGTGGCCGTCTCGGGGACGTACGGCACCTGGCGGGCGTCGTTGGCGTGCACCGCGCGCCGGCTGCGCAGGCGGCGGAACAGGTCCTTGACGTGCACCATCCCCACGATGTCGTCCAGGCTGCCGCGGTACACGGGGTAGCGGGTGTGGGGGTGGCCGCGCACGACCTCGCGCACGTCCTGGTACGAGGCGCCCACGGGGATCCCGGTGATCCGCACCCGCGGCACCATCACCTCGCCGGCGGTGAGGTCCGCCCAGTCCAGCAGCTCCTGCACCACCTCCGCGCTCTCCTTGCGGAGCAGCCCGCCCGCCTGGCTCTCGCGGACGATGAACTGCAATTCTTCGGGGGTGCGGATGTGCTCGCCGGTGGCGGTGCTGCGGTCCACGCCGGCCAGCCGGAGCAGCCCGTTGCCGATGGCGTTCAGCGCCAGGATCACCGGGTACACGGCCATCTGGATCCACAGCAGCGGCGGCGTCACCCACATGGCGGTGCGCTCGGGCTGGGAGAGCGCGAGCGACTTGGGGACCATCTCCCCGATGACGATGTGGAAGTAGGTGAGCACGGCCACCGCCAGGATGCTGGCGACGGTGTGCGCCGTGATCCAGCGCATCTCGCCCAGCCCCACGTCCTCCAGCCAACCCACCAGCCACTCGGCGAGGGCGTGCTCGCCGTACATGCCCAGCCCCAGGCTGGCCACGGTGATCCCCAGCTGCGCGGTGGCGATGTAGCGGTCCTGCCGCCGCGGGTCGCGCAGGATGGACAGGACGGTACGGGCCACCCGGTCGCCGGCGGCGGCGCGGCGCTCCACGGACACCCGCGGCGCCCCCACGATGGCGAACTCCGCGGCCACGAACAGGGCGTTGGCCAGGAGCAGCGCGGCCACGATCAGGACGGTCGTCACGTCACTCCTCCCCTTCCCCGCCGTCGTCCCAGCCGGTGTCCGCCGGGGTGGCGATCACCGAGGCCACGGCGTGGTTGCTCACCTCCTCCACCTCCAGCTCCACCCCGTCCACCACGACCCGGTCGCCGGGCTCGGGGAGGTGCCCCAGCTCCTCCACCACCCGGCCGCCCACGGTGTCCGCCTCGCCCGCCAGGCACACGCCGATCCAGGGCTCGGCCTCGTCCACGCGCAGGAAGCCGGGGAGCCGGACGCGGCCGTCCGGGAGCCGCTCCGGGCGCGGGTCGTCGCTCTTGAACTCGTCGGCCACGTCGCCCATCACCTCGGTGAGCACGTCCTCCAGCGTCACCAGCCCGGCCACCCCGCCGAACTCGTCGGCCACGATGGCCTGGTGGCTGCGCCGCTCGCGCATCAGGGTGAGCAGCCGGTCGGCCGTGACGCTCTCGTGCACGATCAGGATGGGGCGCAGCAGCTCGTCCACCGTGGCGGTGCGCCCCTCCAGGTAGCGGGTGAACAGGTCGCGCGTGTGCAGCATCCCCACCACGTTGTCGATGGTGCCGCGGTACACCGGGAGCCGGGTGTAGGGGCTCTCGGACACCGTCCTCACCAGCTCGGCCATGGGGGTGCCGGCCTCGACGGCGGCGATCTGCGGGCGGGGGACCATCAGGTGCCGCGCGGGGCGGATCCCCAGCTGCAGGGCGCGGCGCAGGCGGCGCTGCTCGTCCGGCTCCAGCAGCCCGCCGTCGCGGCTCTCGGCGATCAGCAGGTCGATCTCCTCGGGCGAGTGGATGTGGCGGTGCCCGGCGTGGTGCGCCCCGAACAGGCGCAGGATCAGCGCGCCGCTGCCGTTGAGGAAGCGGATGGAGCCGGAGAACACCGCCAGCGACCACGCCATGGGGAGCGAGGTCGCGAGCGCGGTGCGCGTGGGGAACTGGAGCGCCACCGACTTGGGGATCAGCTCGCCCAGCACCATGGCGAACACGGTGAGCCCCACCAGCACCACAACGGTGCTGGTGGAGCGCGCGGCGGCCTCGCTCAGCCCGCCCCAGTCCCTGAACAGCGGGCGCAGCTGCACGGCGATGGTGGCCTGCGCGTACGCGCCCACGACCAGGCTGGTGAGCGTGATCCCCACCTGGCAGGCGGCGATGTAGTTGTCGAGCTTGGCGGGGTCGTCCAGGACGGGGAGGACGCGGCGGGCCTGCACGTCGCCCTGCTCGGCCTTCTGGCGGATGCGGCTGCGGCGCACGCTCACCGCGGCGAACTCGGCCGCGACGTACAGGCCGGTGAGCGCGATCAGGACCGCGATCACCAGCCAGGGGAGGATGCTCATCGGCCGCCTCCGACCCGGCGGCGGGGAACGGGCGGGGGGCGGAGGCCCACGGGGGGCGGTCCGCCCCGGGTACTGCCGGGAACGTCGTCAGCTTCGTTCAATCGGGCCGTCCTGGATGGGGTCACGCCCCGCGCGGATGCAGGGAGCACGCCAGCGCGCTCCCCGGGGCCTCCGCTTGCAGGCTACACCCGCCTCCGCGATCCCGCAAGCCGCCGCACCGCTCCCATCCGCCCCTTGCACTCCGCGCCGCGGGGCCACAACGTGAAAACATCCGGCTTCCGGCCGGCGGGATGCACCGCCTCCCGGGCCCCGCTCCCCTGCCCCCGTTCTCCCCCGCGCCCCGTGGACCGCGAGCAAGACCTCACCGACCGCCTCCGGGACCGCCTCCTCAACGCCCTCCACGTCGGCCGCATCCGCCCCGGCGACCGGCTCCCCAGCATCCGCGAGGTGGCCCGCGACACGGGCGCCGACCACCGCGCCGTCGCCGCCGCCTACCGCGTGCTCCAGGAGGAGGGGCTGGTGGAGGTGCGGGGACGCTCCGGGGTGTACGTGGCGCAGCAGGAGCGCCTGGGAGGCGAGCTGCTGGCCGAGACGGCGCGCTGGCTGGCCGGCGTGATGACCGACGCCTGGCGCCGGCAGATCCCGCTCCGCGAGCTGCACGACCTGCTGCGCCGCTGCACGCAGACGCGCCTGCGCGTGGCCTGCGTCGAGTCCAACGTGGACCAGATGACCGCCTACTGCGCGGAATTGCAGGAATTGTTCGGGCTGGAGGCCCACCCGGTGTACCTGGCGGCCGGCGGCGAGCACCCGGAGGACGCGGTGCGCCTGCAGGCGGAGCTGGACTGCGCCGACCTGGTGGTGACCACGCGCTTCCACGCGGCGCGGGTGCAGCGCGCGGCGCTCCCGGCCGGCAAGCCGGTGGTGGTGGTGATGGTGCACTCGCAGATCGTGGAGGCGATCCGGCGCGAGCTGGAGCGCGGCGAGCTGGTGGTGGTCTCGGCCGACCCGGAGTTCGGGGAGCGCATCCGGGCCATGCACGGCCAGGGCGAAGGGAGCGGCGCGAGCATCCGCCTGGTGGCCGCCGCCGACCGCGAGTCGGTGGAGCGCATCTCCCCCGAACGCACCGTGCTGCTCACCCGCGCCGCCCGCATGTCGCTGGAGGGCGTGCGGCTCCCCCCGTCGATCCCGCACTCCCCCACCTTCTCGCCGCAGACGGCGCGCGAGCTGGCGGAGGCGATCATCCGGCTGAACCTGCGCGCGGAGCGGCTGGGCACGGCGGGACCCGGCTGAGCCCGGATCCGGGGTACGGGGGTTGCACTCGCACCCCGCATGCTGCGAATCCTCGCCCCCGCCGTCGGCCCCGACTCCGACGAGAGCCAGCTCCGCCGCTGGATCGCGGACCTGGAGTTCCTCCACCGCCAGCACGCGGACCTTCCCGAAGCGTCCGCGGCGATCGAGTGGCGACTTCAGGAAGCGTGGCGGTGGCTTCTCGCCAAGGTCGAGTCTTCCACCGACAAAGCGTAACGGCGTTTTACAGCGGGTTCGGGCGTGCCCCTCGCTGGCGCTCGGGTCGGGCTGCGGCTCCGTAACGCACGAAACGACCGTGCGTAACGGAGTCGAGCCCGCGCAAACTGCCGCGCGGTCTCGCCGCTTCGCGCTCGCATCCCTCACGCGGGGTTCGCGCTGGCGTCCTCGGGAGGCCCCCACCCGGCTCGCTTAGGCTCGCCACCCTCCCCCAATTCTGGGGGAGGGTTTCCTGTTCCTGGGGTTGTCGTTCTCCCCTCCCCCTTGCGGGGAGGCGCCGGGGGAGGGGGTCGCAGTTGCAGGCTGTTCCCTGTTCCCTATTCCCTGTTCCCTATCTGTTCCCGCACCATCCCCAGCAGCGTCTCCCGCTCGTTCAGCGACGGGTCGTCCGTGACCTGCTCCAGCAGCCACTTCAGCACCTCGCCGTAGAGCGGGCCGGGCGGCAGGCCCAGGCTGCGCAGCTCGGCGCCGCCGATCGCCAGGTCGCCGATGGCGACCGGGGTGCGCTCGCGCATCACGCGGCGGGCGGCGGCGAGGCGGGCGCGGTCGAACGCTACGGTGCCCGGGGATGCCGCGGCGCGGGCGCGGCAGGCGGCGATGCGCAGGCGCAGCAGGTCGCGGGCGTGCTCGGGGCCCACGCGGCGCAGCCAGCGGCGCCACTCGGGCCGGGGCGCGTCCGCGGCGGGGACGCCGGCGTGCTGGGCAACCAGGTGGGTGACCCGGTCGGTCTCGGCGTTGGAGCAGCGGATGCGGCGCAGCAGCTCGCGCGCGGCGGCGGCGCCGGCCTCGGCGTGGCGGGGAAACGACCCGTCGGGGGCGCGCTCCACCAGCGGCTTGCCGACGTCGTGCAGCAGGGCGGCCAGGCGGAGCGGGGCGCGGGCGCGGGGAAGCTCGTCCGCCGTGCGGAGCAGGTGGGTCCAGACGTCCTCGCCCGCGTCGTCGGGGGCGCCGACGCAGCGCTCCAGCTCCGGGTACAGCGAGGCGAGGGCGCCGCACTGCTGGTACAGGCGCAGCGAGGCCGAGGGGCGCTCGACCTCGCGCAGCAGCTTGAGGAGCTCCTCGCGGACGCGCTCGGGGGAGAGCCTGGGGAGGTCGGGGGCGACGGCGCGGCAGGCGTCCCAGGTGGCGGGGTCGATGCGCATGCCGAAGCGGCCGGCGAAGCGCAGGGCGCGCAGCACCCGCAGGCGGTCCTCGCGGAAGCGCTCGGACGGCTCGCCCACCGTGCGCAGCACGCCGCGGCGCAGGTCGTCCATCCCGCCGTGCGGGTCGCGCACCTCGCCGGTGAGCGGGTGCCAGGCCACGGCGTTCATGGTGAAGTCGCGGCGCGTCAGGTCCTCCTCCACCGTGTCGGAGAAGGACACCTTGGCGTGGCGGCCGTCCGTCTCCACGTCGCGGCGGAAGGTGGTGACCTCGTACATCCGCCCGTCCTTTCCGATCACCCCCACCGTGCCGTGCTCGATCCCCACCGGCACGGTGCGCCGGAAGAGGCGGCGCACGTCGCCGGGGCGGGCGGCGGTGGTCAGGTCCCAGTCGCCGGTGTGGCGCCGCCCGGCCAGCGAGTCGCGCACCGCCCCGCCCACGGCCCAGGTGCTGAACCCAGCCTCCTCCAGCCGCCGGGCGATGCCCACCACGTCGGGGGGCGGATCCAGCCGGACCTTCGTCACCTCGGCCGCCATCACGCCGGCGTCGCCGCGGGCGGCAGCTCGCGCTTGTGCCGGCTCGCCAGGAAGCGCCGGCGGATCTCCGCGTCGGCCTCGGCGCTCCCGGAGCTCCCCTCCTCCAGGTACGCGTCGATCTGCCGGTAGGTGAGCCCCAGCTCCTCCTCGTCCGTCTGCCCCTCCCACAGCCCCGCCGAGGGCGGCCGCTCCACGATCCGCTCCGGCACGCCGATCTCGCGCGCAACGGCGCGCACCTCGCCCTTGGTCAGGTCCGCCAGGGGCATCAGGTCCACCCCGGCGTCGCCGTGCTTGGTGAAGTACCCCACCGTCAATTCCGCCCGGTTGCCGGTGCCCAGCACCAGCAGGCCGCGCAGGTTGGCGAAGTGGTACAGCGCGATCATCCGCAGCCGCGGCTTGAGGTTGGCGCTCGCGAGGACGGCCGCCGCCGGGCTGGTGGGCTCGATGCCGGCGGCATCGCGCTCGGCGCGGAAGGCGGCCTCCAGCGCCTGGAAGGCGGGGAGCAGGTCGGGGGCGACGACGCGCACCCCGAACTCCTCGCCGGCCCGGCGGCCCAGCTCCTCGTCCTCGGGCACGTTGCCGATGGGCATCACCACGCCCAGGCAGCGCTCCGGGCCCAGCGCGCGCGCCGCCAGCCCGCACACCACAGCCGAGTCGATCCCGCCGGACAGCCCGAAGACCACGCCGGACGAGCCGGCCCGCTCCACCCGCTCGCGGATCCAGGCGGACAGGCTGTCGGCCAGGGCGGCGGGGTCTCTGCTCTTCTGCATCGGGCTCCTTCGGGGGAACGGGTCGCGGGCGCGGTGGACGCCGCCGCAAACGCATGGCGACGAAACAGTTGGCGATCTGCCGCCGCGGCGTTATGTTTACGCCCACCTCCAGCCCCGGCAAACTATGGATCTCCACTCCTTTCTTCAACGCTCGGCCGCCACGGACCCCTTCCGGCAGGCGGTGAGCCGCTTCCTGCGCGACGGGCGCGCCTGCGACCGGGTGACGTTCAACCACCCGTCGCCCCCGGTCAAGGTGGAGCGCACCCTCGCCAAGGTGCTCCAGGCGTATCCCGAGCTCGCCGTGGAGCGGGTGGAGATCCAGGCGGTGACCGGCTGCGAGTTCTTCCGCGGCACGGCCGTGATCCACGCGGGCGGCGAGACGCGCCGGGTGAAGTTCGACTGGGACTGCCGCTGGCGCGCCGAGCAGCAGGGGTGGCGCGACTACTTCGGCTTCCCGGACCAGACCCGCGCCGCGCGCGAGTTCGGGTGGGACTGCTTCCGGAGCTGGGAGGAGGCGGAGAGGCGCGCGCCGGCGCTGCAGGTGGAGGTGCTGGCTCCCGCGATGGAGGCGGAGATCGTCGCGCTGTAGCCGGAACGGCAGTACGGAGTACGCAGTACGAAGCGCGCTGAAAAGCGAGGGGGCGCGACCGGCCGGGTCGCGCCCCCTCCTCGTTTGCCGCGGGCCGGCTCAGCGGCCGATGTACGCGAAGAACTCGCAGTCCGGCCGGGAGCCGGCCGGGTGAACGTCGTGGAGGGTCAGCGCGTGGACCGGCGGGACCGCCGGCACCTCGACCACCGAGGCGAGCGGGGCGCCGCCGGAGTCGGAGCACGCCGCCCGGGCGAGCAGGCCGGCGGCGGCGGCGATGCGCAGCGCTTTCGACACGCGGAACGGGGACATAGCTTTCTTCCGGGGGCGGGGTGGGATTCCGCGCCGCGCCGGCCGGTCCGGGCCGCGCGGCGCCCTGCTCGGGGGGGGATGCCCGCCGCCCCGCTTTCTTACATCCGCCCGCCGCCGTCAGAATCCGGCTCGCCCGGACATCTCCTTCTCCAGGGCGGCCGCTCCTCCGCCCGCGCACCGCCGTCCACACGCCATGACCACGCTGCACCGTCACCGGGCCCGCCGCGCTCCCGCCCGCGCCCTCGCCGCCGTGCTGGCGGCGCTCGCCCTGTGCGGCGCGGGCGCGGACCGGGCACGCGCCCAGACCGGGGCGCCGTCCGCGCAGCGGGCGCAGGCCGGCACGGTGTGGGGCGCGGTGGTGGACGCCGCCTCGGGACTCCCCCTGGCCGGAGCGACCGTGCTGGTGCACCGGGCGGGGGGCGGACCGGGCCGCCCGGGCCGCGTGGCCCTGACCGACTCCGCGGGCGTGTACTCGCTGCCGCCGCTCCCCACCGGGAGCTACCGGCTGGAGGTGCGGCTGATGGGCTACCACGCCGAGTCGGTGGAGGTGGACCTGCGCGAGGCGGCGGCGTTCAGCGTGTCGGTGGGGATGCGGGTGGAGCCCATCGTCCTGGAGCCGGTGCGCGTCACCGCGGCGGAGGCGCAGCCCTTCGGGCGGACGCGCGGCCCGGCGGCCTCGGGCACGGCGCGGGTGGCGGCGGAGCGGCTGCGCCAGCGGCGGCACCTGTCCAGCGACGCCCGCGCCCTCACCCACGCCGACGTGGACGAGGCGGTGACGCTGGCCGAGCCCGACCTGTTCCGGGCGCTGCAGCGCGCCCCCGGGGTGAGCGCGCGCGACGACTACTCGGCCGAGCTGTGGACGCGCGGCGCCGCGTGGGACAAGACCGCGGTGCACTTCGACGGGGTGCCGCTCTTCAACCCGCTGCACGCGGTGGGTGCCTTCTCCGCGGTGAACGGCGACGCCGTGGGCGCGGCCTCCTTCCACCCCGGCGTGCAGCCGGCGGACGCGGCGGGCGGGGCGGCGGCGCTGCTGGACCTCCGCTCGCGGCGGGGCGGCGAGGCGGGGCGGGTGCGGGTGCTGGCCGACGCCTCGCTGGTGAGCGCGCGCGCCGCGGCGGACGGCCCGCTCCCCGGCGGGCGCGGGGGGTGGATGCTGGCCGGGCGCCGCACCTACCTGGACCTGGTGTCGCGGCGCGTCCGCGGCCGGAGCTTCCCCTACGCCTTCGGCGACGTGGCGGGGCGGCTGGACCTTGCGCTCGGGGGCGGCGCCGCGCTGGAGGCCAGCTTCCTTGCCGACGGCGACCGGCTGGGCGGCGAGGTGGACGGGTGGGTGGTGGGGACGCGGGCCCGCTGGGGGAGCCGCGCGGGCCGGGCGACGCTCACCCTGCCGCTCCTCGGCGGGCGCGCCTGGCAGACGGCGGGGACCAGCGACTTCGCGCTCCGGGTGGACGCGGCCGGGGGGCTGCCGGGGTGGGACCCGGAGACCGGGGTGGTCAACACCTCCGGGAGCCCGTTCCGCGGGCAGGCCACCGACCACGCCGTCCGCTACGCCTTCCTGGAGGGCGGCTGGGAGCGGGAGGCGGCCCCCGGCGCGGCGAGCTGGTCCGCCGGGTACCGGCTGGCGTCGCACCGCGCCGAGGGCGGCACCCGCGGGCTGTGGCCGTACACCCGGGGCGGCGAGGCCCGGCTGGACGGGCGGCTCGCGCTGGGGAGCGTCTGGAGCCGGGGGCGGTGGACGCCGCTGGCCGGGCTGGAGCTGGACGCCGGGCTGCGCGCCGACGCGGGGGACCCGATCGCCGGGAGCGGGCGGCTCCGCCTGGCGCCGCGGCTGGCGGCGCGCTGGCGGGCGCGCCCGGGGCTGGACGTGTCGGCGTCGGCCGGGCGCGTCTTCCAGTACGCGCAGGCCCTGTCGCCGGAGGGGCCGGGGCTGAACCCGGTGGCGCTCTCCGGGGCGCTGTGGCGGGTGGCGGGGCCGGAGCTCCCCGCGGCCCGCTCGGACGTGGCCACGCTGGGCGCGGAAAGCTGGCTGGCCCCGGGGGTGCTCGCCTCCGCCACCGCGTACCTGCGCCGCACCGCGGGGCTCGCCGTGCCCGACCCGACCCCCAGCGCGGTGGGCAGCTGGACGGTGCTCGACCCGGACCTGCTCCCCTTCAGCGGGCGCCGGGACCGCCCCCCGTTCGTCACGGGCGACGGCCGGGCCCGCGGGCTGGAGCTGTCGGTGAGGAAGCTGTCGGGCCGGTACACCGGCTCGGTCGCGTACACCCTGTCCGGGTCGGAGGTGCGGGCCGGTGGCTTCCGCTACCCGGCTCCCTGGAACCGCGACCGCTCGCTGGACGTCACCGGGCTGGCGCGCGTCCTCCCCGGGCTGCGGGTGGGCGGGGCGTACACCGCGGCCAGCGGCGCGCGCTACACCCGCTTCCACGACGGGGTGGCGCAGTGCGAGCCGGGCGGCGAGTGCGGCTGGGTCGTCTTCCCCCAGGCGGGCCTTCCCGCCCGGGAGCGGGGCGCGCCCTACCGCAGCCTGGACCTGCTCGCCGACCTGGGCGGGACGATCCGGGGGATGGAGGTGGGCGTGTACGCCCAGCTCCGCAACGCCTCCGACCGCGGCAACCCGGCCGCGTACGTGAGCTCCGACCTCCGCCACGAGATCGGGCGCTGCCGCCCGGAGCCGCCCAGGGACTCGTGCGAGGGCCGGGAGATGATCCTGGCCGGGCAGGACTCGTACTCCCTGCAGGGGCTGCGGCGGACGGCGCTGGTGGGCGTGCGCATGGCCTTCTGAGCCGTGGACGTGGAGCGGCTCTACCGGGAGCACTCCCCGGTCCTGTTCAGGTACCTGGTGCGCTTCTCGGGCGACCCGGAGGCGGCGGCCGACGCGGTGCAGGAGGCGTTCGTCCGGCTGGTGGAGCGGCCGCCGCGGCTGGACGGGGTGAGGACCTGGCTCTTCCGGGTGGCCACCAACCTGGTGCGCGAGGGGGGGCGCACCCGCTCGCGGCGGCTCCGGCTGCTGGCCTCGCGCCCCGCGGAGGCGCTGCTGGCCGACCCGCCGGACGACCCCGCGGCGGCGCTGGACCGGGACGAGCGCCGCCGGGCGATCCGCACCGCGCTGGAGTCGCTCGGCGAGCGCGACAGGATGGCGCTGCTGATGCGCGCCGAGGGCTTCGCGCACCGGGAGATCGCGGAGGCAGTGGGGACCACCACCGGGTCGGTGGGGACCATCATCAACCGGGCGATGGCGAAGCTGGCAGCCGCGCTTCCGCCGGACCAAGGAGATCCGCCATGACGCCCTCGGGGCGGGAGGACCACGTGAGCCAGGACGACCTGCTCCGCTACCTGGACGGCGAGCTCTCCGCGGGCGAGCGGGCGCGCGCGGGCGGGCACCTGAACGGCTGCGCCGCGTGCGCCGTCGCGCTGGGCGAGCTGCGGGCGCGGAGCGGCCGGGTGGACGCCCTGCTGCGCGAGCTGGACGCCGCGCCCACGGAGGGGCTGCTCCCCCGGACGCTCCCCGCGGCCGCACGGCGCCGCCGTGGCCGGCAGGCGCCCGCGCGCCGCGCCGCAGCGGCCGCCGGGCTGCTGCTGGGCGCCGCCGCCCTCGCCCCGCCGCTGCGCGCCGCGGCCGGCGACTGGCTGGCCGGCGCCTGGGCCGCCCTGGCGGGCTCCCCGCGCGAGGCGCCGGCCCCCTCCCCCGCCCCCCAGGTCGCGCAGACCCCGTCCTCCGCCGCCGGCTCCGGCGTGCGCCTGGCCCCCCGCGGCGACGAATTCGTGCTGGAGTTCGCCACGCGGCAGGCGGGCGGCACGCTCACCGTGCGCCCGGAGCCCGGCCCCGAGGTCGCCGTGGAGGCCGCCGGCGCGGGCGGCGCCCCCCTGCTGGTGCTCCCCGGCGGCGTCCGCATCCGCAACACCGCCGCTTCCACCGCCAGCTACCGCGTGGCGCTCCCGCCCGCCGTGCGCCGCGTCCGCGTGCGCGTGGGCGGCGGCGAGGAAGTGGTGGTGGGCCGGGCGGGGCTCGGGCCGGGGGGGAGGACGGTGGAGCTGGCGGGACAGCGAGGGAACAGGGAATAGGGAACAGGGAACAGCCTGCAGCTGCAACGGCGCCCCCACCTCGATGCCGAGGCGGGGGCGCCGTTTTGCCGTCGCCGTTTCGTAGTACCCACATGATCCGTCGCGGAGGGAGACCCGCCGGCAGTTTGGCGGGGCTCCCGGAGCCGGAGCGGAGACAGCCGGGCGGTTTCGGCTGGCTCCGCGACCCGCGCAGGAAACAGGCCGGCAGTTTGGCCTGGTTCCGGAGCGGCCCCGCCAAACCACGAAATCAGCGCACGAACGGAAGCAGCGTGGACGGCGTGGTGTCGGCGAAGTGGATCACCACGTCGAACCACTGCGGCAGCGGCGTGGGGAACAGGTAGCTGGCCGGGTTGATGGGGCTGAACAGCGACCCCACCCGGCGCATGGAGAGCGGCCCGCCCATCCACGCGGCGGAGGCGGGGGGGGAGCCCCGCAGCGGGCGCAGGTCCACGAAGAAGCGCGGGTGCCCCAGGCGCCGGAACTCGTGCTCGTACGTGCCCGCCGGCGCGTCGCCGACGGTGGAGGGGCGCACCGCGAGGGCCGAGGACGGGGCGTTGACGTACGCGTTGAACGAGCCCCGGTCGAAGCTGAAGGCCACGGCCACGAAGTCCGCGCCGAAACGGCGGCGCAGGTGGGCGCCCATGAGGACGTCCACGTCGTTGACGTGCCCGTTGTGGGCCCACACCACCATCTTCGCGCCGGGCCCCGCCTGCTCCAGCAGCCAGGCGGCGTTCTCCGCCATGTAGCCGTCGCGCACCGGGGCGCCGTTCACCTGCTCGTCCTCGTTCTGCACCACGATGCGCGCGGCTCGCAGCGCCCGCTCGTAGTCCTTCGCGGACGAGGCGCGCACGTAGCGCTCGCGGCGGGCCTCCAGCAGCGCGTGGACGGCGGCGACACCGGCGCGGCAGAGCTGCTTCTCGGACGCGGGCGCCCCGGTGTAGTCCGCCCGGCTGCCGCCGGCGGGGAGGTCCTCGTAGCGCCGGAAGCAGGCGAAGTGCTCCCGCACCTCCCGCAGCCCCTCCGGGTCCACCCGGGCCAGGAACGCCTCCACGTCGTCCATGGCGACGCGGGCGTACTGCATGTCGAAGCCGTGGAAGCTGACCTTCGGCGCGCCGCCGGGGTCCTGGTTGTGGCGGCGCATCCACTCGATCATGTCCAGCACCTCCTGCGTGTTCCACGTCCAGAACTTCTGCGCGGACAGCAGCTTGTGCGGGTCGCCCGGGGCGCCGTGGACGTAGTCGTTGATCCGCTCGCACTCGGCCCAGGTGGCCTCGATGCCGAAGGTGGTGAAGCCCTTCTCCTTCACCAGGTACTCCAGCACGCGGTGCTTCATGCGGAAGAACTCGCGCGTGCCGTGCGTGGCCTCCCCCAGCCCCACCACCCGCGCGCCGCCGACGATCCGCCCCAGCGGCGCCAGGTCGGACGGGTCGCCGCCGGGCGCGTCGGTGCGGAAGGGCACCGCGTTGTCGCGCAGCCAGGACACGTCGCGCTCCGGGCGCTGCGTAGACGGGGTGCCGGAAGGGGAGTCGCACCCGGGCGCGGCGGCGAGCGCCAGGGCGAGGAGGAGCGGAGCGGCGGCGTGTGATCTCATGGGGGCCTCTGCCGGGACGGCGCTCAGCGGACGAAGGGGAGGAGCGTGGACGCGGAGGTCTCCGAGAAGTGGATCATCACGTCGTACAGCGCGGGGAGCCGCGTGGGGGCGAACCCGTACGACGCCGATTCCATGTACAGCGCGCCGACGTTGCGCATCTCCAGCGGACCGCGCATCCACGCGGCGGAGGCGGGCGGCGAGTCGCGGAGCGGCCGGACGTCCAGGATGAAGCGGGGGAGCCCCAGGCGCTCGAACTCGTACTCGTACGACCCCGGCTGCGCGGGGAGCGCGACCGCCGAGCGGAGATTGGAGGGGCCGCCCGTCAGGGGCCGGACGATGGCGTTCAGGGTGCCCCGGTCGAAGGTGAAGCCGACGACCACGTACGAGGACCCCAGCCACCGCCGCAGGTAGCTGCCCATCATCAGGTTCTGGTTGGCGACGTGGCCGTTGTGCGCCCACAGCACCACCCTGGCGCCGGGGCCGGCCTGCTCCAGAAGCCAGGCGGCGTTCTCGGCCATGTGGGCGTCCCTCGCCTGGGAGACGCCGCGCAGGAGCTCCTCGCTCTGCACCACCACGCGCGCGGCCCGCAGCGCCCGCGCGTACTCGGCCGCGGACGAGGCGCGCACGTAGCGGTCGCGGGCGGCCTCCAGCTGCGCGTACGCGGCCAGGATTCCCCGCAGGCAGGCGTCGCGCTCCTCGGCGGGGGCCTTGGAGTAGTCCAGCGGCCGCGGCCCGTCCACGCCCTCCTCGAACCGGCGGAAGCAGGTGTAGTGGGCGCGGATCGCCGGGAGCGCCGCCGGGTCCACCCGGCCCACGAACGCCTCCACGTCGTCCATCGCCAGGCGGGAGTACTGCATGTCGAAGCCGCGGAAGCTGACCTTGGGCGCGCCGCCGGGATCCTGGTTGTGGCGGCGCATCCACTCGATCATGTCCAGCACCTCCTGCGTGTTCCACGTCCAGAACCGCTGCGCGGACAGCAGCCTGCGCGGATCGCCCGGGGCGCCGTGCACGTAGTCGTTGATCCGCTCGCACTCGGCCCAGCTGGCCTCGATGGCGAAGGTGTTGAAGCCCTTTTCCTTCACCAGGTACTCCAGAACGCGGTGCTTCATGCGGAAGAACTCGCGCGTGCCGTGCGTCGCCTCCCCCAGCGCCACCATGCGCGCACTCCCCACCATCCTCCCCAGCGGCGCCAGCTCCGACGGGTCGCCGCCGGGCGCGTCGGTGCCGAACGGCGCCGCCCTCTGCTTCAGCCAGGACACGTCGTACCGACCGGGCTCGCCGGGCGGGGCGGCGGAGGGGGAGTCGCACCCCGGCGCGGCGGCGAGCGCAAGGGCGAGGAGCAGGAGCGGCAGCGGGGTGGCGCGCACGCGCATGGTACCTCCGGGGTGGTGGGAGGCTGCGACTTCCGGGATGGGGGCCCGGCTCCCGCGAGGCAGGCGGATGCGCGGGAGCCACGCGAAGGCCGGCAAGGGGCGTTCCAGGAAGGGTCCCGGACCGGCGCCGTTCTGCGGCAACGGCTTACGACGGCGGCGTCGGCGGGCGGGGCGGCCGGGCGTCCCCGCGGGGGGACACCCGTTCCGCTCCGGGAGACGCGGCGGTCAGTGCGCCGGCAGCCCCAGCCCGTAGCGCTCGCGGAGCCCGTCCAGGTGGTGCCGCGCGTGCCCGGCCGCCACGTACAGCAGGCCGCGGGTGCTCACGGGGACGCCGTTGGCGACGCCGCGGCGCTCCCAGGCCTCGTCCGGCATCCCGCGGAAGAGCGCCAGCGTCGACGCGCGCACCGCGTCGAACTCGTCCAGCAGGTCGCCCATGGGGCGGCGATCCGAGGCGGCGGCGGGTACGTAGGCGTTCTCGTCGAACCCGGCGAGCGGGGTGGCGTCGCCGCGACCCACGCGCAGGGCGCGGTAGGCGAAGATCCGCTCGACGTCGGCCATGTGGCCCACGACCTCCTTGACGCTCCACTTCCCCGGCGCGTAGCGGGCCAGCGCCTCCTGCTCGGAAAGGTCGCAGCACATGCCGCGCAGCTCGGCCGGCTGGGCGGCGAGCACGTAGTGGACGTCCTCGTCGCGCACGGCGGCCACGTAGCCGGCGTAGAAGGGCGCGTACTCGTCGGCGGCGGGCGGGGAGACGGCGAAGCGGTGCATGGAACGGTCCTCGAGTGGGGGCTGGGCGAGCGCGGACGCCGCCAAGATATCGCGCGGCCGTCCGCTCCGCACCGGGGGCGGCGCGCCCGCGCGTCTCAGTCCCCGGCCGCCTGCAGCACCCGGGGCTCGTCCCCGGACCGGGCCCGCGCGGCCTCTTCCGGCGAGACCCACTCCCCCAGCGGGATCGGGATTCCCCGCCACGACACGGTCTCCCCCGTGGCGCGCGGCCCCCCGATGCGGATCCCGGCGATGCTCCGCACCCCCCGGACGTGGTCGGGGGAGAGCCAGGCGTTCACCGTCGCGTCCCACACCTCCACCCGCCCGTCCGCGATCACCCCGACCGCCTCGTGGTAGGCCGCCCCGTCGCCCGCCCAGAGGGGAGAGCTGCCGCCCTCCTCCCAGCGGCCGTGGAAGTGCCCCAGGTTGTGGCGCTCCTGCCGCTGCACCAGCTGCACGGGGACGGCCCGGAGCCCGCGCGCCCGGAACGCCTCCACGGTGAGCGCCTGGTGCACGCCGCAGTCCAGCTCCTCCGCCTCCACCGCGTCGCACCAGTGGAGCGGCCAGCGGCTCGGACCCCAGGGGTACCGGTTGGCGATCCAGGTGGGCCCTCCCTCCCCGTGCCAGAGCGAGCGGCTCATGGCCAGGAACCAGGCCCGCGCGACCGCGCAGCACTCCCCCTCGTGCGAGGAGAGGGTGGACGGGACCCAGTCCGCCCAGGGTGCCCACTCGGGCGCCGTCCCGTCAGCAGCACGCGTCATCCAGCACCCCCCGTCCGAAGTTGTAGGCCATGCTGGCGTCGTACGCGCCCGCGTCCCCGATCACCAGCCGGTCGCCCTCGCGCAGCGACTCCGGGAGCCCCAGGTCGCCGGCCAGGATGTCGGTCTCCATGCAGATGCGCCCCAGGAGGCGGTCCTTTCCCCCGCCGACCGCCTCCCAGCCCCCCCCGGCCGTGGCGGCGTACACGCGGTGCGGGTAGAAGGGCGCCATGGGGAGGTCGGAGATGGCGGCGTCCACCACCACCTCGGTCTTCCCCTTCCCGCGCCGCACCTCCAGCACCGTGGTGGCCAGCGCCATGGTGGGCTGCGCGACGGCCTTGCCCGGCTCCACGAAGAAGCGCTCCAGCTCCGGGAGGAGCTCCGCGGCCTCCGAGACCAGGTCGTCCAACCAGGGGAGGAGCGCCCGGTCCAGGTCGTCCGGGAACCACCCCCCGCCCACGTCCAGGGCGCGCACCGCCCGGCCCGTTCCCTCCTGGATGGCCCGGGCCCAGTGGATCACCCCCTCGTACACCTCCCGCCAGCGCGACGGGCCCAGCACGTCGCTGGCGAAGTGGAAGTGAAGCCCCAGCTCCTGCCCCGGCGGGAGGGAGCGCAGCAGGGAAAGGGTCTCCGCGAAGCGCCGGGGGCTCCGCAGGCTCGTTCCGAAGCGCGAGTCCAGCATCACCGGGCGGAGGCGGAGCCCCCGGAAGCGTGCCGCCGGCCCGCCCTCGTCCAGCCAGCGGCG
Organism: Longimicrobiaceae bacterium; assembly: GCA_036389055.1. Taxonomy (GTDB): domain Bacteria; phylum Gemmatimonadota; class Gemmatimonadetes; order Longimicrobiales; family Longimicrobiaceae; genus JAFAYN01. The sequence goes on along the minus strand of DASVQR010000085.1, from coordinate 5,744 downwards.
GAGCGTCTGCGGCGAGTCCGCGAAGGCCGCCATCAGCGGCTCCTCCGGCACCGGCCCGGCGGGCCACTGCTGGGCCGGACCGTTGAGGATGACGCGCTCCGGGAGGAAGCCGGCGGCGAGCGCCCGGCGCATCTCCGCCGCGCTGATGACCTCCGCGAACATCCCCGCGCTTTCCGCGAGCGCGAGGAGCGTGGGGTGCGGGTTGGTCTTCACGCTGTAGCCGAAGCCCACCTCCACCCCGGCCGGGTGCGTCCCCAGCGCGCCCTCCACCCGGGCGAAGCGCTCCTGCGCGCTCCGGGGGAGGAGGATGCGCCGCGGCGTGGGGAGCTCCGCCGCGAGCGCCTCGTCCAGGTCCCAGCGCAGCGCGGCGGGGATCTCCGGGGCGGGACGCCTCCGCGCCTCCCCGGCCGGCTCCCGGGCGTCCGGCCGCGTCTCGGCCAGGCGCCGGGCGAGGTCCGTCATCCCCGAGGGGTGCTTGGAGCCCACCTTCCAGTCGTCCAGCGGGTCCCTGACCGCGGGGAGCGGATGGCTCGGGCGCACCGGGATCTCGATGACCACGCGCGTGAACTGCGTGCCGCGGTGCGGGACCGCCGCGGGCGTGCCCACCCCCGCCGCCTCCGCCAGGCGCGCGGGGAGGTTGTGCCCGGCGAAGCTCGCGGCATGGATCCACGCCGGGAAGCGCGGGTTCCAGTCGATGAGGTGCATGCTCCCGTCGGGTGCGCGGACGTACTCCAGCTCCGCGCCGCCCGTCCACTCCAGCTCCGCCATCACCTCCCGCAGCGCCTCCACGAGCGCGGGATCCACCTCGGCGACCCGCCCCGCCCAGGTCTTCCCCTCCGCCGTCTGGGTGTGCTTGCGCAGCTGGACGCAGTCCAGCAGCTCCCCCCGGTAGGCGCAGAGCGCCACCGACTCCTCGCTCCCCGTCACGTGGCGCTGCACGAAGAGCTGCTCCGTCCCCCAGAGCTCGCTCATCGTCTCCCGCGCGGCGCGGAAGGAGGGCCAGTCGCGCACCCGGTACGCCTCGTAGTTGGGGCCCTTCATCCACACCCGCCAGCCGTGCTCGCGGCAGAAGCCGTGCAGCTCCCAGTCGGAGCGGTCCACCGCCACGAAGTCGGGGATGGTGAAGGGGAGCGCCCGGGCCGCCTCGATGCCGGGCTTCGCCACCCGCCCGAGCGACGCCGCCGGAGGGATCAGGGCGCGCGACGGGTCGGCGAGGCTCCGGGCCAGCCACTCCACCTCCAGGTCCTGCCCCGGAAACCAGAGCGCCCCCCCGTCCAGCACCTCCTGCACGGCCGCCTGGTAGACGGGGAGGCGCATCTCCTTCCAGGGCCGCTGCACCCAGACGTCGTCGAAGACCTCGGCGTGCAGCCCCGAGCTTTCCACCGAGTAGTCCACCGCGACGAGCCGCACGTCGGGAAAGGCGTCGCGCAGCGAGCGGGCGACCCCCAGCCCGGGAGAGGGATTGGGGCCGCTGTGCACCCCGCTGACGTAGCACGCGGGGGCGGCTCTGGAATTCTCGTGCATCGGCTGCTCCGGCGCGGGAGGTGACGGGGCTCGCCCGCCCCGGCCAGGAATCGGCGGGACGGGTGGGGAACGTGTCGGAGGCGCCTCGCTCCGCCGGGCACGCGGGACTCCCGCGGGGGAGGAGTCCCGCGCCCGCCGAGCGCTGTCTGTTTCCGGGAAAACCGAGATGGACCGGTCTGAAGGGCAAATTAAATAAATGCAAGGAGCGTTCCCCGGAACAGATGGAAATTTTCCCACGCCTGCACCCCGGAGCGGAGGCGGACAAAGCGAAGCGGTCCCTGCCGCCGACGGGTAGGAACCGCTTCGCGGCCCGGAGAAGCAGTTCCACGATCCGCGGGGGTATCCGGCTCACCCCCGTGCAGTGGCGGAAAGCACGGCTTTGCGCAGGAAATAGCGGGTATGCCCCGGCGGATACTCGTCCAGCGCGCCGAACACCTCGTACCCCAGCGACTCGTAGAAGCCGCGCGCCTGGAAGCTGAAGGTGTCCAGGTGGGCGTGCCTGCACCCGCGCGCGATCGCCTCCCGCTCGGCCCGCAGCAGCAGCTCGCGGCCCATCCCGCGGCCCCGCAGCGCCTCCGGGAGCCACAGGTGGCCGACGAAGAGCCAGTCCCAGTGCGTGAACCCCAGCAGCCCGCCCACCAGTGCGCCGTCGTCCGCGCGCACCAGCACGGCGAGGCGCCGCCAACCCTCCGGGCCCGCGTGGGCGTCGTTGAAGCCCACCAGCCCGCTCACCAGGGCCTGCAGGTCCGCGGCCGGCGGGTCGTCCTCCACCGAAAGGCGGAGGCCGCCCGCGCCCTGCGCCGAAGCGTCCATGGTGCTCCCCGATCTGCTGGTGATGGATTCAGCCCCTGAGCCCGGCCGGCGCCGGACGGCTGCTCCGGTCGCGTAAGACCTTGCTCCGCGGAGACCTGCGTGTTCCGGGCATGGCGCTTGCCTCCGTGCACCGGCTCCCTCAGGCAAGGAGCGAGCGTATGCGTGCGATGGTGTACCGCGGGCCGTACCGGATCCGGGTGGAGGAAAAGGACATCCCGCGCATCGAGCATCCCAACGACGCGATCGTGCGCGTCACCCGGGCGGCGATCTGCGGCTCGGACCTGCACATCTACCACGGGATGCTGCCCGACACCCGGGTGGGGCAGACCTTCGGGCACGAGTTCATCGGCGTGGTGGAGGAGGTGGGCTCCTCGGTGCAGAACCTCAAGCCCGGCGACCGGGTGATGGTGCCCTTCAACATCTTCTGCGGCAGCTGCTTCTTCTGCTCGCGGAAGCTGTACGCCAACTGCCACAACGTGAACCCCAACGCCACGGCGGTGGGCGGCATCTACGGGTACTCGCACACCACCGGCGGCTACGACGGCGGCCAGGCGGAGTTCGTGCGCGTCCCCTTCGCCGACGTGGGCCCCAGCCTCATCCCCGAGTGGATGCACGAGGAGGACGCCGTGCTGCTCACCGACGCCTGCCCCACGGGGTACTTCGGCGCGCAGCTGGGCGAGATCCAGGAGGGCGACGTGGTGGTGGTGTTCGGGGCCGGGCCGGTGGGGCTGTTCGCCGCCCGGTCGGCGTGGCTGATGGGGGCCGGGCGGGTGATCGTCATCGACCACCTGGAGTACCGCCTGGAAAAGGCCCGCGAGTTCGCGCAGGCGGAGACCTACAACTTCACCGAGTACGACGACATCGTCGTGCACATGAAGAAGATCACCGACTACCTGGGGGCCGACGTGGCCATCGACGCCGTGGGCGCCGAGGCGGACGGGGCCTTCTTCCAGCACGTGACCTCGGCCAAGCTCAAGCTGCAGGGCGGCTCGCCCGTGGCGCTGAACTGGGCGATCGACTCGGTGCGCAAGGGCGGCACCATCGCCGTGGTGGGCGCCTACGGGCCGCTGTTCAGCGCGGTCAAGTTCGGCGACGCCATGAACAAGGGGCTCACCATCCGGGCCAACCAGACCAGCGTCAAGCGCCACTGGCCGCGGCTGTTCGAGCACGTCAAGAACGGCGTGCTGCGCCCCCGCGACATCGTGACGCACCGCATCCCGCTGGAGCACATCGCCGAGGGCTACCACATGTTCTCGGCCAAGCTGGACAACTGCATCAAGCCCATCGTGGTCCCCAACTGAGCGGAGGGAGAGCACATGCCAGATTCCATGGAAGGGCGGCAGAACACGCCGGCCGTGCGCGAAGACCTCCCCCTGCCGTACCGGGCGGCGACCACGCGCGCCACGCCGCCGCTGGACGAGGTCCGGCGGCGCATCCCCGGCTGGGGCGTGGACCTGGACTACGACGAGCGCAGCGCGGTGCCCCAGGAGGACTTCGACCCGGGGGCCACGGGCGCGCACTGGGACTTCCCCGAGCGGCAGCCGGAGCTGTGGCCGCGCGAGCGGTCCCCGGAGCACGCCATGCTCACCCCCGTGTTCGGGACCGTGAGCCCGCCGCGCGGCATCTCGGGCGCGATCCGCAAGTACGCCTACACGCTGGGCGAGGGCAAGTCCTCGCACTGGCTGCTGCTGATGGCGGCGGACCGCGTGGACGTGGTGGAGAGCATGGTGGAGTCGGCGCTCCAGGGGAAGCCGGACAATCCCCTCACCGAGAGCGGCGTCAAGGCCGAGTTCACCCGCCACGGCGTGGCCTCGCGGATGGGGCAGGGCCGCGTGGACCTGAAGCACCAGTGGATGGACCCGCTGATCGTGGCGGCGCCCTGGCTGCTCGCCGGCTGGGTGGGCTACTCCGCTGGCAAATCGCTGCTGGGCCCGAAGAAGCGCAGACGCAGGCAGCAGCTTGCGATGCGCTGAGGCGAGAAGGGCCACAGCAGAAACGACGGTCCCGGCCTGTGTAGGCCGGGACCGTCGTGGCCTCCGGGCGGCCCTCACCCGGCTCGCTTAGGCTCGCCACCCTCTCCCAATTCTGGGAGAGGGTTGGGAGCGCCGGAGAATACTCGCCGTCCGCGTGAGGGATTTCGGCCCGAAGGGGCGAGACCCGGCGGCAGTTTGCCGGGGCTCGACTCCGTTGCAGACGGTCGTTTCGTCTGCTACGGAGCCGAAGCCCGACCCCCGCGTCAGCGGGGGGCACGCCCGAACCCGCAGTCAAAACGCCGTTCCACTACTCGTCGTCGTAGGTGCCGCCCTCCACCGCGTCGCGCACCCGGCCCACGTCGCCACGGTACACGCCCAGCGCAAGCATCAGCTCGATGCGCGCCTGCTGCCCGGTGAGGTGGTCGGCGAAGATCGCCCCCATCTCGCGCAGCACGTGCCCGCCGCCCATGTACGCGTAGGTGTCCAGCACCCGCCCCCGCAGCGAGCGCGAGGTGACCACCACCGGCCGCCCCGCCTCCGTCCAGCGGCGCACCCCGGGGACCACGTCCGGGGGCACGTTCCCCCGCCCCATCGCCTCCAGCACGATCCCGCGCGCCCCGCTCTCCAAGCTGGCCTCGATCAGCCGTGAGTCCGCCCCCGCCACGATCTTGACCAGGTCCACCGGCACCACCGGCTCGTCCGGCGCCAGCGTCGGCTTGCGGCGCGACTCCCGGTAGTACAGCACGTGCCCCTTGTCCACGATCCCCAGCGGCCCCCAGTTGGGCGACTGGAAGGTGCCGAACTCGTCGGTGTGCGTCTTCACCACCTCGGCGCCCTGCACGATGCGCTCGTCCATGGACACCATGGTGCCGCGCCCGCGCGACTCCGGCGAGGCCGCCACCTGCACGGCGCTCATCAGGTTGATGGGCCCGTCCCACGACAGCTCCGACGAGTTCCGCATCGCCCCGGTGACCACCACCGGCACCACCGCCGGGAGCGAGCGGTCCAGCAGGTACGCCGTCTCCTCCACCGTGTCGGTGCCGTGCGTCACCACCACCGCGTCGAACCCCTCCTGCACCGCCCGCAGCACCTCCGCCCGCAGCTCCCACATGCGCTCGATGGTCATGTGGGGCCCCGGGAATCGCCCGAACTCGCGCACCTCCAGCCGCGCCACCCGGTCGATCCCCGGCACCATGCGGACGATCTCCTCGCCCGAGAGCGTGGGGACGGCGCCGCCGCGCTCCGGGTCCACCCGCATCGAGATGGTGCCGCCCGTGGTGATCAGCAGGACTTTGGGGAGGTTCGACATTCGGCTTTCGTCTGGTTTCTACGGATGGGAAATGCGGGGTTGGGCGTGCTCCCGGCTGACGCCGGGGTCGGGCTTCGGCTCCGTAACGCACGATAAAACTGTGCGTAACGGAGTCGAGCCCCGGC
>DASVQR010000084.1:0-15605 GCA_036389055.1 Longimicrobiaceae bacterium | reverse complement strand
CCCCCCCCCCCCCCCCCCCCCCCCCCCCCCCCCCCCCCCCCCCCCCCCCCCCCCCCCCCCCCCCCCCCCCCCCCCCCCCCCCGCCACCGCGCACCGATCCCCGACCTCCAGGAAGCCCTCCCTCGCTTGCGGGGGAGGGGTTTGGGGAGGGGGCCTGTGGTGGCCGCTCTCGGTCCGCCGGGTGGGGCCCTCGCCCGCCCTCGATTCGCACTTCGCCTTTCGCGTCCTTCGCCGCCGGCCCAGTGACCGCCCGAGTCCCCCCCGCCGAGCCGGTCCTGATCCGCTTCGACTCGCTGGACCCCGCGCGCGGCCCGCGCTCCTTCCGCCTCGCCGGCCACCGCGAGACGCTCGTCGCGCGCACCGTCGCCGACGTGCTCCCCCTGCTGCGCCGCGTGGAGGAAGCCGTCGGCCGGGGGCTGCACGCCGCCGGGTTCCTGGCCTACGAGGCTGCCCCCGCCTTCGATCCCGCCCTCGTCACCCATCCGCCCGACCCGCGCCTCCCGCTCGCCTGGTTCGCCCTGTTCGAGGCGCGCGAGGAGGTTCCCGCCCTGGACGGCGTTCCCGACGAGCCGTTCGAGCTGGGCGAGTGGAGCCCGTCGCTCTCCGAGGCCGAGTACGCGGCGCGCGTCGGCGCCATCCACGAGCTGATCGCGGCGGGCGACACCTACCAGGTCAACTTCACGCTGCGGCTGGGCGCCGCGTTCCGGGGGAGCGTGGCCGGGCTGTACGGCGCGCTCTGCCGGGCGCAGCGCAGCGCGTACGGCGCGCTGCTGCGGCTGGGCGACGTGTCCGTGGTGTCGGCGTCGCCCGAGCTGTTCTTCCGCTGGGCGGACGGAGAGCTGGAGCTGCGGCCCATGAAGGGGACGCGGCCGCGGGGGCGGTGGGAGGAGGAGGACGCGGCGCTGGCGGCGGAGCTCGTGGCCTCGCCCAAGGAGCGCGCGGAGAACCTGATGATCGTGGACCTGCTGCGGAACGACGCGGGGCGGGTCTCGGAGTGGGGCTCGGTGCGGGTGCCGCGCCTGTTCGAGACCGAGCGCTACGAGACCGTGCACCAGCTCACCTCCACCGTCCGCTCTCGCACCCTGCCGGGCACCGGGCTCACCGACGTGCTCCGCGCGCTCTTCCCCTGCGGCTCCGTCACCGGCGCGCCCAAGGTGAGGACCATGCAGGTTATCCGCGAGCTGGAGGACGGACCGCGCGGCGTCTACACCGGCGCGGTCGGCTTCGTCTCCCCCGGCGAGGCGGTGTTCAGCGTGGCGATCCGCACGCTGCTCGTCGACCACGCGCGCGGCACCGCGGAGCTGGGCGTGGGGAGCGGGATCACCTGGGACGCGGACGCCGCTGCCGAGTACCGCGAGTGCCTGGACAAGGCGCGCTTCGCCACGGGGCAGTCGCCGGCGGCCGACTTCGAGCTGCTGGAAACGCTTCTGCACGAGCCCGGGGCCGGCTACTTCCTGCTCGACGGCCACCTCGCCCGCATGGCCTCGTCCGCGCGCCACTTCGGCTTCCGCTGGGACGAGGCGCGCGTCCGCGCCGCCCTCGCGGACGCCGTTTCCGCGCCGGCGGACGGCCCGCTCCGCGTCCGCTGCCTCCTCTCTCGCGGCGGCGAGGTCCGCGTCGAGACGATGCCGCTCGCGCCGGCTCCCGGGGCTCCCGCGCGCGTCACCCTCGCCGCCCGCCCGGTGGACAGTCGCGACCCGTTCCTCTTCCACAAGACGACGCGGCGCGAGGTCTACACGACCCGGGCCGCGGAGCGCTCAGACTGCGACGACGTCCTCCTCGTCAACGAGCGGGGCGAGGTCACCGAGTCCACGGTCGCCAACGTGGTCGCGCGCATCGGCGGCGCGCTCTGGACCCCGCCGCGCGAGGCCGGGCTCCTCGCCGGCGTCTTCCGCCGCCACCTGCTGGACGCTGGCGAGCTCCGCGAGCGCACGCTCCGCCCCGAGGACCTCCGCGTCGCCGAGGAGATCTACCTCGTCAATTCCGTGCGCCGCTGGTGGCCCGCGGTCCTCGTTCCCTGAGCCGCTCGGCCGACGTCGAACGACACCGTCCGATTCGCCTGTAGTTCTCCCCTCCCTCGCTTGCGGGGGATTGGAGGGGGCAGGTCGTGGGGGAGGGGGCTCAGTTCAGCAGCAGCACAGCTTCCCTTCGCGGATCGTCTCCCGCCCCTCGCGGAAAAGCAGCCCCGCGATCAGCAGCCCGATCACCGGGTCCGCCTGCCACAGCCCGAAGAGCCCGTTGAGCGCCAACCCGGCGAGCACGCCCACGGACATCCCCATGCACGCCAGCGTCTGCCGTGAGTCGGCGGCGAGGCTGCGGCTCCCCAGGCGCTCCGCCGTGCGCCGCTTCGCCACGTACAGCGCGGGCATCACCAGCAGCGACACCACGGCGACAGCGACCCCCAGCAGCGTCGCCTCCGGCCGCTCGCCGCGCAGCAGCTTCTCCGCCGACTCCCAGAGCACGTACGTGCCCAGCACGTGGAAGGTGTAGCCCACCAGCCGCGTCGCGCGCCGCTCCCGGTCCTCCGCGTGGCCGCCGCTGCCGCCGAAGCGCCAGATCATGATCCCGCCGGAAAGCGACTCCACGAAGCTGTCCAGCCCGAACCCCACCAGCGCCACGCTCCCGGCCAGGAACCCGGCCACCACCGAGACCAGCCCCTCCACCACGTTGTAGGCCACGGTGAAGTACGAGAGCCGCAGGGCCCGGGTCTGAAGCTGTGCCTCCGTCATCGTCCCCTGTCCGTCCGCTCCGGTTGACGTTTCACCATCCGGGCAATATATCAGTGTCCGCTGATGCAACCAGGGGAGGCCGCATGCCGCAGACCGTCGAACAGCAGGACGTCACGCTCCGGGCCAGGCTGTTCCGGGGGCTCTCCGACGCGTCCCGGCTCGCCATCGTCCAGGCGCTGCGCGCCGGCCCCCGCAGCGTGGGCGAGGTGGTGGACGCCACCGGCCTGGGGCAGTCCAACGTGTCCAACCACCTGGCGTGCCTGCTGGGCTGCGGGCTGGTGGTGCGGGAGCAGCGCGGCCGCCACGCCTTCTACCGCCTGGCCGACGCGCGGGTGGACGACCTGCTCGCCCTGGCCGACGCCCTGCTCGCCGACGTGGCCCGCGGCGTGGGCGAGTGCCCCCGGTGCGCGCCGTGACCTCCATGCGAACCCCGAATCTCGATCCGATGCTCTTTTCCGTTCCGCGCCGCTGTCTGTTCGCCGTGTTCGCGGCGCTCGTCGCCCTCGCGTCTCCCGCGATCGCGCAGGACACCACCACGGTGCGCCTGACCGTGCTCGTGCACGACGACGGCGCGCCGCTCGCCGGGGCGGCCGTCGCCGAGGGTGACACCACGCGGGTCACAGGCGACGACGGCACCGCCGTCTTCCGGCTGCCCCGGCGGACGCACCGGCTGCGCGTGGAGCGCGAAGGCTTCCGTCCCGCCGCCCTCCGCGTCCCGCTGCGCGCCGACACCACAGTCTCCGTCGAGCTGGAGGCCGCGCCCGCCGCGCCCGCCGCGGCCGAGGAGGCCGGTGAGCACGGGGAGGGGGAGCACGCCGAGGAGCTGGAAGGGATCGTCGTCAGCGCCACCCGCAGCGAGCAGCGCATCGAGGACGTGCCGGTGCGGGTGGAGGTGCTGGGGCGCGAGGAGGTGGAGGAGAAGATGCTGATGACGCCCGGCGACATCAGCATGATGCTCAACGAGACCGGCGGCCTGCGCGTGCAGACCACCTCGCCCTCGCTGGGCGGCGCGGGGGTGCGCGTGCAGGGGCTGCGCGGGCGCTACACGCAGATCCTTTCCGACGGGCTCCCGCTGTACGGCGGGCAGAGCGGCGCGCTGGGGCTGCTCCAGATCCCGCCCATGGACCTGGGGCAGGTGGAGGTGATCAAGGGCGCCGCTTCCGCGCTGTACGGCGCGTCGGCGCTGGGCGGCGTGGTCAACCTGGTGTCCCGCCGCCCCGCGGACGACCGCGAGCTGCTGCTCAACGCCAGCACCCTGGGCGGCGCCGACGCCGTGTTCTGGTCGTCCGGCGGCCTGGGCGAGCGCTGGGGCTACACCTTCCTGGGGAGCGGCCACCGCCAGGCCCGCGCCGACGTGGACGACGACCGCTGGGCCGACCTCCCCGCCTACCGCCGCGCCGTGCTACGCCCGCGCCTCTTCTGGAGCGACGGCGGGGGCCGCTCGCTCCTCCTCACGGTGGGCGCCACCGTGGAGGACCGCGAGGGCGGCGGCCGCGTCCCCGGCGGCGCCGGCTTCGCCGAGGCGCTGGAGACCGGCCGGCTGGACGGCGGCGCGGTGGGGAGGTTCCTGCTGGGGGGCGAGCGGCTGCTCACGGTGCGCGGCTCCGCCATGGCGCAGCGCCACGACCACCGCTTCGGCGCCGTGCGCGAGCGCGACCTGCACGCCACCGCCTTCGGCGAGGCGGCGCTGGGCGGCACCGCGGGCGCGCACACCTGGGTGGTGGGGGCCGCGCTCCAGCAGGAGCGCTACGACGCGCGCGACGTGGCCGGCTTCGACTACGTGTTCACCGTCCCGGCGCTCTTCGCGCAGGACGACTTCCGCCCGGCCGACTGGCTGGCGCTCACCGCCAGCGCACGGCTGGACGCGCACAGCGAGTACGGCGCGTTCCTGAGCCCGCGCCTTTCCGCGCTGCTCCGGCCGGCGGAAGGGTGGAGCGTGCGCGCCTCCGCGGGCACCGGCTTCTTCGCGCCCACCCCGTTCACCGAGGAGACCGAGGCCGTCGGCCTCGCCCGCATCCGGCCGCTGGAGGACGTGCGGGCGGAGCGCGCCGGCACCGCCTCGCTGGACGTGGCGCGCTCCGCCGGCCCGTGGGAGCTGAACGCCACCCTGTTCGGCTCGGTCGTGCGGGACGCGGTGCAGCTCCTCGGCCCGGACGCCGGCTCCGTGCTCCGGCTGGACAACGTGCCCGGCGACACGCGCACTTGGGGGACCGAGCTGCTGGCGCGCTGGCACAGCGGCCCGCTGCACCTCACCGCCAGCCACGCCTGGATCCGCTCCACTGAGCCGGACCCGGAGCGGGGCGGGCGCCGCGTGGCGCCGCTGGTCCCCCGGCACGCCGCCGGCGTGGTGGGGATGTGGGAGAGCGAGGGGAGCGGGCGGGTGGGCGTGGAGGTGTACTACACCGGCCGGCAGGCGCTGGAGGACAACCCGTACCGCGCCGAGAGCCGGCCGTACGTCGTGCTCGGGCTGCTGGTGGAGCGGCGCGTCGGCCGGGCACGGCTCTTCCTCAACGCCGAGAACCTGACCGACGCGCGGCAGACGCGGTGGGACCCGCTCCTCCTCCCCTCGCGCAGCGCGGAAGGGCGCTGGACCACGGACGCCTGGGCGCCGCTGGAGGGGAGGGCGCTCAACGGAGGGGTGCGGATCGAGATGTGACCCGGCCCGCCCGGAGGCCGGGTCCCGGCCGCCCCGTCCGCCGTACGGGGGAGAGTGCCGACCTACCGGATCACCCGCACGGACACCGAGACGGCGCCGTCCTCCCGGCCGACCATGAGCTGGGGCACGCCCACCTGCTCCCACCGCTCCCTGCTGGTGCCGCCGATGACCCAGCCGAGCAGCGCCCCGGGGATCCCCCCGATGGCCAGGCCCTTGGCGCCCTCCGCGAGCAGGTCCTTGCGGTCCGGGTCGTCGTCGGCCAGGTCGACGTTCTGTCCGACCGCCACTCCGAGCCCGCCCGCGATCCCCAGCAGCGAGCCGACCAGGGCCCCGGTGCGCAGTCCGCGGGCCGCGCCCTCCCTGCTCGTGATCCGGCCGCGGCTCACCTCCGCGAACTCGATCACGTTCCGGGGGATGGTCATGACGGCTCCCCCGCGCTCCTCGCGAAGCACGACTCCCCATGCGTCCACACTCTGCACGGTGCCGATCAGCGGGCGGCCGGGAGAGATCCGGGGCGCGGTGATGCGGACCCGGGTCGAATCGGGGAGAGCCTGGGCCGCGAGCGGATGGACCGCGGCGCCGAGGACGAGAAGGGGCAGCAGGATGCGCAGCACGATGGTTGGATTCCCGGGTGACGGGGGCGCCGGCGTCCCTGTCGGTTCGCCGGAGGAGCGGCTAGTATGCGTACGCCGCTCCGGGCCGGACGTCCGCAAGTCGGGCGCCGTCGGGATGGAAGCCCGCGGGGAAGCCGCCTTCCGCGAACGATCCGCGTCGTCCCGAAGGGCGGCACGGGACCGCCGACGGTGAGGAAAACGTGCTCGCCGGCCGCGGCCTTCCACGCCTGCGGGAGGGGAGCCCCTTCAGGTGAGGATCGAGACTTGAGCTTCCGGACGCGCGCGGCGCGGACCGTCGCCGCCCTGGGCCTGCTGCTGGCCGCCGCCTGCTCCCCGACGTACGTGATCCGCGCCGGGTACGAGGAGGCCAGGATCCTCAGCCGCCGCCAGCCCATCCAGAAGCTGGTGGACGACCCGCGCACCCCGCCCGAGCGGCGGGCCAAGCTGGCGCTGGTGCTGCAGGCGCGCACCTTCGCCGACCGCACGCTGGGCCTGGCGGCGGGGAAGAGCTACACCACCTTCTCGCAGCTGGACTCCGACACGCTGGCGCTGGTGCTCTCCGCCGCGTACCGCGACCAGTTCCGGCCGCGCACCTGGTGGTTCCCCATCGTGGGGAGCGTGCCGTACAAGGGGTTCTTCAGCGAGTCCGCCGCGCGGCGAGAGATCGGGAAGCTGGAGGCGGCCGGCTTCGACACCTACCTGCGCCCCACCTCCGCCTTCAGCACGCTGGGCTGGTTCAACGACCCCGTGGTCTCGCCGCTGCTTCGCTACGGCGACGTGGACCTGGTGAACACCGTGGTCCACGAGATCTTCCACAACACCCTGTACCTGGCCGGCGAGGCCCAGTACAACGAGAGCGTCGCCAACTTCGTGGGGGCGCAGGGGGCGATCGAGTTCTTCTGCCGCAGGGACGGGCCGGAGTCGCCCGGGTGCCGGGAGGCGCGGGCCGCGTGGGAGGACGACCTGGTGTTCGGGGCCTTCATGGACGCGCTGGTGGCCGAGCTGGAGGCGATCTACGCCCGCGCCGACCTGTCCCGCGAGCAGAAGCTCGCCGCGCGCGACGAGGCGTTCCGGCGCGCCAAGGAGCGCTTCGCGACGGAGGTCACGCCGCGCCTCCGGGTGCAGACGTTCGCCACCTTCACCGGCACCCCGCTCAACAACGCCACCCTGATCGCCCGGCGGCTCTACTACCACCGGCTGGAATTGTTCGACCGGGTGCTCCGCTCGCGCGGCGGCGACCTGCGGCGCACCGTGGACGACCTGGTGCGCGCCGCGCGCGGCGCCCGGGACCCCTACGCCGCCACCGAGGCGCTGCTCGCCGCACGCTGACCGCCGCGGCGGCGGCCCTCAGGGGATCGCCGGCGCCGCCCGCACGATCCCCAGGACCAGGGCGGCGGCCCAGGCGCAGGCCAGCAGGAGCACGCCCTGCGCGGCGTACCCCGCCCGCTCGCTCCACCGCCCCTCGCCGCCGCCCGGCCGCCGGTCCAGGAGCCACCCCACCGCCCCGCCCGCCAGCAGCCCGCCCAGGTGGGCCCAGTTGTCCACCAGCGCGAACCCCAGCACCCCCAGCACCGCCGTGGCGCCGATCGCGTAGCGGATCCGGTGCAGGAAGTCGTCCGGGAACTCCTCCGGCCGCAGCCGCGCCCTCACCCCCAGGTAGCCCACCAGCCCCATGATCCCGCCCGACGCCCCGACCGAGGGGTGCGGGGTGATCAGCAGCGAGAACACGCTCCCGGCGAGCACCGACGCAAGGAACACCTGCGCCATGCGCGCGCGGGAGGCGTGCACCTCCACGAAGCGGCCCAGCGCCCCCAGCGCGGCCAGGTTCATCCCCAGGTGGAGGATGTCGCCGTGCAGCATGGGGCCGGTGAGCAGGCGCCACCACTCCCCCGCGCGCGCCGCCTCCTTGACCAGGCCTGCGGCCGTGACCGAGTGCTCCGGCGCCAGCACCTGCGTCACGAACACCGCCGCCAGCGCGCCCGCCAGCACCCGGGTGAACGGCGCCGGCCGGTCGAACGCCCACACGGCGTGCCTCTCGTTCTGGCGCTGCTGCGCGAACGCGGCGCCGTCGACGCGCCGGGCCCGGAACAGGTCGTACAGCGAGTCCAGCAGCCAGAACCCCACCAGCACCGCCGCCAGCAGGGCGCCGGGTCCCACCGTGTCCGGCGACAGCCCGAGCAGGAAGTACGCGCCCGCCAGGGCGATGCACCCCAGCGACGCCATCCCCAGGTGCTGCTGCGCCTCCTCCGCCCGCCGGGAGCGCAGCGCCTCCACCAGGAACGGCACCTCCTCCGGCCGCACGGCGCCGCCGCTCTCCGGCGTCCACACGCCGGGGGTGCCCGGGTAGGTCCTCACCCACTCCACCATCTCGTCGCGCGTGGCGGGGTGCGGCCCGTCCCCCAGCAGGTAGCCGAATTCCGCGCCCTCCGGCACCGGGTGCCGCAGCGGCGGGTCCGGGCGCCAGCGGGGGGTGGAGGAAGTCCGCGCCGCCTCCGCGTCCGCTGGCGGGGCGGGGGAGCGGGCGGGGAGGCCGGGTTCCGTGGAGCTGCCGGGAGCGGTCAAGGGCGTGGACGGGGACAGGGTGCGCGAGGGGGGCGGCGCCGCCCTCGCCTCAACGATACCGCGCGCGCCGGGGCGGAGGAAGGCGCCGGCCTGCGCGGCGGCGTGCGGGCCACCCGTTTCGGCCGGCGGCGGCGGGGCCGCCGCGGCGGGGAACCCGCGGTGTATGAAAGGTGCTGAAGCGAGGTGCTGAAGTGCGGTGCGGGGCCTTGTGAATTTCGGTCCCGACCGTAAAATTTCCACAGAGTATCGGAGCCGCCGGCGGAAGGCTTTTCCTGCGCCGGCGGCTCGTCTTGCGGTCTTTCCCGGGCACACCATGAGCGACGCGACGCACGTCACCGACTCCTACAATCCGCAGGAAGTGGAGCGGAAGTGGCAGGAGCGGTGGGAGAGCGAAGGAACCAACAGCTACACGGACGCGGAGCTCCGCAGGGCCGGGGTCCAGGGGCGTCCGTTCTACAACCTGATGATGTTCCCGTACCCCTCCGCCGAGGGGCTGCACATCGGGAACCTGTACGCGTTCACCGGCGCCGACATCTACGGCCGCTTCAAGCGCCTGCAGGGGTGGGACGTGTTCGAGCCCATCGGCTACGACGCGTTCGGCATCCACTCCGAGAACTTCGCGCTCAAGCAGGGGATCCACCCCATGGAGCTGATCCCGCGCAACGTCGCGCGGTTCGAGCAGCAGCTCCGCCGGGTGGGGTTCATGTACGACTGGAACCACACGGTCGACACCACCGCCAAGGACTACTACCGCTGGACCCAGTGGATCTTCCTCCAGCTCTTCAAGGCCGGGCTGGCGGTCAAGAAGGAGGCGGCCGTCAACTGGTGCCCCTCGTGCAACACCGTGCTCGCCAACGAGCAGGTGGTGGGCGGCGTGTGCGAGCGGTGCGGCACCCCGGTGGAGATGAGGAACCTGTCGCAGTGGTTCTTCAAGATCACCGACTACGCCGGGCGGCTGCTGGACAACCTGGAGACGCTGGACTGGTCGGACACCACCCGCAAGGCGCAGGAGAACTGGATCGGCCGCAGCGAGGGCGCCGAGGTCGTGTTCCCCGTGGTGAGCGAGTCCAGCACCGCCGAGACCGACGACGGCTCCGAGGTGGTGCGGCAGGCGTTCCGCTACTTCCTCACCGCCGACCAGATCGTGTCCCGCTGGCACGAGCTGGACTACCCGGCCGTGCGGGTGTTCACCACCCGGCCGGACACCATCTTCGGGGCCACCTACATGGTGCTGGCCCCCGAGCACCCGCTGGTGGACCGCATCACCAGCAAGGAGCGCCGCAAGGCGGTGGCCGCGTACCGCCGCAAGGTGGCCAAGAAGGACCTGGTCAGCCGCAAGACCGACAAGAAGAAGAGCGGCACCGACACCGGCGCGCGGGTGCTCAACCCCGCCACCGGCAAGGAGATTCCGGTTTGGATCGCCGACTACGTGCTAATGGAGTACGGCACCGGCGCCATCATGGCCGTCCCCGGGCACGACGAGCGCGACTACGAGTTCGCCAGGCAGTACAAGCTCCCCATCGTGCGCGTGGTCGCGCCCGAGGGGACCGGGGCCGACGAGCCCCTCAGGGAGGCGTACACCGGCCCGGGGCGCCTGGTCAACTCCGGGCACTTCGACGGGATGGGGGCCGAGGAGGCCAAGTCGGAGGTCACGGCGTGGCTGGCGGAGCGCGGCGCGGCCGAGACCCGCGTCAACTACCGCCTGCACGACTGGTGCATCTCGCGGCAGCGGTACTGGGGCCCGCCCATCCCCATCCTGTACTGCGACGACTGCGGCGTGGTCCCCGTGCCGGAGGAGCAGCTCCCGGTGGAGCTCCCCTTCATCGAGGACTTCAAGCCGGACGCGTCCGGGATCTCCCCGCTGGCGCGCCACAAGGAGTGGTACCTCACCGGGTGCCCGCAGTGCGGCGGGATCGCCCGGCGCGAGACCGACGTGTCCGACACGTTCCTGGACTCCGCCTGGTACTTCCTGCGCTACCCGTCCGCGGGGAACGAGCGGCGCGCCTTCGAGCCGTCGCTGACGCGCAACTGGCTCCCGGTGGACAGCTACATCGGCGGCAACGAGCACGCCGTGCTGCACCTGCTGTACTCGCGGTTCGTCACCATGGTGCTGCACGACCTGGAGTGGATCGACTTCGAGGAGCCGTTCACCCGCTTCCGCGCCCACGGCCTGATCATCAAGGACGGGGCGAAGATGTCCAAGTCCAAGGGCAACGTCATCGTCCCGGACCAGTACATCGACGACTTCGGCGCGGACACGCTGCGCACCTACCTGATGTTCCTGGGGCCGTACCAGGAGGGCGGCGACTTCCGCACCACGGGGATCTCCGGGCCCCACAACTTCCTGAACCGCGTCTGGGACACGGTGACGGGAGCCGAGGACCGGCCGCTGGACCCGGCGGTGGAGCACAAGCTGCACGCCACCATCAAGAAGGTGACCGAGGACCTGGAGGCGCTCTCCTACAACACCGCCATCGCGGCGATGATGGAGTACCTCAACGTGGTCCGGGCCGGCGGGCGGACCCCCGAGCGGGCCGCGGTGGAGCCGCTGGTGATGCTGCTCGCCCCCTTCGCCCCGCACCTGGCGGAGGAATTGTGGGAGCGGCTGGGGCGCGAGGGCTCGGTGTTCCGGAGCGCCGCCTGGCCGGAGTTCGACCCGGCCAAGGCCGTGTCCGACACGGTGGAGTTCGTGGTGCAGGTCAACGGCAAGGTGCGCGCGCGCATGCCCATGGCCCGGGGCATCTCCGAGGCCGACGCGCGCGACGCCGCCCTGGCCGACCCCAACGTGCAGCGCTTCCTGGACGGCAAGCAGGTCCGCAAGACCGTCTTCGTCCCGGACCGCCTGGTCAACCTGGTCATCGGCTGACCGGGCGCCGGCGCCCGAACGGACGAGAGCCGCACCCCCGCCCGGGGGTGCGGCTCTCGTCCGTTCCGGGGCTCACGCCGTCAAAGGCAGAAGCAGCAGCCGGAGTTGCACCTCCCGACGGCTTCCGGGTCCGCCAGGCGGCAGCGGTCGGTGCACTGCGTGCTGCTGCTGCACGCGCCCAGCACGGTGGAGCCGTTGTCGTAGCAGGCGGTGGCCGGCCTCGCCAGGGCCTGCGTGGCGCCGAAGCCCAGCGAGGCGGCGACGGCGGCGGCGAAGGCCCAGCGCGTGGCGGTGCGTGCGGTGCGCGGCATGGATCACCTCCGGTCCGGGGGGGATGAGTCTCGTTTGGTGTCGCATGGTACGTGGCGCCGCTCCGCGTGTCCAGCGTTTCGGCCGATCCGCGGCAGGGGGTACCGGATTTCCGCCGGGCGTTTATATTCGTCGTCCGCGGCGGGACGGCGCCGGCGCGGGCGGAGAGGGATGCACGAAAGGGTTGACGGAAGGGCCTGGACGTGCTATCATGATTCTCCTTGTCGCGGGGTGGAGCAGCCTGGTAGCTCGTCGGGCTCATAACCCGAAGGTCGCGGGTTCGAATCCCGCCCCCGCTATAGCAGGACCCTCCGCCGAAGTCGGGCGGATTTTTGTTGGGTCGGACGGGTTGGGCCAGGTAGCTCAGCTGGTAGAGCACACGACTGAAAATCGTGGTGTCGGGGGTTCGACTCCCTCCCTGGCCATGGCAGCACGGACGGCAGTAGCTCAATTGGTAGAGCACCGGTCTCCAAAACCGGCGGTTGGGGGTTCGATTCCCTCCTGCCGTGCTGACAGTCTCGACGCCGCTATCGTCTAGGGGACTAGGACGCCGCCCTCTCACGGCGGAAACCGGGGTTCGAATCCCCGTAGCGGTATCCGGAAGGCTCGCAGAGTCGGTCCGTGGCGCTCACATAGCTCAGTCGGTAGAGCACTTCCTTGGTAAGGAAGAGGTCATGGGTTCGAATCCCATTGTGAGCTTCAAGGAGAGTGAGCTCCCATCGTCTATCGGTTAGGACGCCACTCTTTCAAGGTGGAGAGCGGGGTTCGACTCCCCGTGGGAGCGCCAACCTGGTCCCGCGCAGCGGGTTCCGCCCGAAGGGAAGTTGACGGAGGGGGCTGGAAAAATCGGGCGGGTGCGGTTAGATTGAAGGACTGTGTCGCGGGCATAGCTCAGTTGGTAGAGCGCAACCTTGCCAAGGTTGAGGTCGCCGGTTCGAGCCCGGTTGCCCGCTCTGCACCGCCGGTTTGGGCGGTGAGGGGCCGTAGCTCAGTCGGTTAGAGTGCCGGACTGTCACTCCGGAGGTCGCGGGTTCGAGTCCCGTCGGCCCCGCTCAGCAGGAAAATTGACAACTCGGGTCGGGTCTGGGGCCGTAGCTCAGTTGGGAGAGCGCTTGAATGGCATTCAAGAGGTCAGGGGTTCGATTCCCCTCGGCTCCATTGTGCGGGACTGAAGAAAGTTGGTGGGGTGGCCGAGTGGCTAATGGCAGCAGACTGTAAATCTGCCGGGCTTCGCCCTACGTAGGTTCGAATCCTACCCCCACCACTGCTTGGATGCATACGGGCGGTTAGCTCAGTTGGTTAGAGCGCTACGTTGACATCGTAGAGGTCACAAGTTCGAGTCTTGTACCGCCCACTCGTGCGTCGCCGGGGCCGTAGCTCAGTTGGGAGAGCGCTGCAATCGCACTGCAGAGGTCAGGGGTTCGACTCCCCTCGGCTCCACTGGGACCAGACGGACGCCACCGTAGCTCAGGGGTAGAGCACTCGATTCGTAATCGAGCGGTCGTCGGTTCAAATCCGACCGGTGGCTCTGGTCACCCGGACGTTGATCTTCGGTGGCGACGGGGTTATCTTCGCTGTCCGAGCGCGGGAGTAGCTCAGTTGGTAGAGCATCAGCTTCCCAAGCTGAGGGTCGCGGGTTCGAGCCCCGTCTCCCGCTCTTTTTATTGCCCCTTGGTGTAATTGGCAACACGCCTGACTCTGGATCAGGAAAGTCCAGGTTCGAGCCCTGGAGGGGCAACTGTGCAGGGGAGAGGTGGGTGAGTGGCTAAAACCAACGGTTTGCTAAACCGTCCTGCCCAAAAGGCAGACGCGGGTTCGAATCCCGCCCTCTCCGCTCCTTGCTAGAGGACCGGTGTCCGAGCGGCTTAAGGAGCACGATTGGAAATCGTGTGGGGTTAACAGCCCTCGTGGGTTCGAATCCCACCCGGTCCGCTGGTTGCAGTACGGTTCGTTGACGGGTCGGGCAGTACGGTCCACTGGCTGGGACCGAAAAACTTCGGGACGTGGCTCAGCCCGGTAGAGCACTCGCTTCGGGAGCGAGGGGTCGCCGGTTCAAATCCGGCCGTCCCGACTGAAGTTGGAGGCGTAGTCCTAACTGGTAAGGCACCGCACTCGAAATGCGGCGCGGGCAACCGCTTGGGGGTTCGAGTCCCTCCGCCTCCGCTGTTGTCGCAACCACACGGTCGAAGAAGCCCTGCTGCTCCCCGGAGCGGCAGGGCTTTTTCGTTTTCCGCATAGAACAGCGTTGAACTGCGGGTTTGACTGCAGGTTTGGGCGTGCCCCCGCTGGCGCGGGGTCGGGCTGCGGCTCCGTAACGCACGGTACAACTGTGCGTAACGGAGGCGAACCCCAACGGTACTGCTGTTGGGTTTCGCCGCTTCGCGCTCGCATCCCTTCTATGAGCCCGCCGTTGTCAAGCTCCCCGGAGGGAGACAAGCCTGTTCCTGGGGGCGGCTCTCGGCGAGCCGCCCTTTCGCTTCTCTCTGTTCTGAGCACCGGCACGCTACGGGCCGCTTCCCTGGGTTGCCCGGGCGCGCCTTGCACCCGCGGGCCACCTTCTATCCGTGCCGACTCTGGGTCGGTCACCTCATGCTGTGTTCGCCAGGGGCGAAGTCGGGAAGCCTCGGCAAGGGACCCCTTCTCACGCTCGGTTCGGCTCCAAGGCTCGACCTGGGATGTCGCTTCGGGCCCTCGTACCCGAGCATGCCGTGCTCACTCAGCCGCTTCCTCCGTCGTTGTCCCCCAGGAAACTCACCCCTGCTCCACCAGCGCCTTGCGCACCGCTCCGGCCGGGAGTGTGTCGCTCTCCACGTACTTCCACAAGGCGATCAACAGCTTCCGGGCCAGCGCCACGATCCCGATCTTGCGCACCCGTGCGCTGCCGCTTCCGAAGCGTCGCTGGTACCACAGGCTCAGCTCGCTCTGCGGCTGATACCTCAACCACGCCCAGGCGGTCTCGACCACCAGGCCGCGGATCCACCGGTTGCCCGCCTTGCAGATGCCCTGCTCCCGCCCCGTGCTGCCACTCTGGTAGGGCGTCGGCGTCAGCCCCGCCAGCGCCCCGACTTGCCTGCGGTTGTCGAACTTGCGCCAGCCGAAGAACTCCACTGCGTACGCCCAGGCCCCCGTCTCCCCGATCGCGCTCAGTTCGGCGAGCTTACGCGCGCACCGGCTCGCCGCATCTTCTCCCGTCTGCAGCAGCTTGCGTCGCTCGGCCCGCAGCTGACCCAAGCGCTGCCTCAGGCGCTGGACCTGCTCCCAGTCCCGCTCCAGGCGCTCGCGCAGACGCACCGGCAGTGCACCTCCATCCCACAGGCGTAGGCGCCCCAACTGCTGCGGCAGCCCCTTCAGGCTGCTCAGGTGGATCCCCTGCCCGAAGAGCAGGCCCTTGATCCGGTTCGTCAGGCGCGTCAGGTCCCGCTTGCTCGTCTTCCACTCCCGGTGCAGGTGCCGCCGGTCCTCTTCCTCGGGCGTGGGCACACGTACCACGCTCCAAGCCTTCTCCTCCCCGGCCAGCCAGCGCAGCAGCAGGCCCAGCAGCTTGCCCCCATCGAGCCGGTCCGTCTTGGCGCGCCGTGCTCGCCGGTTGACCTCGATGCTGGCCGAGTCGACCACCAGGTTCTCCACTCCCATCGCTTTCAGCGCCCGGTCCAGCCAGAACCCGTCCCGCCCGGCTTCGTAGCAGCTGACGACCCGCGCCTGCGCAGACAGCCCGAAGCGTGCTTTGGCGGCTGCGATCTCCTTCCGCACTGCCGCCAGGTCCCGCGCTGCGACGCTGCGGTAGCGAGGCTGTTGACCCAGGCCCACGCTGAAGGCCATCTTCCACCGCGAGACGTCCAGCTCCAAGCTCATCGCCAGGGTCGGCTCGG
>DASVQR010000083.1:0-32284 GCA_036389055.1 Longimicrobiaceae bacterium | reverse complement strand
CTCGCCGAACAACCGGCGAGTCTCCCTCCGTCAAAGATCATACGGGTACTGCGGAACCGCGAACGGCGAACGACGTTTCCGCCGTCTCGTCCCGCTGCCGTCCCGAGTCCGCTCCCCTCACGCCGGCCGCGATGACCCCCGACACCGCCCCCATCCGCGACTTCATCCACTCGCTGCTCGACGTGCAGGGCGCCTCGGCCGTTCTCGACGTGGGCTGCGGGCGCGGCGGGGACCTCCTGCGCCTGGGCGGGCTCGCGCCCGCCCAGGCGCGGCTGGTGGGGGTGGACGCGTCGGAGGCGGGCGTCGCGGAGGCGCGGCGCGCGGCGGAGGGCGATCCGCGCTTCACGTTCCTGGCGCACGACGTCGCGGCGGGCCTCCCGTTCGGCGACGGCGAGTTCGACCGCGTGCTCTCGGTGAACCTGCTGGAGTGCATCCCCGACAGGCAGGCGCTGCTGCGCGAGGTCCACCGCGTGCTGGCGCCCGGGGGAACCGTCGTGTTCGCGCACTGGGACTGGGACTCCCAGCTGATCGACGGCCCGGACAAGGAACTCGTCCGCCGCATCGTCCACGCCTTCGGCGACTGGAAGCAGGCGTGGATGGCGGACGCGGACGCCTGGATGGGCCGGCGGCTGTGGCGCACCTTCCAGGAGTCGGGCCTCTTCGAGGGCCGCGTGCACCCCGTCGTCCACACCAGCACCCGCTTCGAGCCCGGAAGCTACGGACACGACGCCATCGAAGGCTTCCGCGCGCTGGTTCGCCGCGGCCTGCTCGCCCCCGACGAGTACGACGCCTTCCGCCGCGCCGTCGAGGAGCTCGCCGCTGCGGACCAATACTTCTACGCCTTCACCATGCTCGTCTACGCCGGCCGCAGGCGCTGACCCACCCCCGGCCCGACGGCGAAACGGCGCCCCCGCCTCGATCCCGAGGCGGGGGCGCCGTTCACTTTCGCACTCACGCACTTCGCACTGCCGTTGCAGGCTGTTCCCTGTTCCCTGTCCCCTGTTCCCTATCCGTTCACGCGTCCGTCTGCTCCGTGATCACCCCGCAGGCGATGCGCGCGCCGGAGTTGCCGGACGGGTCGGTGCGCATGTCGTCGGCGGTGGCGTGGATGATCAGCGAGGTGCCGCCCTGCTTGAACAGCGGGTTGGCGCCGCGCAGCGAGACGCCCTCCTTGACCGTTTCCAGCTCGCCCTGGCCGTTTGCGCCCACCGTCAGGTTGGGGAGGTCGCCGGCGTGCGGGCCCGCCGGGTTCTGCATCCCGTGCTGGCGATTGGTCGGGTTGTAGTGCGGGCCGGCGCTGGTGAAGTCCGGCGCGTCGCAGCTCCCGTTCTGGTGGAAGTGGAGCCCGTGCTGGCCGGGCGGCATGCCGCGCACGTTGAGGTTCACACGCACGCCGTTCTCCGCCTCCGTCAGCACCGCGCTCCCCACCGGCTGGCCCTGCCCGTTGACCAGGCGCACCGTCGCCGCGGGGGCGTCGGGCCCGCCCGCGGCCGTCGCCGGGGCGCACCCCGCCAGCAGGGCGAGCGCCGCCGCCCCGAAACCCAGGTTCTTCATCCTCTGTCTCTCTTCCGCTGGTTGTCGCCGCGCTCGGTGCGCGGCCGGGGCCGCGACCCGCAAGACCCGTGCAGCCCCGTCCGGATCGTCATCTACTAAAAAAGTAGTTGACAGCCGCCGGGGCGCCGCTTACTATCTACTATGAGACTAGTAGATGGCCCGGCGGCACACCCGGAGGACGACGCATGATCTTCACCTGGATGCTGTACTGCACCGCGGTCTCCGCCCTCCTGGGGCTCGGCGCGCTTGCGCTGGAGCGGGGGATGGGGGCCCTCGGCCTCCCCACCCGGTTCGCCTGGGCGGGGGCCGTGCTCCTGTCGGCGGCGCTGCCGTTCGGGCTCCCCGCGCTCCTGGACCCGCGCGTCCCGCCCCCGCCGCGGGAGGCCGGGGCGGCCGCGCTGGGCGCCCTGGAGGCCAGCGCGGCCCCGGTGGCCGCCGCCGCGCCGTCGGCGCTCCAGACCGCCGACCTGCTCCTGCTCCCGGCGTGGCTGGCGGCGAGCGCGGCGCTGCTGCTGGCGGGCTGCGCGCTGCTGGTGGCGCTGCGCCTGCGGCGGCTCGGCTGGCGGCGGGCCGTGGTCGCCGGGGAGCCGGTGCTGGTGTCGCCGGCCACCGGGCCGGCGGTGGTGGGCTTCCTCCGCGGGCGCATCGTCCTGCCGGCGTGGGCGCTGGAGTGGGACGAGGGGAGCCAGCGGCTGATGGTGGAGCACGAGCGCGAGCACCTGCGCGCCCGCGACCCGCTCCTCCTCCTGCTCGCCCTCGCGGCCGCCGCCGCCGTGCCCTGGAACGCCGCCCTGTGGTGGCAGCTGCGCCGGCTGCGGCTCGCCATGGAGGTGGACTGCGACGCCCGCGTGCTCCGCCGCCGCCCCGACGTGCGCGCCTACGGACTGCTGCTGCTGGAGGTGGGGCGGGTCGCCACTTCCGGACGCGTTCCCGTGCTCGCCCTCACCGAGCCCCCCTCGTTCCTGGAAAGGAGGATCCGCACCATGACCTCACGCACCGCCCGGCGCCGCGTCCGCCGCGCCGCCCTGGCCGCCGCCCTGTGCGCCGGCACCGTGCTCCTCGCCGCCGCCCTCCCCGCGCCCGCCGCCCCCGTCTCGTGGGGCCTCGACCGGCAGCCCGCGGCGGCGGACACCGTCCCGCTCCCGGCGGGGGTGATCGACGTGCGCGACGCCACCGACAAGCCGCGCCTGGTCAACGGCGCCCAGGTGCAGCGGCTCCTGGCCAGCACCTACCCGCCGGCCCTGCGCGACGCCGGCGTGGTCGGCCGCGCCGAGGTGGCGATGGTGGTGGCCGAGACCGGCGCCCCCACCGAGGTCCGCGTGCTGGAGGCCACGCGCCCGGAGTTCGGCGAGGCCGCGGCCGTCGTCATGCGCCAGGCCCGCTTCTCCCCCGCCCGGCGCGACGGCCGGCCGGTGGCGGTCCGCCTGCAGGTGCCCGTCGCCTTCACGCTGGAGCGCGACACGGCGCCCGTGCCGGGGGTCCCCTCGGTGACGCCGCCGGCGGGGCAGGGGATCGTGGACGTGAGCGCGCTGGAGGTCAAGCCCAGGCTCGTCAACGGCCTGGAGGTGCAGCGGATGCTGATGGCCGCGTTTCCGCCGACCCTGCGCGACGCGGGCGCCGGCGGCCGGGCCACGGTGGCCTTCGTCGTGGGCGCCGACGGCGTGACCCGCGACGCCGAGCTGGTCGCCACCACCCACGAGGCGCTGGGCGAGCCCGCGCTGACCGCCGTGCGCGCCATGCGCTTCACCCCCGGCCGGCTGGGCGGCCGCGCCACCGCGGCCCGGGTGCAGATCCCGGTGGCGTTCACGCTGGAAAAGACCGGGCCCGCCGCGACGACGCCCGCCGCGCCGCCGCAGGGGACGTGAGCCCGGCCCTCGGCTCGGGCGGGCGGCCGGTCCGCCGCGCCGCCCGGAGCCGACGAACGCGACACAAGGAGAAGCCCGATGGAAGTCTCGTTCACCGAACGGGAGCTGGACGTGATGGACGTGCTCTGGGAGGCGCGCACCGCCACCGTGGCGGAGGTCCGCGAGCGCCTCGCCGACGACCTGGCCTACACCACCGTGCTCACCGTGCTGCGCA
Organism: Longimicrobiaceae bacterium; assembly: GCA_036389055.1. Lineage (GTDB taxonomy): Bacteria > Gemmatimonadota > Gemmatimonadetes > Longimicrobiales > Longimicrobiaceae > JAFAYN01. The sequence goes on along the minus strand of DASVQR010000083.1, from coordinate 28,651 downwards.
CCCTGGAGGAGAAGGGGTACGTGGGCCACGAGGAGGAGGGGCGCGCCCACCGCTACTTCCCGCGCGTGGAGCGGCAGGCCGCGGGGAGGAGCGCGCTCAGCCGCATGCTCCACAAGCTGTTCAAGGATTCGCCGGAGATGCTGCTCACCCACCTGGTCTCCGACCGCCGCGTCTCGGACGAGGAGCTGCGCCGCATGCGCCGGCTGCTGGACGAGCGCCTGGAAGGCGAGGAGGAGCGCCCATGATCGCCCCCTGGATGCTGTACTGCGCGGCCGTGGGGCTGCTCCTCGCCGGCGGCGCGCTGGCGCTGGAGCGGGCGCTGCGGGCCTGCGCCCTCCCCACCCGCTGGGCCTGGCTGGGCGCCCTGCTGCTCACGCTCGCCCTTCCCGCGGCCATGCTGGTGCTGCCGCGCGGGGCCCCGCCCGCCGCGCCGCAGCGGACGGCGGCGTCCGCGGGCCTCGCCGGGGAGCGGATGGACCCCGCGGAGCTGGCGCTCACGGGGACGTCGCGGCCGCGGGTGGACCTGGCCGCGCTGGACCGGCCGCTCCTGCTGGGGTGGGGCGCCGCCTCGGGGGCCACGCTGCTGGCGCTCCTCGCCATGGCCGCCGTGCTGCAGCGGCGCCGCTCCGGCTGGCGCGCGGCCGAGCTGGCCGGCGTCCCGGTGCTCATCTCCCGCGACACCGGCCCGGCGGTGGTGGGGCTGCTCCGCAGCCGCATCGTGCTCCCCGAGTGGGCCGCCGGCGCCGACCCTGAGCGGCGCGACCTGCTGCTGGAGCACGAGTCCGAGCACCTGCGCGCCGGCGACCCGCGCCTGCTCGCCGTGGGGCTGGCCGCGCTGGTGCTCGCCCCGTGGAACCCGGCCGTGTGGTGGCAGCTCCGCCGCCTCCGGCTCGCCGTGGAGATCGACTGCGACGCGCGCGTGCTGCGCCGCCGGGGCGACGTGCGCGCCTACGGGTCGCTCCTGCTGGAGGTGGGGCGCCGCGCCGGGGGCTCCGCCCTGGCCGTCGCCGCCTTCTCCGAACCCGCCTCGTTCCTGGAAAGGAGGATCCGCATCATGACACAGCCCCGTGAACGCTCTCCGTGGACCCGCGCCGCCGGCTTCGGCGCGCTGGCCCTGGGGCTCGGCGCCGCCGCCTGCGAGACGCCCGCCCCCACCAGCCTCGCCCCCGCCCCCGTGGAGCGGGTGTACTCCGCCGCCGACGCCCCGCAGGGGCTCCGGGCGGCGCGGCTGAGCCCCCGCGACGCCGTCGCCCGCCACTTCCCCGAGGTGCTCACCGAGGGGGTGGAGCCCAACACCGTCCTCACCTTCGTGGTGGACCACCGGGGCGAGGTGGTGAGCACCGCCCGCGAGAAGCACGAGACCCTGATCGCCGCGCGCTCGCAGGGCGGCCCCTCCGCGCCCCCGGCCGAGGGCGCCAGGGTGCGGACGGAGGGCGCGCGCGTCACCGCCCAGGGGGCCGAGCGCAGCAGCTTCCGGATGTCGGCCGCCCCGTCCATCGACGTGGACCCGGACCAGATCGAGTCGGTGGACGTGATGAAGTTCCCGGCGGGGAAGATGGGGCCGGACGCGGTGGACGTGCTCTGGATCCGCAAGCGCGATCCCGCCGCCCCGCCCGCCCCGAGCAAGGTCCGGGTGTCCGCGACCGCCCCCGGCGGCGTGGCCGCGCGGGAGCTGGTGGTGGCCCCGTCCGAGGACCGGGTCACCCTGCGCAGCCGCACGCCGGAGAGGGAGCAGGAGATCAGCGGGCAGCGCATCGTGATCCGCGGCGAGCGGGCAATCGCCACCTCCTCGCCCGACACGGGCCGGACACGGACGCGGATCGAGCTGGACTCGCGCACCACGACGGACGAGGGCGTCATGGTGACTACGGGCGTCCCCGTCGGCGCGCAGCAGGTCCCCGCCGTGGAGCAGGCGGTGGTGATGCGCGCCGTGCAGCGGCACTACGCCTCGTCCACCGCCCGGGGGCAGACGGCGCCGGAGATGCTCTGGTTCGTGGTGGGCGCCGACGGCGAGGTGGTCCGCACCGGCACCAACGCGGACAGCGGGTTCAGCGACGTCGCGCCCGAGCGCATCCTCGCCGTGGACGTGTTCAAGGGCGACCGTATCCGCCTGCGCGGGGAGCCCGTGTCCGTGATCTGGGTCCGCCTCAAGGCATGAGGCGGATCGTCCAGCCGGCCGCGGCGGCTGACGCGTGCCTGCTCGCCAATCGCACCCGCCCTCCGCGGGTGCGATCGGCGAGTTGTACGATCCCTCACCGCGTCGGAGTGCAGCCCTGAGCGCGGAAGGTCTCGGGTAGTCCGCGTCGCGGAAGCGGGTCGTTTCAGTCCAGGCCGTCTTCGTCGACCGCAGTGACGGTCAGGAGTCCGTCCAGTTGTAGCACCAGCAGCTGTAATCGTAGCATTCGCCCGCGTGGAAGCCGCGCTCGGTGCAGTGGCTCCAGCAGGCGGGGTCGAGGTAGGTTCCTGAAGACGAGCACATCTGCGGCCCGGCGCGTTGGGGAGCCGCGAGCGCCTGTGTCGCGCCGAAGCCGAACACGACTGCGCAGGAGACGCCGAACAGTGTCCTGCGCAGGTAGATGAACGAGCGGCTCATGGCTTCCTCCGGGCGTGTGGTGCAGCCCGCGTGAACTGCGGGCGCGAATGGAGATAGCACGTTAAGGGACATTCTGATTCGCGGAAAGGATCCTGTGGCCGCGTCCTCCGCCCGTGCGCGGCCGGCAGGGGGTGCGTATATTCGAATCTCCCGCCCGCAGCACCGTCGTCCCCACCTCCAGGAGCCACGCACCCGCATGAAGCGAACGACCCCACGCCTCCTCCTGCTGGCGGCGCTCGGCATGGCCGCGCCGCTGGCGGCCCAGGAGCGCGCCCACGTGTTCCGCGGCGCCACCCTGCTCCCCATCGCCTCCGCCCCCATCCAGAACGGCGTCCTGGTGGTGCGCGGCGGAAAGATCGTGGCGGTGGGCGGCCCCAACACCCCGGTGCCGGCCGGCGCCGAGGTCCACGACGTCGCCGGCAAGACCATCATGCCGGGGCTGGTGGACACCCACTCGCACATCGGCGGCGGCGACGGCGGCGACCAGTCGGCCCCGCTGCACCCGGCGGTCCGCATCCTGGACACCATCGACCCGCAGAACCCGGGGATCAAGCGGGCCCGCTCCGGCGGCGTCACCACCGTCAACGTGATGCCCGGCTCCGGCCTGCTGATGAGCGGCCAGACCGTGTACATGAAGCTGCGCGACGGCAACGCCGTGGACGACCTGCTCTTCTGCGCCGACCCGGTGCGTGACGTGTGCGGCGGCCTCAAGATGGCCAACGGCACCAACCCCCGCGGCGCCGCCCCGCACCCCGGCACCCGGGCCCGCGCCGCGGCCATCGTCCGGGAGCGCTTCACCCGGGCGCGCGAGTACCGCGCCAAGGTGGCCGCCGCCGGCCGGGACTCCGCCAAGCTCCCCCCGCGCGACCTGGAGATGGAGTCGCTGGCGCAGGTGCTGGACGGCAAGCGCACCGTGCACTTCCACACCCACCGCGCCGACGACATCCTCACGGCGATGCGCCTGGCCGAGGAGTTCGGCTTCCGCATCGTGCTGCACCACGTCACCGAGGCGCACCGCGTGGCCGACCGCATCGCCGCGGCGAAGGTGCCGGCGTCGATCATCGCCCTGGACGCTCCGGGCGGGAAGCTGGAGGCGATGAACTTCAGCAACGTCAACGGCGCCGCGCTGGAAAAGGCCGGGGCGCCGCTGGTGGCCTTCCACACCGACGACGGGATCACCGACTCGCGCTTCTTCCTGCGCTCCGCCGCCATGGGCGTCCGCGCCGGGATGTCGCGCGAGCGGGCGCTGGAGGCGCTGACGCTGGCCGGCGCGCGCATGCTGGAGCTGCAGGACCGGGTGGGCTCGCTGGAGCGCGGCAAGGACGCCGACTTCATCGTGCTTTCCGGCGACCCCTTCAGCGTCTACACCCACGTGGAGCAGACCTGGGTGGAGGGAGCGAAGCTGTTCGACCGCGCCGACCCCGAGCAGCGCAAGCTGGCGGTGGGCGGATACGGCGCCTACCGCGGCGCCCTGATGCACGTCCACGAGGGCGAGGAGGACCACGAATGAGCCGGCTCGCACCCCTCGCCGCCCTGCTCGCGGCGGCGCTTGCCGCCCCCGCGCTCCACGCCCAGCTCGCCGTCCGCGGCGAGACGGTGTACCCCGTCTCCGGCGCCCCCATCCGCGACGGCGTGGTGCTGGTGCGCGGCGGCAAGATCGAGCGCGTGGGCCCCGCCTCGCAGGTGGCCGTCCCCGCCGGCTGGCGCGTGCTCACCGCGAAGGTGGTCACCCCCGGGCTGGTGGACGCCCACTCCGTCGTCGGGCTGGCCGGGATGCTGGGCCAGGGCGACGACCAGGACCAGCTGGACAGGACCGACGCCGTGCAGCCCGAGCTGCGCGCCGTGGACGCCTACAACGCCTCCGACCCGCTGGTGGCCTGGCTGCGCGGGCTGGGCGTCACCACGGTGCACACCGGCCACGGCCCCGGCGCCCTTGCCAGCGGGCAGACCATGGTGGTCAAGACCCGCGGGGACCACGTGGGCGACGCGATGGTGGACTCCGCCACCATGGTGGCCTTCACCCTGGGGCGCAGCGTGCAGGGCAACTTCCGCACGCCCGGCACCCGCGCCCGCGGCGTGTCCATGCTGCGCACCGAGTTCCTCAAGGCACGCGAGTACGAGCGCAAGCTCAAGGCGCCCGGCACCCCGCCCGCCCGCGACCTCAAGATGGAGGCGCTGCTGGAGGTGCTCTCCGGCCGCCGCCCCGCGCTCTTCACCGCGCAGCAGGCCCCCGAGATCCTCGCCGCGCTGCGGCTGGCCCGGGAGTTCGGGTTCCGGCTGGTGCTGGACGGCGCCGCCGAGGCGTACCTGGTGGCCGACGAGATCCGCGCCGCCGGCGTCCCGGTGATCCTGCACCCCACCATGGTCCGGACCAACGGCGAGACCGAGAACGCCTCGCTGGAGACCGCCAAGCTGCTGCGCGACGCCGGGATCCCCGTGGCCCTGCAGAGCGGCTTCGAGGGGTACGTCCCCAAGACGCGCGTGGTGCTCTTCGAGGCCGCCGTCGCCGCGGCCAACGGGCTGGGCCCGGACGGCGCCCTGCGCGCCGTCACCCTGGACGCCGCCCGGGCCATCGGGATGGAGCGGCGGGTGGGCTCGCTGGAGCCGGGCAAGGACGCCGACCTGGCGCTGTTCGACGGCGACCCGTTCGAGTTCACCTCGCACGTGTGCGGCGTGGTGATCGAGGGCGCGGTGGTCAGCGACCAGTGCCGCTGACGGCCCGCCCCATCCGCCTGCCGTGCTTGCAGATGCGCCTGCCGGAGCGGCCGCCCGGCTTGCCGATCCGGCATGCATCGGCCCCCTCCGGGTGGTCCCCGGCTTGCACCTGACAGGTCGCTGCCGGGGCCGGGTGGTCCGGCTCCCGTGGGGCAGGAACGGCAACCAGGGACCCAAGCGAAAACGACGGGAGGCAACCATGGCAGTCACTCCTTATCGCACCTCCAACGACCCCTTCGACCGTCTCTTCGACTCCCTGTGGGGGGCGTCCGGCGGCGGCAACCGCGGCGGCTCGCTGATGCGCGCCCCGGAGACCGACGTGGTGGAGACCGAGAAGGAGATCCGCGTGGTCACCGAGATGCCCGGCCTGAAGCCGGACGACGTCGAGGTGGACGTGGAGAACAACGTCCTCACCATCCGCGGCGAGAAGCGCGAGGAGCGCACCGAGGGCGAGGCGGGCGGCAAGTACCACCTGGCCGAGCGCCGCTACGGCACCTTCGCGCGCTCTTTCGTGCTCCCGCGCGACGTGGACGCCGAGCGCATCGAGGCGGGGTTCGAGCACGGCGTGCTGACCGTGCGCATCCCCAAGAGCGAGCGGGCGCAGCGGCGCCGCATCCAGGTGGGCGGCTCCGGCTCGCAGGAGCAGGGCGTGTCGATGGGCAACGGGAACAGCCAGGGCGCGCAGGGCTGATTTCCGACTGCTGCGTTGGGGCCGCTCCGGAACCAGGCCAAACAGCCGGCCTGTTTCCTACGCGGGTCGCGGAGCCACCGGAAACCGCCCCGGTGTCTCCGCTCCGGCTCCGGGAGCCTCGCACGATACTGCTGTGCGAGTCTCCCTCCGCAGAAGATTCGGGGGGTACTGCGGAACTGCAACGGCAAAAAAGCGCCCCCGCCGGGATCTCCCGGCGGGGGCGCTTTTCAGCGTACTGCGTACTTGGTCCTCCGTACTGCCGTTCGCCGTTGCAGGCTGTCCCCTGTCCCCTATCCCCTGTCCCCTTCCGTTTCCTCTCCCGGCTCCAGCACCTCCCTCGCCTCCTCCAGGCACGCCCGCGGCACCAGAACGGTGATCCCGCGGTTGCTGGGGCCCATCCAGCCTGGGCCGAAGATGGCGACGTGCTCGGAGCCGCTCACGTGGGCGGGGATGCCGGCGCTTTCCAGGGTGGCGCGGGCGAACTCGGCCTCGTACACCATGCCGTAGGTGGCGACGGGGACCCAGCCGCCGCCCTCCTCCGCATCGTCGGGACCGTCCTCGCTCACGAAGGCCATCAGTGGTGGCTCCCGTTGGGGCTGAAGAAGCCGTTGGCCTCCGCGAGGCTGCGGATCACGCTCACGCCGCGCACCGGGGAGCCGGTGAGCGCCTCGGGGATCCCCGCCCCTCCCAGCACCACCCCCGTCTTGGGGGGGGACAGCCGGCGCAGGCGCTTCGCCACCTCCACGCACTCGTCGCGCGACATGGGAAAGATCACCGAGGTGCAGACCATGGCGGGGCGGCGCTCGGCGAGCGTGCCCTCCAGGTCCTCGAAGGGGACGTCGGCGCCCAGGTAGGTCACGCGCCAGCCCCGGGCGGCCAGGTGCACGGCCACCCCCATCAGCCCCAGCTCGTGGCGCTCGCCGGGAAGGCCGGCGAGCACCACCTCGGGGCCGTCCGCCGGGGCCGCGGCCAGGAAGCCGAGCATCCAGTCCAGCTTCTCCCGCGCGAACACCGAGACGAAGTGCTCCTGCGTCACCGTGGCCTCGCCGCGCTCCCACATCTCGCCCACGCGGCGCAGCAGCGGCATCAGCACTGCCTCCACGCGGTCCGCGAAGGGGAGGGTGGAGAGTCGCTCGTACAGGCGGTCCGCCGCGCTGCGGTCGAAGTCCATGAGGGCGGCCAGGATCGCGTCGCGCACGGCCTCGGTGGAGGCCGCGGCCTCGGGCAGGGCGGGCGTCTCCTCGCCGCGCTGCATGATCGCGACCGCCTCGCCCACCTTGAGCCCGCGGTCCAGCAGCGCCTTGACGCGGGCGATGGTGTCCACGTCCTGGTCGGAGTACACGCGGTAGCCGCCGGGCGTGCGGTGCGGAGACACCAGCCGGTAGCGCCGCTCCCAGGCACGCAGGGTGGCGGTGTTGATCCCCGTAAGCGCGGCCACGCTCTTGATCCGGTAGCTCATCCGTGAACGCGTCCTGTGCGAGTAGCTGCGGAGCGGGTCCGCGGAACGGCAACTCCCGCGCCCCCGCCCCGCGGCGAAGGGAAGACGCCGCCGCGCGAGGGGATCCCGGGAAGGCCGAACATGGATCCTACAGTTGCAGAGTTCTTCATAGCTTAGCCGGGAAAACGGCATCCACGCAAGATGCTGCCCCGGGCTCGAAAGGTCCACGTTCTTGCAATGACTCCCGGAAAGCAGCGACGCCCGGGGCCGCGCGGCGCGGCCCCGGGCGTCGTCCCGCACCGGCGCCGGGCGTCAGGCGCGGTTGCCCAGCAGGGCCACGTCCACGGAGCGCAGCGGGCGCCCGGCGCCCAGCGTCTCGATCACCCGCTCCGGCGAGGGGCCGTAGCGCAGCTTCACCGCGCGCAGCCCCAGCAGCAGGTTCACGGTGAGCAGCGTCCCCGGCACCTCCGTCCCCGCGAGCATCCCGGCGAGCTGGTCGGCGGCCGACTCGGTGAAGTTCCTGGCGACGATCACCAGCGCGTCCGGCATCTCCTCCACGGCCGCCTCCACGGCGCGCCGGGCCTCGCCGCCCAGCGAGAACCCCACCTGCGGGTAGGCCAGGACGATCCCCTCGCGCTCGCCTCCGCGGAAGCGGATCGCCGGCTCCGGTCCCACCTCGGCCACCTCGCCGCTCCCCGTGAGGTCTTCCACCACGTAGCGGACCACCCCGCGGAACTCGTCCGCCGCCGCCACGCCCTTGAGCGCCAGCCGGCGCACGTTGTCGGTGAAGCAGCGGTCCGCGTCGAAGTGGCGGAACCAGGGGAGGAGGCGCTCCGCGGTCTCGCGGTCCACGCCGCCGGTGGCCTCGATCGCGTCCAGCAGCGCGCCGCCCGACAGGTGCGGCTCGCGGGCCGCCACCGCGCGGAGCGCCCGGGCCATGCGGGCGTGGGGGGAGTCCCCGGCGTCGCCCCGCGGCAGCGCGCGGGGGGCGGGGAGAGGAAGGTTGCCGAACCAGATCATCGAACCTCTCTGATGAACGGATGGAGCGTGGCCTGGACGATGGTGGAACGGCGGGTGCCCGTCAAGGCGCCCTCCGTGGCCGGACCGCATACACCGCACGCGCTTGCCGGTGCGGCGGCTCCGCTTGACACGGGGGGCTCCGGGCGCATCTTGGTAGCCTGCCACCGACCCGGACCCGAGCAGGAGACGCCGTGCACCGAACCCTGGGGATCGCGCTCAGCGCGACCATGCTGCTCGCCGCGTGCAAGATCGAGCGGACGCCGCGCCAGTTCTACTCGCAGCGCGACCCGGCCGCCGCCGAGCGGGAGCTGTTCGCGGCCGAGCTCACCGACCGGGTGGCGGCCATGGGCCCCGCGCTGGACCGCGGCGACCTGGGGGCCGCGGTGTTCGCCCTGTCGCCGGCGCCGGACGTGTACGTGATCGGGCCCGGGGGCGGGGTTCCCGCCACCGGGCCCGACGGGCTCACCCGGATGCTCCGCTCGGTGCGCGACAGCGTGCCCGCCGCCGTGCGGGTGGACGGGGTCCGCGTCGCGTTCGGGCCGCGCGCCCAGACCGCCTGGGTGGCCGCGGGGGTGGAGGTGGTCCCCGCCGGGGACGTCGCGGCCGGCGCCGGGCCCGACACCCTGCGCTTCACCGGCGTCTACCAGCGCTCGCGGGGGGAGTGGCTGCTGATGCAGGCCCACCTTTCCCGCCGCTTCACCCCTCCGGCGCCGCCGGCGCCCGCGCCGAGTCCGGCCGACTCGGCTCGGCCGGCAGCCGCAGCACGGGATTCGGCTCCTCCCACCTGAACGGCCGCGACATGGGGGCGTAGTCCGCCCCCGGCTGGAAGGCGAGCGGCTCCGTGGTCGCGGCGCGGTACGCCGCCGCGTCGATCTCCCCCGCGTCCAGCATGCGCCGCAGCACCTCGTTGCGGCGCGCCCCCACCGCCCCCGGCGCCCGCTCCGGGTCGTCGATGCGGGGGCGGAGCAGCAGCCCCGCCAGCGTCGCCGTCTCCCCCAGCGTCAGCTGCCGGGGCTCCTTGGCGAAGAACTCGCGCGCCGCGTGGTGCACCCCGTACACGGGGTAGCCGGCGCTCCTCCCGAAGTACACCCGGTTCAGGTACAGCTCCAGCAGGTCGCGCCGGGAGACGCGGTTCTCCAGCAGCGGCGCCATCAGCAGCCCGCGCGCCTCGCCGGGGAGGTCGTCGCGCAGCTGGTGCACCTGCTGCACCAGGTCGCGGGGCAGGGTGACGCCCTGCCCGTCGGTGTCCAGCGGCTCGCGCTCCGGGAAGCCGGGGTCCACCACCGAGACCACCATGCGGGGAAGGGCGGGGGGGAGCCGCTCCAGCGGCACCCAGTCCGGGCGCCGCTCCGCCTCCGCGCGCTGGCGGAGGATGCCGCCGCGCACCTGGCGGTCCATCTCCCACCCGAAGCCCACCACGCCGCCCAGCAGCAGGAACCCGATCGCCAGGAGGAAAAGGATCTCCTGGCGGCGCTCCCCCCGGGCCGAGCCGGGAGGGGGGCGGCGCGCCCAGCGTCCGGGCCTGGGTGCGCCGCCCAGCAGCTTCCCCTTTGCGGCCTTCATGCTCGGTGTCCGCGGGGCGCCGCGCTTCGCAGGGTGGTCATCTCGGGCAGCTTGCTCCTGAAGGCTGGGTGTGGCGGGCGTCGCCGCCCCGGTGGCAGCGCGCCGGGGCAAAAACTATTCCCCCCACCGTCCGAAAGCGAGCCCGGGAGCGGGCTTCGCGGTTGCGGCGGGCGGGCCGCGCCGTTAGCCTTGAGGCGCCCCGGCCCGCCCGGGGACCACCCGGCACGTCCGCAGGAACTCATGGAGCAAACGTACTTTCGCCGCGGCTTCGGCCTCAAGCGGGCCATCGAGCCGCTGATCCAGGCCGACTACCACAGCGCGCTGGTGGACCGCATCCGCGCCCGCGGCTACGAGGAGACCTTCGGCGATGGCGACCGTCGCGTCACCGTGCGCCTGGCCGAGGAGTTCGGCTTCTGCTACGGCGTGGACCGCGCCGTGGACTACGCCTACGAGACCCGCACCCAGTTCCCCGACCGGCGCATCTTCCTGGTGGGGGAGATCATCCACAACCCGCACGTCAACCGGCGGCTGACGGAGATGGGGGTGGTCTTCCTGTACGCCGACGCGGCCGGCGAGTTCGACTTCGCCGTCCTCGGCCCCGAGGACGTGGTGATCCTCCCCGCCTTCGGGGTGACGGTGGGCGACTTCGCCCGGCTGCGCGAGATCGGCTGCATCCTGGTGGACACCACCTGCGGCAGCGTGCTCAACGTGTGGAAGCGGGTGGAGCAGTACGCCCGCGACGGCTTCACCGCGCTGATCCACGGCAAGTACTACCACGAGGAGACGCGCGCCACCGCCAGCCAGGTGTTCCGCCACCCCGGCGGGGCCTACCTCATCGTCCGCGACATGGCGGAGGCCCGGCTGGTGATGGACTACATCGAGGAGGCGCCGGCCGCGCTCTCCCGCGAGGCCTTCCTGGCGCACTTCCGCGACAAGGCGTCGCCCGGCTTCGACCCGGACCTCCACCTGGCCCGCATCGGCGTCGCCAACCAGACGACCATGCTCTCCGGCGACTCGCTCGCCATCGGCGCCGAGGTGGCGAAGTCGCTGGAGCGCCGCTGGGGCTCCAGACCGGGCTTCACGCCGGACGCCCACTTCCGCTCCTTCGACACCATCTGCTCGGCCACGCAGGAGCGGCAGGACGCGGTGGTCAAGCTGGTCGCCGGGCCGCAGGGCCCGCCCGACCTGATGCTGGTGGTGGGCGGCTACAACTCGTCCAACACCAACCACCTGGCGGTGCTCTGCGCGCGCCACGCCACCACCTTCCACATCGCCGACGCCGGCTGCATCGACCCGGAGGCGGGGACCATCCGCTTCAAGCCCAACGGCAGCCCCTTCGACGCCCCGGAGCTCGTCGCCGAGGACTGGCTCCCCGACGGCCCGGTGACCATCGGGCTCACCGCCGGCGCCTCCACGCCCAACAACAAGGTGGGCGAGACGGTGGGGCTGATCCTGCGGACGCGGGGGATCGAGGCGGAGGTCGCCGCGGCGGTGTAGGGCGGCGGGCGGGCAGGGACGGCGGCGGGGCGGCACCTTCGGCGAGAGGGTGCCGCCCCGCCCGCGTTTGGGCCGCCCCGCCGGATCCCGCTCAGTCCCCACCCCCGTCCTCCCCGTCGCGCATCGCCCGGAGCGCTTCCGCCCGCACCCCCGGCAGGCCGCACCTCGCGGCCAGCCGCTCGGCGCGGCGGTACGCGCGGGCAGCGCGCTCCCGCTCCCCCCTGCGCGCCAGGATCCCGGCCAGGTGCAGCGACGCGTGTGCCTGCGTCGCCCGGTCGCGGGCGGCGCGCGCGAGGACCACTGCGCGGCGGAGCCAGCCCTCGGCGCGGATCTCCTGGCCCGCCTCCGCGGCCCGGAGCCCCATCGCGAGCGCGGCGGGGGCGCGCTCGGGCGCCGCCAGCGCCGCCGCCTGCGCGAACGCCAGCGCGGTCAGCGGCGCCCCGGCCTCCGCGGCCCACCCGGAGATCTCCGCGCAGGCGCGGGCCGTCCGCTCGCCGGCCGGGCCTCCCGGCGCGGCGAGCAGCGAGGCCAGCGCGCGCAGCGGGCCGCATAGGGGCTCCGGGGCCGGCACGGCCGCCACGTCGCGGAGCCACCGCTCCCGCGCGCCGGGCGCGAACAGCGGCCCCCGCCCCCGCGGGCGCCGGCCGGCCCACAGCGTGACGGCGCGCAGCGCCCGCCACAGGAGGACGCCCGGGCCGCCGCCGATCTCGTCGAGCAGCTCGCTCCCCTCCAGCGTCTCGCCGGGGGAGCGGAGGATCACCGGCGGCGGAGGCGAGCGGCGGCCGGACCGCGGGGCGGCCGGGGGCGTGGGGCTTTGCGGCATCCGGGGGAGGATCGTACGTTCCGTGGCACCTCGTTCCTGCTCCCCCGGGGGCAACCGGCGTTCCTGGACGGCCCCGACGTGACATCTCCTTGCCCAGCCGCATCTTGAGCCGCAGCGCCGCCGTCCGTGGACGGCCGGACGATGTGCCCGCGGGGCACACCTGCTTCGCGGGGGCACAGCGCCTCCCCGCGCGCAGCGCCGTTCGATGAATCCCGTGCTCGCCGTTCTCCAGCTGAGCGACTCGTTCGCCGACCAGTGGGCCCGGCTCGCCGCCACCGCGGGCGCCTCCGTCCGCTGCGGGCGCTCGCTCGCCGAGCTGGGGAGCCTGGACGACACGTGCGGGCTGCTGGTGGCGGCGGGCGGGGTGGAGGCGGACGCCTTCGCGGTCCTCGCCGAGGCGGCGGTCCGCGAGGGGCCGCCGACGGTGGTGGTGGGCGCCGACACGGAGTACCGGCTCCCCGTGGCGCTGGTGCGCGCCGGCGCCGCCGACTACTTCGCCCTGCCGCCGGACCTCGGCGGCCTGCGCGGGTGGATGGTGGAGTGCGCCGAGCGGGTGCTGCGCGCCGGCCGCGTGGAGGAGCTCGCCCGGGCGCAGCGCGCGCAGCACGACTTCTCGCGGATGGTGGGGGAGAGCCTGGCGTTCCGGGCGGCGCTGGAGCGCGCCTCGCGGGTGATCCCCCGCGGCTCGGCCACGGTGCTGATCACCGGCGAGACCGGCACGGGCAAGGAGCTGCTGGCCGAGGCGATCCACTACAACGGGCCCCGCGCCCGCGGCCCGTTCGTGGAGGTGAACTGCGCCGCCCTGCCGCCCACGCTGCTGGAGGCGGAGCTGTTCGGCTACGAGAAGGGCGCCTTCACCGACGCGCGCACCGCCAAGCCCGGGCTGTTCGAGGCCGCGCACGGCGGCACGCTCTTCCTGGACGAGATCGGCGACCTGTCGGCGGAGCTGCAGGCCAAGCTCCTGCGGGTGCTGGAGGGGAAGCGGGTGCGGCGGCTGGGGAGCGTCAGGGACCAGGCGGTGGACGTGCGGATCGTGGCGGCGACGCACGTGGACCTGCCGGCTCGCGTCAGGCAGGGCGCGTTCCGCAGGGACCTGTTCTACCGGCTCAGCGTGGTCCCCGTGGAGCTGCCCGCGCTGCGCGACCGTGGGCACGACGTGCTGATGCTGGCCCGCCACTTCCTGGACCGGTTCGGGCGCGAGTACGAGATGCCCGTCCCGGAGCTGACCCCCGAGCTCCGCGGGGCGCTGCTCGCCCACGCCTGGCCGGGCAACGTGCGCGAGCTCAAGAACTCCGTAGAGCGGGCGCTGCTGCTGGGGGACGGGGCGCTGCGGAGGGAGGACCTGTTCCTGGAGCTGGGCGTGGATGCCATGGCGTCCACCGGTCCGATCCCCTTTCCCGCGACGCTGGACGAGGTGATGCGGGCCGCCGCGCGGGCGATGACGGAGCGATGCGGGGGGAACAAGAGCGAGGCGGCGCGGCTGCTGGGGATCGGGCGGCGCCACCTGTATTCGCTGCTGGCGCCGGAGGGGGCCGCATGAACGACACGGCGACCGAGAATCGTCTGTCGCTGCTGGAGCAGGCCTGGGCGCTGCAGCGCTCCGGCGACATGCCCGCGATCGTACGGCTGCTGGCTCCCATCCCGGCAGAGGATCTGCTGGCGGAGCCGGAGCTCGGCATCCTCCTCGGGTTCGGGTGGTATCACTGCGGGCAGGGGCAGCAGGCACTCGAGCTCCTGGACGGCCTCCGCCACCGGCTGCGCAGGGAAGGCAACACCAGGCTTCATCGCCGGCTCCAGAACCTTCATGCGGTGGTGCTGTTCAGCCAGGGAGCCCTCGTTCCCGCCGAGCGGTTGTGGACCGACCTGAGGCAACAATCCGACGTGGTCGGCGACACGCTGACTCTGAGCTGGGCGTACACCAATCTGGCCGTCATTGCCGACATCCAATGCAGGTGGGAGGATGCGCTGGCGAACGCCAAACGCGCGGCTGCGGCATACTGGCGCCTGGGAGATCTCCGCGGGATCGCCCGAAGTCACCACACGATGGGAATGACCTATCGGCAGCTCGGCCTGTTGCGCGAGGCAGATACGAGCTTCGAGCGCGCAGCCGCTTACCTCCGCCATAGCGGAACGGTCGACGAGATCGCGTACACGGAGCTGGAACGAGGGTTGACCCTCTACATGCTCCGGGACGCCTCCCTGGCGAGGGCGAACGTGCACAGGGCACAGGAGCGCTTCATCCGCCTTGCACACGTGCGCGGACAAGGCGACTCGCTCCGCGTGCTCGCGATCTTCGCGCGGTACGAAGGGCGGCTCGACGAGGCAAGACGTCTGCTCGGATCGGCTCTGGCCTGCGTCCGGGAGGCAGGGGACAGGCTCACGGAGGCCGAGGTCCTCGAAGAGCAGGCCGTGCTGGAGAAGCTGGAGGGGAATCTTGCTGGGTCCACGCACCGGGCCGGGGAGGCCGCGGTCATCTTTCGAGCATTGGGCGCGGACCGCAGGGGCGAGAGAATGGAAGAGCGGCTGAGGGGGATCGCGGCAGGGTCCGGCACCGCGCGCGGTGTGGTCTGAGCGGAAAATCGACCGCGGTATCGGCTACGAGACCGCTTCCGCCGCTTCCTGCTCGGCGTGCGAGTGCGCGCTCCGCGCACGCTCGGCAAGTTCGGGATACAGCCTGCGGAAGATCTCGAACAGCTCCGGGTCGAACGACCCGTAGTCGTCCTCCATGATCGCGTAGGCCTGCTCCGGGGAGAGCGGCTTCCGGTAGCTGCGCGCGGTGGTCAGCGCGTCGAAGATGTCGGCGATGCGGAGGATGCGGGCGGTGAAGGGGATCGCCTCGCCCGCCAGGCGGTCCGGGTAGCCGGTGCCGTCCCAGCGCTCGTGGTGGGAACGGACGATGGGGCGGATGTCCCAGGGGAACTCCACCGGGGCGAGCATCTCGTCGCCGATCACGGTGTGCCGCTCCATGATCAGGCGCTCCTCGTCCGTGAGGCGGCCCGGCTTGTTCAGGATCTCGGCCGGGACCTCCGTCTTCCCCACGTCGTGCAGGAAGGCGCCCATGCGGAACCAGGTGATCTCGTGCTCCGGCACGCCGGCTTCCTCGGCGATCCGGCACGCGTAGTCCGCTACCCTCTGGCAGTGTCCGCTCGTGTACCGGTCCTTGGCTTCGATCGATTCGCCCCAGCTGCGCACCAGGGAAAGAAAGTCCTCCTCCAGTTTCCCGATCCGCTCGTTGACGTCCGCTTGGTCGTGCTTGGCTCTCATCTGGCTGAAGAGAGCATGGGCGCGGTTCAACGACGTCAGAGCCTCACGGTTCCGATCCTGAGCGCGAAGCACGAGCGACAGCTCTCGCTGGGTCTCCGCCTCCAGAAGCGGATCCTGCTGAGCGGCGAATTGGAGTGCCTGAAGCAGATGGGTTTCGGCCAGGTGTAGCTTGCCGGTTTCACGGTAGATGATGCCGTAGTACTTCATCGCCTCGGCTCTGCCGGGATTGTCGTTCAGCCGGCTGGCGATTTCGAACGCCTCATCACACGTCGTCCGCGCGCGGTCCGGATCGCCGCGGGCGAGAAACATCTCCGTACGGTTGAGGTGGACGATCTCAGCCGTGACGACATCGTTCAACTCATGGCAGATCTTCAACGCTCGTCCGAAATACTCCTCCGCTTCTTCGAGCTTCCGAAGGTCCACGTGGAGCATTCCGAGATTGTTGTATACGGATGCACAGCCGCGGAGGTACCCTGCATTCTGGAGGTAAGTCAGGCCGGCGAGGTACCTCTCCAGGGCAACCGTGTGGTCGCCACGGATATTCGCAAGCGTGCCGAGGTTCTGCTCTATGTTTCCGAGGAGTCGGTCGTCCCCGGCCTCCAGGGCCATCGTGTGGGCGAGAAGGTAGGTGCTTTCGGCAGCACCGATGTCGCCACGGCTCTGTTTCACTGCAGCCAGAATGTTGAGGGCCGTGGCAGCACGGGCTTTGAAACCGTGGAGTTCGGCCAGGTCGAACGCGAGTTCGAGGTACTCTTCCGCTAGCTCCGTATTACCGGTTTGACGATGGAGATCGCCGAGCCTGTTGACCGCCTCGATGATCGAGACGATGTCTGCGCCCGAGACGCCGGACCTGAACAACTGTTCGCACGTCTGGACAGCGGTTGCCCACTTGCCAGCACGTTCTTCCGCGATTGCTCGACTCAGGAGGAGCGCAGACTCAGTGGACATGCTAGACGGGGGTAATGCCGAAACCATAGAAGAAACGGGGGGTCGAGCTAGTGCTGACCCCCCTCCTGCGAGAGCTGTTGAGAAAGCGATGTTCGCTAGAGATTCGTCGAGATCGCGTAGCGGGAGAAGTGAGGCAGCCGTGCGGTGACGATCTCCTTGCCAGCCTCGGCCCTTCCTCCCATGTCTTCAACGAGACGGGCGCCCTCAAGATAAATGATCGTGAGACGATCGGCCAGAACCGGGGTGGCGGCCGCCGCATAGCTCATCCTCAGTACCGGCTCTCGCCCTGAGGGGAACGTGATCCCATGCGGCTCAAGGTCCACTTCAATGTAGCGCGTGTCGACCTTGGCCCGGATTCGCGTAGGCTCCGTCAGGGCTCCCGCCGGGAAGGTAAGCGTGTGGCCTCCAAAAATCTCGAGCGTACCACCTTCCTTGCCGATTACCTTTTCTGCCACCGGGACGTCGAACGCCGCCCCTCCATCCTGCCGAAGTTCCAGGCGTTGATATCGCGCGCTGGTCTCCGGACCCGAGTTGCTCGTCGGAGCCTGCTCGGTGCACCCGCCGATCGTGATGAGGATCCCGGCGGCGATCGCCGACAGAGCTGCACGCACGCGAAGCTTGGCCATTAGGCCTCCGTCAGGGGTGTGGTGTTGAGGAAGGGAAGACGCCCGGAAAGGAAGGGGGAGCCCGGGACGCATCGCCATGTTAGCCGTATGGCAACACGTTAGCGGGCTCCGTCCACTCTGTCAATACTTTTCCCGCCAGACCCTAACACCAGATGGTCAGTGGTGCGCGGAGCGCCCTGCGGCGCGGAACAGGTGGTTCCAGGTCGCGATGACTGCTCCCAGACCGGCGATGGTCAGGAAGAAGCCGACCAGCGAGTACCCCACCGCGGCGCCGTCGCGGGCGATGGCGCCCCACTGGCTCGCGTTGGTGAACGAGAACGCGGCGAGCGCCAGGAGCGTGAGCCCCAGCCCGACCCCGATCGCCAGCAGGACCATCTTGCTCATCTCGCCTCCCCCGGCGCCGGAGCCCGGACGTTCGTAGTCATCGTTGCCCTCGGTCCGGCCGGGAAGGAAGCCGCGGTCGCCTGCGCCGAACCAGTCCTGGTACCTCCCCCGGACGGTGCCGAAGGTGCCCTCGCTGCCGGTGTGCTTCTTCATGCCCCGCCCCCCTGGTGGCTGAGGGCGTACACGTACGCCGCGAGGGCGCGGATCTGCTCGTCGTTGAAGTTGCCGCCGCCCTTGGGGGGCATGGGGCCGGGGTGCTCCTTGGGGTTGGGCACGCCGTTGGTGATCACCTGGACGATCTCCGGGTACTGCCCGGAGATGTTGATCCACTTGTTGTCGTTCAGGGCGGGTGCAACGGCGCTCCCCGTCCCGTTCGCCGCGTGGCAGGCGACGCACACGGTGCCGTAGGCCTGCTGCCCCTCGTCCACCATGGCCTGCGTCACCCCCGCCGGGAGGTTGGTGGCCACCAGCTTGGTGGCCGCGGCGCTCTGGCCGATCCCGGCGATCACGCGCGGAGGCGCGGGGAAGTCGGGCTGCGGGAGCTCCTCCTGCTCGCGGTGCGTGACCTTGTCGTAGCCGCCCTCCGGCAGGCATGCCGCGAGGGCGAAGAGCAGCACCGGGGCCGCGCACACCACCGGGCCCACCAGCTTCGCCCGGGCCCGAAGTGCCTGTCGCATGCGTCTTCTCCTTTGGTGTCCACGTCGCCATCCGCACCCGCCGCGCCGGCATTGTCGGCTCACGGACGCGGGGTGCGGTCGGAAAGCGGTAAAAGAACCTGCGCCGGCCTCTCCCGCAAGGGGGAGGCCGGCGGCGTCAGGCGCCCGCCGCCTCGGCCTCGCGCGCGGCGCGCTTCAGGCGCTCCACCATCGCGTTCAGCCCCACTTCGCGCGTCCCCAGCCCGATCTTGCTCATCACCTGCCGCACGAAGTCGGGGGGGATCGCCAGGGTGGTCTGCGGGGGCTCGCCGTTCAGGGCGCCGAAGAGCATGGCGAGCAGGGCCCGGATGGTGGGCGCGCCCTGGGGCACGTCGGCGTAGTAGTACATCCTGCCGTCCTTCACCTCCGAGAAGAGCGCCACCGGGGTCAGGCACTCGTGCACGCGGTGCTGCTCCGGGTCCAGCTCGCGGAAGCGCTCCGGCAGCGGCGGGAGCTTGTGCGCGTACTGCACCAGCGCCTGCGTCGCCATCTCTCGGCTCAGCGTGGCGAAGCGGTTCAGCAGCTTCTGGATCCCGGGGGGGACCTGGGCGGGCGTCGGGTCGGTCATGCGCGGATCGGCTCGGGGGTCTCGTGTCCACCGGAAATATAGCCCGCCCGGGCCGGTGTCGCGACGGTCCCGGGGGCGGAAAACACGACGGGCGGCTCCCGGAGGAGCCGCCCGCCGGCGGAAACGGAGAAGGGCGCGGGTCAGATCGTGGGGATGGTGAGCCCGTGCTTGGTGTTGATCGCGTTGATCAGCAGGTTGGCGACCACCGTGTGCGCCTCGGACGAGGGGTGGAACCCGTCGAACGAGATCAGCGACCCGAAGAAGTTGGGCGCCGCGAAGGTCGCCGTCGTGCCGGTGGTGGGCACCGGGCACGACCGCAGCAGCGCGTTCTGGATGTTCGCGGCGCTGCCGGTGGCGATCGCCGCCTGCAGCGTCTGGCACTTGCGGAGCCGCTGGTAGCGGCCCTGCGCGTCCGTCTGGTTGGCCAGCTGGGTGAGCGTCGGGTTGGGGTCCAGGTAGATCCACCCGTTGGCCTGCGCGCGCTGCTGGAGCAGCGCGTTGAAGGCCGCCGTGCGCTGGGCGATGGTGGTCTGCTCGTCCGCGGAGAGCACCAGCGGCGCGTCGTTGGCGCAGCTGATCTCCGTGATGCTGGCCGTGGAGACCGTCTGGAAGGAGACCAGGTTCGCGGCGAGCGGGTTGGGCTGGCCCAGCGCGGTCACCGGCGAGCAGTTGGCGTTGACCGGCTTGCCCTGGAAGCGGCCCGCGGCGTCGCGCGACAGGAAGAAGTACGCGCCCGGCTGGACGAGCGGGATCACGTTGGGGTTCACCACCCCGATGACGATCGCGTCCTGCAGCGTGGGGATCGCCTTGAGCCCGGCGACGATCCCGTCCAGCGAGGCGGTGAACGCCGCCTCCGTGGTCAGCGCGGCCGCGTTGCCGGCGAGCACCGCCCCCAGCACGTCGTTGTTCCCCAGCCACACGGACACCAGCGTGGGCTCGGCGCGCTGGGTCGCCTGCAGCATGCTCTGCCCGCCCAGGAAGAAGAACTGCAGGCGGTTGAAGGTGCCCGTCGGGTCGTTGCTGCGCGTGGCCGTGAGCGCGTCGGCGATCACGGCGCCCGGCACCGCCACGTTCTGCACGATCGGCACGCCCGGGTTGGTGCGCAGCGCGCAGGGCGGCGCGGTGGCGCCGCCCAGCGAGCCGCCCACGCCCAGCGGCGCGATGAACGGCGGCGGGCAGCCGGGCTTGGCGAGGAGCGGGACGTTGAACGACGCGTTGGCCTGCTGCGCGAGCAGGTACGGGTACGCGCGGATCTGCGTGGAGTCGTTGATCCCCCCCGACTGGAAGCCGGCGGTGATGGAGTTCCCCATCGACACGTAGCGGGCGAACAGGTCGCCGCCCAGCTGGGGGCCCACGATCTGGCGGATCTCCTGGTCGTCGGCGCGGCACCCCGCCAGGAGCGGCAGGCCGGCCAGCGCGAGCGCCAGGGCGCGGAGCTTGGAGCGTCTCATGTATGGCATCTCCCGTGATTGATTCTCTTGCCGTTTCCGGTCAGCGGCTGCCGCCGAAGCGGTAGGAGAGCGTCACGTTGAAGACGCTCGCGTCCGCGTGGTACACCCCGACGTTGAGCTGCTGCGGCGTCTGGCTCAGGCTGGTGCGGCCGCGCACGCGCCCGCGGCGGTCGGCCTGGTCGATGTACTGGTAGCCCAGGTCGATCCCCAGCCCCGCCGGGAGCCGGTACCCGATGCCGGCCGAGTAGTAGTTGCGCTCGGCCTCGGGGAGGAGCGGCGACACCGAGGCGGCCTTCTCGGCGGCGGTGTTGAAGATGAAGCCGGCCCGCAGCGCCAGCGCGTCCGTGGCGCCCAGCTCGCCGCCGAAGCGGAAGGTGTTGGCGTTCTGGTAGTCCAGGATCAGCACCTGGTCGGGGCTCGCCGCGTTGGCGAAGTCGATGGTGGCCTGGTCGAAGTCCTCCCAGCTGGTCCACTGGTAGTCGGCCAGCAGCGTGAGGCGGTCCAGCGGCCGGAAGGCCACGCCGAGGACCAGCTGCGCCGGGAGGGTGATGGTGGTGGAGATGTCGCCGTCCACCAGCGCGCCGCTCGCGAACTGGCCCGCCAGGAGCACGTCCACCGGCTGGCCCGCGGGGCCGCTCAGCGGGTTGCCAGCCGGCAGGACCAGCCCGGTGGCCACCGGGGTGAAGTCCGCCGTCCCGTCGTAGTCCACCTCGGTGCTGTGCATGTAGCGCACGCCCAGCGACACCCTGTCGTTGACCCGGGCGGTGGCGCCCAGGTTGAAGGTGACGCCGGTGCCGTCGCCGGAAAGGCCGATGTCGGCGAAGTCGGTGCCGCTGGGGATCCCCAGGTTGCCGAAGGTGAACGCCTGCCCCGGCACCGCCAGGTTGGCCAGGTCGGCGCGCTGGTTGATGTCGATGGACGCCATCACCACGTCCAGCCCGGCGCCGACCGAAAGCCAGTCCGTGGCCTGGAAGGCCACCGTGGGCTGGACGTAGATGTTCTTGAGCTGCGTCCGGTAGCTGACGAAGCGCCCCTCGAAGTTGGTGCCGCCGCAGCGCGGGTCGCCCACCGGGCAGACCGGCCAGTCGATGGTCAGGCCGTACGGGTTGAAGGCGCCGATCCCGGCGGCGAAGCGCTGCCCCAGGCGGAACGAGGCGAACCCGAACGGCACCGAGGCGGTCTCCTTTTCGCGGACGATCTCCTCCCCGGTGATGTCGTAGGTGAAGCTCCCCCCGGTCCGGATCCCCGTCCACCCCACCCCGATCACGCTCGGGTGCTGCGCGATGGCCGCGGGGTTGAACAGAACCGCGGACCCGTCCTCGCAGGGGCGGGCCACCCCCGAGGCGCCCATGGCCGTGGCGCACGAGGAGTGCGTCATGACCGCCGACCCCTGCGCGTGCGCGGACGCGGCGGTCAGGGCGAGAGCGGCACCCGCGACAACAAGACTTCGTCTCATACGACTCTCCTGCTCGGAAAAGGAGGGGTGGAAGCGGCCCGGGGAGCGGCCGCGGGACGGGGATCGCCGGAAGCCAAGGGGTGTGCACAAAAAAAGTTTCCCCGCCAGGGGGAGCACGATACTGCCCCGCCGGGGCAGGGTCAAGGCGAAGGGGTCCCCCCCGAAACCCCGCGGCGCGCCTGGAAAATCGCGCGCGGCGACTGAGCCCGGCTCAGCGGGCCGTCGCCGCCACCACCAGCGTCCCCACCGCGTTGAACAGCGCCACCGCGTTCGCCGCCACGAAGATGCGGTTCTTGAGGCGGACGCTGTACACCAGGAAGAGCAGGCTGGCAAGCGTCTGCATCCCGAAGAAGAGCGGGTCCACCTGGTCGGGGCCCTCGGTGAGGGCGCGCACGAAGGTGTAGGTGAGCGACCCCGCGAGCGCGAGGCAGGCGATCCATCCGAGCACCTGTACCGACTTCCGGTCCGAGGCGCGGCGCTTCGGGGGCATTGCGACTCCGTTGTGGCTCTTGGGCTTCCCGGCAGGGCCGGCCGGTCCGCGAGGTCGGGCCGTGGAACCGTTTCTGCATCGGGCCGGGTGCGTTCTTCAGGGTTCGTGCCACGGACGTTTCTTCGCGGGGGCGGGGAATGGAACCGGAAGAGGTGGAGGCGACCTTCGTCGCGGCGGGAAAGGCGCTCAGCCTGGTGTGGCTCACGGAGCCGTCCGGGCGCTACCGCATCGTGGAGCCGCACATGGTGTTCGTGTCCACCACCGGGAAACGGCTGCTGCACTGCTTCCAGATCGGCGGGTACAGCTCCGGCGGGATCCTGCGCGGGTGGAAGAACATGGAGCCGGGGACGTTCGACGGGGCGCAGATCGTGGACCAGCAGTTTTCTCCGCGGGGGGACTACAATCCGTTCAACGGGGAGATGTTCCCGGACGTGGTGTTCGCGGTTCCCACCTCGGACGGGCGGCAGCGGATTCCGAACGTCGACTGAGGTTTTTGGGTCTGGGCGGGTTCGGGGGGCCGCTACGGAGCCCGGCGGAAACTGCCCCGCCGGTCTCCTCCGCGGGCTCCGGGAACCCCGCGGTACTGCTGCGGGTTTCCCTCCGCCGGAGTGAGCCAGCCGAAACTGCCCGGCTGTCTCCCTCCGTGACAGAATGTGGGAACTGTGGGGAACTGCGCCCGTTCCTCGGCTTCCGCCCGCCCCCCCTCGTTCAGCGCGTCGACAGGATCCTGGCCCAGCGCGGGGGCACCTCCACGCGGAGGCGGCCGCCGCTGACTACGACTTTGTCCTTGGGACTGAGCAGGTCCGTCAGCGTCGTTCCGTCGGGCACCGGCGCGGGAAGGTCCAGCTTCGCGGGCTCGGCGGCGGCGTTGACGGCCACCGCCACGGTCTCGCCGTCGATCTGCCTCGCGAAGGCGAGCTGTTCCGAGGCCACGTGCAGCTGCCTGTACGTGCCGCGGCGGAGGGCGCGGCTGCCGTGGCGGATGCGGGCGAAGCGGGCGATCGCGGCGGCCAGGTCCGGGTGGGGAGCGGCGCGGCGGGCGTCCGCCAGGCGCAGGGCGGGGCGCAGGGGGCGGTCGTCGCCGCCGCGCTTGGCGCCGGCGATCCCCCACTCGCTCCCGTAGTAGACCGAGGGCACCCCGGGCACGGTGAAGAGCAGGGCGTGCAGCGGGTACAGGTGGGCCGGCTCGCGCAGCGCGCTGGCGACGCGGCTCACGTCGTGGTTGTCGGCGAAGGCGTAGAGCGGCAGGCCGGCGTAGATGCCGCCCTCGCCGAACTGGCGGTTGAGCGAAAACGCCAGCTCGAAGTAGTTGCGGTCGTTGTGGCTGGAGTACAGGCCCTTGTACAGCTCGTAGTTGGTGGCGGAGTCCAGCATCGCGCCGCCGGCCAGGCGGCGGTAGTCGCCGTGGATCGCCTCGCCCAGCAGCCAGAAGTCGGCGCGCAGCCCCCGGCAGAAGCGGGCCAGCTCGCGCAGGAACTCGGGGTCGACGTCCTCCGCCACGTCCAGCCGCAGCCCGTCGATCCCCCACGCGTCCACCCAGCTCCGCACCGCCCCGAACAGGTGCTCCCGCACCGCGGGGTTGCGCAGGTTCAGCTTCACCAGGTCGTGGTGCCCGCGCCATCCCTCGTAGGCGAACGCGTCGCCCGCGGGGCTCCGCCGCCCGAAGTCCATACCCGCGAACCAGTCGCGGTAGGCGGAGCGCTCCCCCTTCTCCCGCAGGTCGCGGAACGCCCAGAAGTCGCGCCCCACGTGGTGGAACACGCCGTCCAGCACCACCCGGATCCCGGCCGCGTGCAGCGCCGCGGCGAGCTCCGCCAGGGTCCCGCTGTCGCCCAACCGCCGGTCGATACGGTAGTAGTCGGCCGTGTCGTAGCCGTGCGCCGTGGACTCGAAGACCGGGCCCAGGTACAGGGCGTTCACCCCCAGCTCCCGCAGGTGCGGGATCCAGTCGTGGAGCTGCGCCAGGCGCGGCACGGGGGCGGAGGCGAGATCGTTGCGCTCGGGGGCGCCGCACATCCCCAGCGGGTAGACGTGGTAGAAGACCGCGTCGTCGGCCCAGGTGGACATCCCTGCTCTCCTGCTATAGTGTACCGATCGGTATAGAGGCGTGACAAAAATAAAGCCGCCTCAGCTGTAGATTCCGTGCGAGAACTGGTGGACGGCCCGGCGGACCAGCCGCGCGTCCAGCTCCAGCTCGCCGTTCAGCGCCAGCGCCACGTAGGTGTAGACCGTCCCCAGGAGCGTCAGCGCGTACTCGCGCTCGCGTCCCCGCATGTTGCCGTGGTCGCGCGCGGCCCGGGCGAACATCTCCTCCAGCGTCCTCCGCTGCGCCTCGCTCGCGGGGGCGACCACCTCCACCGCTTCGCCCGTCGAGGGCGCAAGCCACAGGGCGAGCACCAGCCGGGTGAGCGCCGGCTCGTCGGCGGCGAAGCGGAAGCACGCGTCCACCACCGCCTCCAGCGTCCGCGGCAGGTCGCCCGCGTACACGGTGGCCTCGGCGAGCCGCGCCACGAACGGGGCGTAGCGCTCCCCCACCAGCGTCTCCAGCACCCCGCGCTTGCTGCCGAAGTAGTGGTAGAGCGTGGGCTTGGTGACGCCCGCCGCCTCGCAGATCTCCTGCACCCCCACGGCGTCGTAGCCCCGCTCCGCGAACAGGGCGAGCGCTCGCTCCAGCAGGACCTCGCGGTTGCTCAACGGCGCCCCGGCGGCGGGTGGAAGGGGATACGGGAACGACCCGAATATACCGGTCGGTATAGAAGCCGTCCAGCCCGGCGCCCCGGCAGCGGAGCGTTAGGCGTCAGGCGGAGCGGAGCGCCGCGAGCGGGTCGCGGCCGCGCAGGGTGCCGTAGCTGCGCAGGAAGCGGAAGCGCGCGAACAATTCCTCGGCGTACCAGCCCTCCTCGCGGGTGCGGCGGACGGTCTCGGCGTGGGCGGGGGTGCGGTAGGCCCACGCTTCCATGGCGGCGCGGGTGCGCCACACGCTCAGCGTTCCCTGCCGCAGCCACGGCACCTCGCCGAAGCCGAAGGTGGCGAGCAGGTCGCGCTCCTCGCGCAGGGTGTGGTCCACCGGGGCCACGCGCGACCAGAAGCGCGCGGCGCGCGCGGGGCGGATGGTGGCGCGGGTGAGCACGGCGACCGGCTCGTCGTCGGCGATGCGGGCGTGCGGGTCCGCATCACCGAAGGGCTCGGCGCCGCTCCAGCGGCCGTGGTGGTCCACGGGGGCGAGCAGCACGGAGTACACCTCCTCGCGCCCGCCGTGGCGGAGCGCCAGGGGCGACTCCGCGCGGAACCGCTCCCACGCCTCCATCGAGTCCCACGCGGCGAACAGCGCCCAGGCGCGCAGGTCCGGCCTGGCGCTGAACCCGATGCCGCTCCCCGTCCCCATGGTCTTGAAGAAGCGCAGCCCCGGCGTGCGCGCCAGGGCGGGGACGTCGGTCGCCACCCGCGCCGCCCCCAGCACCGCCCGCGCGGCGGAGTAGCGGGCGACGGTGAGGGTGGCGACGCCGCTCACAGGGAGAGCAGCGCGCGCACGTCGTCGCGCACGGCCTCGTCCGTGGCCTCCGGCGGGATGACGACCACCAGGCGGCCGCGCCGGTCGATGCCGTACACCACCGAGCTGTGCGTCATGCCGTGGTGGCCGCCCTCCATGCTGTAGACGCCGTACCCCTTGTAGGCCTGCGCCAGCGAGGCGCTGTCGCCGGTGAGCCCGGCGGCGCGCGGGGTGAAGCGCTTCACGTACTCGCCCAGCACGGCGGGCGTGTCGCGCGCCGGGTCCACCGTCACCAGGAGCACCTGCACGTCGTCCGCGCGGCGCCCCAGCCCCTCCGTCACCCGCGCCAGCTTGCCCAGCGTCAGCGGGCACACGTCCGGGCAGTGGGTGAAGCCGAAGAACAGCAGCACCGCCTTGCCGCGGTAGTCGTCCAGCGTCACCCGCCGGCCGGTTTGGTCCACCAGGGCGAACGGCGGCGCCGGCGTCACCTCGTCGTAGGTGGTGCCGTGGAAGACCGGCGGGCGGTTCGCGAGCAGGTACCCCGCGCCGCCCAGACCCAGGGCGCCGGCGAGGAGGAAGAGGGCGAGCAGGGCTCGTCTGGAAGACATCACAGGGGACAGGGTACAGGTTACAGGGGACAGCCTGCGACGGCTTCGGCCGGCAGGGTTCGTCCAGCCGTCGAATGTAATGCCGGGGGCGCGGATCCTGCCACGGGCGGGGCGGCGCGGCGGGGCTCGCTTGTCGCTTCCGGGGGCGGGGGTTACGTTGGCGGCCCCCTTCGCTGCGAGGGCGGAGATCGGGTGGGCCGGGACCTGAAACGGAGGGCGAGGATGGAGCGGCTGGAGCTGGAGCGCGCGGTCTCCGCGGCGTACGCGGACCGGGAGCGGCTGAAGGAGCGGGAGACCGCGCAGGCGGTGTTCGAGACCATCGACCTGCTGGACCGCGGCCTGGTGCGCGTGGCCGAGAAGACGGACGGCGAGTGGCGGGTCAACGCGTGGGTCAAGGAGGCCATCCTCCTGTACTTCGCCCTGCGGCCGCTGGAGCCCATGGACTCGGGCGTGCTCCACTTTTACGACAAGATCCCGGTGAAGGGTGACCTCCAGGCGCAGGGGATCCGCGTGGTGCCGCCCGGGGTGGCGCGCTACGGCTCGTTCCTGGAGCCGGGGTGCGTGGTGATGCCCGGCTACGTCAACATCGGCGCGTACGTGGGCGCCGGGACCATGGTGGACACCTGGGCCACGGTGGGCTCCTGCGCGCAGATCGGCACGGGCGTCCACCTGTCCGGCGGCGTGGGGATCGGCGGGGTGCTGGAGCCGCCGCAGGCCGCGCCGGTGATCGTCGAGGACGGCGCCTTCATCGGCTCGCGCTGCATCGTGGTGGAGGGCGTGGTGGTGGAGGAGGAGGCGGTGCTCGGGGCCGGCGTGGTGCTCACCGCGTCCACCCAGATCATCGACGTCACCGGCCCGGAGCCGGTGGTGACGAAGGGACGGATCCCCGCGCGCTCTGTGGTCATCCCCGGCTCGCGGCCCAAGGAGTTCCCGGCCGGGACCTTCCACGTGCCGTGCGCGCTGATCGTGGGGCAGCGGCAGGAGTCCACCGACCGGAAGACGTCGCTCAACGACGTGCTCCGCGTGTTCGACGTCCAGGTCTGAGCGGGCGATGACCCACGGCGGGATGGCGGACGAGCTGGCGCGGCTCACCCTGGAGCTGTGCCGCATGCCCAGCGAGACGGGGAACGAGGCCCGCATCGCCGACTGGGTGGAGGCGCGCTGCCGCTCGCGCGTGGACCCGGCGAAGACCCACCGCATCGGCCACTCGGTGGTGTGCGACCCGTACGCGGGCGACCCGTCGGCGCCGGCCGCCACGGTGGCGCTGGTGGGGCACCTGGACACGGTGAGGTGCGCCGATGACCAGGACTACGCCATCCGCGACGGGCGGGTGTACGGCTGCGGCGCCAGCGACATGAAGGGCGGCGTGGCGGTGATGCTGGCGCTGCTGGACCGCTGGCGCGAGCTGCGGGGCCCGCGCCCGGTGTGGATCTTCTACGACGCCGAGGAGGGCCCGTTCGAGGGGAACGGGCTGGAGCCGGTGCTCACCAGCGGCGTCCTCCCCGAGATCCACTTCGCCTTCATCCTGGAGCCCACCGACCGCTCCCTCCAGCTGGGGTGCATGGGCGTGCTCAACGCCACGGTGTCGGTGCTGGGGAAGCGCGCCCACAGCGCGCGCCCCTGGCAGGGGGAGAGCGCCCTGTACCGCGCCCTGCCGCTGCTGGAGCGCTTCGCCGCGCTGGAGCGGCGCCCCGTCCGCTTCGGCGAGCTGACGTTCTACGAGGTGATGGGGGTGACGCAGGCCAACACGGTCAACTCCAAGAACGTGGTGCCGGACGTGCTGACGCTCAACGTCAACGTCCGCTTCGCCCCGGGGCGCACCATGGAGGAGGCCGAGGAGGAGCTCCGCGCGCTGGTGGGCGACGACGGCGTGGTGGACGTGCGCGACCGCGCCCCCGCCGGCGACGTGTACCTGGACCACCCGCTGCTCGCGCCCTGGTGCGAGGCCGAGGGGCTCCCGCTCCAGCCAAAGCAGGCCTGGACCGACGTGGCCCGCTTCACCTCGCGCGGCGTCCCCGCCGTCAACTTCGGCCCCGGCGAGACCTCCCAGGCGCACCAGGCCAACGAGTGGTGCCCCGTGGACTCGCTGGACTTCGTCTACTCCGCCCTGCGCCGCTTCTTCGCCTGACGACAACGGGGAGACGCCGTGCCGTCGTGGCGCTGCACGCTGCGCGTGCACCGGATGAAGCCGGCTGTTCCCTGTTCCCCAACCCGGCGTAGCCGGTACCAAACAGGGTTTTCCTTGACGTGGACTCATGGCGTAGCAACGTGTGGTGCTGTCTACCCGCTTGCCAGAGGCCGCCATGCTCACCGACCGCTACGCACCTCAAA
>DASVQR010000082.1:0-35827 GCA_036389055.1 Longimicrobiaceae bacterium | reverse complement strand
CTCCCCGTTGGCCCCCGGCTCCCTATGTATTCAGGAGCGGGTGACAGCGTATTACCGCTGCCGGGTTTCCCCATTCGGGCATCTCCGGATCACTGCCTACGTGCGGCTCCCCGAAGCTTTTCGCAGCTTATCGCGCCCTTCCTCGCCTGTCCGTGCCAAGGCATCCACCGTGCGCCCTTTTCCGCTTGACCGGATATGCTCTCACGCCTAAGCGTGGCACTCCGGACACCGCCAAAGGTGCTCTTCCTCAGCTTTACTACTCCCTTCCCTTCACCCGAGTTTTCAATCAATCTGGTCGCGGCACCCAACCCGCCGCGGAGCCTTTTAACTTAACGGCTCGTCTCGCTTTCGTCAAGGCCTCGTCCGGCTCTCGCGAGCCGCCGCGCCATCCGTTTTTCGCGAGGGGCGACAATAATACACGACCCCGCACTGGCCGTCAAGGGGCTTGCTGCACAACGACTTCCGTCGTTTCGGCGGGCCCGTCCACGTCCCACAGGAGACGGGTCCCGAGCGCCCAGAGCGCGAGCGCGAGGAGCCCCAGCAGCTGCCCGGACGGACGCGTCGGCTCGTAGTCCGCGAGGATGCGGCGGACGGACTCCGCGGCGTCGCCCAGCCCGAACGCGGCGCCCGGCGCGGGACCCACGCGCTCCCAGAGCACCGGGATCACCGAGTATCGGACCAGGGCCAGGAGCAGGGCGAGCCCGGCGAGCGACGCGATCAGCCGCGTCCGCGTGCCGGCGGTGAGCGCGCCCCACGCGGCGAAGGCCAGCACGAACACCACCAGCCACTCGATCACCCCGGGCGGCGGCAGCAGCATCTCCAGGAGCTGCGCGTTGGCAGCGGCGCCGTACGCCACCGCCAGCCAGCCGAGCCACCCCGCCGGACGGATCCAGGCGCCGCGCAGCAGCAGGATGTAGGTGAGGAGGAGGGCGAACACGCCCTCGGTGAGCGCGGGAGTGCGGTAGCGCGTCCCGCTCTCCACCTGCTGGATGCCGGCGAGCGCCGCGCTCCCCAGGAAGAGGAGCGCGGCGGCCACGGCGCGGCGCGCGGGGGTCAGCGGCGCGGCAGCCATTCCAGCGGTCCGGGACGGAGCTTTGCGCGGATGGCCTCGGCGAGCGCCTGGGCGCGCTGCCGGGCCGCGGGGGAGGTGGGGACCGCGAGGACGCGCTCCACCTGGGCGAGCGCGTCCTGCAGAGCCGCGTCGTCGTCGCGGCGCCACCACGGAGCCGAGGCGGAGGCCAGCATCAGGCCGGAGCGGTCCAGCACGGCGTCCGCCCACGCCTCCGTGGCGGCCGAAGTCTCCGCCGGGGCCTCGGCGAAGCCGCGAGCGGCCCACGCCTGCTCCGCGGCCGCGGCGTACCCGCGCATGGCGCCCACGGTGTCGCCCGACAGGGCGGCCGCGTCCGCCGCGCGGGCGAGTTCCTCCGCCCGCGCGATCCGGGGCGCGAAGGCGCTCGGCCGCACCGCGACCATGGCCCCGGTGCGCGCCTCCGCGACGCTCTGCGGCTCGCCGCGGTACAGCAGCACCGTACCCACGGTGAGCAGCGCCAGGAGCGCCAGCCCGCCGCCCACCCAGGGATCCCGCACCGCCGCCGACTCTCGCATGGGTCCCTCCAGTCACCGGTTCCGCGGACGCGCACGGCACCCGCGTGAGGGATGCGCGCCCGGAGGGCCGAGACCCGCCGGCAGTTTGGCGGGGCTCGGCGGAGTTACGCACGGTAGTCTCGTGCGTTACTCCGCGCGCAGCCCGACCCCGGCGGAGCCGGGGGCACGCCCGAATCCGCAGTTCAAAGCCGTTTCAGCCGGACCCGGTACGCCCCGACACCCCGGCCTCCAGCAGATCCCGCACGTCGTCCTCGCGCACCGCGAACTGCCCCAGCTGGCTCCGGTGCGGCCCGTGCCAGTCCGACCCGCCGCTACGCAGCAGCCCGAGCGCGCGCGCCGCGGTCTCGAAGAGCAGCGACTCGGCCGGCGGCGTGTTCGGCCTGAAGCACTCCACCCCGTCCAGCCCCCAGTCCGCGAAGGTGCGCACCTCCGTGTCGAACAATTCCAGCGGCGGATGGGCCCAGACCGCGAGCCCACCGCCGCCGTGGATCATGTCGATCGCCTCGCGCACCGTGGGGAACTCGGTCACGACGAAGGCGCTCCCCCCGTCCGCCAGGTACCGGTCGAACGCCTCCGCGTAGAAGCGGGTGTGCCCTCCCGCCAGCAGCGCCCGCGCGATGTGCGGCCTGCCGATGGAGGCGGTGTCCGTCCCGGCCTCGCGCAGCACGTCCGCGAAGTCGAGCGGGACGCCCAGCTCCTGGAGCCTGCCCACCATCCTCTGCGCCCGGTCGAAGCGGCGGCCGCTGGCGGCCTCGCCGTGGCGGACCAGCGCGGGCGACTCGGGGTCCACGAAGTAGCCGAGCACGTGGATCTCGGCGTCATGGTGCCGCGTGCTCACCTCGATGCCGGGGATCACGCGGATGGGGCGCTCGCGCGCGGCGTCGCACGCCTCGCGCACGCCGGCCACGGTGTCGTGGTCGGTGAGGGCGATCACGTCCAGGCGCCCCGCCACCGCGGCGTCCACCACGGCGGTGGGGGAAAGGTGCCCGTCCGAGGCCCGGGAATGGATGTGCAGGTCGATCCGCTTCATGCTGCTCCTGAAACAGCACACCGCCGGCCACGGCGACCGGCGGTGCGCATCGAATTTCTCCCCCCGGCTGAATCTGGCGGCGCGGGGCTACTGGCGCCAGGCGAGGCCCACTCCCCAGTCCGCGCCCACGTCCGACAGGTTGGCGCCGAAGCGCAGGATGATGCGCGGCGAGAACTCCACGTCCGCGCCCACCTCGGCCAGCACCTCCAGCTCGGTGTCGTCCTCGGCGGCCCCGTTGACCACCGCGACGCGCGGGAGGATGTACGGCGTGAAGGCGATGCCGGGCGAGTTGAAGGTGTAGCCGGCGCTCACCCCCGCCTGCGCCCCGAAGGCGTTGGCGTCGCCGATGAGCCCCTGCGCGCCCAGCACCAGCGCCAGACCGATGGGGGCGGTCACCTGCAGCGGGCTGCGGTACTCGCCGCCGATGGACAGCAGGTCGTCGCCGGCGTCGATGAGGCCCACGCGCAGCCCCAGGGGCCCGCCGCGCCAGATCCCCTCCAGCCCGAGGTCGCCGACGTCGCTCAGGTAGATGCCGATGTCGTTGGTGATGCGCGGCGACTGGAATGCGGGGGTGAAGACCTGCGCCTGCACGCCGCCGGCGGACAGCACGGCGAACCCCGCCGCCGCGAGCGTGCGGACGATCCACTTACGAGCCATTTCGCTTCTCTCCGTCACTGGACTGAACGTGCGTCCCGCCGGTCGGGGCGGGGCTGACGCCCTGGACCCCGTCAAATTCCGGACCACCTGTGTAGAAAAGCGGCCCCGAAAGCGGCCGCCCCCGCCGCTCGGGAGAGCGGCGGGGGCGGCCATTGGAAACCGGCTCCGAGGTGGAGGTCAGGCCTTGGTGGCGTGCTCGCTGAGCACCGTCACCACGTCGTCCACCACCTGGAGGAAGCCGCCGGAGACGCGGAACTGCGCGCTCTCGCGGCCGTTCTCGATGCGCAGGATCCCCTCGCCGAGGAGCGCCATGAGCGGCGCGTGCCCCCGCAGGATCCCGAGCAGCCCGTCCATGGCCGGGACCACCACCTGGGTGGCCTCGCCCTCGTAGACGGTCTGCTCCGGGGACAGGACGGAGACGCGCAGCGCCCCCGCCCCGGCGCCCGCGCCCGCAGCGGGGGCCGCCATCAGGCGCCCTGCTCCAGGCGGCGCGCCTTCTCGATTGCGCCCTCGATGCCGCCCACCATGTAGAAGGCCTGCTCGGGCAGGTGGTCGAACTCGCCGCTGACCACGCGCTCGAACGACTCCACCGTGTCCTCCAGCTTGACGTACTCGCCGGGGGTGCCGGTGAACTGCTCGGCCACGTGGAAGGGCTGCGACAGGAAGCGCTGCAGGCGGCGCGCCCGGCCCACGATCACCTTGTCCTCCTCGGTGAGCTCGTCCATCCCCAGGATGGCGATGATGTCCTGGAGCTCCTTGTAGCGCTGCAGGATGCGCTGCACCGAGGTGGCGACGCGGTAGTGCCGCTCGCCGATGTACTGCGGGTCGAGGATGCGGCTGGTGGAGTCCAGCGGGTCCACGGCCGGGTAGATGCCCAGCTCGGAGATCGCGCGGGAAAGCACCGTGGTGGCGTCCAGGTGCGCGAACGCGGTCGCCGGCGCCGGGTCGGTGAGGTCGTCCGCGGGCACGTAGATCGCCTGCACCGAGGTGATGGAGCCCTCGTGCGTGGAGGTGATCCGCTCCTGAAGCGCGCCCATCTCGGTGGCCAGCGTGGGCTGGTAGCCCACCGCCGAGGGCATGCGGCCCAGCAGCGCCGACACCTCGGAGCCCGCCTGGGTGAAGCGGAAGATGTTGTCCACGAAGAACAGCACGTCCTGCTTCTCCACGTCGCGGAAGTACTCCGCCACGGTCAGCCCGGTGAGCGCCACGCGGAGGCGGGCCCCCGGCGGCTCGTTCATCTGGCCGTACACCAGGGCGACGTTGGACTCCTCGAGGTTCTCCTCCTTGATGAGGTTCGCCTCCTTGAACTCCAGCCAGAGGTCGGTGCCCTCGCGGGTGCGCTCGCCGACGCCGGCGAACACCGAGCGGCCGCCGTGCCCCTTGGCGATGTTGTTGATCAGCTCCTGGATGACCACCGTCTTGCCCACGCCGGCGCCGCCGAACAGGCCGATCTTGCCGCCCTTCACGTACGGGGTGAGCAGGTCGATGACCTTGATGCCCGTCTCCAGGATCTCGGCCTTGGCCTCCAGGTCCACGAAGCGCGGGGCCGGGCGGTGGATGGGCCAGCGCTCCACCGTCGTGGGGATCACGCCCGCCTCGTCCACCGGCTCGCCCAGCACGTTGAGGATGCGGCCCAGCGCGAAGCGGCCGACCGGCACGGTGATGGGGCCGCCGGTGTCCACGATCTCCATGCCGCGGACGACGCCGTCCGTGGACTCCATGGCCACGGCGCGCACCTGGTTGCGCCCGATGTGCTGCTGCACCTCCAGCACGATGTTCGCGAAGGTCCCGTCGGTGCCGGGGCGCGACACCACGAGGGCGTTGTAGATGTCCGGGAGGTTGCCTTCGAACTCGGCGTCGATCACGGGACCGATCACCTGGACCACGCGGCCCACCTTGGCGACGCCGGTCGGAACGGTGGCCCGCTCAGGGGCAGTGGCTGCCATTTATCGTTCTCCTTGGTCTGGGTATCGGTCTTATTCCAGCGCCGCGGCACCGCCGACGATCTCGGCGATCTCCTGCGTGATCGCCGCCTGGCGGATGCGGTTGTAGGTCCGGGTCAGCGACTCCAGGATCTCGCCCGCGTTGTCGGTGGCGTTCTTCATGGCGGTGCGCCGCGCGCCCTGCTCCGCCGCGGAGGTCTCCACCAGCGCCCGGTACACCCCGTTCCTCACGTACAGCGGGAGGATGCGGCCCAGGATCTCGTCGGCCGAGGGCTCCAGGATGTAGTCCGTGCCGCCGCCCGCCCCGCCGGCCG
The DNA here is from genome assembly GCA_036389055.1 of Longimicrobiaceae bacterium. GTDB lineage: Bacteria > Gemmatimonadota > Gemmatimonadetes > Longimicrobiales > Longimicrobiaceae > JAFAYN01. The sequence continues at coordinate 30,278 of DASVQR010000082.1, read as the reverse complement.
CCGGCGCGGGCACCGGCAGCAGCTGCAGCGTGGTGGGCGGGGTGGAGAGCGCCGAGTTGAACTTGGCGTACACCACGTACACGGCGTCCAGCGTCCCCGCGGTGAACTCGGCCATCAGGTCGTTCACCAGCCGCTCGGCGTCGGCCGCCGAGGGGCGGTCGCCAATGTCGTTGACCGCGGCGCGCAGGTTCTCCCCCTGGAAGCGGAAGAAGGAGATCCCCTTCTTGCCGGCGATGTGCATCTCCGTCTCCACGCCCCGGCCGCGCAGGTCGCGCACCAGGCCGCGGGCCTCGCGGATCAGGTTGGCGTTGAAGCCGCCGGCCAGGCCGCGGTTGGAGGTGAGCAGGAGCACCGCGGCGCGGCGCACCTGCTCGGGCTGCCGGAGCAGCGGGTAGCGCGTCGCCAGCTCCGGCGTCAGCAGGCGCTGGATGACGTCGCCGAGCTGCTCCGCGTACGGCCGGGCGGCGGCCACGCGGTCCTGCGCGCGCTTGAGCTTGGACGTGGCGACCATCTCCATCGTCCGCGTGATCTTGCGCGTGTTCTGGACCGAGCGGATCCGCCCCTTGAGCTCTCTTCCTTTGGCCATGGCTCCTCGCCTCTAGCGTGTGAGTCGGCCGCTGTCAGTAGCTCTGCCGGGCGGAAGCGGCGTTGGCCTCCGGACGCGCCGCCATGCGGAGCTGGTCCTCGCCCATGCGCCGGTCGGCGTCGGTCTCCTGCAGGATCGCCGAGTTGGCGTAGTTGTCGGTGCCCACCGGCGAGTGCGGGTCGGCGAACAGCTCGGCGTAGCGCCGGATGGCCTCCACCAGCGCCTTCTCGTTGTCGCCGGTCAGGTCGCGCGCCGTGCGGATCCCGTCCAGGATCTCCGGGTGCGTGGTGCGCAGGTAGACGTGGAAGTCGCGCTCCCAGGTGCGCACCTGCGCCACGTCCACGTCGTCCAGGTAGCCGTTGGTCAGCGCGTAGATGATCGCGACCTGGTTCTCCACGGCCATGGGCGAGTACTGCCCCTGCTTCAGCACCTCCACGGAGCGGGCGCCGCGGGCCAGCTGGCGCTGGGTGACCGGGTCCAGCTCGGAGCCGAAGGCGGCGAAGGCCTCCAGCTCGCGGTACTGCGCCAGCTCGCCCTTGAGCTTGCCGGCCACCTTCTTCATGGCCTTGATCTGCGCCGAGCCGCCCACGCGCGACACCGAGATGCCGACGTTCACCGCGGGGCGCACGCCCGAGTAGAACAGGTTGGACTCCAGGAAGATCTGCCCGTCCGTGATGGAGATCACGTTGGTCGGGATGTACGCCGACACGTCGCCGGCCTGCGTCTCGATGCTCGGCAGCGCGGTCAGCGAGCCGCCGCCCATCTCGTCGGACAGCTTGGCCGCGCGCTCCAGCAGGCGCGAGTGCAGGTAGAACACGTCGCCGGGGTACGCCTCGCGGCCCGGGGGACGGCGCAGCACCAGCGACATCTGCCGGTACGCCACGGCCTGCTTGGAAAGGTCGTCGTACACGCAGAGCGTCGCCTTGCCCTTGCCGTTCTCGTCCTTGGTGTACATGAAGTACTCGGCGAGCGCGGTGCCGGCGTACGGCGCGATGTACTGCAGCGGGGCCGGGTCGGAGGCGGAGGCCGCGACGATGATGGTGTAGTCCATGGCGCCCGCGTCCACCAGGCGCTGCATCACGCCCGCGATGGTGGAGTTCTTCTGCCCGATGGCGACGTACACGCAGACGACGCCCTGGCCCTTCTGGTTGATGATGGCGTCGATGGCGATGGCCGTCTTGCCGGTGCCGCGGTCGCCGATGATCAGCTCGCGCTGGCCGCGGCCGATGGGGATCAGCGCGTCGATCGCCTTGATCCCCGTCTGCATGGGCTCCTTGACCGGCTGGCGGAGCACGATGCCGGGCGCCACGATGTCCACCTGGCGGCGGGCCGCGCCGTGGATGGGGCCCTTGCCGTCCACCGGCTCGCCGAGCGGGTTGACCACGCGGCCCAGGAACTCGGGGCCCACGGGGATGTCGAGCACGCGGCCGGTGCGGCGCGCCTGGTCGCCCTCCTGGATGGCGGTCCAGTCGCCCATGACGACCGCGCCGATGTTGTCCTCTTCCAGGTTGAGCGCCAGCGCCGCGATCACCTGCCCGCTCTCGCGCGCGGTGATCTCGAGCATCTCGCTCGCCATGGTCCCGCCGAGGCCGTAGATGCGGGCGATCCCGTCCTTGACCTCGAGCACCTCACCGACCTCCTCGGCCTGCAGCACGTCCTCGTACCGCTCGATCTCGCCGAGGAGGACGTTCTTGATCTCGCTCGCGCGAAGCTGGGTATCGACCGCCATCTGTCTATCCTTTGTCCGGTCCAGCGGCGTCGCTGGAGTGGCCGTTGCTGATTTGAACTGCTTGAGCCGAAACGCCTTGCGCAGCCGTGCCCCTGTACCGGCGGCGGCGCGCGCGGTTCCGCGCGCGGCCTGCCGCCGGGGTCCGCTCACCCCGCGGCGGCGAGGGCCGGCATCTCCACCTCCAGCAGCCGGCGCCGCAGGCCGGCCGCGCGGCTGCGGATGGAGCCGTCCAGGATCTGGTCGCCCAGGCGGACGATCATCCCGCCCAGCAGCTCCGGGTCCACGGCGAAGTCGGCGATCACCGTCTTCCCCAGCCGCGCCTCCAGCGCGCGCACGATCTCCGCCTGCAGCGCCGCGTCGGGCGCGTGGGAGATCACCACGCTCACCCGGACGCGGCCGAGCATCTCGTCCACCCGGTCGCGGTAGGCCCGGGCGATCTCGCCGAACAGCGACTGGCGCCCCTTCTCTAGCACGACCAGCGCGAAGCGGAGGAACAGGTCGGGGACGCGCCCCGTGAGCGACGCGCGCAGCGCATGCTGCTTCTGCGCGCCGGTCACCCGGGGGGTCTCCAGGAACTCACGGACCCGCGGCTCGTTGTGCAGCAGCGCGGCGAGGTCCTCGATGGCCCGGAGGAACTCCTCCGCGGTCGGCCGCCCGCCGTGCCTCTCGGCCAGGGCGAAGAGCGTGTCCGCGTAGTTCCGGGCGATGGCCTGGGCGCGCACCGGTCAGACTCCGGCCGGGACGGCGGCGGTCCCGGACGCCTCGCCCAGGAACTCCCGGACCAGGCGGCGGTTGTCCTCGGCGTCCAGGTTGCGGCGCACCAGCTTCTCGGCGGCGCGGATGGACAGATCCACCGCGTCGCGACGCACGGTGTCCAGCGCGACGGCGCGCTCGGCGGCGATGTCGCGGCGGGCGCGGAGCATCATCTCCTCGCGCTCGCGGCCGGCCTCGGCGAGGATGTCGGCCTTCATCCGCTCCACCTCGGTCCGGCTCTCGGCCATTGCCGTCTGGATCCGGGCGCGGGTCTCGTCCGTCTCGCGCCGGGTCTGCTCCAGCAGCGTGGCGGCCTCGGCGCGGTCGCGCTCCGCCGCGGCGGCCAGCTCGGCCAGGTGCCGCTCGCGCGCCTCGACCGCCCCCAGGATCTTGGGGAAGGCGAACTTGGACAGGATCGCGAAGACGATCAGGAAGATCAGGATCGTCCAGACGATCAGCCCCTCGTTGACCGAGAGGAGCCCGCCCCCCTCCGCCGCGTACGCGGGCGCCGCGGAGCCGAGGACGAGGGCCGGAAGCAGGAAGAGCAAGCGACGCATGATGAGTCTGCCGAGTAGGAAGTCAGTCGGGCGCCGCGGAGGGGTTCCCCCGCGGCGCCCGCGCAGGATCAGCCGGTGACGGCGGCGAGCACGCCCTGCTGGATCAGGAACGCCACCACGATGGCGAACAGGGTCGCGCCCTCGACGAAGGCCGCCAGGATCAGCGCCGCAGTCTGGATGTTGCCGGCGATCTCGGGCTGACGGGCCATGCCGTCCATCGCCCGCGAGCCGATGAGGCCGATGCCGATGCCGGCGCCGATGACGGCGAGGCCGGCGCCGATGGCGGCGCCCAGGAGGCCGTTGTTCAGGAACGCGTTCGCGACTTCAGCCTGCATTGTGGTATCTCCGTAGCTGGAGAGAAAAGGTTGTCGGGCACCGCTCCGTGCGGCCCTCACCGGACCGCGGGCGCCAGCCGGCGTCGCCGCCGCGCGCCCTCCCCGGAAGCCCATCTCCGGGTACTGTACGACGGAGGGGAGCAGTCTCCGCCGGCGCGGGCACGGGGCCCCGCGCTGCCTTTCGCTCAGTGCGCGTGCTGCATCAGCCCGATGAAGACGCTGGTGAGCATGGCGAAGATGTACGCCTGGAGCAGCGACACGAAGATCTCCAGGAAGGTGATCGCCACGGCCATCAGCACCGGCGCCACCGCGATGGCGAAGCTGCCGAACACGAAGATCAGCGAGATGATGGCCAGCAGCACGATGTGCCCGGCCGTCATGTTGGCCATGAGACGGATGGCGAGCGCGATGGGCTTGGTGATCTTGCCCATCAGCTCCACCGGCGCCAGCGCCACCGCCATGGTCCACGCGGCCACCGGGTTCATCCCCTTGGGGACGAAGAAGATGGTGCCCAGGTACCCCTTGGGCCCCAGCGCCATCATGCCGCCCACCTCCACCACCAGGAAGGCCATCAGCGCCAGCGCGGCAGTGACCGAGATGTTGGCGGTGGCGGTGGAGCCCCAGGGAACCAGCCCCAGCAGGTTGGCGAACAGGATGAAGAAGAAGAGCGAGATCACGAAGGGCGCGAACTTCTCCCCGCCGTGCCCGATGTTGGGCATCACCACCTGGTCGCGGATGTAGAGCACCACCGCCTCGACGGCGTTGTGGCGCTTTCCGCCCGTGCGCCCCTCGCGCGCCCGCCCGGCCATGGCCGCGGCCGGGAGCAGCACCAGGAGCACCAGGATCGCCGCGAGCACCAGGAAGACGACGTGCTTGGTGGGGGTCATGTCGATGGGCCCCACCATCCACGACCCGGCCGCGGGGAGGTGCAGCACGGTCCCCGGGAGCTCGATCTCGCGCGAGTCCAGGATGTGGTGCATGAAGTCGATCCCCTCGCCGTGCCCCTCCTCCACGTGCGGCTCGGCGGCGTGCTCCACCTGGGGCGAAGCGGGCTGGACCGGGGATCCCGGCTCGGCGCCGTGCTGGGCCGCCGCCGGAGTCGCGGCCGCGAGGGCCAGCAGGAGTGCGATTCTACCGATCATGAAGGCTTGTTCCGTTTGTCGGCCGCAAGAAGAACCGGTTCCACCAGCGTCGTACCGAACAGCGTCCCCACCAGCGCGAAGAGCAGCGGAGCGGCCGGGAGCCCGGTGAGGCGCAGCAGCACCAGGGCGGTGAACGCCACCAGCACGAACCGGCCGATCATCCCGATCCCGAAGGCGACCAGGCGCCTGTCCCGCAGCAGCGATTCCGTCAGGGCGAAGAGCGCGAGCTGGAACGCGACCCCGATCCCCACCCCCGCCGCCACCGCGGTGCGCGCCGCCCCGTCCGCCGTCGCCCACCCGATCCCGAGCACCAGCAGCCCGACCACCAGGGCGGTCGCGGGGAACGCCAGCCGGCTCACTTCCCCTCCCCGCGCCTGCGGCGGAGCTCCTCCTCGCGGGGGAGCACCACCATCTTCCGGTACATGGCCCAGAAGCCCAGCCCGAACCCCACGAACACCCCCAGCAGGAGGAGCCAGGGCCCGGTGCCCAGGCGGCGGTCCAGCCACTGCCCCGCGAACAGGAACAGCAGGATGGAGCCGGCGAGCTGGAGCCCCACCCCCGCGAACTCCGCCCCCCGGTTCACGGACGGGCGGCTTTCCTGCGGACCACGCTCCTGCTTCGCCATGCGGCTCCTTGCCGGGGTGCTGTAGACGGGCAATATAGGAGCTTGTGAATTTTTTCGCAAGCTTCGGAAAACCGTCCCGCGAGGGGGCTGCTTGACGCTCCCGGCGGGCGGCTTCTATCTTGCGATCCCGGGCGGATCCGGGCGCTCCGGCGCCCGCTCCGGCCCACCGCCGCACGGTCCGGGCGCGTGGGATCCGCACCTCCGCCGTGGCGCCCCAGACGTCCAGCATGCTCCGTCCGCTCGCCCGCCCGCTGCTCGCGCTCGCCGCGGCCCTGTGCGCCGCCTGCGCGGCCGCCGGAAGCTCCGCCTCCGGCCGCGGGGCCGACCCGCTGGTCTCCTCGCTGCAGGTGGCCACGTTCGCCGACAGCGTCCGCTTCGCCCTGCAGGTCACCAACGCCGGCGGCGCGCCCGTGGAGCTGGAGTTTCCCTCCGGGCAGACGCACGACTTCGTGGTCTCGCGCGCGGGCGCGGAGCTGTGGCGCTGGTCGGAGGGCCGCATGTTTACGCAGGCCCTCCAGCAGGTGACGCTCGCCCCGGGCGAGACGCGCGCCTTCGAGGGCAGCTGGCGCGTCCCCGCGGGGACCTCGGGCGAGCTGGAGGCCCGCGGCTTCCTCGCGGCCCGCGGCAGCTCCGCGGAGCAGCGGGCCGCGTTCCGGCTCCCCTGATCCCGCCCCACCTCCCGTGGACATCGGCCCGCAACGCCGCCCTCCCCGCGGCTCGCCCCCGCGCCCCGGCGCAGCCGGACGCCCCGCGCTCCCCCTCCGCTCCGCACCCCCCGCTCCGGCGGCCGCGCCCCCGCCGCGAGACGCGTGCCGCGCTCCCCGCGCGCCCACCCCCCGCCCGTGACCGCCGCACTCCGCCGCCTGCTGCGGCGGCTGCTCGCCTGGCTGGGCCGGGCGCCGCGCCCCGATGCTGCCGCCCCGCGCGAGGAGCAGGGCGGCGGCGCCCCCGCGCCGGGCGCGGACGAGCTGGCCGAGCGCGAGCGGCAGATGATCGACCGGGTGCTGCGGCTGGGCTCCACCCGCGCCTGGGACGTGATGACGCCGCGGGTGGACATGCTGGCCTGGCCGGCGAGCATGACGCTGGCCGAGCTGGCGCCGCAGCTCCCCGCGGTGCGCTACTCGCGCGTCCCCGTGTTCCGGGAGGGGATCGACGACGTGGTGGGGGTGCTCTACACCCGCGAGGCGTACCAGGCGCTGGTCTCCGGGCAGCGCGACGTGACGCTGGGCGAGCTGGCCCGCGAGCCCTTCTTCGTCCCCGGGAGCGTGGCGCTGCTCAAGCTGCTCAGCGACTTCCAGCAGCGCCGCATCCACATGGGGGTGGTGATCGACGAGTACGGCGGCACGGACGGGCTCGTGACGCTGGAGGACATCCTGGAGGAGCTGGTGGGGGAGATCGTGGACGAGACGGACCTGGAGGAGCAGCCCGTCGTGCGGGTGTCGCGCAACGAGGTGCTGGCCGAGGGCTACGCCGACCTGCGCGAGGTCAACCACTTCTTCAACACCGGCTTCCCCCAGCTGGAGCACCGCTCGGTCAACGGCTACGTGCTGGAGGAGCTGGGCTACGTCCCCCGGGCCGGCACCGAGTTGGAGCGGGAGGGGATGAGGATCCGGGTGGAGGACGCGTCGGAGACGCAGGTGCTGCGGGTGCGGATCACCCGCCCGCACCTGGCCGACGACGAGCGGGCGCACCCCGGAGCGGACGCGCACGACGACGGGAGGAGCGATGGCGGCCGGTGAGCTCCCGGAGGTGGCCGACGTGCTGGCGGCGGCCCGGCGGGTGGAGGGGATCGCGCGGCGCACGCCGCTGGAGCGCAGCCACTGGCTGGGCGAGGTCGCCGGGACGGAGGTGTTCCTCAAGCTGGAGAACCTGCAGCGCACCGGCGCGTTCAAGCTGCGCGGCGCGGTCAACGCCCTCGCCGCGCTCCCGCCGGAGGGGCGCGCGCGCGGCGTGGTCACCGCCTCGGCCGGCAACCACGGCATGGGCGTGGCCTGGGCGGCCCGCGCGCTCGGCGTCCCCGCCGCCGTGTTCGTCCCCGCCACCGCGGCCGCGACCAAGCGGCGGCGCATCGCGCGCTTCGGCGCCGAGCTGCGCGAGGTCCCCGGCGGCTACGACGAGGCGCACCACGCCGCCGAGGAGCACGCCCGCGAGACCGGTCTCCCCTTCGTCAACGCCTTCAGCGACTTCCACGTGGTGGCCGGGCAGGGCACCGTGGGGCTGGAGATCTTCGCCGAGCTGCCGGAGGTGCGGACGCTGGTGGTCCCCGCGGGGGGCGGCGGGCTGGTGGGCGGAGTCGGCGTGGTGGCGCGGGCGCTGGGGCGCGGCGTGCGGGTGGTGGGCGTGCAGACGGAGGCGACCACCGCCCTGCACGACTCGCTCGCCGCCGGCGAGCTGCGCTCCCCCGCCGTGGTCCCCACGCTGTGCGAGGGGCTCTCCGGCGACATCGACCAGCGCGCGCTCGACCTGGCCCGGCGCGTGGTGGACGAGGTGGTGCTGGTGAGCGAGGACGCCGTCCGCCGCGCCGTCCGCGCCCTGTACGTGGAGGAGGGCGTCGTCGCCGAAGCCTCGGCGGCGGTGGCGGCGGCGGCGCTGCTGGAGGGCGCCGTCCCCGGCCTGCGCGGCCCCGTCGCCGTGGTGGTGAGCGGGGGCAACATCGACGCGGCGCTCCTCGCCGCCATCCTCTCGGAGTAGCAACGTGAAGCAGCAATCCCCCATGGCCAACATCCTCCCCTTCGGCGGCGTCTGGCCGCGCATCCACCCCGACGCCTTCGTGGCGCCGGGCGCCACGGTGATCGGCAACGTCACGGTGGGCGAGGAGGCGAGCATCTGGTTCGGCGCGGTGCTGCGCGGCGACGAGCCCGATCACGAGATCCGCATCGGCGCGCGCACCAGCATCCAGGACAACTGCGTGATCCACGTGAGCGCCCGCGGCGACACGGTCATCGGCGCGGACGTCACCGTGGGGCACGGCGCCGTCCTGGAAAGCTGCACCGTGGGCGACGGCGCGCTGATCGGGATGAACGCCGTGGTCCTCCAGGGCGCCACGGTGGGCCCCCAGGCGCTGGTCGCGGCCGGCGCCGTGGTGTCCGACGGCGGCGAGATCCCGGCGCGGACCATGGCGGCCGGCGCGCCCGCACGGGTCAAGAAGCAGCTGGAGGGCGCCTCGCTGGGCTGGGTGACCGGGAGCGCGGAGCACTACGTGGAGCTGTCGCGCGCCTACCTGCGCCAGGGCGTGGGGCAGGTGCCGCCCTGCGGGGACGACGCCTGATGGAGGAGCTGCTGCGCACGCTCTCCTCCCTCCCCGGCCCCACCGGCGAGGAGGACGCGGTGCTGGACTGGCTGGCGGCGGAGTGGGAGGGGCGCGGCGAGCTGACCCGCACCCCGGTGGGCAACCTGCTGCTGCGCATCCCCGGCCCCGGCCCCCGCGCGCTGGTGGCCGCCCACGCGGACGAGCTTTCCCTCATCGTGCGCTCCGTCACCCCCGAGGGCTTCCTGCGGGTACTCCCCGGCGAGCGCGACCACTTCCCCGCCCCGTACTTCTTCGGCGCGCCGCTGCGGGTGCTCGCCGGCTCCGGGCACCTCCCCGGCGTGTTCGCCACGACGACGGGGCACGCGCTCACCCCCGAGCAGCGCGAGCGGCACCGTCTGGGGTGGGACGACGTGTTCGTGGACGTGGGGATGACCGCGCCCGAGGCGGCGGAGGCCGGGATCCGGGTGGGGACGCGGATCGTCTGGGACCCGGGGGTGCGCCGCGTGGGGCGGCTGCTGGTGGGCAAGGCGATGGACGACCGGCTGGGGGTCGCCGTGCTGGTGGAGATCGCCCGGCGCATCGACCCGGCGCGGCTGCGGTTCGACCTGACGCTGGCGGCCACCGTGCAGGAGGAGATCGGGCTGCTGGGGGCGGCCAGCCTGGCGCGCGGCGGGCGCGACTACGACGTGGGGTTCATCGTGGACAACGGGGTCGCCGGGGACACGCCCACGGTGTCGCCGGCGCACATCCCGGTGCGGCTGGGCGGCGGGCCCGCGCTGGTGCACCGCGACACCTCGGCGCACTACTCGCGGCGATTGATCTCGGAGCTGCACGCCACGGCGGCGCGGGAAGGGGTGCCGGTGCAGGACGCCGTCTTCTACCACTACAACTCCGACGGGGCCACGCTGCTGCGCCAGGGGATCGAGACCGCGCTGGTGGCGCCGCCCATCCGCTACTCGCACTCGCCGTTCGAGGCCGTCGATCCGGCGGACGTCGAGGCGACCGTGCGGCTGTTCGTGGCCTATCTTTCGTCGGACGAACGGCACGGATGAACTGCGGGTTCGGGCGTGCCCCCGGCTGTCGCCGGGGTCGGGCTGCGCGCGCGGTAACGCACGGTACAACTGTGCGTAACCGCGGCGAGACCCGGCAAACTGCCGCCGGGTCTCGCCCCTCCGGGCGCGCATCCCTCACGCAGGTCCCGACGCGACCTCCATATCCCGCAGTTCGTCCCCTCTCCCAGGATTGGGAGAGGGTGGCGAGCCTCAAGCGAGCCGGGTGAGGGCCGTCGTCGTCGGCGCCGGAGTCGTCGGCTGCGCCGTCGCGCGCCGGCTGGCGCTCGGCGGCGCGCGCGTGCGCCTGCTGGACCGCGGCGAGCCGGGGATGGAGGCGTCCTGGGCGGCGGCCGGGCTGCTGGCGCCGCTGGTCGGCGCGGACGAGCCCTCGCCGTTCCTCGACCTGCTGCTCCGCGCGCGGGAGATCTACCCCGCCTTCGCGGCCGCCCTGCGCGAGGAGACCGGCGTCGACGTGGGCTACTCGGACGCGGGGACGCTGGCGCTCGCCCTCACCGACGAGGACGAGCGGGTGCTGGAGCGGCGCTTCGCGTGGCAGTCCGCCGCCGGGCTCCCGGTCGAGCGGCTGACGGCGGAGGAGGCGCGGGCGCTGGAGCCGGGGATCACGCCGGAGACGCGCCGGGCGCTCCGCTTCCCCGGCGACCACCAGGTGGACAACCGCGAGCTGGCCCGCGCCCTGTGCATCGCGGCCGAACGCGTCGGCGCGGAGGTCCGCCCGAACACCGGGGTGGCGCGGCTGGTCCGGTCGGGGGACCGGCTGGTCGGCGTCGAGCTGGCCGGCGGGGAGCGGATCGAGGCGGACGCGGCCGTGCTGGCGGCGGGGTGCTGGTCCGGCGGCATTCCCGGGCTCCCGCGCGCGTTGCCCGTCGTCCCCGTGCACGGGCAGATCGCCGCGGTGGCGACGGGCGCGCAGCGCTTCCGGCACTGCATCGACACGCCGCGCGGCTACCTCGTCCCCCGCGCGGACGGCCGCCTGATCGCGGGCGCGACCCTGGAGCGCGGCGTCTCGCGCAAGTCCGTCACCCCCGCCGGCCTGTGCTCCGTCCTCGCCGGCGCCGCGGAGATCGCCCCCTGGATCGGCGGCCTGCCGCTGGTGGAGACGTGGTCCGGCCTGCGCCCCGGCACCCCGGACGACCTCCCGGTCCTCGGTCCCGACCCGGAAGTCGCGAACCTGTTCTACGCGATGGGCCACTACCGCAACGGCATCCTGCTGGCTCCGCTCACCGGTGAGCTGATCGGCGGGATGGTGCTCGGGAGTGATCCGGGTGTCGGCCTCGGCCCCTTCGGCATCGGCCGGTTCGGGAACGAGACCCGCTGAGCCGGAGCGATGCGCGATCGCCTTCGTGCAGCAGCCCTCCGGCGGCGTGTCGCCACCGGAGGGCTGCTCCATCTCCCGGATGCCGAGATCCGGGACGACTCACGCTGGGGCTTCGGACCGCGCCGCGAGGGTCACGGATAGGCGCAGACGCGGTCCACCCACAGCGGCTGGCCGCCCACCGCCATGCGCTGCACGGGACCGGTCAGCTTCATGGTCCCCGCGAGGCCGCCGGGGACCGGCGCCACCGTCGTCCCGACCGCGATCCCCGCCATGGCCGCAGGGGGCGCGTGGATCTGCCCGATGAAGAGGGGGCTGCCGTTCACCATGAGGTTCTCCACCGGCGAGGGGGTGCCCTGGTCCATCCACTCGAAGGTCACGGCGGTGGGCACGAAGGGAAGGCCGGTGAAGTCGAAGTGCCAGTTGATGCTGCGGGCGCGCCCGGTCGGCCCGGCGCCGAAGGGCACCGGCGGCATGACCACCCTCGCCTCGACGAAGAGCGCCCCCGGCTGGTAAGGCGCCACCGCGGCGGTGATCCCGTTCTCCACCCACTGCGGCACCCCTACCGGCGTTCCCCACGCCGCGCCGTAGGGGGTTCCCAGCGGCGGCACGTTGAAGTCCAGGCACGCGGGCGGCGGGAGCGCGGCCGCGGCGGCCTGCCGCGGCAGGGCCTCGGCGGGGGTGAGCGGGCTCGCGTCCGGCGAGCAGGCCGCGGCGGCGAAGACGACGAGGGCCAGGCCCAGACTGCGGGTGGGTCGCATGTGCCGTTCTCCTGGGGATGGTGTGGAAGTGCTGCGTGGGCACATCGAATGCTCAGCAAGGTGCGTACCTTTTCCGACTAAATACACCAATGCATTACAGGAAAATCATTTATGCTGCTTACGGCCGGCGCTACCGGGCTCCGGTTTTGTGGATACCGTGTCCCAGTCGGGGTGCTCGAGTCCCACCGGCGACCCGGCGAAGGATCTTGGACGGGGTGGTCGCCGTACGGCCTCGGCCGCTTCGCGGGAAGGAGCCGAATCCCACTGTCCGCCATCCGACGATGACCAAGGGGGCGCCTCCACCATCGGAAGCGCCCCCTCGTCAGCTGTAAGTCGTCGGGCCCGGCTCGCGCCCACGACCATCACTGGAAATCGACGATGATCGAGCTGAAGCCCCCCTTCGGGTCGAAGCGGGATTCGAGCACGCCCCAGGAATATCTCCCCGGTTTCAGACCACTGGCAGTCTCCAGCCATTCGTCGTGAAAGCGGCACCTGTCCAGCTCCTTCTCCTCCGTCCAGTCGGACCACGAAGTGCCGAACCGCGCGTCGACCGCCACTAGTTCGAGGGACGTGAGCGATTCGCCGTGGAACCGCAGCGACACGCGGAACGCGGTCTCTCCCGGTCCGCCGGGAGGGATGAAGAAGAGGCAGGCGTAGCGGGGCTCGTCGATCTCCAGGTCGCGGGCGTGCTCCGCGAGCCGGGATCCGAGAAAGGACCCGCGCGTGAGCCGGGGCCCGAGCACCACGTCGGCTGAAGGAAGGCGGACCTCTCCGGTTGCGGGATCGATCATCTGCGGCGGCCGGTCGGGGTGTGTACTCGCTGGATGCCGCTCACCCGCCCAGGAACGTCCGCAGGTACCAGTCCACCATCAGGTCGCCCCACGGCTCCGTCACCGCCGCTCCGAGCGCCAGGAAGATCCCGAACGGCACCAGCTTGTCGGTCTTCATGCTGATGGGCAGGAAGACCAGCGTGCCCAGGAGCGCGCCAAGGAACAGCGTCAGCGGCACCCCCGCCGGCCCCAGGAACGCCCCCACCATCGCCATCATCTTGATGTCGCCCCCGCCCATCGCCTCCTTCTTGAAGATCCACTCCCCCCCGACCGCGACCGCCCACAGCAGCCCGTAGCCGAGCGCCGCCCCCAGCGCCGACTGGAGCGGTGTGATCCCCCCCGGCGCCAGCGAGAGCAGCAGCCCCGCCGCGAGCCCGCCCAGCGAGAACTCGTCCGGGATGGTGTAGGCCCGCGCGTCCGTCATCGCGATCCCCAGCAGCAGCGTGAAGAAGAGCGCGGTGGAGAGCGCCTGCCACGACGCCCCGTGGCGCATGGCCGCCGCGAGCCAGAGCAGCGCCGTGGTGAGCTCCACCAGCGGGTACTGCGGGGAGATCCGCGTCCCGCACCCCCGGCAGCGGCCGCGCAGCAGCAGCCAGCCCAGCACCGGGACGTTGTCGCGCCACTGGATCTCCTGCTCGCACACCGGGCAGCGCGAGCGCGGCGACACCACCGACAGCCCCTCCGGCAGCCGGTAGATGCACACGTTCAGGAAGGAGCCGACCGCGGCGCCCAGGAGCGCGGCGTAGGCCCAGACGAAGTACTCGGGCATGGCGAGGACGGAGGTCGGCGGGGGAGTGGAGGTCAGCGAAGCAGCTCGTACAGGAGGATCGACGCGGCGGAGCCCACGTTGAGCGACTCGGCGCGGCCGCGCAGGGGGATCCCCACCTCGCGGGCGGCGCGGGCGCGCGTCTCCGCGGACACGCCGGCGCCCTCGTTGCCCACCACCAGGGCGGCGCGCTCCGGGCGGTCCGCGCCCACGGGCGGCGCGCCCACGGCCGAGGCGAGCACGGCGTAGCCCTCGCGCTCCAGCCAGGGCGCCGCCTCGTCCCAGCCGGCGGCCACCACCGGGAGGCGGAAGGACGAGCCCATCGCCGCGCGCACCGCCTTGGGGTTCCAGGCATCCACGGTGCCCGGCAGCGCAAGCACCCCGGCCGCGCCCAGCGCCTCCGCGGTCCGCACCATCGTCCCGAAGTTGCCGGGGTCCTGCACCGCGTCCAGCACCAGCACCACGGCCGGCGTCGCGGGCGAGTACAATTCCTCCAGCGTCCAGCGCGGCACGTCGGCCACGGCGACCACGCCCTGCGGCGATTCGGTGGCGGCGTACTCCGCCAGCTCCGCGGCGGACACCTCGTGCAGGGCCACGCCGCGCCCCGCCGCCTGGGCGAGCAGGTCGCGTCCCCGCTCGCCGTCCTCCAGGGAGGACGACCAGGCCAGGAAGCGGACACCCAGGCGGGAGGCGAGCAGGTCCTCCACGGCCCGGATCCCCTCCACCAGGAAGGCGCCCTCCGCCTCGCGATTCTTCCGCTGCTGGAGGCCCCGGAGCAGCTTCTGCTCGCGGCGAGTCAGCATAAGTCGAAGCTGGTCCGGGACTTGCTCATCACCCGCACCGCACCCGGCAAAAACGAGACGATAGGGAGAGACACGATGAATACCCTGTTCAACCGGTATAGAAGCCCCGTACTGGCGCTCGCGCTGGGCGGAGCCATGGCGACGGCGGGGGGCTGCGCCCCCGCGATCACCACGCAGCAGGAGGTCGAGATCGGCCGGCAGAACGCCGCGCAGGTCAACCAGCAGCTCCCCATCATCCGCGACGCGGCGATCAACCAGTACATCAACGACCTGGGCCGCACCATCGCCCGCAACGCGGACCCGCGGGGGATCCCGTACACCTTCCAGGTCGTCAACTCCAACGTGGTCAACGCCTTCGCCCTGCCCGGAGGGTACATCTACGTGAACCGCGGCCTGATCGAGCGCGCCGACAACGCCTCCGAGCTGGCCGGGGTGCTCGCGCACGAGGTCGCCCACGTGGTGGAGCGGCACGGCATCGAGAACGTGCAGCGGGCGCAGAACGCCAACATGGGGCTGGCGCTGGTCTACGGCGTGCTCCTGGGCCGCAACCCCGGCGGGCTGGAGCAGATCGGCATCCAGGCCGGCGGCAGCGCGGTCTTCGCCCGCTACGGTCGCGACGCCGAGCGCGAGGCCGACCTGCGCGGCGTGGAGTACCTGGTCCGCGCCGGGTACAACCCCAACGGCATGGTCACCTTCTTCAACGAGCTGCTCTCCGAGCGGCAGCGCAGCCCCAGCCGGCTGGAGCAGTGGTTCTCCACGCACCCGCTGACCGAGGAGCGCATCCAGAACACCAGCCGGGCCGTGGCGGCCATCCCCGCCGCGAACCGCCGCAACCTGACCACGGACACCCGCGCCTTCCAGACCTTCCGCTCCCGCGTGCGCTCGCTGCCCGCGACCCGGCAGTGATCCTGGGCGGCACCGTCGCCCGTTCTCGGGCCCGCCGGCCGATGGCCGCGCGGGCCCGCTTCGCCCGCGGCCTCGCCGCGGCGGCGCTCCTCCTGGCCCTGGCGCTGGGGGGCTGCGTCAGCGAGAACGCCGAGCAGGAGATCGGCGACCAGGTGGCCGGGCAGATCAATCATCAGCTCCCGCTGGTGCGCGACCCGGCCGTCAACCTGTACGTCAACCGCCTGGGCCGGCTGATCGCCCGGCACAGCGACCGGCCCGACGTGCCGTACCGCTTCTACATCGTCAACAGCCCCGCGGTCAACGCCTTCGCCATCCCCGGCGGGCACGTGTACATCAACCGCGGGCTGATCGAGCGCACCGAGAACGTGTCCGAGCTCTCCGCCGTGCTCGCCCACGAGATCGGCCACGTGGCCGCGCGGCACGGGGCGCGCACCCTGGAGCGGCAGCTCCGCACCGGGTCGCTGATCTCCGTGATGTACCGCGTGATCCTGGGGAGCGAGCCGGAGCTGCTGGACCAGACCGCGCTGCGCCTGGGGAGCTCGCTGTGGACCGCCTCCAACTCGCGCAAGGCGGAGATGGAGGCCGACGACCTGGCGGTGCGCTACCTGATCGACGCCGGGGTGGACCCGCGGGGGATCGTCACCTTCCTGAACAGCCTGCTCCGCGAGGAGGCCAGCAGCTCCCAGCCCACCCTGGAGTGGTTCTCCACGCACCCCATGACCAGCACCCGCATCGCGGAGACGCAGAAGGAGATCCGCAGGGAGCTCCCCGCCGCCCCCTCTCCCGAGCTGGCGCGCGACATCGCATCTTACCCGGCGTTCCTGGCGCGGGTGCACCAGCTCCCGCCGTCGCCCGTGATGGCCATGCCGCACCCGCTCCCCGCTCCCTGATGCAGCAGCGCCTCCCCGTCGTCCTGTCCATCGCCGGCTCCGACTCCGGGGGCGGCGCGGGGATCCAGGCCGACCTCAAGACCTTCCACGCCTTCGGCACGTTCGGCGCCACCGCCGTCACCGCCGTCACCGTGCAGAACACGCGCGGCGTCACCGGGGTGCACGCCGTCCCGGTGGACGTGGTGCGGGCCCAGGTGGCCGCCGTGGCGGAGGACCTGCCGCCCGCCGCCTGCAAGACGGGGATGCTGGCGACCGCGGAGCTGGTGCGGGCCGTGGCCGCCGCGATCCGGGAACACCGGCTCCCCGGCTACGTGCTGGACCCGGTGATGGTCGCCACCAGCGGGCACCGGTTGCTGGACGCCGACGCCGAGCGCACGGTGGTGGACGAGCTGCTCCCGCTGGCCGCGCTCGCCACGCCCAACCTGGACGAGGCGGCGATCCTGGTCGGCTTCCCGGTGGAGGACCCCGCCGCCATGCGCCGCGCCGCCGGGGCGCTGGTGGAGTGCGGCGCCCGCGCGGCACTGCTCAAGGGCGGGCACTTGCGCGGGGACGAGCTGGTGGACGTGCTCTTCGACGGGCGCGAGTGGCACGAGTGGCGGCGGCCCAAGCTGGACACCACCAGCACGCACGGCACCGGGTGCACGCTGTCCGCCGGGATCGCCGCCGGGCTGGCCCACGGGCGGCCGCTGCGGCGGGCGGTGGAGGACGCGCTCGACTACGTGCAGCGGGCGATTCGTTCTGCGCCGGGGCTGGGGAGCGGGCACGGTCCGCTCAACCACCTGGTGCCGGGGCCTCCGACGGACTGAGCTGCGGGTTCGGGCGTGCCCCCGGCTGCGCCGGGGTCGGGCTGCGGCTCCGTAACGCACGATAAAACTGTGCGTAACGGAGGCGAACCCCAACGGTACTGCTGTTGGGTTTCGCCGCTTCGCGCTCGCATCCCTCACGCGGGTCTCGCGCTGGCGTCCGCGAGGGCCCCCACCCGGCTCGCTCGGGCTCGCCACCCTCCCCCGTGCCGGGGGAGGGGAATCTCCACGCTTCGATCCTCACCCTCCGACGTGTCGTGCTCCCCCTCTCCCAGCATTGGGAGAGGGGGCCGGGGGGTGAGGGCCGCCCCTCGCACTGAACCCTGCCCCGTCACTCCGCCGTTCTCCCCTCCCCCTTGCGGGGAGGGGCCGGGGGAGGGGGTCGCCGTGGCAGTTCAGCGTACTTCGTACTTCGTACTGCCGTTCAGCTCGCCGCCTCGCTCGGCAGGTTCAGCCCCGCCACCCTGGGCAGCACCCCCCGCACCAGCGCCACCAGGCGGTCCCGCACCGCGGCGCCGGTCTCCATCACCTCGTCGTGCGACAGCTTCTGGGTGCCCAGGCCGGCGGCGAGGTTGGTGATGCAGGAGATCCCCAGCACCTTGATCCCCAGCGCGCGCGCCACCAGCACCTCCGGCACGGTGGACATCCCCACGGCGTCGGCGCCCAGGCGGGCGAGCATGCGGATCTCGGCGGGGGTCTCGTAGCTGGGGCCCAAGAGGGCGGCGTAGACGCCCTGCACCAGGGGGATCCCCAGCTCCAGCGCGGTCGCCTCGGCGACCCGGCGGAAGCCCGCGTCGTACGGGTCCGACATGTCGGGGAAGCGCTCCTCGCCCGGCACCACCGCGCCGATCAGCGGGTTGCGCCCCATGAAGTTGACGTGGTCCGCGATCAGCATCAGGTCGCCCGGGCGGAAGCCGGGGCGGATCCCCCCCGCCGCGTTGGTCACCAGCAGCGTGCCCGCCCCCATCGCCGCGAGCGCGCGCACCGGGAGCGCCACGTCCTCGGGCTCCCACCCCTCGTACAGGTGGAAGCGGCCCTGCATCGCCGCCACCTCCACCCCCTCCAGCCGCCCCGCCACCAGCGCCCCCGCGTGCCCGGCCAGTTCCTGCGTGCGCCGCGGGAAGCCGGGGATCTCCGCGAACGGGATCCTCACCGCGTCCTCGATCTCGTCCGCCAGCCCGCCCAGCCCCGAGCCGAGCACCAGGATGGCGTGCGGCGCGCGCGTGAAGCGCTCGCGCAGGAAGGCGACGGTCGGGGCGATGTGGCGGGCCATGACTGAAGTGCGAGGGTGCGGGAGTGCGAAAGTGCGGGATCGCGAAGGGGGGAGATATAGCCGGAACGGCGGGGAGGGTCAACGGCGCGGGGCCGCCGCGCGGGCGCGGGGGAGCCTGCCACGGCGTGCGTCATTCTGGCGCCCCGAGGGCGCGAAAGCTGTCGAAACAGCATGAAAAACGGGCGTTTGGGTGGCATATCCGTTGCACCCTCCCCCCGCAGTTTCCGCCCCGCGTGCAGCTGCCGGGACGGTACGTTCCGCTGCGGGGCGACCCGTGATTTTCGACGCTGGAAACAATCACAGATACAGGAGAACCCATGGCGAAAGTGATCGGCATCGACCTGGGGACCACCAACTCCGTCGTCGCGGTGATGGAGGGTGGCGACCCGGTCGTCATCCCCAATGCCGAGGGCGGACGCACCACCCCGTCGGTGGTCGCGTTCACCAAGGACGGCGAGCGGCTGGTGGGCCAGGTGGCGCGCCGCCAGGCGATCACCAACCCCAAGAACACGCTCTTCTCCATCAAGCGCTTCATGGGACGCAAGGAGTCCGAGGTGAAGAGCGAGGAGAAGATGGTGCCGTACGAGGTCGTCAGCGGCACCAACGGGCTGGCGACGGTCAAGGTCCCCAACGGCGACAAGTCGTTCTCGCCGCCCGAGATCTCGGCGATGATCCTGCAGAAGATGAAGCAGACCGCCGAGGACTACCTGGGCACCACCGTGACGCAGGCGGTGATCACCGTCCCCGCGTACTTCAACGACGCCCAGCGGCAGGCCACCAAGGACGCCGGCAAGATCGCCGGGCTCGAGGTGCTGCGCATCATCAACGAGCCCACGGCCGCGGCGCTGGCGTACGGCCTGGACAAGAAGAAGGACGAGAAGATCGCGGTCTACGACCTGGGCGGCGGCACCTACGACATCTCCATCCTGGAGCTGGGCGAGGGCGTCTTCGAGGTCAAGGCGACCAACGGCGACACCCACCTGGGCGGCGACGACTTCGACCAGCGCGTCATCGAGTGGCTGGTGGAGGAGTTCCGCAAGGACCAGGGGATCGACCTGTCCAAGGACGCCATGGCGCTCCAGCGCCTCAAGGAGGCCGCGGAAAAGGCCAAGATGGAGCTGTCGACCACCATGTCGACGGACATCAACCTGCCCTTCATCACGGCCACGCAGGAGGGCCCCAAGCACCTCAACGTCACGCTCAGCCGCGCCAAGTTCGAGCAGCTGGTGGACGACCTGGTGCAGCGCACCATCCCGCCCATGCAGAAGGCCCTGCAGGACGCCGGGCTCAAGCAGGCGGACATCGACGAGGTGATTCTGGTGGGCGGGTCCACCCGCATCCCCAAGATCCAGGAGGTGGTCAAGAGCTTCTTCGGCAAGGAGCCGCACCGCGGCGTCAACCCGGACGAGGTGGTGGCCATCGGGGCGGCGATCCAGGGCGGCGTGCTGGCCGGCGACGTCAAGGACGTGCTCCTGCTGGACGTGACCCCGCTGTCGCTGGGGATCGAGACGCTGGGCGGGGTGATGACCACGCTGATCGCGCGGAACACCACCATCCCCACCAAGAAGTCCGAGACGTTCTCCACGGCGGAGGACAACCAGACCACGGTGGAGATCCACGTGCTCCAGGGCGAGCGCGAGATGGCGATGTACAACAAGACCATCGGCAAATTCCAGCTCACGGGGATCCCGCCGGCACCCCGCGGCGTGCCGCAGGTGGAGGTCACCTTCGACATCGACGCCAACGGCATCCTGCACGTGTCGGCCAAGGACCGGGCCACCGGCAAGGAGCAGAAGATCCGCATCGAGGCCTCCAGCGGGATCAACGAGGCCGAGATCGAGAAGATGGTCCGCGACGCCGAGCAGCACGCCTCGGAGGACAAGGAGCGCCGCGAGGCGATCGAGGCCCGCAACCGGCTGGACGCCCTGGTCTACGAGGTGGACAAGAACACCCGCGAGTGGGGCGACAAGCTGTCCGGCGAGCCCAAGGAGCGGCTGGAGTCCGCCACGGAGCGGGCCCGCAAGGCGCTCAAGCAGGACGACCTGGCCGAGGTGAGGTCCGCCTCGGAGGAGCTGTCGCAGGCGTACAGCGCGGCGGGCGCCCAGATGTACCAGGCCCAGCAGGGCGCCGGGCCGGACGCCGGGTTCTCCGGCGGCGCGACGGCGGGCGCCGGCTTCGAGAACGACGCCACCGCCCAGGCCCAGGGTGGGCAGGAGGACGTGGTGGAGGCGGACTACGAGATCGTCGAGGACGAGAAGAAGTAGCCCCGTCCCGGCGGCTCGCGAGGGATCGTACGGCCCCGTCTCCAACCCGGAGGCGGGGCCGGCGATTTGCAGGGGGTTCCGGCGGGGCGGGGCCGGCACGGAACTCCGGGCGAGGTCCTCAGTACCAGTTCCCGGCCCCATCGCTCACTCTCCTTCCCAGCAGGCCGACCATGTTCGATCCC
This sequence comes from Longimicrobiaceae bacterium, assembly GCA_036389055.1. GTDB lineage: Bacteria > Gemmatimonadota > Gemmatimonadetes > Longimicrobiales > Longimicrobiaceae > JAFAYN01. Next base: position 9,438 of record DASVQR010000082.1, on the reverse strand, counting down.
GTACGCGCCAAAGTCAGGCTGGTCGCCTTCACCGGCGCCGCCTTCGCCGGCGGCGTCCTCCTCGCCTCGGGGATGGGGTGGACCGCCGGATCCCAGGCCGCGACGCTGTTCCAGGCCTCGGCGGCGCCGTCGCCCTCCAGCTCCGCGGTGCAGCCCGTCGCCGACCTGAGCCAGGCCTTCATCTCCATCTCCGAGTCGGTGACGCCGGCGGTGGTGAGCATCGAGGCGGAGCGGACGGCCCGCTCGGGCTCGCGGCAGGTGCCGCAGGAGCTCAGGGAGCTGTTCCCCTTCTTCGACGGCCCGCAGGGCCAGGGCGGCGGTGGCGGCGGCCGGCAGCTCCCGCCGGAGGAGTCGGGCGGCTCGGGCTTCCTGATCTCGGCGGACGGCTACATCATGACCAACAACCACGTGGTGGAGCGGGCCAGCAAGATCGACGTGATCCTGCAGGACAACCGCCGGCTCACCGCCAAGCTGGTGGGGGCCGACCCGCTGACCGACGTGGCGGTGATCAAGGTGGAGGGGGGACGCTTCCCGGTCACCCGCATGGGGAGCTCGGAGGGGGCGCGCATCGGGGAGTGGGTGCTCGCCATCGGCAACCCGCTGGAGCTGGGGACCACGGTGACCTCCGGGATCATCAGCGCAAAGGGGCGGGCGCTGGGGATCATCGGCCGGAGCGCCGAGGAGAACAGCCAGTGGGCGATCGAGGACTTCATCCAGACGGACGCGGCGATCAACCCCGGCAACTCCGGGGGCCCGCTGGTCAACCTGCGCGGCGAGGTCATCGGGATCAACTCGGTGATCGCCTCGCGCACCGGGTTCTACTCGGGGTACGGCTTCGCCATCCCCATCGACCTGGCGCGGCGCATCGGCGACGACCTGATCCGCTACGGCCGGGTGCGCCGGGCGGCGCTGGGCGTGAGCGTGCGCCCCATCAGCCCGGAGGACGCGGAGCAGTACCGCCTGCCGCGCATCACCGGCGTGCTGGTGCAGGACTTCGAGAACGACAGCCCGGCCGAGCGCGCCGGGATCCGCTCGGGCGACGTCATCGTGAGCGTCAACGGGCAGGAGGTCGCGGGCGTGGGCGAGCTGCAGCGCCGCGTCACCGGCTACCGGCCGGGCGAGACGGTCACGCTGGGGGTGATCCGCAACGGGCAGCCGCGCGACGTGCGGGTGCCGCTGATGGAGGCGTCGCTCGCCTCGCAGGCGTCCGCCGCCTCCACGACGCAGCCCGGCCGCGGGGGGACCCCCGCGCGCCCCGCCGAGCCGGCCTCGGTGTCGGCGGACAAGCTGGGGATCCAGGTGGCGCCGCTCACGGCGCAGCTGGCGCAGCAGTACGAGTACCGGCAGCCGGGCGGCGTGGTGATCACGGGCGCCGACCGCTACGGCCCCATGGGGCGGCGCGGCTTCGGGGCGGGGTGGAAGATCTCCCAGGCGGACGGGCAGCAGATCTCCGACGTGCGCACCCTGCAGCGCATCGTGGAGTCCAAGAAGACCGGCGACCTGCTCTCGCTGGTGATGGAGAACCCCACGGGGCAGCGGAGCATCCTCAACCTTCGCATCGAGCCGCCGCGGCAGTAGACGGCAGACGGAGGAAAAGCGGGGTTGGGCGTGCCCCCGGCTGGCGCCGGGGATGGGGCTGGCGTCCTCGGGAGCGGCTCCGCCTTGCGGCGGGGCCGCTCTCTTTTCGCGGAAAGCGCGGCGTGGCAAGGGCTTGGCGGGGGGCGGGAGATTCGGTTGACCCCCTCCGGGCCCGGGTCTATATTTGACCGCTTGACGCCCGGGCGAAAGTGGCGGAACTGGTAGACGCGCCGGACTTAGGATCCGGTGGCTTTGCCGTGGGGGTTCGAGTCCCCCCTTTCGCACCTTTTTCATCGACGACCACACCGAACGCCGGAACGATATTCGGATGTCTTCTGCCACCACCCCGCTGCAGATCTCCGTCCAGGAGCCGAACTCCTGGAGCCGCCGCGTGTCCATCACCGTTCCCGCCGAGCGCGTCCAGCGCGTGCGGAGCGCGGTGACCTCGCAGATCGCCCGCAACGTCCGGCTCCCGGGCTTCCGCAAGGGGCACATCCCCCAGCGGATCCTGGAGAAGCAGTTCGGGCCCAGCATCGAGCAGGAGACGCTCGACCGGGTGATCCAGGAGGCGTACCGCGAGGCGATCGACCAGGAGGGGCTGAAGCCCATCACGCAGGGGATGATCGACAACGTCCACTACCACGGCGACGCCGAGCTCCACTTCGAGGCCGAGTTCGAGGTGCAGCCCGAGGTCAAGCTGGAGCGGCTGGACGGCTTCAGCGCCACCGTGCCCCCCTCCGAGGTGGGCGAGGACGAGGTGGACTCGGTGCTGGAGCGCGTGCGCGACGAGCGCGGCGTGTGGCAGCCCCGCGCCGAGGGGGAGAAGCCGGACTGGACCGACCAGGTGCTGGTGGAGATCACCCCGCGCGCCGAGGAGGGCGACGAGGAGGAGCCGGAGACCAACAGCTACCGCTTCGTGCTGGGCGAGGGGCAGGCGATCCCCGAGGTGGAGCAGGCCATCATGACCCTCGCCCCGGGCGAGGAGGGCGACTTCACCGTCCACTTCCCGGAGGACTTCGCGGACCCGGAGCAGGCCGGCAAGGAGCAGCACCTGCACCTCAAGCTGATCTCGGTGCAGCACAAGGAGGTGCCGGAGCTGGACGACGACTTCGCGCGCTCGCTGGGCGACTTCGAGGACCTGACGGCGCTGCGCGCCCGCGTCCTGGAGGACCTGCGCGAGGAGGCCAGGCGCAACGCCGAGGCCGAGGTTCGCGGGCAGCTGGTGGCGCAGATCCTGGAGGCGAACCCCTTCGACGTCCCCGGCTCCATGGTGGACCGCTACCTGGACCTGATGACCGGGCAGAGCGAGGAGGAGCGCGGCAAGCTCTCCGACGAGCAGAGGGAACAGATCTCGCAGTGGCGCGAGACCCTGCGGCCGCAGGCCGAGGAGGGGCTGAAGCGGATGATGGTGGTGGAGCGCATCGCCGAGGAGCGCGGGCTGCGCGCCACCCAGGACGAGATCGACGCGCGCGTGGAGGAGCTGGCGCTGCGCGGCGGCCGCACCCCGGGCGAGGTCTGGCTCCAGCTGGAGAAGTCCGGCCAGCTCCAGGCGCTGGAGAACGAGGTGACCGAGGAGAAGGTCTTCGACTACCTCAAGTCGCAGAACACGGTTTCGTAAGCAGCCGGTCTTTCATCCTGGAATCGGGAACGAGCCCACATGCCCATCTACGCTCCGTACGTGATCGAGAGGTCCAGCCGGGGGGAGAGGTCGTACGACATCTTCTCGCGGCTCCTGATGGACAGGATCGTGTTCCTGGGGACCCCGATCGACGACAACGTCGCGAACGTCATCATCGCGCAGCTCCTGTTCCTGGAAGCCGACAACCCGGACAAGGACATCTTTCTGTACATCAACTCCCCCGGGGGCTCGGTGTACGCGGGGATGGCGATCTACGACACCATGCAGTTCCTCAAGGCGCCGGTGTCCACGATCTGCATGGGGCTCGCCGCCAGCATGGGCTCGTTCCTGCTGTCGGCGGGGGCGAAGGGCAAGCGCTCGGCGCTCCCCAACTCCCGGATCATGCTCCACCAGCCCTCCGGCGGCAGCCAGGGGACCGCGGCGGACATCGAGATCCAGGCCCGCGAGATCCTGTTCGTCCGCGAGCGGATGAACCAGATCTACGCGGCCAACACCGGGCAGTCGGTGGACAAGATCCAGGAGGACCTGGACCGCGACCGCTTCATGTCGCCGGAGGAGGCGCGGGACTACGGCCTCATCGACCACGTCATCACCAAGCGCGGCGAGGTGGTGGAGGTGCAGCACGAGGTGGCCGAGACCCGCTGACGCCGGCCGCGGTCCGTGGACGGGAGGAGACCTCCGGGGGCGATGCCCGCCGGGGGTCTCCTCGCTTCCGGGCCCGGGGAGTGGCACACGGCGTGCGGACCCGTCCCCGGCCGCCGCGCGGCGCCGGCCCGGCCGACCGCCGCGCATCGTTGACCCTACCGGCCCGGGGGTCTATCTTGTGTACCGGAATTTCTCGCGCCTCCACACGAGCCGGATCGTGGACGCTTCGGTCCCGACGGACGGCGGCCGAGACTGGTAGCCAGCTCACGCGACCTCCCCGCCCCCGCCCGGGCGGGTCCGCGCCTTTCGCCCAGTAGCCTTCCTCTATGCCCAGCGACAAGCACCTCCGCTGCTCCTTCTGCGGAAAGTCCAAGGACTCGGTGAAGCGGTTCATCTCCGGGCCCTCGGTCTACATCTGCAACGAGTGCATCTCGCTGTGCAACGAGATCCTCGCCGAGGAGGAGACCAAGGAGGCCGCCAGCACCGCCACCCCGGTGCCCTCCCCCCGCGAGATCAAGACGGTGCTCGACCAGTACGTGGTGGGGCAGGACGAGGCCAAGAAGTCGCTCTCGGTGGCCGTCTACAACCACTACAAGCGGGTGAACCACCAGGGGGTGATGGACGAGGTGGAGCTGGACAAGTCCAACATCCTCCTCATCGGCTCCACGGGCGTGGGGAAGACGCTGCTGGCGCAGACGCTGGCCCGGGTGCTCCACGTGCCGTTCACCATCGTGGACGCCACCACGCTCACGGAAGCCGGCTACGTGGGCGAGGACGTGGAGAACATCCTGGTACGCCTGCTCCAGGCCGCGGACTTCAACGTGGCGGAGTGCGAGCGCGGGATCATCTACATCGACGAGATCGACAAGATCGCCCGCAAGAGCGAGAACCCGTCCATCACGCGCGACGTGTCGGGCGAGGGGGTGCAGCAGGCGCTCCTCAAGATCCTGGAGGGGACCACCGCCTCGGTGCCGCCGCAGGGGGGGCGCAAGCACCCGCAGCAGGAGTACATCCAGATCAACACGCGGCACATCCTGTTCATCTGCGGCGGCGCGTTCGACGGCCTGGAAAAGATCATCGAGTCGCGCACGGGGAAGCGGCAGATCGGCTTCTCGTCCAACGAGGGCGTCACCGAGATGGACCGCGGCAACCCGTTCCGCGACGTGGAGCCGGAGGACCTGCTCCGCTTCGGGCTGATCCCGGAGCTGGTGGGCCGCCTCCCGGTGACGGTGACGCTGGACAACCTGGACGAGGACGCGCTGGTCAAGATCCTCACCGAGCCAAAGAACGCGCTGGTGAAGCAGTACCAGAAGATGTTCGGGATGGACGGCGTGGGGATCACCTTCGACCCGGAGGCGGTTCGCGCCATCGCCCACCTGGCCATCGAGCGCGGCACCGGCGCCCGCGGCCTGCGCGCGGTGATCGAGAAGCTGATGCGCGACGTGATGTTCGACATCCCCTCGCGCGAGGACGTGCGCGAGGTGGTGATCACGCCCGAGTGCGTCAGCGACAGCGTCCCGCCGCTGCTGGTGCTGGCCGCCGAGCCGAAGCGGAAGAAGGAAGCCTGACGGCAGGTTACAGGGGACAGGTTACAGGGAACAGCCTGCAACTGCATGCGTGGTTGCAGGCTTTTTCATTTCGTCTATCTTCGTCGGCATGAGAATAAAATCAGTGGAGTTCGCGGGGGCCATCGGCCAGGTGGGGCAGGCGCAGCCGGAGGCGGCGGAGGGAAGGCCGCAGGTGGCGTTCTCCGGGCGCTCCAACGTGGGCAAGTCGTCGCTGATCAACCGGCTGCTGGGGCGCACCCGCACGGCGATCGCGCGGGTGTCGGCGCAGCCGGGGAAGACGCAGGAGATCAACTTCTACGACGTGCGGGCGGAGCCGGACGGCTTCTTCCTGGTGGACCTGCCGGGGTACGGCTACGCCAAGGTGCCGCAGGAGCTGCGCAGGAAGTGGCAGCCGCTGATCCACGGCTTCCTGTCCACCTCGCGCGAGCTGCGCGGCGTGGTGCAGCTGGTGGACATCCGCACCGGGCCCACCGAGGACGACCTGCGCTCGGTGGACTACCTGGCCGAGATCGGCATCCCCACGCTGTTCGCGCTCACCAAGGCGGACAAGCTGGCCAAGGGGAAGCGCGAGGCGGCGCTCCGCAAGACGGTGGAGAAGCTGGGGGTGGACGCGGACCAGGTGGTGCTCTTCTCGGCGCTGAGCGGCGAGGGGCGCGACGAGCTGCTGGACACGCTGGAGGGGCTGCTCTTCCCCGCCCCGGAGGACGCGGGCGACACGGAAGGCGGGGCCGCGGAGGCGTAGCCCCGGCCGGGCGCCGACTGGCACGGTTGCTGCGCCCCCGCACGCATCTCCCGGCGCCGGGGCACGGCGCGCGATCACACGTCCCGGAGGAGGTTCCCATGCGGCTTCGCGGCTCGGCTCCCGTCCACGCGGCGCTGGCGCTCGCCCTGCTGGCGGCGGGGTGCGCCCCGGCCACGTCCGCCGGCGCGGACCCCTCGGCGCAGGCGCAGGCCGAGGCGATGAACCGGATCGCGGTGCAGGTGCGCAACACCGTGGTTCCCCCCACCTCGCTGACGGTGTACGCGGTGGACGCGAGCGGCAGCTCGCGCAGGCTGCTGGGCAACGTCAACCCCAACGGCCGGGCGACGCTCTCGTTCGACCCGGCGGCCACCGTGAGCAGCTACCGGCTGATGGCGCGCACCACCGGCGGGCAGGAGCTGTTCTCCACGCCGTTCACCGCGGGGATCGGGCAGACCATCATCTGGGACGTGCAGATCAACTCGCTGCGGGTGCTGTAGGGGGACGGCAGGGGACAGGTTACAGGGGACAGGTTACAGCCTGCGACGGCAGCTCGGCGCAGGCTGCAGGAGGGAGGGGCCGGAGCCCCCGCGTGGAGTCGCACGCGGGGGCGCTTTCGTGCGCCCCGCAGCATGATCTACGACAGGGATTGACGGGGCGGAGCTTGTCGTTAGCATAGAGAGCGGGGCGCGCGGAAAGTGTCGCGAATGGACACGGCGCCCCGCTCCCGGGTCCGGGAAGGGTCACCCCCACCCCCGTTCGCCATGTTCGGCTGGCTCAGGAAGAAGCGCGGCGACGCCGGTCCGGCGCCCCTGGACGCCCCGTTCCGGCGGGCGGAGCAGGTGGTGTCGGCGGCGGAGGGCGACCGGACCGTGCTCCTGGACCCGCTGGCCGGCGAGTACTACGGGCTGGACGAGGTGGGGACGCGGGTGTGGGAGCTGCTCCCGGCCCACCCCACGGCGGCGGCGCTGGCCGAGCGGCTCTTCGAGGAATACGACGCCCCCCGTGACACGCTGGCCGCGGACGCGGCGGCGCTGCTGGGGAAGCTGGCGGAGGTGAAGCTGGTGGTGCGCGCATGAGGGCTCCCTCGGTGGCGCGCTGCGCGCTGGCCCTGCTGGCGGTGCGGGCGCACCTCAAGGCGCGCGGCTTCGGGCCGGCGGTGGCGCGGGCCAGGCGGCTGGGCGCGCGCGCGGCCGGCGCCGGGCTCGCGCCGGCGGAGGTGGAGCGGGCGGCGTACCACGTGGCGGTGGCGGCGGCGTTCTTTCCCGGCCGCGCGGTGTGCCTGGAGCAGTCGCTCGCGCTGTACCTGCTGCTGCGCCGGCGCGGGGTGCCTGCCGAGCTGCGGCTGGGGGTGCAGGCGTACCCCTTCTACGCCCACGCGTGGGTGGAGGTGGACGGCGCGCCGGTGAACGAGGACCCGGAGACGGTGGACAAGTTCAGGACGCTGCCGGAGGTGGCCGCGTGAACGGCTTCGGCTGCGCGGCGGCGGCGCCGGGCGGGGCGCTGCCCCCGGGGCTGGCGGCCCGCCTGGCGGCGCGGATCGCCGCGCCGGGGAACCTGGCCGGCGGTCTGGCCGGGGACGGCTTCGCGGCGGTGGCGAGCACGGAGCCGGACGCGCTGCGGCCGCTGCTCGCCCGCCGGGGCGCCCTGCTGGCGACGGGCGACGTGCGGCTGGACAACCGCGCCGAGGTGGCCGCCTGGGGCGGCGTCCGCGGCGCGGAGGCGCCGGACCTGGAGCTGGTGGCGGCGGCGTACCTGGCCCGCGGCCCGGAGTGCCTGGACGGGCTGCTGGGCGACTTCGCCTTCGCGCTGTGGGACGGCGGGCGCGCGACGCTGCTGGCCATGCGCGACCCGTTCGGGGTCAAGCCGCTGTTCGTGGCGCGCGAGGGCGGCGCGCTGCTCCTCGCCTCCCGGCTGGCGGCGCTGCCGCGAGAGGGCGACTTCGACGAGGAGTGGGTGGCCGACTTCCTGGTGGGCGGCGCCGCGCACTCGGAGCGGACGATCTGGGCGGGGGTGCGGGCGGTCGGTCCCGGCGAGCGCCTGGCCTGGCGCGACGGGCGGGAGGTGGCGCGGCGCTTCTGGCGGGCGGCGGACTTCGCCCCGGCGGAAGCGACCGACGAGCGGGCGGCGACCGAGACGTTCCGCGAGCTGTTCGGGGAAGCGGTGCGCGCGCGGACGGAGGGCGGCGTCCCCGTGTGGTCGCAGCTTTCCGGCGGGCTGGACTCGTCCGCGGTGGTGTCGACCGCGCAGGCGCTGGCCGGGGCGGGGCGCGGCCCCGCGCTGGCGGGCACCGTGACGGTGGTGGACACGCTCGGCGACGGCGACGAGCGCCGCTTCTCCGACGCGGTGGTGGAGCGCTGGGGGGTGCGCAACGAGCAGCTGGTGGACTTCTGGGCGTGGCAGGACGACGGCGCGCCCCCCGTGGCGACCGACGAGCCGCGCTCGCACTTCCCCTTCTGGGCGCGCGACCGGGCGCTGGCGGCGCGGGTCCGCGGCGCCGGCGGCAGGGTGCTGCTGAGCGGCCAGGGCCCGGACCACTACCTGGGCGGCAACTGGGGCTACGTCACCGACCTGCTCGCCGCGGGCCGGGTGCGGGAGGGGCTGCGCGAGCTTACGCGGCTGTCCGTGGGGGTGCGGCAGTCGTTCTGGGCGGGGCTGGGGCGCCACGGCATCCTCCCCTTCCTCCCGGCCGCGGCGCGGCTGCGCTTCGCGCGGCCCCACGAGGCGGCGCCGGCCTGGCTGGACGCGGACTTCGTGCGCCGCGCCGGGGTGGCGGAGCGGCTCCCCGCCGTGCGCGCGCTCGCCGCGCCGCGCGGGGGGAGCCGGTTCGCGCACGGGGTGGCCACGGAGGTGGCGACGCTGCCGGCCTTCGTGGAGCGCGGGCCGTTCCAGGACGGGATCGAGATGCGCTACCCGTTCCTGCACCGGCCGCTGGTGGAGCACTCGCTGCGCCTCCCCCCGGCGATGCGGATCCGCGCCGGGACGGGGAAGTGGGTGCTGCGCGAGGCGATGCGCGGCATCCTCCCCGAGCGGGTGCGCACCCGACGCGGCAAGGGCGGGATCGACGCGCGGCTGCTCTGGGCGATGGCGCGCGAGCGCGACCGCCTGGGCGAGCTGCTGCGCGACCCGGAGATCGCCCGGCGCGGCTGGGTGCGCGCCGGCGCGCTGCGCGCGGCCGTGGAGGCCGCGCGGCAGGGCGAGGTGCGCAGCCTCCCCTTCCTGCTCTGCTCGCTGTCGCTGGAAACGTGGCTGGCGGTGCGCGCGGGGCG
>DASVQR010000081.1:0-15252 GCA_036389055.1 Longimicrobiaceae bacterium | reverse complement strand
CCCACGAAGGGGAGGTGGAAGCGCGCGCCCGGCCCGGCGTACACCAGGTCGCAGTGCAGCAGCAGCGTGGCGCCCACGCCCACCGCCAGCCCCTGCACCACGGCCACCACGGGCTTCGGCGAGCCGATCAGGGCGTCGAGGAAGCGCAGCACCGGGCTGCTCTCGTCCGTGGGCGGACGCTGGAGGAAGTCGCCCAGGTCGTTGCCGGCGGTGAAGGCGTCGCCCGCGGCGGTGAGCAGCACGGCGCGCACGGCGGGGTCCTCGCCGGCGGCCAGGAGCGCGTCCGCCATGGCGGCGTACATCTCCAGCGTGAGCGCGTTCTTCTTGTCGGGGCGGTCGAGGCGGATGCGCACGACCGCGTCGCGGGTCTCTACGACGACGTGCTCGCTCATGGAGGCTCCGGGCCGGGGGACAGGATGACGGACGCCCCAAGCTGCGGACGCGCTCCCCGCCGTGCAAGGGCGGGTGTGGACGATCTACGCCGCCGGCTTCGTCTTCACGTACTTCACCTGGCCGTCCGAGCGCCACTCCGCCGCGGTCCACCCCAGGCGGCGGTAGAAGCCGTTGGCGCGCAGCGCGGGGTCGCGCCCGGTGAGCAGCCAGATCTCCTCCCACTCCTGGCCGAACAGCCACGCTTCCGCCTCCCGCATCAGCGCCCGCCCCGCCCCGCGTCCCTCCCACCCCGGCCGCACGAACATGGCGAACACCGTCCCCTCGGCGGCGTCGGCCATGGCGAACCCCGCCGCCACGCCGTTCAGCTCGGCCACCCAGGCGCGCGCCGTGGTGCGCAGCATCTCCGCCACCGTCTCCGGGGTGACGCCGATGGACGCCAGCTCCTCGCGGGACTGGTGGTTCTCCCGTACGGAGGTGCGGATGTCGAACAGCAGCTCCACGTCGTCAGGCGTCGCGCGTCGAATCTTCATGGCTCGCCGACTCCGCAAAAGAGAAGAACGGCCCTGGACGGATGTCGTCCGGGGCCGTTCCCACATTTCCGTCCTCGATTCAGGGGGCCGGCCTCTCCGCCTTCCGCCTGGTCGTGACCACCAGCGCCCCGTGCTTCGCATCGGGCCCGTACATCCGCACCGCCTCGGCCCCTTTGAGGACCACCAAGCTCTCGACATCCTCGGGGTCGAGATCCACCTCCGTGGGCATCCCAGGGGGCGCCGTCTCGCAGCCGCTCCACGAGTGAAACACGCGCACGCCGTCCACGATCAGCAGCGCTTCGGGCGGCGCGTCGCCGGCCTCGCGGACCCGGATCACGCCCGACCGGCCGAGCACCACCGACACCCGTGCCGTGTCGCCCGACGCCAGATCTACGGGGACCTCCCGCTCCGCGTGGAACATCGATCGCGCCCGGACCGCCGACGGACCGGCCGGCAGTCCGCAGAGTGTGAACCTCCCCTGCCGGTCGGTGGACGCCTTGCGTTCCGAGCCGAGCGCCACGCGCGCACCTTCGATCGGCGCTCCCGTAGCCGAATCGACCACGACGCCCCGCAGGACGGCTCCCTCCTGCGCCGCCGCGGTGCGGGCGGCGGCCAGGAGGACGAGCAGGGCCAGGAGGAGTCGGGGCATCGTACGGCTCCGTTCAGGGATCGCGCCGCGCGGGAGACCGATGCTCGATCCGCTGCATCGGGCTACTGCTGCTGCTGCCAGACCACCACGTCGGCCACCACGCGGGTGCTCCGCCGGATGGGCGACGCCACCGCGACGCCGGACTCCGCCGCCTGGAGCTGCGCGTCCACCTCGCGGTCCACGCGCAGCACCACGGCGTCCGCGCCCAGCCGGGCGGCTTCCTGCACCGCCCGGTCCTGGAGCTTGCGCTCCTGCTGGGCGTCGGTCCCGCGCGCGCCGCCGCTCCAGCGGGCGATCACGCGGTGCGGCCGGTCGGGGCTGGCGGCGAGCACCTCCACGCGGTCGGCCGCGGTGGGGGAGCGCGTCTCGGGGTCCAGCCGGACCAGCGAGGGACGGGACGATGCGCAGCCGGCCAGCGCCGCGGCGAGCAGGACGAGGGCGATGCGTTGCACGGGATCTCCACGGGACGAGGAAAAAGGGACCGGGGAACCCCGGCCCGGCCTGCAATCGGCACACCGCGGGCGAACGGCTTGCCCCGGTGGCACTTGCCTTCCGGGGCGCCCCGTCCGCGCCCTCGCGGGTGGACAGTCTGGCGATCGTGCGAGGACAGCCGCGCGGGCAGATCAGGACGGCGGCGCCGGGTCCTCGCGGGGATGGCGGGACGTCCGGGCCGGACGGTCAGTGCCCGTGCGACCGGTAGGTCATCTGGCAGGCGCGCCGCTCCTCCGCCGCCTCCTGCGGCGTGGGCGGCCTGCGCGCCTCGCCCGGGGCGGTGCCGATGAACTGGAAGCACCGCTCCACGCTGCCGCGCGGGAACACGAACATGATGGTCGCCGTCTCGGCGCCGCGGTTTGCGACGGCCACCCAGCTGCGCGGCGGCAGGAACACCACGCTCCCGGCCGGCGCGGTGTGCGCCGTGTCGTTCAGTTCCACCACCACCTGCCCGCGCTGCACGATCAGGATCTCCTCGTCCAGCTCGTGCCTGTGCCGGGGCACCAGCGTGCCCGGAGGCAGGTCCTCCGAGCCCAGGAACAGGTACCCCGACCCGGAGTTCGCCGGGCCCACCTTGAGGAGGATGTGCCGGCCGTCCGGGAGCACGCGGCGCTCCCCGTCCGCGGGGGCGATGACGCGCGGCGCCGCGCCGGTGTGCACCGCGGTCTCCACCTGGGCGGGGAGGCGGCCGGCGGACAGGACGAGCAGAGCGCCGAGCAGGGAGAGAGTTTTCATCTGCCCTCGGGTCGTGGGGGAAGGGGTGGAGCGGCAGCCGCCGCACGGGGAGCGAACCCCGTCTCCTCCAGCAGGCGCCGCAGCTCCGCGCCCGGGAACGGCGTGTCCTTGCGGGGGCTGGCTCGCAGCGCCGCATGGAAGTCGTGCACCAGCAGGGTGACGGGGCGGTACCGGAGCACGCTGGCGGCGAAGGCGTCGTGCAGCGGCATCAGCCCTTCGTCGCGGATCCGCTCCAGGTGGCCCACCAGGATGCGCGGCACCGCGAACGGATCGCCCCCCTCCCCCATCCCGCATCGCCCGGCCACCCGGCGCCGCGCTTCGTCCGGCAGCTCCAGGTACGTGTCGTGGAGCAGGAGGCCCAGCGACCACAGCACCCGCCCGTAGTCGTAGAGCCGGTGCGCATCCAGGAACGCCCGCTCGTCCGCGCCCAGGTCGAAATCCGGGTCCAGCAGCAGGCCGAAGTCCGACAGGTACGCCCGCCCGCCGTCGGTGAGCACGTTGGCGAAGTGCGAGTCGAAGTGGACCATCCCGTTCTCGTGGAGGAGGTCCAGCGTCGCGCGCAGGTCGTCCAGGAGCCGGGGCACCTGGTCCGGGTGCTCCAGCAGCCACCGCTCCAGGACGTGGGGGAGGTGCTCCAGGAACAGGACCAGCTCGTGGCGCGCGCCGGCGCGCTCCAGCACGTACCTGCCGATCGCCCGGTCGCCGCCCCAGCGCGCCACGTAGCGCGCGTGCCGGTCCATGTCCGCCGCGGCCGGCTCGCCGAGCCGGGGGACGATGCGGTGGTGGTGGAGGAGGGGAAACGCCCCGGCCTCGCCGCGCAGGACCCAGCCGGTCGTCTTGAGGTGGGTGGCGAGCTCCCGGAACGGGCCGAAGCCGATGGAGCCGATCCCGTAGCTGTAGCGGGCGGGGAGCCCGTGCAGGTTCCGGGTCGAGCCCCCGCCTTCCAGGTCGGAGTCGGCGACCAGGACCCGCTTGACGAACACCCGGTCGCCGCCGACCTCCACCACCCGGCGGGTCCCCGGCCCGGTGGCGAGGAGGGCGCGCAGCTCCTCCTCGTCCAGCCCCGCCAAGTGCGCGCCGAGCCGGGCATGGGCCTGCCGTCTCCGTGCGCGGGCGTCCTCGGTCATTCGGGAGCGGCGGGCGGGAGGGGGCCGGTCCCGGGGACTACCCGGGATCGGAGACGAGCGCGTGGAGCCGGGTCAGCGTGGCCCAGTTGCGCGTGGTCACCCGGTCGCCGAGCACGCGGCCGACCTCCTCCGGGAGCCGGCTCCCCATGGAGCCGTCCGGGCACCACAGGTAGGCCACGCGCGGGCCCAGGGCCAGCACCTCGCGGCCCCAGTCCCGGCCCGCCAGCGGCTCCAGCCGGGCACGGTCCGCCGGGTCGCGGAGGACGGCGACGAACAGGCGCGAGGGGTTGTCCGCCACGTCGCCCAGCGGGTTCCCCGCCACCGCGGCGGCCACCTCGGCGGCGGTGAGCACGATCACCCGGGAGGTGATGCCGAGCCGCGCCGCGATCGCCTCCTCGATGCGCGCCGCCGCCTCGTCCGGGGCGGCGCCGGGCGCGGAGTAGACCACGTTGCCGCTGTTGAGCAGCGTGCGGACGCCGCCGTAGCCCAGCTCCTCCACCAGCGCGCGCAGGTCGGCCATGGCGACGCGCTTGGCGCGGCCCACGTTGATGCCGCGCAGCAGCGCAACCTGCATGTCGCGCCCGGCGGTCACGGGTTCGACGGAAAGCGCTGGAGGAACGCCTCCTCCGACTGCTTCTGGAGCAGGTCCTCCAGGAAGGACACCTGCTGCCGCAGCGCCTCCAGGTCGCGCTGGAGCTGCTCCACGGTGGATTCCAGCCGCTCCACGTGGGCGCGCGTGGCATAGTCCGGCGGCGCGAGCATGGACACCCGCGAGACGACCCCGGCGACGCCCGGGAGCGATGCAACGGTGGTCATCCCCGGGATCCAGGCGAACGGCTCCAGGTGGGGGGGCAGCGGCTGCACCGCCTGCACCGGGAGGAGCGGCGCCAGCGCTCCCGAGAAGCGGAACGCGTCCGCCTTGGCGATGCGCAGCCGGTACCGCTGCTGCGTGGTGGTGATGGTGATCTGGTGGGCGCGCAGGCGGCTCGCTTCCTGTACCCGGGTGATCTGGCCCGCGGCGATCTCCACCTGCTTGCGGGCGAAGCGCTCCTGCTTGAGGCAGACGAGCCGCCCGTCGGTGACCACGATGAGCCACGCCCCGCCGGGCCGGAGCCGCGGCCCGGGGCCCAGAAGCCTGCCCCGGACCAGGCCCAGGATCCGCTCGTCGGCGTGGAGGATGTGGGGGAGGTCCCGGAACTCGCGGTGCTCCCACCAGCGCTCGCCCTCGCCGATCTCCCGGAGCTGGGCGTCGATGGCGCCGCGGTCTACTGGCATGGCGGTCCTGCGGTGTGCGGAGGGTGAGGGGATGCGACGGTGCGCCGGCCTCGCGGGCCGGGGACGGCAATCTAGCGCTTCGCGCGAGGGCTTCCAAGGAGCGCCCTCACCCGCTGCGCTCCCGGCGCCGCCTCGCGTCCTCCGCGGCTTCCATGGCGCGCAGCGCGCCCCAGTCCACCGCCACGCCCACGTCCCGGTCCGGCGCGGCGAGCGCGGCCTCCGCCCGCTCCACCACGGCCGCCGCGCCCTCCACCCCGGCGGCCAGCAGGGCCCGGCCCAGCCGCAGCTCGGACCGCCGGCAGGCGCGCTCCTCGCGCGCCAGGCCCAGCGCCTCCGTCGCGAAGCCGCAGAACCGGAGCCGCGCGTGCGTGGCCTCGTGGACCATCGATGCGGCGACCTGGGCCGGGAGGAAGGTGGAGACGAAGTACGAGTCCAGGATCGCCAGCTCCCCGTCCACCAGCCGCGCGCGGGTGCCCGGCGTGCGGCGCACGAGCACGCGCGTGCCCATCCGGCGCATCCGCGCCAGCCAGACCGGCCGGTGCGCCGCGATCAGCTCCAGCGCGGCGTCCAGCCGTCGCCAGAGCGCCTCCGCCTCGTCCCCGTCCGCCTCCACCGCCAGGGCGACGCCGTGGCGCTCGCGGTGCTCCGCGCGATCCGCGGCCGGAGGGGTCGGGACTCGCCCGAGCAGCAGGGACAGGAGCTCGCGCAGCATGGCGGCGGAGGTGGGGGGGCAGGTCCGGGGCGTCGGCCCGGTGCGGAACGTACGGCGACCCGTCCCGGCATGCCAGGCCGCCGCGCGACGGGATCGTTGACCCGGCCGGAGGCGGGGTCTAGCTTGGCACCCCCGCGCCGCCGGCGCACCTCTCCACCCCGCCCGGGAGGAGCCCCATGCCCAGCCCGCTCCACGAGCAGCTCCCCGCCGGGATCGGCGTGGACGAGTCCCGCGACGGGGTGATCCGGGCGCGCATGGCGCCGCTCACGCCGGAGCGGCTGGACGACGTCCTGGAGCTGGAGCAGGCGGCGTTCAGGCACGCCTGGACGTCGCGGAAGCGCTTCGGGGAGTACATCGACGGGCGCCGCGCCTTCGCGCTGTTCTCGGGCGACGCGCTGGCAGGCTACCTCCTGGTCGCCTTCCGGGACGACGCGCTGCGCCTGGACAAGATGGCCGTCTCGCCGCTGCACCGGCGCCGGGGCCTCGGGCGGTTCACCCTGCGGTGGGTGGAGCGCCACGCGGCGGAGCTGGGACTGCGCGCCGTCTTCCTGCGCGTCCGCGAGTCCAACCGCGAGGCGATCTCGCTGTACGAGTCGGAGGGGTTCGCCGTGGTGGCGAGGAAGGAAGGCTACTACCGCCACACCGATCACGAGGCGGCGCTGGAGATGAGGAAGGCGGTGTCCGGCGCCTGAGCGCGCCGGCCGGGCGCGTCCTCAGGGCGGGTTCTTGCGCGGCGCGGAGACCAGCTGGTGGATGCGCTCGTAGCTCGCGTCGGTCCAGAAGAAGTCCGACTTCGTGAGCACCAGGTCGGCCCGCGACCGGAACAGGCCGCCGGCCTCCATCGTCAGGCTCCCGGCCGCGACCACCAGGCGCTCGCCGTCCAGATCGGGCAGCCGCGCCAGCGCCCGCGCCGCCGCGCCGGACCTCACCGGGCGGCCGGTGTTCGGGAAGAGCAGGAGCGCCCAGGGCGGACCGGCGGGGAGCGTCGGCGGGAGGAGGGCCGCGAGTTGGGCGGGGAGCAGCGCCCGCAGCCGGTCGGCGTCGAGGCCGCGGTGCAGCGCGGGCTTCATCCCCGCGCCCCGCGGGGCGGAGAGGTCGTCACCGGGTAGCTGCGTGCCGGCTCGTAGCGGTGCGCCAGGATCCGGTCGTCGGTCAGGGGCTCGCCCAGGTACACCTCCACCCGCCGCCCCCCGATCACCCGTCCGAGCTCCACGAGCCCCTGCAGCTCGAAGGTGGTCACGCCGCCCGGCTGGACGTGGAGCGGGTGCAGGAGCAGGTCGGGCTTCCGGATCCTGATCCCCAACCGGGGCGGGAGCAGGATCGTGAGGTGGTAGAGCAGCATCACCCCGGCGGCATCGACGTCGCCCACCAGCGTGCGATCGGACTGGAAGGGGTTGCACAGCTCCACGTGGGGGCGCGACACCTCGCGCGCGTCGCCGCCGATCGCGTAGATGCGCTGCGTGACCGCCTCTATCGCGAGAAGGGGCACGTTCTCCAACCGGCGGTCCGTGCCGGCGACGCGCATGGAGAGGCGGTCCGGAGTGAAGCACACGTACACGGTCGGACGCGTCGCGAGCCCGCGGAGCAGCCCAAAGCTCGCGCCGCCCCCGGCGGCCCGCGCCTCGGGAACGCGCTTCCGACCCGCCGCGTACGTGTCGGCCAGGAACCCTCCGGCGTCCCGCTCGTAGAGGTCGATGACGGCCAGCAGGTACGAGGCGTCGAAGGTGATGGCCTGGTAGTCGCCGGGCTTCGTCGAGCGCAGGCGCTGGAACTCGGCGCAGACGCGGCCGACCTTTTCGCGAGGCACCAGCCGCGCCTCGCCAGACGACTCCGGGGTGATCTCGATGCCGGCGGGGCGCACGCGGAGGGTGAACGCCGCCCCACGAGCCATGGTGGTCAGGCGCTCGCCCTCCAGCCCGGACGCGAACCGGAGCAGACTGTCGGCGGTCAACAGGCCCATGCGCGGCACTCCGGTCGGACGGGGGACGAGGGGCGAAGAACGGCGGGTCCAGCGAGCACGCAGCCGTCCGGGCCGCTCACGGGCGGACCTCGATGGGCGTTCCGTCGGGAACGGCTCGCCACAGCTCGTCCATCTCCCGGTTGGTCACGGCGATGCACCCGTCGGTCCAGTCGGCCAGGCGGTGGAGCCTGCCGGCCCAGCCCAGGCCGTTGCGGATCCCGTGGATCATGATGTCTCCGCCGGGCGCGACGCCCAGCTCGCGGGCGCGCTCGACGTCCCTCCGGTCCGGGTAGGACACGTGCAGCGAGCGGTGGAAGGCGCTCCGGGCGTTCCTCCGGTCGATGCGGTAGAGCCCCTCGGGCGTGCGCTCGTCCCCCTCCCGCTGCTTGTGGCCGACGGGATCGGCCCCGAACGAGACGCGGTAGCCCTTGAGCACCGAGCCACCGCGCAGGAGCACGAGGCGGTGCTCGCTCTTGTCCACCAGCACGCGGTCGGCGGTGACGGGCCCGGGGAGCGCGGGCTCGGGCCAGTGTGCCCACGCCAGCGCTCCGGCGACGGCCGGCACGAGGGGAAGGAGAAGGAGCTTTCGCACGGGTGGATGCAGGGGGTCAGCGGAACGCGTCGCTCGCTCCGGGAGCCGTGTCGCCGGCCGGAGCGCGGCTCCGCTCGTGCGCGTCGGACCATCGCTGCAAGGGCGTGAGCAGCGTTCCCATGAACGCCGCGACCAGGAGCACGCCGGCGATCCACCAGACCAGGCCCGGTCCCGCGAAGGTGTCCGCCGAGAGCAGCATGCTGAACGCGACCATGATGACCATCGACCGCACCCACGCGTGCTTCCAGCTGCCGGCCGGCAGGCGGTCGCCCGCGTACCAGGCGGCCCCCACGGCCGCGCCCATGCCCGCGCAGACCAGCACGAAGTCGCGCCACTCCCCGGCCGTGGAGAACGGAAGAGGGAGCCCGCGCACGGCGTGGATCAGCAGCTGGCCGAGCGGCTGCACGACGGCGTAGCCCACGGCGAACACGAGAGCCGCCGCCGCGGGCGAGCGCGGCTGCAGCCAGCCCGAACGCTCGTTGCGAGCTTCCGTACGCGGAGGAGTCATGATGGCGGATGGGTGAGGGGCCGTGGCTTCGGGGATGCGGGCCACGCCGCCGGGCGTGGCGTCCATCGCTACGGGACGCGGACCGTGAGCCGGATGCCCAGACCGGACGCCTCCGGCCGGGGAGCGAGTGAAAAGCGCGCCGACGTGGGCTCCCACTTCTCGGTGCCGAGGATCCCGCCGAAGAACGCGCCGACCGGGGCGGCCAGGGTCGCCCCGATGGCCGCTCCGATGGCGGCGGCTTCGAGGTTCCGCCCCGGCAGACAGTAGTCGCAGTTGGGGTCGCCCACGAAGACGATGACGCCGAACAGGCCGCCCCCCGCCAGCGCGCTGATCCCGGCGCCCTTGAAGGCGCCCTTCCAGTGGTCACGCCCCCGGCTGACGTCGGTCCGGGTGATGGCCGCGATCGGGACCGCGGCGACGGCGTTCCTGTGGCCGACCAGAAAGAGCGTGTCGCCGGAGACGTGGCTCACCTGTCCGGCGACGGGCTTCCGGAAGGCGTCGGGCGCGAACACCCGCACGCGGGTGCCGGCGGGAAAGGGCTCGGCCGCGCCCGGGGTCTCCTGGGCGGACGAGGGCGCCGGGAGGGCGCACCCCAGCAGCAGCGCGAGCGGAGCGAGTCGGAAGAGGTTCACGGCGGAGCGTCCTGCGGAGATGGGTGTGAGATCGCGGCCCGGCATCGTCCGGCGGGATCGCGTCCGCCGGGACGGGCCGGAGCAGCCATGACGGCCGGACGCGGGACATCGTCACCCTCCACTCTGCCTCCCCTCCTTCCTTGACACGACCTTACGTCCCCCCTACCCTGCCCGGCGACGGCATCCCGCCGGCCGGCCGCCCGGCCTTTCCGACCCTGACCCCAACATCGCAGGCGCATGGCGATCGAGGTTCGACCCGCGGAGGTGTTCGACGACGTCCGGACGATGGTGGGGCCGAAGCGGCCCGACGCGAACGTCTGCTGGTGCCTGAGCTACCGCATCCCGTCCAGGGAGAACGTGTCGCTGCGCGGCCCCGCGCGGGGCGAGAAGGTCGCCGCCCTCATGGAGCACGGGCCCATCGGCGTCCTCGCTTACGACGGGGACGAGGTCGTCGGCTGGGCGGCGGTCGCGCGCCGCGCCGACACCACCTTCGCGACCAATCGCAAGATCCCGCGGGTGGACGACCTGGACGCGTGGTCGGTCTGGTGCATCCGCGTGCGCCCGGGACACCGCGGCAGGGGGATCTCGCACGCGCTGCTCGCGGGCGCCGTCGAGCTCGCGCGCTCCCGGGGCGCGCCCGCGATCGAGGGCTACCCGGTCGACAACCGTGGCGACAAGGTCGACCTCACCATGGCGTACGTCGGCACGCGCGACCTCTTCGAAAAGGCGGGGTTCCGCAAGGCGGCGGATACGTCGTCGGTCCTCGACGGCTTTCCGCGGTTGCTGATGCGGCTCGACCTGCGGTAGAACGGCAACCTCGCCCAGGCTCGGACGACAGCCGCCGCACCGCGCGTAGATAGGTATGCAGCACGTCCGCACCCGGCTTCCCGGCCTCGGTGCACTCGCGCAATACGGCGGGCGGGACGCGAACCTCCCGGAAGAGCGCATCGAGCAGGTCCAGGCTCCCGCACGCGGCCAGCGCCAGCAGGGCGGAGGTATCCGCGACGACGAGCATCAGGAGGCGCGCCGTCGCAGCGATCCCACTTCCGCCCGCAGTTCTTCGGCAGGGTAGTCGACTACGGGAATGCCGTGTCGCTGGCACTCAGCGGCAAAGGCGAGCCGATCCACGCCGGCGAACTCGGCGGCGGCTCCGGCCGACATCTCGCCCGAGTGGAACATGAGCAGGGCCGCGTAGAGCTTGATGCGTCTACCCAGCTCGGCCGGGCTGCTGTCGAGGAGGTACTGCTCCGGTATTTCGAGCGTGATCTGCATGGGCCTGCCTCTGCGCGAGGGCATTCATCCGGGTCGGAGGGATGATGGAGCAAATGCCGGCCCTAAGCAACGGCGCAGCCCGGCCGAAGACCGGAACGCGCTCGCTAGGCGACGGGAGGCCCGATGTGGACGACCTGGCCTGACTGGATGGTGCGGAGCGCTTCCAGGAGTTCGGGCACGAGGAGCCGCAGCACTCGTATGTTGTTGCTGTAGGAGACGAGAACGACGATTGCGAGCCGGATTCCGGAGAGGTTCTGCTGGTGAACCAAGTTGCGGTCGACAGTCACCAGAACGTCGAACTCCGCTTCCGCATCGCGCAGGAGGCTGCCGTCCAGCTTGCTTGCCCAGCCGTGCTCGCGCACCGTGCGCACGGCGAAGCCCGGCAACTCACGCCCGAGTCTGCCGGGCACGCACTCGTCCAGGAGAACGCGCCGGGCTTCGCTCACGCCACGCGGCCCAGGAGCGCCTCTGCCGCCTGTTCCAGGAACTGTACCGCCTGTTCGCGCTGGACACCCGGAAAGTCCTCTAGGAACGCGTCGAGCGAATCACCGGCCTCCAGATAGTCGAGGAGGCTCCGCACGGGCACACGGGTACCGACGAAGACAGGCGTACCGCTGAGGATCTCAGGATGGGTGTGGAACACGGCCTCGCGCGGCATGGAGCGACCTCGGTTGCTGGTGAAAGCCGATGCTATCCCGAAGCTTACCCGCGAGGAGATCGTGGGGCAAGCCGCCGAACCACCGAAGTTCAGGC
Organism: Longimicrobiaceae bacterium; assembly: GCA_036389055.1. Lineage (GTDB taxonomy): Bacteria > Gemmatimonadota > Gemmatimonadetes > Longimicrobiales > Longimicrobiaceae > JAFAYN01. The sequence continues at coordinate 3,622 of DASVQR010000081.1, read as the reverse complement.
GCGTGCGGGACCAGCGCGCAAGCCTGTCTCCGGCGATTGTCAGGCGGCGCCTCCAGGCGGATCAAGTTTAAGCGCCTGCCTCAACATTGTGGGGTCCAAGTTAGGAAGCCCAGGCTGAACGGCGGACAAAAGAAGTGAATTCACCTGAGTCAGAAGTGGGCGAAGCTCCTTATTTACACGACTTGCATGGCCAACCCAATCCTGCCTTTTGAACTTCAGGTCCTCTATTATTCGTTCATGATGCTCAATCTTACGTTCCAGTAGTTGCGCGACGTGAATCAGTGAGTTGATCTGGCTCTGAACGCGGATTTCGTCCCGCTGCAACTTCAATTGCCAGCAAGCGATAGAGAGGGCGATAATAGCTACGGCAAGTTCCACTTGGATTCTTCCCAATGAAGTTGTGAAGGGTCCGAACGGCCAACTCTGATCGTGGCCGGCGGATCAGTGTGCCCAGGGGCTACCATCAAAGACTTCTCTTTCGCCCCGAAGCCCTGGACCGCGCGTCCGGTTGCAAGCGTGCCCGATCGTTGGGCGTCGAGGCGCGTCGATCGAGTCGCGGCAAATCGAACGATGCTTGAGGCGTAGAGGTCTCGGCATGTTAACACGATTGTGGTATCGGATAGCCGCCGAACGATTGCGTAGTGGGCCAACTTCCACATAAAACGCTTGAATGGATCTTGAACGCGAGCGCTCCCAACGTCGTAGCCGCTCAGCCTTCACACGTCACGCGGATTCCGGACAACAGCAGATACCGGAATCACCCCCTCACCGCGCCCGCTCCACCAGGTCCCCCCACCCCAGCTTCCGCCGCAGCGTCGAGAAGAACGTCTGCCCCGGGAACCGCACCAGCCGCACCGGCCACGGCGCCCGCCGCACCACCACCCGGTCCCCCGGAGCCAGGTGCGCGGGCTCCTGCCCGTCGATGGTCAGCAGCAGGTCGCCGGAGGGCGTCAGCACGTCCACCGTCACCGTCTCCGAAGCCGGCAGGACGAGCGGCCGCACCGCCAGCGTGTGCGGGCAGATGGGCGTGGCGATGATGCAGTCCACCGAGGGGGCGATCACCGGCCCGCCCGCGGAGAGCGAGTACGCCGTGGACCCCGTGGGCGTCGCCAGGATGATCCCGTCGGCGCTGTAGCTCCCCACCTCGTGCCCGTCGGCGCGCACCGCCAGCCGGATCATGCGCGCCACCCCTCCCTTGTGGAGCACCACGTCGTTCACGGCCAGGAACTCCCCGCGAAGGGTGCCGTCCGGCGACTCCGCGCGCACGGCCAGCATCATCCGCTCGTCCAGCCAGATGTCGCCCGAGAGCGCCTGGTCCAGCGCCGAGACCAGCTCCTCCGGCGCCGCCGAGGTCAGGAACCCCACGTGCCCGAAGTTGACCCCCAGCACCGGCGTTCCGTGCCGCGCCACCTGCCGCGCCCCGCGCAGCAGCGTGCCGTCGCCGCCCAGGGTGAGCAGCAGGTCCAGGTCCGGCAGGTCCTCCGGGCTGAGACGGTCCGCGCCGTCCATGCCCGGCGTGCCCAGCAGCTCCTCCTCGAAAAGAAAGGCCACCCCGCGGCGGTCCGCGTAGTCGCGGACCCGCCCCAGGGTGGCCTCCAGCTGCTCGTAGCGCGCATGCCCGACGACGCCCACGCGCGCGGCGGGGGCGCCGGGCCCCACCTCAGGCACTCTCCAGCAGCGGCTTGCGCTTCGCCTCGCCCAGCAGGGTGCGCGCGCGCTCCGCGATCCCCTCCGCCGTCAACCCCACCTCCGCCAGGAGCTCCGCCCGCTCGCCGTGCTCCACGAACGCGTCCGGCAGGCCCAGCGAGGCGCCCCGCACCTCCGGCCACCCCTCGCCGATGCGCGCCCGCGCGTACGCCCCGAAGCCGTTTGCGACCGTCCCCTCCTCCACCGTCAGCACGTGCGTGTGCGCCGGGAACAGGCGGGCCAGCGTGTCCTCGTCCAGCGGCTTGATGAAGCGCGCGTTCACCACCGTGGGCGAGATCCCCTCCGCCGCCAGCGCCTCCGCCGCCTCCATGGCCGGGAGCACCATGCTCCCCGTGGCCAGGATGGCCAGCCGTCGACCCTGCCGCAGCGTCTCCCAGGTGCCGTAGGGCACCGCCGGGATCTCGCCGGCCGGGCGCACCGCCTCCGGCACCGTGTCGCGGGGCCAGCGGATGGCGAAGGGGCCCGCCGCGTGGTCCAGCGCCGTGCGCAGCAGCGCCACCATCTCCTCGCCGTCCTTGGGCGCGGTGATGGTCATCCCCGGGATCGCCAGCATGTAGGCGATGTCGATGCCGCCGTGGTGCGTGGGGCCGTCGTCGCCGGCGATCCCCGCGCGGTCCATGCAGAACACCACCGGCAGGTCCTGCAGCGCCACGTCGTGGACGATGGAGTCGTAGGCGCGCTGCAGGAAGGTGGAGTAGATGGCCACCACCGGGCGGATCCCCTGCGTCGCCAGCCCCGCGGCGAAGGTCACCGCGTGCCCCTCGGCGATCCCCACGTCGAAGAAGCGCTCCGGGTGGGCCTTCTCGAACACGTCCGTGCTGGTCCCCGTGGCCATGGCGGCGGTGATCGCCACCACGTCCTCCCTCTCGCGGGCAAGCTCCGTCAGCGCCTCGCCGAACACGTTCTGGTAGCGCGGCAGCCCCGCGGCGGACTTCTTGAGCGGCGCGCCGGTGGCCTTGTCGAAGAGCGCCGCGGCGTGCCACTTGACCTGGTCCGCCTCGGCGGGGGCGAAGCCCTTGCCCTTGGTGGTCGCCACGTGCACCAGCCGCGGGCCCTTCATCCCGCGCACCGCCTGGAAGGTCTCCACCAGCTGGTCCACGTCGTGGCCGTCCACCGGGCCCACGTAGCGGAAGCCCAGCTCCTCGAAGAGCATCCCGGGGACGAACATCCCCTTGACCGCGTCGTCGGCGCGCACCGCGAAGTGCTCCACCATCTCGCCCAGCGTGCCGATGCGCGGCGCGGCGTGGACCAGCTTCTTGACCTCGTCGCGCACCTTGTTGTACAGGGGCGAGGTGCGGATGTCGGTGAGCTTCTTGTGGATCCCCAGGTACTTGTGCAGCGCCCCCACGTTGGGGGAGATGGACATCTGGTTGTCGTTGAGGACGACGATCAGGTCCCGGTCGGTGTGGCCGGCGTTGTTGAGCGCCTCGTAGGCCAGGCCGCAGGTCATGGAGCCGTCGCCGATGACGGCGATCACCTCGAAGTCCTCGTCGCGCAGGTCGCGCGCGGCGGCGATGCCGCACGCGGCGGAGATGGAGGTGGCCGCATGTCCGGCGCCGAACACGTCGTACTCCGACTCGTCGCGCCGCAGGAAGCCGCTGAGGCCGTGGCGGCGGCGGATGCTGGGCATCCGCTCGTTGCGGCCGGTGAGGATCTTGTGCGGGTACGCCTGGTGGCCCACGTCCCAGATCAGCTGGTCGCGCGGCGTGTCGAAGACGCGGTGCAGGGCGACGGTGAGCTCCACCGTGCCCAGGTTGCTGCCGAAGTGGGCGCCCTTGTGGCGCGAGACCACGTCGATGATGCGGTCGCGCACCTCGCCGCACAGCGCGGGAAGCTCGCCCTCGGGGTGCGCGCGAACGTCGTCGGGGCTCTTTATGCGATCCAGAAGCGCCACTTGCGGCTCCTCGTGTTGGTT
>DASVQR010000080.1:0-1559 GCA_036389055.1 Longimicrobiaceae bacterium | reverse complement strand
ATGTTATCCGTCCGTCCTTGCGGCCCCGCGGGGCCAGTCGGGTTGTCGGTTGTCGAGCGTGTCCGTGCCGCACGCCGCCGCGGCGAGCGGCACCACCTGCGGGGCACCCGCGTCCGGGCCCGGGCCCGGGTGCTCCACGATCCGCGCGGGCCAGCGGTAGACCCGCTGCACCATCTCCGCGGTGAGGGTCTGCGAGGGCGTCCCCTCGCCGGCCACCCGCCCGCGGTCCAGCACCACCAGCCGGTCCGCGTAGCGGGCGGCCAGGTTGAGGTTGTGGGTCACCAGGAGCACCGTGGTCCCGGCGTGCCCCAGCTCGCGCAGCAGCTCGAAGATCGCCATCTCGTGGGCCACGTCGAGCGCCGCGGTGGGCTCGTCCAGCGCCAGCGTCCCCGGCTCCTGGGCCAGCGCCCTGGCGATGCGGGCGCGCTGCCGCTCGCCGCCGGACAGCGTCCCCACGGGCCGGTCGGCCAGCTCCTCCACGTCGGCGCGGCGCATGGCCTCGCAGATCGCCCGGCGGTCCGCCTCGCCCTCGCGGCGGAAGGCGCCCAGGTACGGGTAGCGCCCCATGGCCACCAGCTCGCGCGCCGTCATGGGAAAGGGCGACTCCTCCTCCTGCGGCACCGCGCCCACCTCCCGCGCCAGCGCCGCCCGCTTCCACTCCCCCACCCGCCGCCCCGCGAAGCTCACGGCCCCCGCGGTGGGCTCCAGCGTCCCCAGCAGCAGCCGCAGCAGCGTGCTCTTGCCCGATCCGTTGGGCCCCAGCACCGCCGTCACCCCCCCCGCCGGCACCTCCAGCGTCACCCCGTCCACCGCCGCCCGCGCCGCGCCCGGGTAGCTGAACGTCACCCCCTCGCAGCTCCAGGCGCTCACGCGGCGGCCCGCTTGCGGAGGAGCCAGACGAAGAACGGCACCCCCACGAAGGCCGTGACCACGCCCACGGGCAGCTCCGTCGGAGCGGCGGCCACGCGGGCCAGCGCGTCGGCCAGCACCACGAAGGTGGCGCCCAGCAGCACGGAGGCGGGGAGGAGGAAGCGGTGGTCGGCGCCCCAGAGCAGCCGCACCACGTGGGGGACCACCAGCCCCACGAAGCCGATCACCCCGGAGGCGGCCACCGCGGCGGCGGTCACCAGCGAGGCGGCGGTGTAGGCGAGCAGCTTGGTGCGCTCCACCCGCGTCCCCAGGTACGCCGCCGTTTCCTCGCCCACGGACAGGAGGTTGAGGGGGCGCGCCAGGGCGATGAGCAGCCCCAGGCCGGGGACCAGGTAGGCGGCGAGCAGGGCGTCGCCGCGCCAGGTGGCGCCCGAGAAGCTCCCCATCATCCAGAAGATGGCGGAGCGGAACGAGTCGGCGTCGGCGAAGGTGAGGGTGAGCAGGATCACGGCGTTGAAGAACGACCCGGCCACCACCCCGGCCAGCAGCAGCACCCGGGTGTCCAGCGCGCGCCCGGCCGCCGCGGCGATGCGGAACACCAGCAGCACGGCGATCACCGCCCCGGCGAAGGCCGCCAGCGACACCGGCGCGGCGGATGCCGCGAGCCCGCCCGCCGCCACCGCGATCAC
>DASVQR010000079.1:0-2630 GCA_036389055.1 Longimicrobiaceae bacterium | reverse complement strand
GCTCACATCTAAGGTATCGCCGGGCCGATCGCCGTCCGGAGGCGCTGCGGCGCGGGCGCACTCCGGCAGCCGACAGGGTCCACGAGAGGGGCGAGATCACGAGCCGGCGGGCGGCAGGCACCGCGCGCCGGCTCCGCTCGTCGTTCCGCGGCGGCCGCCGCGTGCTTCACGCTCAACCGGGAGGTGGGGAAATGGCAGTCAAGCTGGCGATCGTCTACTACAGCACCTACGGCACCAACCACGCGATGGCCGAGGTCGCGGCGGAGGCCGCGCGCGAGGCGGGCGCGGAGGTGCGCCTCCGGCGGGTGCGCGAGACCGCGCCCGAGGAGGTCATCCGGGCGCAGGAGGCGTGGTCGGCGCAGCGCGACCGGACGGCGGGGATCGAGGAAGCGACGCCCGACGACCTGGTGTGGGCGGACGCCTTCCTGTTCAGCGCCCCCACCCGCTACGGCGGCGCGGCCAGCCAGATGCGCTCGTTCATCGACACGCTGGGCCCGGTGTGGCAGCAGGGGCTGCTGGCCAACAAGTGCGTGAGCGCCATGACCAGCGCGCAGAACCCGCACGGCGGCCAGGAGACCACGCTGCAGACGCTGTACTACACCTTCATGCACTGGGGCGCGATCCTGGTGCCGCCCGGGTACACCGACCCGGCGATCTTCGCCAGCGGCGGCAACCCGTACGGCGCGAGCATCACCGCCAGCGGCCAGCCGCTCAGCGAGGAGTACCGCGCCACCATCCGGCACCAGGCGCGGCGCCTGGTGGAGATCACCGCGCGCTTCAACCGCTGACGGCCGCGGCCCGTCGCGCGGGCCGGGCGCGGCGATGAATCCGACCGCCGCGCTCCGCCCGTACAGGTTCGGTGGAGAGCCCGGGAGGCGGATGGGCAGCGAGGGGAGGGGCGGCGTAGGGAATTCCCCGACAGCGCCGTCCAACCCCGCCCGTTGTCCAAATCGTTCTCGCAGGGTATCTTGAACGGGTTGCCGGAGCGCCGCGGCCGACCGCGGCGCCTTCCGGGCAGTGACGACAAACGATGTTGCTCCCGCGGGCCAGCCGGCGAATCCGCGCCCCGGTCACATCCGACCTTCGACGCAAGGAGGCACCATGCCATTCGGTCTCGGAATGACGGAGACGCTCCTGATCTTCGCCGTGCTGCTGCTGTTCTTCGGCGCCAAGCGCCTCCCGGAGCTCGCGGGCGGCCTGGGCAAGGGGATCCGCGACTTCAAGCGGTCGCTGAACGGGCTGGACGAGCAGTCGCTCCAGGCCAACCAGATCCAGCCGGTGCAGGCGCCCGCGCAGGTGCAGGCGACCACGGCCGAGGAAGTCAAGGCTTCCTGAGCCGGCGCTGGACGACCGGGAGATACGAGAGGGGCCCGCGGCGCGATGCCACGGGCCCCTTCGCACGTCCATTCCCGACGGGTGCGCCCTACCGCGTCGCGCCCGCAGGCTGCTGCCCCGCCGCGGCCGGCTGGCCCGCGGGGGCCGCGGGCGCCGCGGCGGCGACGGCCTTGACCGTCTTGCCCTGCCAGCGCCGGGTGTCCACGCGCCCCTCCTGGCCCTGCGGCACGGAGATGGTGTTGGGGTCGCCGTCCGAGACGTAGCGCCGGGACGGGTTCTTCCGGTACGCTTCCAGCTGCCGCTCCAGGTGGTTGGGAGCGACGATGAAGCGGTTCACGGAGCGGCCGTTCCACTTGACGTCGAAGGGCGACTCGTTGGGGCCGCCGGACACCTCCAGCACCACCTTGTTCTCGTACGGCTTGCCGTTCCAGCTCCCCGCCCACGCCAGGCTGCGCGTTTTGGGCCACATGCCGAGCGGGAGCGCGAAGGTGACGATGTCGTAGTCGGCGGGGGTGTACACCTTGATGGAGTCCTCGCCGCGCCCGATGTACTCCTGGACCTTGGCGTCGCTGCCGGCCCGGTCGAGACGGGCGTGGAACAGGGTGTGGTTGCAGACCTCGTGGCGGTTCTCCACCAGGTACGTGACCTTCTTGCGGATGTTGGCCTCGCGCTGCTCGCGCGGGATCTCCCGGTCCGGCTTCTCGCTGAAGAAGTTGGACGGGTGGCCCGCCGCGGGAAGGATGCACCACACGGCGCCATGGTGCCAGCCGGGGTTCCTTTCCTGGAACGCGGCCCACATCCCCATCATGGTGTTGGGGTCGATGCGCCCGTCGGGGAGGTAGTAGAACTGCCCCAGCGAGGAGTCGTCGATGGTGAACACCACGGGGGTGGTGCCGGCGGGGATGTCGATGTCCCCCTCCAGCACCTGCCGCATGGTCACGGGGCGGAACCCGTTCTCGTACAGGGCCTGCAGGTCCTTGCGGAAGTTCTCGGCCTTGCGGATGAACTCGCCCTCGTTGTTCCCCAGCCGGTGGTACTCCAGCACCATGATCTCCCCCAGCTCGTTGGGGGGTACGTCGACCTTGGGGCCCTGGTCGTTCACCGAGGGGCCGGCGGGGGCCGGGGCCGCCGCGGTCTCGCCGGGGGCGGCGGCCGCGCTGTCGCCCGTGGCGGCGGCGGTCCGGCCGCCGGCGGTCTGCTCGCCGCTCTCGGCCCCGCCGCACGCGGCCAGGAGGAGGGCCGCGCCGAGGAGGGCCGGCTGGATGCTGCGCTGGATCTTCATCTCGCTCTGCTGG
>DASVQR010000078.1:0-2693 GCA_036389055.1 Longimicrobiaceae bacterium | reverse complement strand
GCAGCAGCACCAGCGCGGGCACCACCCAGCGCTCCCACGACAGGCCCCGCCGCGGCGGCGGCACCGGCGACGCGTGCCCCGGCCCGCCTAGCGCCGGGTCCGCGTAGAGCGGCGCCGCGGCAGCCGCCGCCCGGTGGTGCGCGGCGGGCTCGGCCACCGTGCGCGTGTCCGCGGCCGGGTGGACGCCGGGGTGCGGCGCGGCGTGCGCCGGGTGTCCCTCGGCGGCGTGGGCCAGCGCCTCCGCCATCTGCCCCGCGTCGGCGAAGCGCTCCTCCGGCCGCATGCGCAGCGCGCGCTCGACCACCGCCCGCAGCGCTCCCGGCACCGCCACCCAGCCGCCGCGGGCGGGCAGCTCCAGCACTTCCCCGGCGCGGATCCTCTCGCGCTCGGCCTCGTCCCAGGGGCGCGCGCCGGCCAGCATCTCGTAGCCGATCAGCCCCAGCTGGTACACGTCCGACGCCGGGGTCATCCCGCGCTCGCCGCGCAGCTGCTCGGGCGAGGCGTACGCGGGGGAGAAGGCCACGTGCCCGGTGCGGGTCAGGTCGTGCTCCGGGTCGGCCTCCAGCGGCTTTGCGATGCCGAAGTCCAGCAGGCACACCGACTCGATCTCGCCGTGCCCGGTCAGGAACACGTTGGCCGGCTTGACGTCGCGGTGCACGATCCCCACGCGGTGCCCGGCGGCCAGCCCGCGCGCCGCCTCGCGCAGGATCCGCATCGACTCGGGGAGGGAGAGCGCCCCCGCGGCCAGCGCCTGCTTGAGGTCGCGCCCCTCCAGCAGCTCCATGATGATGAAGTCCAGGTCGAGCTGCGGGTCGGTGCCGTAGTCGTAGACCTGCACCACGTTGGGGTGGTGCGGGATGCTGGCGGCGGCCCCGGCCTCGCGGCGGAAGCGCGCCCTCAGCTCGTCGCGCTGCGCGGCGTGGCCCACGGGGACGCTCACCACCTTGATGGCGACGGAGCGGCCCAGGTTGCGGTCCACGCCCCGGTACACCACGCTCATGCCGCCGCTGCCGATCACCTCGTGGATCTCGTAGCGTCCGGCGAGCGTGCGCCCCTGGAGCAGCCGTTCGTATGCCTGCGTCATGGGTGCCTCTCACGCAGCGGGGCGGGGAGGGCGCCGCGGCCCTCCCCGCCTGCCCTGGCTCGGCTCATCCGCGCGTCGTGGTGTCGGCGCGGCTCCCGGCCCGGCTCCCGGCCCTGCGCGCCGTGGAGTCCGCCGGGGCGGGCTGGCCGCGGGTGCTGCGGGCGATGGCGGCGGTGTCCCGGGCGGACGCGGCGGCCCCTGGACCCGTGGTGCGGGTGTCGCGGAACCGGACCGGGGTTCCCGCGGACACGCGCTTGCTCAGGAACTGCACGTCCCAGTTGGTGAGGCGCACGCACCCGGCGGAGGTGGCGTACCCGATGGTCTCCGGCGACTTGGTGCCGTGGATGCCGTAGTGCGGCTCCGAGAGCGCCATCCACACCACGCCCACGGCGTTGTTGGGCCCGGCGGGGATCATGGCGTCCGGCTTGTGGTCCGGCACCTTTTCCAGGATGTCCGGCTGGAAGTGCCACGACGGGTCCGGGGTGATGTCCCGGATGCTGAAGTTGCCCTGCGGCGACGGGTCGTAGCTCGCCCCCAGCGTGGACGGGAAGTGGTACAGGATGCGCCCGCCCGCGTCCACCGCGTGCACGAAGCTCCCCTGCCCGGACACCTCCAGCCGCGCCACCTGGCCGGCGGGGCGCACGTTGGGGTCGCGGACGTTGGGGACCTGGAGGGTCTGCCCGGCCTGCAGCGCGTCCAGCTGCACGCCGGGGTTGAGCTGCTTCAGCACCTCCTCGGTGACGTGGAACTGCTCGGTCAGCTTCTCGGTGAGCGTCTCGTAGCAGGTGCACTCCAGCTTGGCGATCTCGTAGATCTCGTCGCCGCCCTCGGTGGGCTCCGGCAGGTCCACGAAGGGGCCCTTGACGTCCTCGGCCGTGAGGGTGTGGGTCCTCACCAGCTGGCGGGGCTCGCCGGCGAGCCGGGCCAGGCGGTTGAAGGTGGCGCTGTCCACGCGCGCGGTGGCCGGCAGCCCCTCGCGCTTCTGGAACCAGTACACGGCCTTTGCGGTGTTCTTCCCCCAGCGCCCGTCGATCATCCCCGGCGAGAACATCGCCCGGTCCAGCAGGATCTGGGTGCGCAGCACGGAGGGCCCGGCCACGTCGCCGAAGAGCGGCAGGTGCACGGGCCGGGCGTTGACGGCCTGGGCGCCGATCTGCTCCCACTTCTCCGGGTTGGCGGCGCTGTCGCTTGCGGTCCACGGGTCCAGCTGCACCACCTGCTCCCAGGCGTTGTCCATGCGCCCGCGCTCCAGGTCCTCGCGGGTCATGGCGCGCTCGCCGCCCCAGTACGGCTCCGCGCTCCCCGGGGTGCTCGCCTGGGCGACGCCGCGCTCGGGCGCCTGCTCGGGCGCGGGCTCGTCGTCGCCGCCGCACGCCGCCGCCAGGGCGAGCAGGGCGGCGGGGAGGATGTATCTCGATCGGGTCATCTGGTTGTCTGGTCTCGCGTTTCGCGTCGTCTCGGAATCCGGGGCCGGTCGTGCAAGGGGTATGCCCGGTGGCGGAACGCGCGTGGAGCGGAGAGGAGGGAGAGGAGGGAGAGGAGGGAGAGGAGGGAGAGGAGGGAGAGGAGGGAGAGGAGGGAGAGGAGGGAGAGGAGGGAGAGGAGGGAG
>DASVQR010000077.1:0-20060 GCA_036389055.1 Longimicrobiaceae bacterium | reverse complement strand
GAGCCGAAGCTGGTGGGCACGCCGGTGAACGAGCGGGTGCGGACGCTGCCGGCGCGGACGGGGAGCGCCCGCGCCTCGTCGCCGCCCACGCCCCGCTGACGCCCCCGCGATGAAGACGGTGCTGCTGGCGGACGACTTCGAGCTGATGCACGAGGCCTGCGGCAGCATGCTCCGGGCGGGCGGCTTCCGGGTGTTGCACGCGCGCGACACCGGCGAGGCGGTGCGCCTGGCGCGCGAGGAGGTCCCCTCGCTGATCCTGATGGACCTGATGATGCCCGGCGAGGGCGGGATCGCGGCGGCCCGCGAGCTCCGGGACGACCCGCGCACCGCCGGCATCCCCATCGTGGCCGTCACCGCCGCCGTCGCGCTGGTGGGCACCGATCAACTGGAGGAGGAGGGCTTCAGCGGCCTGCTCGCCAAGCCGTTCACCCTGGACGAGCTGATGGCCGAGGTCCGCCGCTACCTCCCCTGACGGAAACGGCAGTACGGAGTAGGCAGTACGCGAAAGGCGCCCCACCTCAGGGATCGAGGTGGGGCGCCGTCGCGGTTGCGTGAGGGATTTCGGCCCGAAGGGGCGAGACCGCGCGGCTGTTTGCGCGGGCTCGACTCCGTTGCAGACGGTCGTTTCGTCTGCTACGGAGCCGAAGCCCGACCCCGGCGCCAGCCGGGGGCACGCCCGAACCCGCAGTCCAGGCAGTTCGAAGCCGTTCAGTCCGCCGTGCAGTCCATGACAGGAGCCGTGGAAGCAAGCCCCGCATCGGAAAGGTCGATCATCAGCCCGCGGTCCAGGTACGGCTTGGTGGGCAGCACGTCCACGTCGTCCAGCCGCCGCAGCACCTCGTGGATCCGCCACACCTGGCTCTGGATGGACGCCACCGACTCGCGGTAGCGGTCGTACCCCGTCCCCGCCCCGGAAAGCAGCTCCGTCTCCAGGATCAGCCCGGCCAGCGCGTTGTTGAGCTCGTGCCGCAGCCCCAGCGCCAGCTGGTGCAGCGCCTCGCGACGCTCGGAGGTGATCCGCTCGCGCTGGTCCCGCTCCATGCGCCGGATCTCGCCCTTGAGGTCGATCTCGGCCACGATGGAGCCGGCGATGATGCGCAGCACCTCGATCTCCGCGGGGGCCCACGCGCGCGGCGAGTAGCCCGCGACGCTCAGCGTGCCCGGCACGCCGGCGCCGGCGGAGCGCAGCGGCACGCCCGCGTAGGTGCGGATCCCCTCGGCCAGCACGGGGCTGTCGGGGGCCAGGGGGAAGTCCAGCGCGTCCTCGATCACCAGCGGCTCGCCCGAGTCCAGCGCGTGCCGCGACAGCGACGCCTCCAGGGGTCGGCGGCCGCGGGTGGCCCGCAGGTCGGGGAGGCGGATGCAGCTCTCGTACAGCGTCCCGTCCGGGTGGACCAGCGACACGGCCGCCACGTCCGCGCCGAGCGTGAGCGCGGCAAGGCGGACGAAGCGGTCCAGGTCGGCCTCGGACGCGGCGGGCACGCCGCGCGCGGCGGGCTCCTCCGCGCGGGGCGGGCCGTCGGGGGACAGCCATCCGCCGCCGGGCTCTACGACGATTCCCGGGACGGGGATGCGGGTGTCTGCGCGCATGGACACGGCTTCGGTGGTTCGGCGTACCCGCGGGTGCGATCCGGCGCCCCTGCGGGCGCCCGGCAGGGTGGAGTGCACCCTGCGTGCCGCGCGCCGGCCAGCGCGCGCAAATCCGCAAGTTGATGTCGGCAAACAACTTGCAGCCGAGAGACGCGGTTCGCGGAAGCCCCGCGGCGGCGGTGTGTAACGGCAGCGCAACAACAGCGCGGGAAGACAGCCACAGGCGGGTTCTGTGCGCACGCGCCGCGGAAGCCCGTGTACGCGCGGGTACGGATCCTGAAGCGAGGACGGAAAGCCTGCCGGGACGAGCGCCGGGGAGCGCGGGCCGGCGAAGGAGGGGAGAATGGACCCGAGAGTCCGGGACGAGGTCGTGGAGTTCCTGAGGCGGTGGCTGCCGGAGCCCGCGAAGCGCACCTACCGCCGGATGATGGCGCGGGACCCGCAGAACTGGAAGCGGGACCCGCACTTCCGCCGGGGCGTGATCGTGCGCCACGCCCTCCGCGGCAACGGCTACACCGAGCGGCTGCTGGGGGTGCGCTCGCTGGAGCCGTACTGGGCCGACCTGCTGGCCCGCGCGGTCCGCGAGGACGAGGGCGGGCCGCCTCCCGGGCCCGCTCCGCCCCCTACATCACCCGCGCGATGATCCCGACCAGCGCCGCGGCGGCGCCGATGGCCTGCGTGATCGCCCAGGGATCCTTGAAGCGCGACTGCTTGACCGGCGGCACGTAGATCTGGTCGCCCGGGTGGAAGTTCATCTGGTCGAGCGTCCGCCCTTCGGTGATGGCCTGCTGCAGCGCCTCGCCCTCCAGCAGCCGGGTGCCGCGCCGCTCCACGTACACGCGGCGCAGGTCCGCGGAGCCGCTGGGCCCCCCCGCGCTCATCAGCACGTCGGACACCAGGAACTCCGACGGGACGGTGTAGAACCCCGGCCTCCCCACCTCGCCCCCCACCGCCACGCGGATCAGCGGCTGCACCCGCACCACGGGGTTGACGATGTAGCGCGTCAGGTGCTCGGCGACCCGCTCCTCCAGCTCCGAGCGGAGCAGCCCGCCCACCGGCACGTCGCCGATGGAAGGGATGAACAGGATGCGGTTGGCGCGCACGCTGAAGGTGTCCGAGAGCACCTCGTTCCCCTCCACGAACAGCGCCACCTGGTCGCCCACCTGGACGTCGCCGTCGCGCAGGCGGACGCGGATCGCCTCCGCCTCGGCGCGGATGCGGTCCTTGAACTGGGCGCTGTGCGAGGGCGAGGCCAGCAGCTGCTCGTACTGCGAGAGCAGCCCCTGGAGGTCGGACCGGGTGACCTGGACCCGCTTTGGGTCCCAGCTCACCGAGTCCTGCGCCCGGGCCGGCACGGCGGCGCCCAGGCACAGGGCGATCAGGGCCAGCACGCGAAACAGCTTCATCCTCAGCTCCTGCCCTCTCGAGTTGCTCATGGTGTGTCCGGCCGGTCAGGCGCCCTGGAGCTGCCGGACCTCGCCGGTGGGGAGCGGGGCGTCGCCCAGGTCCGCCACCTCGTAGCCGGGGAGGTACTCGTAGGCGCTGTACAGGCCGTTCGGGACGGTGCCGTTGACCACCGCGCCCAGCACCCGGATGGGGAGCCGGTCCAGCATCGCCAGGTTGGACTCCGCCATGGAGCGGTTGGTGACGTCGGTCCTCACCACCATCAGCATGTCGCGGGTCAGCGTGGCCAGCACCAGCGGGTCCACGCAGGCCCCCATCGGCGGGCTGTCCACCAGGATCACCGCGTACTCGGAGCGCAGCTCCGCCAGCAGCTCCGCCATGGTCTCGGAGCCCAGCAGCTCGGGCCCGGCCGTGGTGCGCGTGCCGCTGCAGATGACGTGCAGGTGCGGGTAGGCCGTGGCCTGCACGATCTGCGACGCCGTGACCGAGCCCTGGAGGAAGTCGGTGAGCCCCGGCTTGCGGTTCACGCCCAGCAGGTGGTGCAGCGTCCCCCGCCGCAGGTCGCCGTCGATCAGGAGCGTCCTGTGCCCCTGCTCGGCGAACGAGAGCGCCAGGTTCACGGTGATGAACGACTTGCCCTCGCCGCTCCCCGGGCTGGAGATGGTCAGCGCGCGGTTCCCCGCCGAGCCGGTGGCGTGCATCAGGTTGAGGCGCAGGCTGCGGAACGCCTCCACCAGGTGCGCCGCGCTCCCCACCCCGGTCTGCAGGTTCTGGCGGGCGCGCGGGATGGCGCCCAGCACCGGGAGGCCGAGGCCGCCCGTCACCTGCTCCGGGTACACCAGCTTGGGGTTCACCCGGTCGAAGAGCACCACGCCGGCCAGCACCAGCCCCAGGCTCCCCAGCGAGAAGAGCAGGAACAGCTGGATGCGCGGGTCCTTGGACGGGCTGAAGGGGATCGTGGCCTCGTCCAGGATGCGCACGTCGGCGATGCTGGTGACGGCGGCCAGGCGGGCCTCCTCGTAGCGCTGCTGCAGGTTCTTGTACAGGTTCTCCGCGATGGCCACGCGGCGCTCGCGGCGCGCCTCCTCGATGGCCCGCGGCGGGATCGCCGCGATCTGCGAGGACGCGTTGCCGATCAGCCCGTCGATGGCCGCCTCGCGGGAGGCCAGCTCGGAGTTGAGCCCGCCCACCAGCGAGGGGATGGTGCGCCGCTTCAGCGAGTCCACGTCGGACTGGAGGCGCTTGACCGGGTCGTACAGGTCCGTGTACTTGCTGCGCATGGCCCGGAGCTCGGCCTCCTTGGCCGTGAGCTCCTTGAGCGTGGTGGTGATGGTGGAGGACTGCTGCACCGACGGGATCGCCTCCAGCGAGTTGAGCTGCAGCCCCGCGCCCGACACGGAGCGGGCGAGCGCCTCGCGGTCGCGCCGGATCTGCTCCTTTTCCAGCTTGAGCTGGAAGTAGTTCTGGAAGACCGGGTCCTGCACCAGCTGCACCCCGGGCGCCGAGGGGACCCCGCGGGACTCCGAGGGCTGGGTGATCGCCGACACGCGGAAGCCCTGGTACGCCGACTCCTCGGACTGGAGGTTGCCCGCCGCGTAGGCGAGCTGGTCCTCGAGGATGTTGGCCAGCTCGGTGAGCTTCGCCTTCTTGAGGTCCGCCGCCACCGAGATGTAGCGCTCGGTGAGCGTGTTCATCACCGACGCGAGCTTGCGCGGGTCGGTGCCGGTCATCTCCAGGCGGAGGAAGTTGCCCCGCTGGTCGGTCATGTCGGAGCGGAGCTGGCGGTTCAGCTCGCCGGCGGCGTCGCGCGGGGTGACCACCGTGAACTCGATGGTCTTCTCGGCGCCCAGGTGGCGGCGGTCGGGCTTCCAGCTGAAGCCCACCGCGGCGCCCACCGGCTCGCCCACCGCGCCTTCCTGCACGGTGACGCCCTCGCTCGTGGTGAGGCGGAACCGCTTCCCCGCCTCGTCCACCGCCAGCTTGTAGGCGCCGGGCCGGAAGCGCTCCCGCAGCGTGAAGCCGGTCAGCGCGGCCGAGTCGGCCGGGGACCCGGGCTTCAGGTAGAGCCGCTCCTCGCGCACCACGAAGTCGAGCACCGTGTAGGAGCGCAGCAGCTCCACCCAGGCGCTGGACTGGAGCAGCTCGGAGGAGCGGATGGGCCCGGTGCCCGCGGTGCCGCCCATCTCGGACTGGATCCAGATGGTGGAGCTGACCTTGTACTCGGGCTTGACGAAGCGCGTGGCGTACGCGCCCAGCGCCGTGCCCAGCGCCACCACGCCCAGGACGATCCACCTGTACCGCTTGAGCGCGGCGAGGTAGCGGCGCAGGGGGTTGGCCTGCGGCTCGATGGAGTCTCCGCGGAACGCGGAGGCAGCGGGCTGCTGGTCGTACGGGACCAGATCCGCCGACGACTCGGTGTACAATGAGGGAGGTCCGCTATGCATGGGCCGGGTAACGTGGGGCGTACGACGTTCGTGAGGACGGCCGGACACCGGTGGGTCTTAGCAAGCCAGGGGCCGCAGTGCCACGGATGTCGGATCCCCGCGTCACGTCTCCCCAATTCCGCGGGCGTGGCGGGGACGCCACGGAATGCCTCGCCGGGGAAGTGTTGCGCATGCGCCACACAGCGTCGGAGCGCCGCAACCATGCGCCGCAGCGTGCTCCCGCCGGGCTCCGGGCGCCCGCGCGTCACGCGCGCACGGAAGGGAACGAGCGGATCGCCGCAGGGCAAAGTGCACGACGCGCCGGGATCCGCGGCCGGCCGGCGGCCCGGGATAGCGGCGGCGACCGGGGAGGCGGTGGAACACTGTGGGGCAAGCATGCCCCTGCGCCGGCGGACGGCCGCTGCGTCGAAAACCCGCCTCGCCCGGGCGGCCGCCTGGCCCGTCGCGAGTTGTGGCGCCGCCGCACCAGTTGTCGAACGTTGGTCTCAAACTTGCTAGCTTGCCGGCGGCCACAGTCGGTGCAGGAATCCCATCCATGCCTGTGCCGCCGCCCGGAGGCACGCGAGGCGGCCGCGCCACAGTCGACACGTCCGGGCCGGCGCCGCTTTCCGAACGCGATCGCATCCGGGCGCTCCCGCGGGGGCGCCCCCGAAGTCCGGCCCGGCCGGACCCGCCACAGACGCACGTGCCGCCCGTCCGGCTCCGCCGGGCCCGGGGGCCAACCCTGAGAGTGAAGGAGAACGCATGTCCTTCGAGGCCCACCTCCCCTCGTCCGCACCCGGCGGCATCCGCATGCCCGGGGGCGCCGGTACGTCGGACGAGAACCCCCGGAGCGAGGTTTCGATCCTGGTGGTGGACGACGAGCACACGCTCCGGGAGAGCTGCGCCAGCGTGCTCCGCCTGGAGGGATACAACGTCTCCATGTGCGGGCGCGGGACGGAGGCGATCGACCTGCTCAAGCGGCGCTCCTTCGACGTGGTGCTGATCGACCTGTACCTGGACGACGTGCCGGGGACCGAGGTGCTCTCGGTGTGCCTGCAGACCAGCCCGGCGACGCGCGCCATCATCATGACGGGCAACCCGTCGGTGGACTCCAGCGTGGAGGTGACGCGGATGGGGGCCTGGGACTACCTCCCCAAGCCCTTCTCCGCCACCCACCTGCAGATCCTCATCGGCAGGGCGGCGCACGCGGTGTTGAACGACCGCCACACCACCGCCATGGCGGAGCGCGAGATGGCGGCCGAGCACCAGGGCCCGGTGGGCGGCCCGGTGCTGCTGGGGCGCTCGCCGGCGTTCTGCCGGGCGGTGGAGCTGGCCCGCCGCGTGGCGCGCACGGACGCCTCGGTGTTCATCAGCGGCGAGAGCGGCACCGGCAAGGAGATGATCGCGCAGTTCATCCACTCCCAGAGCCACCGCTCCACCCGCCCCATGGTGGCGATCAACTGCGCGGCGCTCCCGGAGACCCTGCTGGAGTCGGAGATGTTCGGCCACTGCAAGGGCGCCTTCACCGGGGCGATCAAGGACAAGATGGGGCTCCTGGAGATCGCCAACGGGGGCACCTTCTTCCTGGACGAGCTGACGGAGATGTCGCAGACGATCCAGGCCAAGTTCCTCCGCGTCATCCAGGACGGCATCGTCCGGCGCGTGGGGAGCGAGGGGATCGACGCGGTGACCAACGTGCGCTTCATCGCGGCCACCAACCGCGACCCGCTGGACGCCACCCAGGAGGGCGTGCTCCGCAAGGACCTGTTCTACCGGCTGAGCGTGGTGCCCATCACACTGCCGCCGCTGCGCGAGCGCCCCGAGGACATCTCGCTGCTGGCGGAGCACTTCCTCAGCTACTACTGGAAGCGGCACCGCGATCCCAAGACCCCGGTCCCCCGGCTCAGCCAGGCGGCGATCGGCTCGCTGCAGGCGCGCGAGTGGCGGGGCAACGTGCGCGAGCTGCAGAACGTGGTGGAGCACACGGTGGTGCTGGTGGAGCCGGGCTCCACGGTGATGCCGGACGACATCCCGTTCCGCGAGATCGACCCGGCGCCCCGGGAGAGCAAGGCCAGCCTGTTCCGCGGCCTGGACGAGCCGTACCACAGCGCCCGCGAGCGGGTGCTCGCCGACTTCGAGCGGGTGTACCTGGGCGCGCTGGTGGACCGCGTGGGGGCCAACATGTCCAAGGCGGCGAAGATCGCCGGCGTGGACCGCACCACGCTGTATCGCCTGATGGAGAAGCACGGCCTGCAGCGCGACACCGTCATCAAGGCGAGCTGAGGGAGCGCGGGCGCGGGGCAGACGGAGCCGCATGCCCGAGACCGGCCTCCCCGTGCGCGCGCGCGGCACGGACCCGCTCGCGCGGATCTCGTCGCCGACCCTGCGCTCCGCGGCCCGCCAGGTGCTCGCCGGCCTCCCCGGCGGGGCGGACGACGAGGGGCTCGCCGCCCGCCTGGCGGAGCTCGCCATGGGGGTGGAGGACGCCCGCGCCGCCGGCCCCGCCGCCCCGGACCCCGCCGCCCCATCCTCCCGCGAGCTGCTGGAGCTGCTGATGGAGGCGGAGCTCGCCGCCCGCTACCGCGACGGCGCCCCCCCTTCCCTCCCCGAGCTCCTCCGCATCGTCCGCTCGTTCCGCGCACCCGCCGCGGACCCCGGCCCGGACGACCTCCCCGGCTTCGACGACCCGTCGGTGGTGGTGGGGCTGGCGCACGACCTCCGCTCCCCCCTCACCTCCGTCCTGTTCCTCTCGGACGCCCTCCGCTCGGGCTACGCCGGCGACACCAGCGACGCGCAGCGCCGGCAGCTGGGGATCATCTACAGCGCCGCGCTGGGGCTGGTGTCCATGGCCAACGACATCCTGGACCTGTACCGGCGCGGCGACGAGCTGGTGGACGAGCACCCCTCGGCCTTTTCCATGCGCGAGATCGCCGCGTCCATCGGCGACATCGTGAGCCCCATCGCCGAGGAGCGGCGGGTGGAGCTGCGCTTCGCGCTGGAGGGCGAGGACCGCCGGCTGGGCCACCCCGTGGCGCTCGCCCGCGTGCTCCTGAACCTGGTGGTGAACGGCCTCAAGTACACCGAGTCCGGCTTCGTGGAGGTGTCCGCCACGCCGGCCGGCGGGGACGCGCTGCTGTTCGCCGTGCGCGACTCGGGCGCCGGGATCCGCCCCGAGCAGGAGGCCATGCTCTTCCAGCCCGTGCGCCTGGTCAGCCGCTGGAACGGCCCCGGCTTCTCGGGCACCGGCCTCGGCCTCACCCTGGCCCGCAGCCTGGTGCGCGCCATGGGCTCGGAGCTGGCCTACGAGACCGCCGCAGGCGTGGGCACCCGCTTCCACTTCCGCCTGGACCTCCCCCCCGCCCCCCAGAGCTGACGCGGCGGACCGACGCACGAACAAGAAGCCCCACGGCGGGCCCGCGGACCATCCGCGGGCCCGCCGTGCTTTTGTATCCGTTGTCGTCCGAGCCGTCGCGTGAGGGATTACGGCCCGAAGGGGCGAGACCCGGCGGGGTTGTTTCCGCCGGGGCTCGACTCCGTTGGCGAGCGTCGTTTGCTCGCCTACGGAGCCGAAGCCCGACCCCGGCGCCAGCCGGGGGCACGCCCGAACCCGCCGTTCCGGGCCGTTCGTGACCCCCGTGGCACGCCCGAACTGTGTGGGGCGATCACCACACACGTCGGCGGGCCACCACGCAACACCCGCCCCCCCGACCTAACCTGCGCGACGCCATACGCGCGCTCAGCAACGACTTACGAAGATCGGGCCGCGGCGTGCCGCCGTGCATGGCCGTTGCATTCCCCACAATCGCACGACGCAGCCGACGTACACGGAACAAACCGAATCGGGAGAGTCCCACCGTGCTGATCCCCGCGCAGAAACCCGGTCCCCTGACCGCTCAGAGGGCGCTGTCGTCCTCGGGCCTTCTGGCGATCGAAGATCTGGTCGAGAAAGTCCCCTCCTCCTCGTGGGCCCGTCCGGCCGCGATCTCGGAAGCCCCGCAGATCGCCCGGCGCGCGCTGAACGTCGTGCTCGCCCTGATGGGGATCCTGCTGGCCGCGCCGCTGATGCTGGTGATCGCGGTGCTGGTGAAGCTCTCCTCCCCCGGTCCGGTGATCTTCCGCCAGACGCGCGTGGGGCTGGACCGCCGCGCCCCCGACGGGAGCGACCACCACTGGCGGCGCCGGGTGGACTACGGCGGCCGGCTGTTCACGATGTACAAGTTCCGCACGATGACCGCCTCCAACGAGGGTGTGCAGGTGTGGGCGCAGCCCCGCGACCCGCGCGTCACCCGGCTGGGCGCCGTGCTGCGCAAGTACCGGCTGGACGAGCTGC
Source organism: Longimicrobiaceae bacterium (assembly GCA_036389055.1). Taxonomy (GTDB): domain Bacteria; phylum Gemmatimonadota; class Gemmatimonadetes; order Longimicrobiales; family Longimicrobiaceae; genus JAFAYN01. The sequence continues at coordinate 10,310 of DASVQR010000077.1, read as the reverse complement.
CGCAGCTGTTCAACGTGCTCAAGGGCGACATGAACATCGTGGGCCCGCGCCCCGAGCAGCCCAAGATCTTCGCCGAGCTGCGCGACCAGATCGACCGCTACCCGGAGCGCCAGCGGGTGCTCCCCGGGATCACCGGGTGGGCGCAGATCAACCAGAGCTACGACCAGTGCCTGTCGGACGTGCGCAACAAGCTGAGCTACGACCTGGAGTACATCGAGCGCCAGTCGGCGCTGGAGGACCTGCTGATCCTGCTCCGCACCGTCCCGGTGATCGTCTTCAAGCGCGGAGCGTGGTGAAGTGACCAGCGCAACTCTCACGCTGGGCCGCGCCGACACGGGCGACTGGAAGCGGCTGGCTCCGTACGCCGCCACCGGGGCGGCGTTCCTCGTGCTGTTCTGGAGCCCCATGATGACGCTGGGGCGCGACTGGTGGAACGACCCCGACGCGGGCCACGGCCTGCTGCTCGCCCCGCTCGCCGGGTACCTGGCCTGGAAGAGCGGGATCCGCGCGGGGGCCAAGGGCCAGCCGATGGCGGGGATCGCCCTCCTCCTGGCGGCGGTGCTCCTCCGCTACGGGTCCGGACTGGCCGCGGAGCTGTTCACCATGCGGGCCTCCATGCTGGGCGCGCTCTTCGGGCTGGTGGTGTTCCACCTGGGCTTCCGCCAGCTGCTGCACTGGTGGCTCCCGGCCTCGCTGCTGGCGCTGTCGGTGCCGCTCCCGGCGGTGGTGCTCGGCTCCATCGCCAATCCGCTCCAGTTCCGCGCGTCGGAGATGGGGGCGGGGCTGCTGGAGTGGCGGCACATCCCGGTGCAGCTCTCCGGCAACGTGATCCGGCTCCCCGGGCGGTCGCTGTTCGTGACGGAGGCGTGCAGCGGGCTGCGCTCGCTGGCCTCGCTGATCTCGCTGGGCCTGCTGATCGGCGGGCTGTGGCTGCGCCACCCGGCGAGCCGCGTGCTGCTGGTCGCCGCGGCCATCCCGGTGGCCATGCTCCTCAACGGCATCCGGGTGTTCCTCACCGGCTTCCTGGTCTTCTACGTGGACCCCAAGCTGGGCGAGGGCTTCATGCACGTGACGGAGGGGTGGATCATCTTCGTGGTGGCGTTCGCCATCCTGGGCGGCATCGCGGCGCTCCTCAACCAGACGGAGCTCTTCATCGGGAGGCGCAGGGCATGAGCGTGTTCAACCGGGCCTGGGCGCCCGCCGTCATCCTGGGCATCGGCGCGCTGGTCACGCTGGGGATCGACACCCAGCGCACCCTGCCGCTGCAGGCCCCGCTGGAAAAGGCGATCCCGGCGCAGTTCGCCTCGTACGGCTCCAAGGACGTGGTCATCTCCGAGGAGGAGCAGCGCGTCGCCGGGATGACCAACTACCTGATGCGGGTGTTCCAGGAGCCCGGCGCCGCGGCGAGCGCCTACGCCTTTTCCCTGTACGTGGGCTACTACGAGAGCCAGACGCAGGGCAAGACCATCCACTCGCCCAAGAACTGCCTGCCGGGCGCGGGGTGGGAGGCGCTGACCAACACGCGCGTCGCCATCGCCACGCCGCAGGGCCCGGTGCAGGTGAACCGCTACCTGCTGCAGAACAAGCAGCAGCGCGCGCTGGTGCTGTACTGGTACCAGGGGCGCGGCCGGGTGGAGGCCAACGAGTACCGGGTCAAGTGGGACCTGCTGCGCGACTCGGCCCTCCGCGGCCGCAGCGACGAGGCGCTGGTCCGCGTGATCGTGCCGGTGAAGGGCTCGGAGGAGGAGGCGTTCAAGCTCGCCTCGCGCGTTGCGGGCCAGATGGTGCCGGCCGTCAACCGCTCGCTCCCCTCGTGAGCGCCGGGACGAGCGGGGCGGTGGCGGCGCCGCAGACCGGCGGCCGCGCGGGTGCGGCCGCCCAACCGAACACTCAAGGGAAGCCCAAGATGACGTCGCAGAGCTACCGTCCGTTCCTCAAGGCGCTCTACCCGGTCGGCGTGCTCCTCATCCTGACCGCGGTGAGCGAGCCCGCGCTGCAGATCTGGCCGTTCCGGCTGGGCGAGGTGCGCTGGCGCTTCGGAGCGGTCGGCCTGATGTCGGGGGCGGTGGTGGGCACGCTCTTCGGGCTGGCGTGGATCATGGCGGTCGCGGCCGTGCTCGACCACCGCCGTACGCTGCGCGCCGTGTCGGTGGTCTGCATGGTCATGGCCCTGGTGGTCTCGCTGGTGGCCATCGCGTTCGCCCTGGACTTCCTGCAGGTCCGCAACTCGGTGAACCCCAACTTCCGCGGCGCGCTGGACCTGACGGTGCTCCGGGCGATGGCGGTGCTGGGACTCTCGATCCCGGCAGCAGCCGGGCTGGCGATCGGGGGGTGGCGGTCAAGCCGCGCCGCGGGACGCGCGACGGCCGGCAAGGCCGCGCGCGACGTGGGTCTCGTCTTCCACACTCAGCCACAAGGAGGCAACCCGGCCTGACGTAGTGGATGGTGGTGGAACCCTTTCCTTCAAGCAGGAGGCACGAGTATGCGGTTCAAGCAGGCAGGCATGGCACTGGCGCTGGCATCGGCGCTCAGCATGGGGACGGCGGAGCAGGGCCACGCGGCGCCGATCCTTTCCAACGGCGGTCCGACGTTCGTGACGTTCATGGGCACCGAGGCGGCGCTCCGCTCGGAGCTGTGGTTCTTCGGTTCGATGAACCCCGGCCCGGACCAGACGCCGTTCCCCACGCCGAGCGTCTTCCTGTTCGCCAACCAGGGCTCGCAGACCAGCGTCGCCCCGGGCGCGGTGGGCACGGCGGCGATCGGCTCGCCGACGGGCAACCTCAACCCGGGCGGGATGTTCGCGGCCGGGACGGAGCTGCACTTCGGCATCTTCGTGCAGGACCTGTACGTGGCGGGCGCCGAGAACCCCTTCGCTCCGGGCTCGCGCGGCGCGTGGTTCTACACGGGCGACGGCACGAAGAACTTCGACGGGCGCATCCACGCGGTGGCCACGCAGACCGGCGAGTGGACGTACAACGTCGGCTTCGAGGACCTCTGCAAGACGGGTGAGCTCGCCTCGACCGATCCGCTCTGCTACAACACGCAGTTCGCGACGGACTTCGACTTCGACGACAACATGTTCCAGGTGACCGCCACCCCCGAGCCCGTCTCGATGGCGCTCATGGGGACGGGGCTCGCCGGCCTCGCCGGTGCCGCCCGCCGCCGTCGCCGCAAGCAGGAAGAGGAGCAGCAGTAAGCTCGTTCTTTCCGCCCGGTCGGGAAGTACGGAGGGCTCGCTCCCGGTATGGGAGCGGGCCCCTTCTATTTTTGCCGGGAGCTGGACCGGATCGACGGCTTTGAACTGCGGGTTCGGGCGTGCCCCCGCTGACGCGGGGTCGGACTGCGGCTCCGTAACGCAGCAAACAACGCTGCGTAACGGAGGCGAACCCCAACGGTACTGCTGTTGGGTTTCGCCGCTTCGCGCTCGCATCCCTCACGCGGGGGTGGTGCTGGCGTCCGCGGGAGGCCCCCACCCGGAGGTCAGGGATCGCTGCGCCGTGGCAGGCCCCCTCCCCCCGGCCCCCTCCCCCGCAAGCGGGAGAGGGGGAGAACTGCCGTTGTCGTTGCAGTTCAGGGATCTGGGCAGGGAGGTCGGGGGAGGCTGCGCAGGGGGAACGTCATGTTCGAAGCCAGCGTGATCTCGCCCTCACTCCAGCGGTGGGCGAGTTCGGCTCCCCCGGAGCAGCATCCCCCGGCCGACCCCCTACGCCGGAGCCCGGTCGAAGCGGCTCCACACGACGGCGCCCCGCCGGGAGATCCCGGTGGGGCGCCGTAAGCGTACTTCGTACTCCGTACTGCCGTTCAGGCCGCGCCGGCGAGCTCCGGGGCGGCGACGGGCGGGCAGTAGCGGGACAGGGCGCGGCGGAGCAGCTCGGCGTTCAGGCGGCGAATGTCGTAGCGCTCCTCGGCGAAGGCGCGGCCGGCCTCGCCCAGGACGCGCATCTCCTGGCCGGACAGGGCGCGGACGGCGAGGATGGAGCGGGCGAGGGCGTCGGGGTCCTCCGGGGGGACCAGGAAGGGCTGCAGCTCGGGGGCGGTGGACTCGGGGACGCCGCCGGCGGTGGTCGCCACCACCAGCGCCTTCATCAGCATGGCCTCCTGGACGATGCAGGCCTGGTTCTCCACCCAGGTTCCCAGCTCGATGCTGGGGAGGAGCACCAGGTCCGTGGCGGCGATCCGGTCGAGCAGCGCCGCGGTGGTCAGGATCCCCGCGAACTCCACGTAGGGGCGCAGCCCGTTCTCCTCCACGAAGCGCTCCAGCGGCTCCCGCATGTAGCCGCCGCCCACGATGGTGTAGCGGAAGTCCGTCACCCCGGAGGCCACCAGTCCGGCCAGCGCCTGCAGGGCGAAGCGGTGCCCCTTCTCCTCGCTCAGGCGGCTCGCGGAGAGCATGCGCAGCACGCCGCCCGGACGGTACCCGCGCGGCGCGGGGGGACGGTAGTCGTCCAGGCAGAAGCCCACGGGGACGATCTCCACCTTGTCGGCGGGGCAGCCGCGCGCCACCGCGTGGTCGCGCGAGAACCCGGTGTTGGTGAAGACCACGTCCACCCCCTGGAAGGCGCTGCGCACCACGGCGTCGGGGATCCCCTTGCTGCCGGCGTTCTCCCCGCCGTGGTAGTACATCGCCACCGGCACGCCGGGGTAGACCCGCCGAAGCAGGGTGAACATCCCCGCCGTGGTGAGGTCGTGCACCAGGCACAGGTCCGGGCGCTCGCGCGGCAGGCCGAGCATCCGCACCGCGTCCATGAAGCGGCTCTTGCTCCGCTTCGCCGGCTCGGTCGCCCCCATCCGCCGCGCGGCGGCCGCCGGGTCGGCCAGCAGGGTGCCCAGCACCCCGGGGAGGAAGCGCGGCAGGGTGCGCAGCGTGGTGGGGTAGTAGCGGGTGCGCTCCGGCAGGCCCAGGCGCGACACGGCCTCGTCGGCCACGTGCGCCTGCGCGCCGTGCGCCAGCACGGTGAGGTCGTGCCCGTCGCGGAGCAGCTGCGCGAACTGGGTGTCGAAGTACGGCTTGAAGGTGCTGGGATAGTACTGCGTGAAGACGTAGATGCGCATGGGCTCAGCTCCCGCTGAGCACGACGTCGCGCCGCGTCGGCTCCCAGGTGGCGCCGTCCTCCTCCGAGAGCGCCCGCAGGAAGGCGTGCATCGCGGCCAGGTTGCCGGTCACCGCGAAGGCGGGCATGGCCAGGACGCGCGGGATGGGGCGGTCCTCGGGCCACAGCCACCCGGCCAGCGCCAGCGCGCCCACCCCGACCCCCGCCGCGAGCACCACCCGGGCCCAGACGTGGTCCGCCGCCAGGAGCGCCACGCCCGCGGCCCCGCCGACGATGGTCCAGGGGAGGAGCCAGCGCGCCACCTTGTGGCTCAGCAGCATCCAGGCGAACACCCCGTGGCGGAGCGGGTTCATCAGGCGCCGCTTGTGCCAGAGCGTCTCCATGCCGCGGGCGATCGTGCGGACCTTGCGCCGGTACTCGCGCCGCAGCGAGCTGGTGCGGGGGACGAAGCACACCGCCTCGTCCACCGACACGGCCCGGTAGCCGTGCTCCCGGGCGACCAGGGCGGAGGCGAAGTCGCGGCTCAGGTGCTGGGGGAGCTGGGTGCGGTGCAGCTCGGCGCGGATGGCGTAGAAGCAGCCGGAGGCGCCGATGATCCCGTCCACCGCGGTCTCCATGGCGCGCACGGACATCTCGTACCCCACGTAGCCGCCCTCGCCGGCGTTGGCGTCGTCGCCGGCCTTGCCCACGCTCAGGTCGCGCCCGGAGGCGACGCCCACCGTGGGGTCCGCGAAGCGGGCGAGCAGCGGCTTCAGCGCGTCCGGGCGGATGCGGATGGAGGCGTCGGTGTTGACGACGATCTCGCCGGTCAGGTGCCGGGCGGCGGCGTTCTCGCCGGCGGTCTTGCCGCCGCGCTGGGGCATGCGGAGCAGCTCCACGCCGCGGTCGGCGTACTCGCGGACGATGTCGTCGGTGCGGTCGGTGGAGGCGTCGGAGACCACCAGGATCTGGCGGCGGTCCGCGGGATAGTCCAGCCGGAGCAGGCTTTCCACGGCGCCGCGGATCTGCGCCTCCTCGTTGTACGCGGGGAGGCAGATGCTGACGGTGGGCCACTCTTCCGGCCGGGCGGCGGCGGGGCGGCGGCCGCGCACGCGGGCGGCCGCGGCAAGGAAGAGGGGATATCCCGCGTACGCGTAGGCCCCCAGCACGAGGGGGAGCGCGACGAGGATCCAGGCGGCCAGGGTCATGGGACTCATGAGCGGGGTTGACGTTGTACCTGCCGGTAGATCGCGTCGTACCGGTCCAGCCAGGGGGCCGCGCCGAACGCGGAGCGGAGCCGCCCGCCCGCGGCGCGGGCCCGCTCCGCGGCGGCCGCGGGGTCGCGCGCCACGGCGCGGATCGCCTCCGCCAGGCGCGCCGGGTCCCCGGGGGGGACCAGCAGGGCCTCGGCGGGGGAGACCACGTCCGGCACCCCGCCCACGGCGGCCGTGACCACGGGGGCGCCGGCCTCCATGGCCTCGAACAGGGCGATGGGCGTTCCCTCCGTGCGCGAGCTGAGCACGAAGGCGTCGAAGGCCGGGAACAGGGGGCCGGCCTCGGCGACCATCCCGTGCCACCTCACCCGGTCGGCGACGCCGAGCGCGTCCGCCTGCGCCCGCAGCGCCGCCTCCTCGCGCCCGCCGCCCACCACCGACGCCACCAGCGGCAGGTCGCCCAGGAGCGCAAGGGCGTCCAGGAGCACGTCGGCTCCCTTTTCGCGGCCCAGCCGCCCCACCCACCCCACGTGGAAGACGCCCTCCGGCACCCCCAGCCGGGCGCGCGCCTCGGCGGCGGGGAGCGGCGGCGCGTGGGCGGCCCAGGCGTTGGGGAGGTGGTGGATGCGGGCCGGCGGCACGCCGGAGGCCACGAGCTCCTCCACCTGCGGGCGCGACACGGCGGCCACCGCGTCGAAGCGCCGGTACGAGCGGCGCTGCATCCACTCGTACAGCCTCCCCTTCCACGAGCCGCGCACGAAGCCGTGCACCGTGGCCACCGTGGCGATCCCCAGCGAGCGGGCCACCGGCGCGTCCACCAGGTCCGGGCGGTAGCCGTGGGTGTGGACCACGTCCGGACGGATCTTCCCGCACAGCTCCCGCACGAAGGCGCGCTCCCGGTGGTACGCCCGCGCCGGCAGCTCCAGCACGTGCACCTCCACCCCGGCGGCCGCCAGCGGGGCCGCCAGCGGGTGGTCCGCCTCGCCGGGGTCCACCACCGCCAGCAGGTGCACCCGGTGCCCGCGGGCCCGCTGCCCGGCGCACAGCGAACGCACGACCCGCTCCAGCCCCCCCACCCGCGCCGGGGCGGTGGCGTGCAGGATGGTCAGGGGCCGCGGATCCACGGCGGGGCGCGGCGATCCGCGCCCGGCGGCGTCGTCCCGCGGCGCGTCCGCGAGCGCGCCTGCCTGTGGAGCGGGCGCAACAGGTGTGGGTGATTCCCGGCGCATCGGGTCGGGTGCGGGAAGAGTGCCCGGGAGGGTCCGGGAGAGCCCCCCGGCCGCGGCGGGCGGGGAGCTGCGGCCCGGCGGCGAGCGCGGGGCAGGCCCCCGGGGTGGCAAGATCCATGCACCAGGGGGGCGCACCGGCGCGGCCCGCGCGCCGCGCCGAAACACCCGGCGCCCCCGCGCCGCCCCACCCGACGTGGACCCGGAGAGGCTCTTGTCGTCCATCACGGTCGTCATCCCCACCTACAACCGGGCGGAGTGGCTCCCCGCGACTGTGGAGTCCGTGCTACAGCAGACGCGTCCTCCCGACGAGGTCCTCGTCGTCGACGACGGCTCGCGCGACCACACCGAGGAGGTCTGCCGCGCCTTTCCCGCGCCGGTGCGCTACGTCCGCCAGCCCAACGCCGGCGTGTCCGCCGCGCGCAACCGCGGGGTGCGCGAGGCGCGCGGGGAGTGGGTCGCCTTCGTGGACTCGGACGACCTGTGGGACCCCGCCAAGCTGGAGGTGCAGGCGGCCGCCCACGCCGCGGCCCCGGAGGCGGGGTGGTCCATCACCGAGTGCGTGCTGGTGGACGGCGGCGGGCGCCCGGTGGACGGGACGCGCGGGCTGGAGAGCGCGGTGCCGGTGTTCCGCGAGAACGGCCGCACTTCGCGGGAGTGGTTCGCCGCGGCGCTCCGCGAGCTCGCGGTGGAGGCCGCGGGCGGCAGCCACACGGTGTTCGCCGGCGACGCCTTCGGGCTGCTCTTCCGCGGCAACGTGGTGCTCCCTTCCGCGGCGATGGTGCGGCGCGAGCTGTTCCTGAAGAGCGGCGGCTTCGACGAGGCGCTGCGGGTGGCGGAGGACACCGAGTTCTTCCACCGCCTGGCCGCGGCCTCGCCCATGGCGGTGGTGATGTCGCCGCTGCTGCGCTGGCGCGTGGGGCACGAGGAGCGGCTCACCGCGGGGGCCAACACCCGCGACATGGTGCTGAACGCCCTGCTCAGCAACGGGCGGGCGGGGAAGCTCCGGCCGCTCTCCGCCGCGGAGGAGGAGGCCCGGCGGCTCGGCCGCCAGCGGCTCCTGCTGCGCATGGCCTACCTGCACCTGTCGCTGATGGAGCGCCGCGAGGCGCGCACGGCCGTGATCGACGCCTGGCGCGAGGGCGCGGCGCTTTCCGGCCGCTCGGTGGGGATCCTGGGCGGGAGCCTGGTCCCCACCTCCATGCTCCGCGGACTACACCTTCTCAAACGGGTCCTGAATGGGTGACGCTTCGCAGCCCCGGTTCGCCGCGCCGGGACGCATGCCGGCCGGAGCCGGCACCGCCTACGCCCCCGGGGCGGGGGCCCGGCGCGCTTCCGCCGGGCGGGTGGCGGACGTGTGGCGGACGCGCCCGCGTGACATCTGGGCGTTCCTGCAGCGGGAGCCGGCCTCGTTCTGGTTCCTGAACCTGTACATGTTCATCGAGTACGTCCGGCCGCAGCAGGTGTACCAGTCCATCGACGTCCTGCCGTGGGGGCTCACCTTCCTGGTGCTGACCATCGTGACGGCGGGGATGGAGGGCAAGCTCGCCCGCTTCCCCACCGTGATCTCGGGGCTGCTGGGGCTGTACACGCTGGTGCTGGTGGCGTCCTCGTTCACGGCGTTCTCGTTCGACGCGTCGCTGGACAAGTTCAGCATCTACCTGAACTGGATCCTCGTGTTCGTGCTGACCGTCAGCATCGTCACCACGGAGCGGCGCTTCTTCGTCTACATGCTGGCGTTCCTGCTGTATTCCTTCAAGATGTCGCAGCACGGCGCGCGCTCCTGGGCGGAGACCGGCTTCGGCTTCCGCGACTGGGGAGCCACCGGCGGGCCGGGGTGGTTCCACAACTCCGGCGAGTTCGGCATCCAGATGTGCGTGTTCTTTCCCCTGGCGGTCGCCTTCGTGGTGGGGATGTGGAAGCACTGGGGGAAGTGGCAGCGGCTGTTCTTTCTGTCGTTCCCGGTGACGGCGGTGATGAGCATGATCGCCTCTTCGTCGCGCGGGGCGCTGATCGGGGGTGCGCTCACCCTGGTGCTGATGGTGGCCCGGTCCAAGCACCGCTTCCGGGTGCTGATCCCCGCCGCGCTGTTCGTGGCGCTGGTGATCGCGGTGATCCCGCCGGAGCAGAAGGCGCGCTTCGAGAGCGCCGGCGAGGACGAGACGTCCACCACGCGCATCACGTACTGGAAGCACGGGCTGGAGATCGCCGAGCAGCACCCGGTGCTGGGGATCGGCTACGGCAACTGGCTCCCGTACTACAAGACGTACTACAACCCGGCCGGGCAGCTGCCGCACAACATCTTCATCGAGGCGGTGGCGGAGATGGGCTACACGGGGCTCGCCGCCTTCGTGCTGCTGATCGGCGCCACGTTCGTGGTCAACTTCAAGACCCGCAAGCTCCTGCGCGCGCTTCCCGGGGACCACGGGTTCCTGTACCAGACGGCGCACGGGCTGGACGGGGCGCTGCTCGGCTTCATCGGCAGCGGGTTCTTCGTCACGGTGCTGTACTACCCGTTCTTCTGGATCAACCTGGCCATGACGGTGGCGCTGCACGTGAGCGCGCAGGACAAGGCGCGTGAGGTCCGGTCCGGGAGAGTGCCGGCGGTGCCCGCGCCGCGGCAGGCGGCGCCGGTGCAGGCGGTTGCGCCGGTTCAGCGACGGATGGGGCGCGGCGGGTACTATCGGTCGGTGGGCTGATCTTTGGAACGGCTCTGAACGGCGGGTTTGGGCGTGCCCCCGCTGGCGCGGGGTCGGGCTTCGGCTCCGTAGGGCTGCAAACAACGCAGCCCAACGGAGTCGAGCCCCGGCAAACTGCCGCCGGGTCTCGCCCCTTCGGGC
>DASVQR010000076.1:0-22495 GCA_036389055.1 Longimicrobiaceae bacterium | reverse complement strand
CCGGCTCCCGGCTCCCGGCTCCCGGCTCCCGGCTCCCGGCTCCCGGCTCCCGGCTCCCGGCTCCCGGCTCCCGGCTCCCGGCTCCCGGCTCCCGGCTCCCGGCTCCCACAGCCGCGGGTCATCGCGCAGGCCCACCTGCGCCAGCAGGTCGTCCCCGATGCCGATCCCGGCGAGCTCCTCCCGCGTCCACCCGTCCTCCAGCATGGACTCCACCTGGGCGCGCACCCACGCCGTCTGCTCCGCCGCATCGCGCTCCGCCTGGGCGCTCTCCGCAGCCAGCTCGCGGGCGCTCTCCTCCATCTCGGCCAGCGTGCGCCGGGTCTCCTCCCAGATCGTCATCTGGTCCCGGAACGACGCCGCGCCGCCCCGCCGCGCCACCAACGCGGCGTGGAGGGCCGAAGCCCGGTCCCGGGCCTCGTCCGCGGCGCGCAGCAGCGCCTCCGCCCTGCGCCGGTTCCCGGCCGTGTCCGGGAGGGCGGCCCGCGCCCACCCGGGGTCCTTTCCCGCTTCCGTCTCCGGCTGCCCGTGCATGTTGCCTCCCGGACCGCAGGTGGGACGACGAACACGTGCCCGGCCGTGCAAGTCCCGTGCACCCTGCAAGATCCTGCGGAAGGGCGGGCGAGCCGGAAGCGCCGGGGGACGCGGGGTGGCGCGCCGGGGCTCAGTCGGCGACGTCCTCCTCGCGGGCCAGCGCCCCGCGGCTGACGGTGCGGTGCCGCATCACGGCCTCGCGGACCTTCGCCGCGATCCCGTCGGCTTCCCGCGCCTGCCGCTCGAAAGCCTCCGCGGCCGCGTGGTCCTCCCCCGTGCCGCGGACGTGCGCGGCCACGTGGTCCAGCAGCAGGATCCCCTCCTCGACGGCCCGCAGCGCCGTCCAGAGCGTGTCCTCCAGTGACTCGCCCACCGCGGAGAGCAGGCTGTCCAGCGAGTACGCGTGCCCGGTGTGGCAGCGGAAGCGGGGGACCCCGCCCTCCTTCAGGCTCACCAGCACGCCGTGGCACTCCGGGCAGGTGAAGGGCGTGAAGGGGCCCAGGTCCATGACGCCCGCCGCGAGCGCATTGTCGTCCCGGGCGATCCGTGTCTCGATCTCCAGCTCCCGCATCGGCCCGGGGTCCGGGTCCGGCGGAGGGCGCTCGCCCGCCAGCCGCGCCAGCACGGGCCCCAGGGCGGCCGCGGGGCCCACCTCGTCCACCTCCACGTAGCGGATCGCGCTGCGGGGCATGGAGGGGTAGGTGGCGTCGTCCGGGTCCTGCACCACCGCCGCTCCCCCGCGCCGCTTCACCGCCCACAGCCCGGCCGTGCCGTCGTCCAGCCGGCCGGTGAGCACCACCCCCACCACCCGCGCCCCGAACACGTGCGCGGCCGAGCGGAAGAGCGGGTCGATGGCCGGGCGCGACAGGTTCTCCTTGGGGCCGCGCGACAGCCGCACCCGGTCGCGCTCCAGCAGCAGGTGGCAGTCCGGCGGGGCCACGTACACGCGGCCGTGCTCGATCGGCTCGCCGTCGCGGGCGTGCTCCACCGGCAGCGGCGAGGCGTCCTGGAGCATGCGGGGGAGGATCCCCGGGCTGTCGGGCGCCACGTGCATCACCACGAACACGGAGGCCCGGAGGTCGCCCGGCAGTCCGCCGAGCAGCGCCCGCAGGGCTTCGATGCCGCCCGCCGACGCGCCGACCACGATGATGTCCCTGTTCGTCATGCTCCGCGAATCCCGGTGGTCAGCCGTGCACCGACCGCGCCGCCCCCTGCTCCTCGGCCCCGGCCGCCCCGCCCTCCAGCAGCACCCGGCGGATCAGCTCCGCCCGCGCCCGCGTCTCCGCCTCCTCCCCGTGGTAGCGCGCGGCCAGCCGGGGATGCCCGCGGCGCTCCATCCGCTCCGCCATCCCCCGCGACAGCGAGGCGCGCTCCTCCAGCGCCTGCAGCGCCGTCCAGAGCGCCGCCTCCATGGAGGTCGCCTGCTCGGAGAGCAGCGTCTCCACCGAGTAGGCGTGCCCCACGCGGCAGCGGAAGCGCACCAGCTCCCCGTGCTGGCGCTCCCACAGCGCGCCGTGGCACTCCGGGCAGGTGTAGCCGGACGGGGTGCCGGGATGGTCGTCGCCGTGCAGCTGGCTCGGATCCATCTCCACCGCGTCGATCTCGTCCCTCATGTCGTCGGGCACCTCGTCTCCCTCGTCGTCCTCGACCGCGGTGTCCGCCAGGCGCACCAGGAGCGGCGCGATCCGGGCCAGCGGCAGCACGTGGTCCACCGCCACGTGCTCCACCGCGCTCCGCGGCATCCCCCCGTACATGGCCTCGTCCGGGTCCTGCACCACCGCCGTTCCCCCGCGGGCCTTGACCGCCTGGAGGCCCGCCGTGCCGTCGTCCAGCGTGCCCGAGAGCACCACCGCCACCACCCGCCGCCCGTACGCCGCCGCCGCGGTGCGGAAGAGCGGGTCCACCGCCGGGCGGGCGCTGTTCTCACGCGGGCCGCGCACCAGCCGCACGTGGCCGCGCTTCACGAGCAGGTGGTGCCCGGGCGGGGCCACGTACACCCGGCCCGGCTCGATCAGGGCGCCGTCGGCCGGGTGCTGGGCGGGCAGCGGCCCGCGCCGGCTCAGGATGGAGGGGAGCACGCTGGTGCCACGGTCGGGCACGTGGAGCACCACGAAGAAGCTGGCCTCCACGTCCCGCGGTATGCGCGAGAACAGCTCCGCCAGCGTCTCCACGCCTCCGGCGGAAGCCCCCACCACCACGATGTCGTGTCCTGGCACGTGTGCTTTCCCGTACGATGTGAGCCCGCCCCTGCGTACGTCCCCCTACGGCAAGGACCATGCGCGGCAAACGGATGGCAGCGCTGCGCTTGACAGACCCTGTACGGGGTACGACCTTGTCCCGGCGGGCCCGCCCGCCGCCGCTGGTCCCCTCGCCGCGCCATCCGACCGCCCATGAGCTCCCCGGAAACCGATCCCTCGTTCGAGAGGCTGCTGGAATACCTCAAGAGCGACCGGGGCTTCGACTTCACCGGCTACAAGCGCTCCACCCTGCTGCGGCGCACCCGCAAGCGGATGGAGGAGGTGGGGATCGGAAGCTTCGCCGAGTACCACGAGCACCTGGAGACCCACCCGGACGAGTTCACCCTCCTCTTCAACACCATCCTCATCAACGTCACCAGCTTCTTCCGCGACCCGGAGGCGTGGGACGCGCTCGCGCGGGAGCTGCGCGAGCGCGTGCTGGACCGCAAGCAGGGCCGCGAGCCCATCCGCATCTGGAGCGCCGGGTGCGCCTCGGGCCAGGAGACCTACACCCTGGTGATCCTGCTGGCGGAGATGCTGGGCATGGACCGCTTCCGCGAGCAGGTCAAGGTGTACGCCACCGACGTGGACCAGGAGGCGCTCGCCCAGGCCCGCTCCGGGAGCTACGCCGCCGACGACCTGGAGGGCGTCGACCCGGAGGTGCGCGACCGCTACTTCGACCGCTCCGGCGAGCGCTGGACGCTGCGCGCCGACCTGCGGCGCTACGTGATCTTCGGGCGGCACGACCTGGTGCAGGACGCCCCCATCTCGCACCTGGACCTGCTGGTGTGCCGCAACGTCCTCATGTACTTCGACGCCGCGGTGCAGGGGCGCATCATGAGCCGCTTCCACTACGCCATGGAGGGCGACGGGCTCCTGTTCCTGGGCAAGGCGGAGATGATGAGGTCCCAGGGCAGCCTGTTCACCCCCGTGGACCTCAAGGCGCGCATCTTCTCCCGGGTGCCGCGCATCGGCGCGCGCGAGCGGCTGCTGGCCATGCGGAGCCAGCCGGGGGCCACCCTGTCCGTGAGCCGCTCCCTTCAGCAGCTGCGCCTGCGCGACGCCACCCTGGACGCGGACGCGGCCGGCCGCGTGCTGGTGGACCTGGACGGCATGGTCCTCTTCGCGAATGCCGCGGCGCGCCGCCTGTTCGGCCTCACCGCGGCGGACGTGGGGCGTCCCCTCCAGGACCTCACCCTGTCGTACCGCCCGGTGGAGCTCCGCGGCCCCATAGAGCAGGCGTACGCCGGGCGGCAGGAGGTGCAGCTGGGGGCCGTGGAGCACGCCGGCCCGGACGGCGCGCTGCGCACCCTGGACGTGTGCGTCGTCCCCCTCTTCGGCGAGCAGCGGCTCCTGGGTGTCAGCATCGGCTTCAGCGACGTCACCGAGTACAAGCGCCTCCAGGCCGAGCTGCAGGAGACCCACCAGGAGCTGGAGACCGCCTTCGAGGAATTGCAGAGCACCAACGAGGAGCTGGAGACCACCAACGAGGAGCTGCAGAGCACCATCGAGGAGCTGGAGACCACCAACGAGGAGCTCCAGAGCACCAACGAGGAGCTGGAGACCATGAACGAGGAGCTCCAGTCCACCAACGAGGAGCTGGAGACCCTCAACGACGAGCTGCACCGGCGCACCGCCGAGCTGAACGGCGCCAACGCCTACGTGGGCTCCGTCCTGGCAAGCCTGCGCATGGCGGTGGCCGTGCTGGACCGCGCCTCGGACGTGCGCCTCTGGAACCCGCAGGCCGAGGAGATGTGGGGGGTGCGCGCCGGCGAGGTGGAGGGGAAGGCCTTCCAGAACCTGGACATCGGGCTCCCGGTGGAGCGGCTCAAGGCGCCCATCCGCGCCTGCATCGAGGAGCGCTCCACGGCCGAGGAGCTGGTGCTGGACGCGGTGAACCGGCGGGGGCGGAGCATCCGCTGCCGCGTCACCTGCGCCCCGCTGTCCGCGGACGGGAGCGAGGTCCTCGGCGCGGTGGTGCTCATGGAGGAGTGGAGGGACGGGGCGGAGCCGGCCTGACGGGGCGGCGCGGCGATTGCGATCGTAGGCGGCCCAGGCCCTTTCCCCCAGCGCACCACCCCTGCATGAACGCGGAAGAGATCGTCCGCAGCCAGATCAGCGCGGCCCGCAGCCGCATCGACGCCCTGGAGCGGCGCACCTCCACCGCCCCTCCGGAAGCGCACCCGTTCGTGGACGACGCGCTGCACGAGCTGCAGACCGCCATGGAGGAGCTGCAGGTCAGCGAGGAGGAGCTGCGGCAGCAGAACGAGTCGCTGGCCGAGTCGCGCGAGGCGCTGGAGGACCAGCGGCACCGGTACCAGGACCTCTTCCAGAACGCGCCGGACGCCTACCTGGTCACCGACCCGGACGGCGTGATCCGCGAGGCCAACCGCGCCGCCGCCGCCCTGCTGGGGACGCGCGAGGCGGCGCTGGCGGGAAAGCCGCTGGCCGTATTCGTGAGCCCGGAGGCGCGGCGCGACTTCCGGCTGCGCCTGTCGCGCCTGGCCGGCGAGGGGCGGGCGGACGGGTGGGAGCTGCGCCTGCACCCCCGCCGCGGCGGGCCGGTGGACGTGTCGTGCAGCGTGGCCGGCGTCCGCGACCGGCGCGGCGCGCTGGCCGGGCTCCGCTGGCTGGTGCGCGACGTCACGGAGCAGCGCCGCGCCGAGGAAGACGCCCGGCGCCTGGAGGCGGAGCGCGCCGCCCGCGCCGAGGCGGAAGCGTCGCGCGAGCGCATGGCCGCGCTGCTGGAAAGCATCGCCGACGGCTTCCTGGCGCTGGACGCGGAGTGGCGGCTCACCTACGTCAACCGCGCCGCCGAGTTCCTGCTGCACTGCGACCGCGCCGAGGTGCTGGGGCGCGACGTGCGCGAGCTGTTCGACGAGGACGCGCACCCGGCGCTGTTCGCGGAGATGCGCCGCGCCGCCGAGCGCGCCGACGCCGCCGAGCTGGAGGAGTTCCACCCCCGGCTCGCCGCGTGGCTGGAGTTCCGCGTCTTCCCGGCCCCGGACGGCCTCACCCTGCACGTCCGCGACGTCACCGAGCAGAAGGTGGTGCAGGAGGAGCTGCGCTCCAGCGAGGAGCGGCTGCGCATGGCGCTCCAGGCCGCGGGGCTGGCGCCCTGGGACTGGGACCTGCGCAGCGGCGTGGTGCTGTGGACCCCCGAGCACAACCGGCTGATGGGGCTCCCCGAGGAGCAGCGGCGGGGGAGCTACCGCGACTTCATGGAGCGCGTCCACCCCGAGGACCGGGTCGCCGTGTCCGCGGCCATCGCGCGGGCCACCGGCGGCGGCCAGGACTACCGCGCCGAGTTCCGGGCCGTGCAGCCGGACGGCGGGACGCGCTGGATCGCCGGCTACGGCCGCCCCCTCCCCGGGCCGGACGGCCGCCCGGCGCGCCTGATCGGGGTGATCCGCGACGTCACCGGGCGCAGGCAGGCCGAGGCCGAGCGCGAGGCGCTGCACGCCGCGGTGGACGCCGAGCGCGCCCGGCTGCAGGCCATGATGGAGCAGATGCCCGCCGGCGTCATCCTGGCCGAGGCCCCCAGCGGCACGCTGGTGGCCATCAACCGCCGCGCCGTGGAGATCCTGGGCCCGGTGCCGCTCTCCGGCTCCGTGGAGGAGTACAGCCGCGACTTCCGCGGCTCCCACCCCGACGGCCGCCCCTTCGCGCCGGAGGACTGGCCGCTGGCGAGGGCCATCCTCCGCGGCGAGCGCGTGGCCGACCAGGAGATCCGCATGCGCGCGGCCGGCGGGGCCGAGCGCATCGTCATGGCGAGCGCCGCCCCCGTGCGGGACGCCGCGGGCGCGGTGATCGCCGGGGTGCTCGCCTTCCACGACGTCACCGAGCAGCGCCGCCGCGAGGAGGCCGACCGCTTCCTGGGCCGGGTGAGCGACCTGCTCGCCTCCTCGCTGGACTACCGCACCACGGCGCAGAGCATCGCCTCCCTGTGCGCCGGGTCGCAGGCCGACTACTGCATCGTCCACGTGGAGGAGGGGGGCCGCATCCACGCCCTGGGCAGCGCCCACGCGCAGCCCTCCCGGCAGGAGATCGTCCGCGGGATGATGCGGCGCTTCCCCGTGGACCCGGAGGGGCACCACCCGGTCATGCGCACCCTGCGCACCGGCGACGCCCAGCTCCTCCCCGAGGTGGACGAGGCCGTGCTGGCCGACATGGCGCAGGGCGACGAGCACCTGGAGATGCTGCGCGACCTGGGGCTGGCCTCCATGCTGGTGGTGCCGCTGCAGGCGCGCGGCCGCACGGTGGGCGCGCTGACGCTGGCGCGCACCGCGGGCGGCGCCCCGCCCTACGGCCCGGACGACGTGGAGCCCGCGCGCGAGCTGGCCCGCCGCGCCGCGCTCGCCGTGGACAACGCCCGCCTGTACGAGGAGGCGCGCCAGGCCGCCGGCGCCCGCGACGAGGTGCTGGCGGTGGTCTCGCACGACCTGCGCAACCCGCTGCACGCCGTGCTGCTGGCCTCCACGGTGCTGGAGGACTTCTCCGCGCCGGAGCAGTGGACCGACCGCGACCGCCAGCAGCTGCGGGTCATCCGCCGCTCCGCCGAGCAGATGACGGGGCTGATCCAGGACCTGGTGGAGGTCATCGCCATGGAGACCGGCGCCCCCGCCCTGCACCGCGAGCGCATCGCCGCCGCCCCGCTCCCCGCCGGCGTGGCCGAGCTGTTCCAGGCCCAGGCCGACGAGAAGGGCGTGCGCCTCCTCTGCGACGCCGACCCCGACCTCCCCCTCGTGGAGGCCGACCGCGGCCGGCTCCTCCAGGTGTTCTCCAACCTGGTGGGCAACGCCCTCAAGTTCACCCCCCGGGGCGGCACGGTCACCCTGCGCGCCGCCCCCGCGGACGGCGCGGTCCACTTCTCCATCTCGGACACCGGCCCCGGGATGCCCCCCGAGCACCTGGCCCACGTGTTCGACCGCTTCTGGCGCGCCCGCAAGGGCGAGCGCGGCGGCCTGGGGCTGGGGCTCGCCATCGCCCGCGGCATCGTGGAGGCCCACGGCGGGCGCATCTGGGCCGAGAGCACCGTCGGGGAGGGGTCCACGTTCCACTTCACGGTTCCCGCGCTCCCCTTCTGAACGGCTATTTTACGGCGGGGTCGGGCGTGCCCCCGCTGGCGCGGGGTCGGGCTGCGGCTCCGTAACGCACGATACAACCGTGCGTAACGGAGGCGAGACCCAACGGTACTGCTGTTGGGTTTCGCCGCTTCGCGCTCGCATCCCTCACGCGGGGGTGGCGCTGGCGTCCTCGGGAGGGCCCCCACCCGGCTCGCTTGAGGCTCGCCACCCTCCCCCGTGCCGGGGGAGGGCTGCCCGGGGTTCGCTTTTGTCGTGCTCCCCCTCTCCCCTTGTGGGAGAGGGGGCCGGGGGGTGAGGGGTCGCCCCTCGCGCCGATCCTGCCTCCCCGCAGAGCAGTTCTCCCCTCCCCCTTGCGGGGAGGGGCCGAGGGAGGGGGTCCGCCGTTGCAGTGCGCCGCAAACGAAAGCGCCCCCGCCGGGATCTCCCGGCGGGGGCGCTTTTGCAGTTGCAGGCTGTTCCCTGTCCCCTGTAACCTGTCCCCTGTTCCCTATCCGTTCCTCAGGCCGCGACCTGCGGCGTCGGAGCGACCAGCACGTTCGAGGCGGCGGCGAAGAAGGGCTTCGCGCCCACCACGTTCTTGAGCTTCAGCTCCAGCAGCCGGCTCCCGTCGCCCGTGCGCCCCAGCACCTTGACCACCTCCGCGACCCCGCCCACGCAGAATACCTCGTCTCCCGATTTCAGGAGCCGCTCCGCACCCGAGGGCCAGTCCGGGTGCGCTTCGCGGTTCACGTAAACGTCCTCCTCGCGAATCCGATTCGAACCGTTTCCGTTCATGTCGGTACTCCTTTGTGTGGCGGCGCGGGGCCTGCCCGGTGCGGCAGGGTGCCCGCCCGCGGGATGGGTCGGTGGGCCGAGGGCGCGGGCCTCGTCGACGGCGGCGGCGCGGGGCCAAGCCCGTGCCGCGGCGACACTTCCCGGAACGGCGAAGGAACGGGCCGACCGCAGGGCGCCTGGGCGCCGCCGCGGGTGGCCGCTCCGGGAGAGGAGCGCCCGCGGGCGCTCCATCGTCACGGCGGCATACACCGGAGTTCGGGAAAAGTTTCCCCAGGCGCGGCGCGGGTTTTCCGTGCCCGTCCCCGCCCGGCCGCTCCGGTGGAGCCCTGCCGCGTCAGGCCTGCAGCGGCACCAGCCGGCCGTCGGTGCCCAGCACCAGCGCCTTCTCCGGGCCCCGGCTCAGCCGCGACAGCCAGTGCCCCGCGCGGAGCTGCTCCAGCAGCTGCGGGGCCTCCGCCCCCTGCATGGCCTCGTGCGTGACGTGGAGGAACAGGTCGCCCCCCTCCGGACCCGACTGGAACCGCCACACGTGCCGGCCGCCCTCGTTGCGCTCCGCGGTGCGCACCGTGTCCCACTTCCGGCGCACCTGCCGCCGCAGCGCGCTCCCCATCTCGTGCGCGACGCGGTCCAGCTTTTCCTGGTCGTTTGCGTTGGCTGCCATGCACTGCTCCCGGTTCCGGTGGGGCGCGGGTCGCGCGCTCCACGGAGGTCGCCGGCGGAACGGACTGCGCCGCCGGTCTGAATGGGCGGCGAAACACCGCTCAGGTGCTTGATACCCCGCTGATCGGATTTCGGCCATTCGGTGTCGGAAAGGTGATTTTCGGGGATGAAGGGCAGGTCTGGGCGTGCCCCTCGCTGGCGCTCGGGTCGGGCTGCGGCTCCGTAACGCAGCAAACAACGCTGCGTAACGGAGGCGAGCCCCGGCGGAAACAGCCCCGCCGGGTCTCGCCGCTTCGCGCTCGCATCCCTCACGCGGGGATCGCGCTGGCGTCCGCTCGGGCGCTCCGCGTTCGCGTGTCGCTCAGCCCTGCGGCTGCGACCGCAGGAGCACGGCGCCCGGACCCTCCATCTCCAGCACCCCGTCCGCGGACACGCTCACCACCTCGCCCTCGCGCTCCCCGCCGAAGCGGGCCTCCTCCGTGGCGAGCACCGGCTCCCAGCGCCCGCCGTCCGGGGCGCGCGTGGCGGGGAGGGCTCCCAGGTCCACGCGCAGCGGGCCCTCCTCGAAGCCGGCCACCAGCAGCAGGGCGCCGCCGTCCGGGGCCTCGCGCCGGAGCGCCACGGCGCGCTCGCCCACGGCGGCGGCATCCACCGATTCGCGGGCGCGGTTGCGCAGGGCGGGCTCGGCGCGGCGCAGCGCCAGCAGCTCGCGGTACAGGGCCAGCACGCCGGCGTGCGGTTCCTTCTCGCGCTCCTCCCACAGCAGCGTGGAGCGGCGGAAGGTCTCGGGGTCCTGCGGGTCGGGGATGCGCTCGCGCATCTCCGGGTCGGCGAAGGCGGAGAAGTGCTTGAACTCCTCGCGCCGCCCCTCAGTCACCAGCCTGCCCAGCTCCTCCGGGTGGTCGGTGAAGTACTGGAACGGGGTGGAGGCCGCCCACTCCTGGCCCATCCAGAGCAGCGGGGTGGCGGGGGCGGCGAGCAGCAGCGCCGAGACGGCGCGGTAGGCGGCCGGGCTCACCGCGTGGTTGAGGCGGTCGCCCATGGCGCGGTTCCCCACCTGGTCGTGGTTCTGGATGCACACCACGAACGCCGGCAGGGGGACGCCCTCCGCCGGGGTGCCGCGCTCCTCGCCGGTGTGCGGCGAGCGCTGCCCCTCGTAGAACCACCCCTTGCGCAGCGTGGCCGCCACGTCCTCCGCGGAACCCGAGAACGAGGCGAAGTACCCCTCGCGGTCGCCGGCCACCATGGCGCGCAGCTGGTGGTGAAGGTCGTCCGCCCACACGCCGTCCAGCCCCATCCCGCCCTCGGCGCGGGGGAGCGCCAGCGCGCGCTCGTTGCGCTCGTCCTCCGCGAACAGGACGAAGCTCCGCCCCGGCGCGCCCTCGGCGCGGACCCGCTCCGCCAGCTCGGCCAGCAGGTGCACGGGCGAGTCGTCGATGATGGCGTGCGTGGCGTCCAGGCGCAGGCCGTCCACGTGGTACTCGCGCGCCCAGTGCAGCGCGTTGCCGACCACCAGCTCGCGCACCGCCGCGCCGCCCGCGCCGTCGTAGTTCACCGCGGCGCCCCAGGGGGTCTTGTGCCGCTCGGTGAAGATCCGGCCGCTGGTGAAGGCCGGCAGGTAGTTGCCCTCCGGCCCGAAGTGGTTGTAGACCACGTCCAGGATCACCGCCAGCCCGCGCGCGTGAGCCGCGTCCACCAGCCGGCGCAGCCCCTCCGGCCCGCCGTACGAGCTGTCCGGGGCGAACAGGTCCACCCCGTCGTACCCCCAGTTCCGGTGCCCCGGGAACTCCGCCACCGGCATGATCTCGATCGCCGTCACCCCCAGCTCCACCAGGTGGTCGAGCCGCGGGATCAGCCCCTCGAAGGTGCCCTCCGGCGTGGCCGTCCCCACGTGCACCTCGTAGATCGTCATCTCCTCCGCCGGGATCCCCCGCCACTCCCCGTCCGTCCACCGGAACGCCCCGGGATCCACCACCTCCGACGGCCCGTGCACCCCCTCGGGCTGCGAGCGCGAGGCGGGATCCGGGAACGCATCCCCCCCGTCCAGCCGGAACCTGTACCTCGCCCCCGCCCCGATCCCCGCCACCCGCCCGCTCCACCACCCCTCCCCCTCCTCGGCGAGCGGGTGCACCTCCCCCTCTTCCTGCCGTTGCTGTTGCCGGCTGTCCCCTGTTCCCTGTTCCCTGTTCCCTGTCTTTTCGTAGACCACCACCTCCACCCGCTCGTGCCCCGGCGCCCAGACGCGGAACTCCACGCCGTCCCCGTCGATCCGGGCGCCCAGCGGGCGCTCCTCCGTCGCTGCGCTCGCCACTTCTCCCCCCTGTTCTGCGTCTGTTCCCACTCCCGGAATCTCCCCCGCCCCGTCCTCCGTCTCCGGCTCCTCCGCGTCGTCCTCCGCCGGCTCCTCCGCCTCCACCCAGGCGACCGGCTCGGCCGGGGGCTCGGGCGCGTGCGGGGTCAGCTCCAGCTGCGCGTCGCGCTGGGCCGCGGCCTCGTGGATCGCGGCCCAGCGCTCCGGCGTGTAGTGGCGGGCGCGGAACACCACCATGGTGCGCCCCTCCAGCAGGAACTCCTCGCTGGCGTCCACCGCCTCGGCGCCCTCGCGGACCTCCGGGCGGTTCGTGTCCAGCACCACCTCCCACTCGTCCGTGTCGCCGTAGTGCGGCAGGGTGAACTGGATGGAGGCCCCGTCCGCGTTGAAGAGGAGGAGGAAGGTGTCGTCCACGACGTGCCGGCCGCGGGCGTCGAACTCCTCCAGCGCGTCGCCGGCAAGGCACATCCCGAACGCCTTCACGAACCCCGAGGTCCACTCCTCGTCCGACATCTCCTGCCCGTCCGGGCGCAGCCAGGTGAGGTCCTTGACCTCCGACCCGCGCACCGAGCGCCCGCGGAAGAAGCGGCGGCGGCGGAAGGCGGGGTGCTCGCGGCGCAGCCGGGCCGCGGCCCGGGTGAACTCCAGCAGCTCGCGGTCCGTGGCCGACAGGTCCCAGCGGATCCAGGAGGTCTCGTTGTCCTGGCAGTAGGCGTTGTTGTTGCCGCCCTGGGTGCGCCCCATCTCGTCGCCGGCGCACAGCATGGGCACCCCCTGCGACAGGAACAGCGTGGCGATGAAGTTCCTCTTCTGCCGCTCGCGCTGCCGCACGATGTCCTGGCGGTCGGTGGGCCCCTCCACCCCGAAGTTGTACGACAGGTTGTGGTTGTCGCCGTCGCGGTTGGCCTCGCCGTTTGCCTCGTTGTGCTTGTGGTTGTACGAGACCAGGTCGTGCAGCGTGAAGCCGTCGTGCGAGACCACGAAGTTGACGCTGGCGTGCGGGCGGCGGCCGTCGTCGTACAGGTCGCTGGAGCCGGTGAGCCGGAAGCCCAGCTCGCCCAGCGTCCCCGGGTCGCCGCGCCAGTAGGCGCGCACCGTGTCGCGGTACTTGCCGTTCCACTCCGACCAGCCCAGCGGGAAGCCCCCCACCTGGTACCCGCCCTCCCCCACGTCCCACGGCTCGGCGATCAGCTTGACGTTCCTCAGCACGGGGTCCTGGTGCACCGCGTCCAGGAACGACGAGTGCCGGTCCACCAGGTGCTCGCCGCGCACCAGCGTGGTCGCCAGGTCGAAGCGGAAGCCGTCCACGTGCATCTCCTGCACCCAGTAGCGCAGGCTGTCCATCACCAGCTGGAGCGTCTGCGGGTGGCGCAGGTTGAGCGAGTTGCCGGTACCCGTGTAGTCCCGGTACATGCGGGGGTTGCCGGGCACCAGCCGGTAGTAGGTGGGATTGTCGATCCCCTTGAGGGAGAGGGTGGGCCCCAGGTGATTGCCCTCGGCGGTGTGGTTGTAGACCACGTCCAGGATCACCTCGATCCCGGCCGCGTGCAGCGCCCTCACCATCTCGCGGAACTCCCTCACCTGCGCACCCGGCTCGCGGGAGCGGGCGTAGCGCACGCTGGGGGCGAAGAAGCCCAGCGTGCTGTACCCCCAGTAGTTGCTCAAGCCCTTCTCCACCAGGAAGTACTCGTCCGCGATCTCGTGCACGGGGAGCAGCTCGACGGCCGTGACGCCCAGCGAGCGGAGGTGCTCCACCACGGCGGGGTGCGCCACGCCGGCGTAGGTGCCGCGCAGCTCGCGCGGCACCCCGGGGTGGCGCATGGTGAGCCCGCGGACGTGCGCCTCGTAGATCACCGTCTCGTTCCAGGGGGTCGCGGGGCGCCGGTCGCCGCGCCAGTCGAAGCGGTCGTCCACCACCACGCCCTTGGGGATCCCGGCGGAGTCGTCGGTGTCGTCCAGCACCCAGTCCTCGCCGGGCTGCTCCATGGGGTACGCCCAGGGGTGCGCGGCCCAGTCCAGCGGCCCCGCAAGGGCGCGGGCGTACGGGTCCACCACCAGCTTGAACGGGTTGCAGCGCAGGCCGCGCCCGGGCTCGTAGGGGCCGTTGACGCGGAAGCCGTACAGCGTCCCCGGCCCCAGCGCGGGTACGTAGCCGTGCCACACGTGCCCGGTGCGCTCGCGCAGGCGGTAGCTGCGCGAGGGCTTTCCGTCCGAGGGCGAGTCGAACAGGCACAGCTCCACCTCGCGGGCCAGCTCGGAGTACACGGCGAAGTTGACCCCCTCGCCGTCCCAGTGGGCGCCGAGGGGGTGCGGGCGGCCGGGCCAGGCGGTGGCGGCGCTCTCCAGGAAGCCGGGAACGTGGTAGCGCGGGTCGATCTTGCGGTCCATCGGGCGTCGGTCGGGGTGTGCGGGCGCGCGGGGCGCGCCGGGGCCGCGGGGCGGTTCGCAGGAACCGCGCCCGCTTCTTGCCGTACGGGGCGCTCCCGCCGCCGCGCGGGGAGCCCTTGACCACGAAAATGCCGGGAGCACACGTGTCGGACCAGACCGCGAAGCGCCGCCCGGGGGCCGGACGCGTCCCCCTCTCCACCTACCGCCTGCAGCTCAACCACCGCTTCACCTTCCGCGACGCCGCGGCCGTGGTCCCCTACCTGGCGGAGCTGGGGATCTCGGACCTGTACGCCTCGCCGTACCTGCAGGCGCGGCCGGGGAGCATGCACGGCTACGACATCACCAACCACGAGTCGCTCAACCCCGAGATCGGCACGGAGGAGGAGCACGCGCGGATGACGCACGCGCTCCGCGAGCACGGGATGGGGCACCTGCTGGACATCGTCCCCAACCACATGGGGATCGCGGCGGGCAGCAACCCGTGGTGGAACGACGTGCTGGAGCACGGCCCCAGCTCGCCCTACTCGGCGTACTTCGACATCGACTGGAAGCCGTACAAGGCGGAGCTGGAGGGCAAGGTGCTCCTCCCGGTGCTGGGCGACCAGTACGGCGAGGTGCTGGAGAAGGGGGAGCTGAAGCTGGTGTACGAGGACGGGCGCTTCCACATCGACTACTGGGACACGCGCTTTCCCAGCGCCCCCGGCCCCACGGCGGCGGTGCTGCGCCTGGCGCTGGAGCGGCTGGAGGGGCTGGACCCGGAGCACCCGGACCGGATGGAGCTGGAGAGCATCGTCACCGCGCTGGAGCGCCTCCCCGCCCGCCGCCGCACCGACGCGGAGAGCGTGGCCGAGCGCCGCCGTGAAAAGACGGTGACGGGCCGCCGCCTGAGCGCGCTGTACGGCGCCTCGGAGCCGGTGCGGCGGGCGCTCGACACGGCGGTGGCCGAGTACAACGGGGTCCCCGGCGAGCCGCACTCCTTCGACCGGCTGGACGCGCTGCTGGAGGACCAGGCGTACCGGCTGGCGTTCTGGCGGGTGGCGGCGGAGGAGATCAACTACCGCCGCTTCTTCGACGTCAACGACCTGGCCGGGGTGCGGGTGGAGCGCGGCGAGGTGTTCCAGGCCACGCACCGCCTGATCCTGCGCCTGGTGCGCGAGGGCAGGGTGACGGGGCTGCGCATCGACCACCCGGACGGCCTGTTCCACCCGCGCGACTACCTGCGCGACCTGCAGGTGGAGACGGTGGGGGTGGACGGACGGGAGCCCTTCTACGTGCTGGTGGAGAAGATCCTCACCGGCGACGAGACGCTGCCGGAGGACTGGCCGGTGGCCGGGACGGTGGGCTACGAGTTCATGAACCGGGTGGGCGGGGTGTTCGTCGCGCGGGAGAACGAGGGGGCGCTGGACCTGGTGTTCCGCCGCTTCGCCCGCGAGCGCATCGCCTTCCCGGAGCTGGTCTACGAGAAGAAGCGGCTGATCCTGGACTCGTCGCTGGTGAGCGAGCTGACGGTGCTTACCACCATGCTGGGGCGCGTCTCGGAGCGGAACCGCCGCTCGCGCGACTTCACCGTGGGGCTGCTGCACGACGCGCTGCGCGAGGTGATCGCCTGCTTCCCCGTGTACCGCACCTACATCGACGCCTTCGCGGGCGAGGTGTCGGAGCGCGACCGCGCCTACGTGGAGCACGCGGTGCGCGCGGCGCGCCGCCGCAACCCGGGGGTGAGCGGGTCGCTCTTCAACTTCGTCCGGAACGTGCTGCTGCTGCGCTGGCCGGACGGGCTGGACGAGGAGTCGCGCGAGGAGCACGCCCGCTTCGTGATGAAGTTCCAGCAGCTCACCGGCCCGGTGATGGCCAAGGGGGTGGAGGACACCTCGTTCTACATCTTCAACCGGCTGATCTCGCTCAACGAGGTGGGGGGCGAGCCGGACCGCTTCGGCGTGTCGCCGGACGAGCTGCACGCCTGGCTGCTGGAGCGCGCGGAGCGCTGGCCGCACGCGCTCTCGGCGTCGTCCACGCACGACACCAAGCGCAGCGAGGACGTGCGCGCCCGCATCGCCGTGCTCTCGGAGGTGCCGGAATTGTGGGAGGCGCACGTGACCGCGTGGGCGGAGATCAACCGCGGCCTCAAGCTGGACGACGAGGGGCGCCCGGTGCCCGCCACCGGCGACGAGTACCTGCTCTACCAGACGCTGGTGGGCGCCTGGCCGCTGGGCACCACGGAGGACCAGGCGCACCAGGACTTCGTGGAGCGCGTGCAGGGCTACATGGAAAAGGCCACGCGCGAAGCCAAGGAGCACACCAGCTGGATCGAGCCCAACGCGGCCTACGACGAGGGGCTCAAGCAGTTCGTGGCCGCGGTGCTGGACCGCGGGGCCAACCCCGCCTTCTTCGCCGACTTCGCCCGCCTGCACCCGCTGGTGGCGCGCATGGGGATGGTGAACTCGCTGGCACAGACGCTGGTGAAGCTGGGCGCCCCCGGCGTGCCGGACGTGTACCAGGGCCAGGAGCTGTGGGACTTTTCCCTGGTGGACCCGGACAACCGCCGCCCGGTGGACTACGACGTCCGCCGCCGGCTGCTCCGGGAGCTGAAGGAGGCGATGCAGGGCGGCCCGGACGCGCGGGCATCGGCGCGCGGGCTGGTGGAGAGCTGGGAGGACGGCCGCATCAAGATGTACCTTACGCACCGCGCGCTGGCGCTGCGCAGCGCGCACCCGGCGACGTTCCTGGACGGCGAGTACCTGCCGCTGTCCGCCGAGGGCGAGCGGGCGCAGCACGTGTTCGCCTTCGCGCGGCGCGGCGGCGGCGCGGACGTGGTGGTGGCGGTGCCCCGCCTTGTGGCGACGCTGATGCGCGAGCGCGACTACGCCCTGCCGGCGGCGGAGGACTGGCGCGACACGCGGGTCACGGGGCTCGACGGGGTGCTGGAGGGCCGCTGGCGCAACGTGCTGACCGGCGAGGAGCTGGACGGGGCGGAGGGGCTGGCTGCGGGGGAGCTGTTCGGGAGCTTCCCGGTGGCGCTGCTGGAACGGATGTGAACGGCAGGGCCCTCACCCGGCTCGCTTGAGGCTCGCCACCCTCTCCCAATCCTGGGAGAGGGGGCAACAACGGTGCGCTTCGGCCGGGCTCCGGCGTAGGTGGTTGGCCGGGGGAGGCTGCTCCGGGGGAGCCGCACCCGAAGGGATTCGCAGAGCACTCGCCGGCGCTCCGCCTGCGCCCGCAGGATCACGCTGGCTTCGAACATGACGTTCTCCCTGCGCAGCCTCCCTCGGCCTCCCTGCGCAGATCCAAGGAACTGCAACTACAAAAGCAGTGCTCCCCCTCTCCCGCTTGCGGGGGAGGGGGCCGGGGGGAGGGGGCCCGCCACGGCGCGCCAATCTCGCCTCCCGGGAAGCCCTCCCCCGGCACGGGGGAGGGTGGCGGCGACGAAGCCGCCGGGTGGGGGCCCCCGCGGACGCCAGCGCGGTGCCGCGTGAGGGATTTCGGCCCGGAGGGGCGAGACCCGGCGGCAGTTTGCCGGGGCTCGACTCCGTTACGCAGCGTTGTTTGCTGCGTTACGGAGCCGAAGCCCGACCCGAGCGCCAGCGAGGGGCACGCCCGAACCCGCAGCAAGCTACGCCGTTTCGAGCGCCTGCCCGGACCCCATCGCGTGGGCACGGATCCGGGTCAGCTCCTGCTCCAGCACAGCGAGCCGCTCGCGGAGATGCGCGGTGTGGCGCCGCTCGCCCAGCAGGTACAGGGCGGCGCCGAACAGCACGGCGCCCAGCACGGAGGCCACGATCCAGCCGAACTGCACGGGCCGGTGGAAGGCGTGGTGCGTGAGCAGCATGGTGGCGAGCCCCGCGGCCACCATCCAGCCGCCGATGCCCCCCGCGAGGGCGAGCGGACGGCGCGCGGGCCCGGCGCCGGCCGCGGCGGGAGCCTCGCCCGAGGCGCGGGCCAGCAGCCGCGCGCGCAGCTCCTCCGCGCGCCCCGACGCCAGCGGGCGCGGCGGGGGCAGGTAGAGCGTGGCCAGGAGCGCGTCCTGCACGCCGGCAAGGGCGCGCGCGCACTCCGGGCACTCGCGCGCGTGGGCGAGCAGCGCGTGGCCGTCCGGGCCCGCGAGCGCGGCGAGCGCGCCCTGGACCTGCCGGTGGTCCCGTTCGAATCCGCTCAAGAAGCGACCTCCCTCAGCACGGAAAGCCTTTCCCTGAGCTTCTGGAGCGCCAGCCGCGCGCGCGTCTTCACGGTGCCCAGCGGCTGGCCGGTGAAGGCGGCGATCTCGGTCTGGCTCATGCCGCGGAAGTAGGCCAGCTCCACCGTCTCGCGCTGCTCCGCCGGCAGGGAGCCCAGCGCCAGCGCCACGATGCGGCTGCGCTCCGCCGTCTCGGCGCCCTGCAGCGGGTCGCCCTCGCCCGGGAACGCGGCCAGCGCGGCCGGGGTCACGGGGGTCTCCGCCTCGCGCGCGCGGCGGCGCGAGCGCACCCGGTCCAGCGCGCGGCTCCGCGCGATCATCGCCAGCCAGGTGGAGACGGCGCCGCGCCCCTCCTCGTACCCCTCCGCGCGGCGCCAGGCCTGCCAGAAGGTCTCCTCCACCACCTCGGCCGCGTCGTCCGGGTCGGCGAGGACGTGCGCGGCCACGGAGTGCACCAGGGTGCTCCAGCGGTCGTAGAGCGCGGCCAGCGCGGCCTCGTCGCCGGCGGCCATGCGGCGAAGCAGCGCGTGGTCGTCGCTCCCGGTGGGGGGGGGACGCTGCGGAAGGGGTCCCACGCGCCCGCTCCGCTCCGCGGCGCCCCGCGTGGCGAGGTCCGGAGCGTCGTGCGGACGGAGGGATGTGGATGGATCCATGAAGTGCAGGCGCTGCTGGAGGCCCGGCTATAACCCGGACAAACCTTCTGCAAACAGCGCGCCGCGCGGAACAGGCGGAGGCCCCGGAGGGGAGCTGTCCCCGGGGACCGCAGCCTCACCCGTGCCCGCCAGGACTCGGGCGGCGGGGGTAGCGTCGGGATTCTCGGCTGCGATCCCCGGGGGTGGAGCGGACGGGGGGAATGGCCCCGCCCGCCCCGCCGGTCAGCTGATGGGCTCCACGATGAACGGGTCCACGATGGCGATCACCTGGGCCCGCGTCAGCGGCTCGTCGAACGACTCCGAGGCCGCCTCGGCGGACAGGTTGCCGCCCACCCCCGGGAAGGTGGTCACGTTGAGCCCGGCGTGGGTGGTGTTCTCCTCGCCGGCGTACACGGCCGCCGCGGCGGCCGGCACCACGCCGCGCTGGTTCAGCGTGATCCACCCCTTCTGCGGGGCCTGCTCGGTGAAGTTGCCGTTGAGGCGGCGCACCTCGGAGGCGTGGCGCGCCTCCACCGAGTGGATGGTGAGCGCGGCCCGCAGGATGGGCCGGCTCGCCAGCAGCAGCGGCGCCTGCCCCTTGTACGCCCGCACCCCGGTGTCCTCGAACGCCTGGGCCACGGCGCGGAAGGTGGCGTAGTTGGTGAACACGTCGGCGAAGGCGCCGCCGGCCGTGAAGTCGAAGGTGGGCTTCGCCACCGCCTGCGAGCCGAGGGCGGCGCGCAGGAAGCGGACGTGCTCCACCTCGTGGTCGCGGATGGTGGTGAAGATCTGGCGGTCCGCGGCCGGGATCAGATTGGCGGCGGCGGTGCCGCGCACGTAGAACTCGGCCTCCAGCTCCTCCAGCACCAGCGCGAAGTTGAGCACGCTGGCGATGTCCGCCGGCACGCCCTGGGCGAAGGCGTCCTTGGCCATCGCCGCGAGCGCCAGGGGGAGGGAGGCGAGGGCGAGCCCCAGCCCCCAGTTGCCTGCGCCGCGGATGGCGTCCCGGCGCGTGGCCACGGTTTCGAGGAGCTCGGGGTCCAGGCTCCCCAGCACGGTCTCGTTGTTCATTTCGCTTCGCTCCTCAGCCGATGCTCGGCACGTTGCTGACGGTGATCGAGTTGCGGACGAACGGAGCCGCCGCGGCGAGGACCTGGGACGGGGTGAGCGCCTCGTCGAAGGCGCCCGGCGCGAACGCCCCGGTCCGCGGCGAGATCAGGTCGCGGATGGCCGCGGCGTGCCGCGCCTCCACCGAGACGATCTTGCCGGCCACGGTGAGCAGGGTGCGCCCCGTGTCGTCGTTGCTGAGGAGCGGGCCGGCGCCGTTGTACGCCGCCACGCCCAGGTCCTCGAAGGCGCGGGCGGTGACCAGCACGCTGTCCGCGTTCGCGAAGTTGATGCTGGTGAAGTTGGGCGTCAGGTCGGCGATCAGGGTGCCGCCCAGCGCGGGGATGGCGCGCCGGAAGAACTCGCGGTGCGCGATCTCGTGGTCGCGCAGGTCGGTGAGGATGCGCCGCTGCTGCTCGTTGAACGTGGTGGCGAAGGCCGAGTTGGCCACCACCTGCGTGTAGAACGCCGCCTCCAGCTGCTCCAGGGCGTAGGCGTAGTTCAGCACCCCGAAGTTGTTGGCGAAGTTGAGCGTCACCGCCGCGAACGTGGGCGGCGGCGGGTTCACCACCACGGTGTCGGGCTTGGTCACCTCGGTGATCGTGCGCACCTCGGTGTCGTCGCAGGCCACGGCCACCAGCGCCGCCGCGGCGCCCGCGCCGCTCCACTTCAGGAACTCCCGGCGCCCCGTCGGCCGCGAGGCCGGCGAGGGATCCGGCCGATTCGTGTCGGACATGCACCCACCTCCGTTGGTCGTGTGTAAGCCGGCGGGAGCGGGCCCGTCGCCCGCTCCGCCCTCCCTGCCGTGAACCGCTCCCGTCACCCGCGGACCCCGCGGGCGCCCGTCTCGTTCTGGTACGGCTGGAACTCGCACCCCGGGCGGACCGGCACGTAGATCACGTCCGGCGTTCCCGTGGCGCCCGCCTCGGTGAACACGCCGACGCCCTGGAACTCGCCCGTCCGCGTCACCTCGTTGACGCCCACCACCCGCGGCAGCCCGAAGCGCACGTAGCGGCGGCCGTTCAGGGTGACCGGCTGGTTGTTGATGTACCAGGTGGCGCCGGCCGCGTAGCCGGCCGCGGCCGGGTAGGCCGTGGCGAACGCCTGGCCCGCGACCATGGTGTCGCCCGTGGCCGGGTCGTACATCGCTTCCACCTCGCGCAGCGCCGTCCCCTCCACCACGCACACCCGGATCGCCTGCATGGCGGGCTGGGCGGGCGGCGGCGGCGGGACCACGGCCACCGGCGGCGGCGGGGCGATCACCGGGGGCGGCGGCAGCAGGTCGCCGAACATGAACTTGAGCCCGGCCACCAGCCGCCCCGTCACCGCGAAGCGGTCGTCGGCTACCGCGACGGAGTTGCCGGTGCGGACGCGCGCCGGCGGCACCCAGGCGTCGCCCACGTGCACGGGCGAGTCGTAGCCGTGCAGCCCCAGCTCGCCGAACAGGGCCACGCTGTTGCCGATGCGGAACAGGTCCATCCCCGCGCCCACTGTCCCCTGGCCCACCGACGCGAACTCGGGGTTGAAGGTGAGGCACGCGCCGCGCGACAGCGTGGCCGGGTCGCACCCTTCCTGGCTCCCCGCCACGTCGGTGGTGAGCCCGCCGCCGCCCAGGAAGAAGTAGACGGAGGAGAGCATCCCCGACCCGCCCATGACGAACGGTCGGAACACCAGGTCCAGGTCGTACAGGTAGGTGTTCAGCGCCCACGAGTCGTCGTCGCCCTCGTCCGGCGTGGTCGCGCCGAAGCTTCCCTGGAACGGGCGCCGCATGGGGAGGTACGCCCCGTGGATGCGCACGCCGAAGCCCGGCGTGGCCCAGTAGGTCGCCATGGCCCCGAAGGCGGGCGCGTAGCCCGGGGTGTACCCCTCGCCGTCGTCCCCCTCGGTGACCTGCCCGTTGGCGACGGTCACGGTGCGGCTCTCGAACCAGGGGCTGGTGAGCGACCCCCCGGCGTAGACGCCCAGGTCGAACCGGCTGATTCGCCTTCCCATGGTGTCCTGCGCGTGCGCGCCACTTCCCAGCCCGACCGCCAGGACCAGGGCGGCGGCCGTCGACATTCGTCTCATCCCATTCCTCTCCGCGAACCAGGTGAACGTGAACGGCGCCGGGCGCGCTGTGC
Organism: Longimicrobiaceae bacterium; assembly: GCA_036389055.1. Classification (GTDB taxonomy): domain Bacteria; phylum Gemmatimonadota; class Gemmatimonadetes; order Longimicrobiales; family Longimicrobiaceae; genus JAFAYN01. The sequence goes on along the minus strand of DASVQR010000076.1, from coordinate 477 downwards.
GGTCCGGCCGGCGGATCATCGTCTCGTTGTGGGTATACGGCGGGTGTGCGTGGACTGGATCTCTGGCGTTCGAAACGGGCTGAACGGAGGGGAAATGCGGGGGTCGGGCGTGCCCCGGCTGGCGCCGGGTCGGGCTGCGGCTCCGTAGCGCACGGAACTACTGTGCGCAACGGAGGCGAACCCCAACGGTACTGCTGTTGGGTTTCGCCGCTTCGCGCTCGCATCCCTCACGCGGGGTGGGTGCTGGCGTCCTCCGGCCCCCACCCGGCTCGCTTGAGGCTCGCCACCCTCCCCCGTGCCGGGGGAGGGCTTCCCGGGAGGCGAGATCGGCGCGCGGTGGCGGGCCCCCTCCCCCCGGCCCCCTCCCCCGCAAGCGGGAGAGGGGGAGCACTGCGACAGCCCGGCGGCGCGGTTGCAGTTCCTGCGATCTGCGCAGGGAGGTCGGGGGAGGCTGCGCAGGGGGAACGTCATGTTCGA
>DASVQR010000075.1:0-76906 GCA_036389055.1 Longimicrobiaceae bacterium | reverse complement strand
TCCTCCAGCCAGGGTGGAGGAGCCAAGTTGAGGGATCGGCTGCTGCGGCGCTTCACCTCCTGCGCCGCGCAGCCCGAGTGCGATGCCGACTGTCAGATTTTCACCCGCCGAAGGTGTCAGATTTACATCCGCCGCTAACAGCGGTCGGCGAACGGCCTAAACGCTGAGGAAGCGCGAACCTGAAGAGCTATCACTCACTGGTGCATACGCAAGGCGCTCCAGTCGCGTCGCCGACGTCCACAGGTGGGCGCCCGGGGAAGCGTGTTGAGGATGCGGCACTAACGTAATCCATTTGGATCGGGTACCGGGTGCGCAAGCGCGACTGCAACATAAGTGCGTTCGCTACTACATGTTGCAGTCGTTGTTCGGAGAGAAGATTACAGTGCCAGAACTCGTGCGAGGGGTGCGGTATCGCTTGCATGTCGATCGGAGCGACCACTGACAAGCCGGTCTTCGTGGCGTTCGTGCGAGAGTCCCCGCTGCTGCGGCCCGGTCAGTCTGAATCCACTCGCGCAGACGTGGAGCAAGCTGAAGACGCTGCTGCGCTCTGCGGCCGCGCACCAAGCAAGCGCTGAAGAAGTGCTGACGGCCCTAATCAAGCAGATCACGGCCGCCGATGCCCGAGGCTGATTCACCCACCGGGGTTACCGCCTCGCTCTACTGATTCGGGAACCGCTCTAGCCAGCTTTCACGGCTTAAGGAGCGTTGCGCCACAATCTTCAATGCATCAATATTTCTGCCGCATTTCTCCCGCCGATCTGTCGTGCCTCATTTCTAGCCCCACCACCAACTAAATGAGATCCTTCATATACCCTGATGGCTTCTACCTGAAGACGCTCGGTCCTCCGGCGATTCTGCAGGACGGTGAACCTGTCCAGCACGTCCAGAGCAAGGACCTCGCGCTCCTCATCTTCCTTCGCCTTGAGTGCCACCGGTCACACCAGCGCAAGGATGTAGCGGAACTTCTCTTCCGCGATGACTCGGACCCGCTTCAGCGCTTGTACAACGCCAACGGCAGGCTGAGAAAGCTGCTCGGGAAGAGGGTGATCCGTGGTGCAACGTTCGGGAGAATCCAAGGTAGTTGTGATCTCCCCTGCGACGCGGCGGAACTCCTAAGCGGGTTAAGTCCGGATTCCCTGAATCCCCTCGTGCTGGATCGGTATGTCGGCAACTTCCTCGAGGGGTTTACGCTCACGGATGGAGCGGACGGGTTCGAGTACTGGAAGGGAGAAATCTGGACGCGACTGCGCGATGCAATTGAGCGGGTATGGCTTCGGGTGCTGAAACAGGCGGCCGAACGCCAGGACTGGAAAACCGTATGCGATCGAGGTCTGCAAATTCTTACAGTTGCGCCGGAAGCCGATGTGGTCCGCGGGCTCGTTTTCAGGTCGTGGATTGAGCTCGGCGAATACGATCGGGCCGAGGCGAACTACAGCCTGTTGAAGGAGGAACTCGCTGCCGTAGGAGATGAGCCCCCGCCCGAAATCACGGGCCTGCTCGAGCTTGTCCGCCAAGGTAGCCACCGCCCCCTGAATATGGTCCAGGTGCAGGAAGTAGGCACGTGGCGCGTACCGGTCCATGAGGAGGGACGTGGCGCACTCACGCCCGTGGACGTGTTCCTGTCTGCGGCCATGGCAGCGACCGAATCGGCCGAGCAGTACGAGCTTGAACGTGCCCAAGTGATGCTGCTCTTGCAGGCGGTTCGTGATCTTGGCTACCCAGAAGTCTACTTCGCCGGGGAGAGCCGTCCTACTTACCAGGCCTTCGAAGACGAGGCGGACGCCCTGCATGAGGTCGTCGAAACCATTCGACGTACCCGCGTATTCGTGCTCTTCTACCCTAAGAAACGGGCCTCGAGCAGCTTAATCGAACTGGGCATGGCCATGGCGTTGGGCAAGCAGTGTCTCGTGCTCGTCAACGACCGTAGAGACCTTCCATTTCTGCTCGTTTCCCCTAGCCGCCATCACCCCCCGGTGGAGGTGTTCAAATATCGTGACGTCGCCGACGTGCTCGACTTCCTGAGGCGTCATCTTGGGCGCTTGATGCATAGGGCGATGGGACTGCATACGTGGGGTCCTTGACAGATCCGACATTCCTCGTCACCTTCCAAGGTGCTCCCTACGACTTGGAGCAGACCTCCCGCCCCGCTGTATCTGGATGACCAACGTCTTGCCCGAATCGTCCGTTCAGAGATTCCTCCACGGATTCTGCCGTGCGCGAGACCGCGGCGGGTTAAACCCGCCGCGCCGACTCTGGCGCACACCTGAGTCAAGATCCCTGATCTGCCGAGCCGACCGAAGCCAACGCTTCGGTCGGCTCTTTCGTTTCTCCTGCGACAGCTTCCGGGCAGGTTCGCGGCAGACCTGCGGCAGAACATCCCTCGAACTGGTGCCGGCAACGCCCGCTTTCGTGCAGCAGTCGAGCGCTGCTGCGGAACATCCCACCCTGTTAGAAAGGAGGTGCATCACGGCGGACTCGATCCGGGCCTGTGGGTGAGTACTTGTCGGAGTGCCGTCGGGAGGTACTTCCGTGAGTGGCCCCACAGCCCAAACAGATTCTCCTCCACCCCCTCATCCGGACCTGACGTGGTTCAGGCCGACGCTCCTGCGGTAGGCCATGTGAGGGCTGCCAGAGACAGTCTGTACTCGCGACGGGGGGAACCATGGGTGGTTCCACTCGCCAACCACTCACTAGCAAGGCGAACGACCAATGTCCAAGAAGAAGATTCTGCGTGCGCTGGGTCGCAGCGCGTGTGTTCTCGCACTGGGGCTCCCGCTTGCCTCCTGCGGCACCGAGAACCTGACCGAAGCCGTCACGGCTCCGAACGAACCCACCACCAGCGTGAGTTCGGCCGCGACCGGCCGCATAGCGACCGGTGGCCCCTACAATCTCCGGTCCGGCCCCGGCACTAACTATGGGGTGGTCGGCACGATCGCCGGCGGCACGCAGGTAACGATCACGTGCCAGGCGTACGGCACGACGCACACCGGCCCCTGGGGGACGACCAACCTCTGGGACCGTTTGAGCGACGGGAGGTGGATCACGGACGCCTACGTCTACACCGGCACCAACGGCCGCGCGGCCCCGGATTGCACCACCTCGACTCCGACGACTCCCCCTCCGGCATCCAGCGGGTACAAGATCCCGCTCACGGGTGGCTTGAAGTGGCGCGTGTCGGCCGGGATCGGGAGGCCTTGCGGGGGCGTCAGCCATCACGGGGAGAGCTTCGGGATCTCAGACTGCTACGCCATCGACTTCACTCCGAGCGGCCGAAGCAACGTCGCGGTGCTCGCGGCAGCAGGAGGGACCATCGAAGCGGTTGTGTGGAATGTGGCGAATCCCGCCAGGCCGAGCTGCGTCAGCTCCACGGCAAATCGGGTCACCATCAAGCACGCTGACGGTACTCGCACTCAGTACTGGCACCTGGCCCACAACTCGATCCCGGAGCACCTGAGAAGGAACGGAGCGGCCGTGAGGCAGGGCGAGAGGCTCGGTACGATGGGCATGACCGGCTGCACGACCGCGATGCATCTGCACTTCCGGATGAACACGGGGTCGCCAAGCGGCACCAGCGCGGCCCTGAAGGACATCGCCGTGGACGGCGTCCGGCTCCGGGACTTCGTGGCCCAACGAGACTACGAGTCCACCAACGCGAGGTAGGAACAGGGGCCGAGCGCGAAACGTGTCGCAGCACTGCAGCAGCTAGGCGGTGAAGGCGAAGAGACCCCCTCCCCGGCGGTACCCGACGGGGAGGGGGTCTCTTCGTCTGCAAACGTTGCCACTGCCGCCGACCTGCTTCCCAGAAGGCACGCATCAATGGTGGAGCGCAAAGCCCGAGCGCCCGTCCAGCAACGCTGGTGAACCGGCGCTCGCACCCTCCCTGTGGATGCTGTAGCCCTCGATTCTCAAGTCTCAGCGTGGGAGGAGATGAACTCGGCCTCCCGTTCGCCCCCTCAGGTGCTGTCTCCAGCTCACCCGCTTTAGGATCCACCTACAGCTTCCTCGACAAGGCCACCCGAGGGTCAGACCTGGCGAGTGCCATTCATTCAAATGAATAATGCCTCATCCCCCGCACTCCTCGGAGTTACCAACTTTATTTCCGAGTTACCGACTTTATTTCGGAGTTACCAACTTTATTTCGTCGGTACAACGAGCACAACCAACCTACGATAACAGCCGCAGCGGCATCACCAGGCACATGTAGTCCGGCGTGTCCTCGTTCCCCACCGGCTGCATGGTCGCCGCGCGCTCCGGCGCCTTGAAGGTCATCTTCACCTCGTCGGTCGGCATGTAGCGCATCAGCTCCAGCAGGTACTGCGCGTTGAACCCGATCTCCAGCGGGTCCCCGTCGTACTCCACCGGCAGCTCCTCGCTGGCCTCGCCCAGGTCCGGCGTCTGCACGGAGAACTTCATCATCGGCCCGCCCAGCGACATGCGGATCCGGTGCGTCTGGTCGCTGGCCACGATGGCCATGCGGCGGACGGCCGAGTTCAGTGCCGCCTTGTCCACCACCATGGTCTTGTCGTTGTCCTTGGGGATCACCTGCTCGTAGTTGGGATACGGCCCCTCGATCAGGCGCGTGAACACCTGCACCGAGTCGGTCCGGAACCCCAGGTGGTTCTCCGAGCGGGCCACCTCCACGGCCTCCTCCGGGCCGAAAAGCTTCTGGACCTGTCCCAGGGCCTTGGGGTGGACGATCAGGTCTCCTGCGGCCACGTGGGCCTCTCCATCCAGGGGCAGCGTCATCTTGGCCAGGCGGTGGCCGTTGGTGGCCACCATCCGCATCTCCTGCTCGCCCAGCTGCCACAGCACCCCGTTCAGGATGGGGCGCGTCTCCTCCGTGCTTGCCGCGAAGCTCACGTGCGAGATCAGCCGGGCCAGGTCGCGCCCGGTGAGCCGCCAGGTCTCCTCGAAGGCCACCTTGGGGAAGGCCGGGAACTCGTCGCGTGGCAGGCCGTTCAGGCGGAAGCGCGAGCGGCCGCTGGCGATGGTGATGGTGTCGCCCTGCGTGGAGATCTCCACCGAGCCCGGGAGCTCGCGCGCGATCTCCTGGAGCTTCTTGGCCGGCGCCGTGATCGCCCCGGGCTCCGCCACCTCCGCGGGGATCCTCACCGACACCGCGGTGTCCAGGTCCGTCCCGCTCAGCCGGACCGCGTCGCCTTCCGCCTCCAGGAGGATGTTCGCCAGCACCGGGAGCGTGGTGCGGGTCGGGATGCTCCCGGCCACCGCCCCCAGCCCCTGCTGAAGGTTCTCACGCGTGATCGTGAATCTCATCGATGTCCCCAGCCTCTGGAGTTTGACGGTTGTCCACCGGGAAGCAGTCCTACCAGACTCAGGTTATATGAATCAGTACTAGTAATAGAGGGTGTGGACGTGTGGAAAGCCGCCCTCCGCCCCCTCGCATCTCCCTGCCGCGCACCCACCTGCGCCCCCTCCGGGGCCTGTGGACGGAGCTGTGGAGAACGCCCGCGCTCTCCACGCCGTCCACACTCCACGCCGGTTGTGCCGGATCTCCACACGCTGTCAACAGCGCTTCCACACCCGTTTCCACACAGGCTTCGGCAAATGGCGCAGCCCTGCGTGCCTCGCGTTCCGCTCGGGAAAAGCGCGGCTGCTCGTCGGGGCTCCCTGCGGCGTACAACGGCGTACGCCTCAGTCGCCCCTCCTCGCGCGCCTTGGTCTGCATCCATTTTCCTGTGCCTGCCCTCCGCCGGGTCCTCACCCATCAGCGTAGCGCCGCGCGCAGGCCGTCCACGCGCTCGCGGAAGGCCGGGTCCGCCGCCATGTCCTCCTCCACCTTGGCGATGGAGTGGATCACGGTGGAGTGGTCGCGCCCGCCGAACAGCTTGCCGATCTCCACCAGCTGCAGGTCGAACAATTCCTTGATCAGGTACATCGCCACCTGGCGCGGCACCGTCAGGTCCTTGGTGCGCTTCTTGGACTGGAGCGCGTCCGTGGTCACCCCCCAGGCCGCGGCCACGCGCTGGCGCACCACGTCCGGGGTGATCCCGGCGGCGCCGCCCCGGCCGTCGTGCCCGCCGCCGCCCAGCACCTCGCGCGCGAACTCCACGCTGATCTCGCGCCGGTACAGCGAGGAGTGCACGTACAGCTTGGTGACCGCGCCCTCCAGCTCCCGCACGGACGAGGTGCGCGTCTGGGCGATGTAGGTGAGCACCTCGTCCGCGTCCGCCATCTGCAGGCCCTCCTCCTCCATCTTCTTGCGGAGGATCGCCATGCGCGTCTCGAAGTCGGGCGGCTTGATGTCCGCCACCAGCCCCCACTCGAAGCGCGAGATCAGCCGGTCCTCCAGCCCGATCTCCTTGGGCGGCCGGTCGCTGGTGAGGACGATCTGCTTCTGGGCGTCGTGCAGCGCGTTGAAGGTATGGAAGAACTCCTCCTGCGTGCGCTCCTTGCCCTCCAGGAACTGGATGTCGTCCACCAGCAGCAGGTCCATCTGCCGGTACTGGCGGCGGAACTCCGCCATGGACCCCTCCTGGATGGCGCTCACCAGCTCGTTGGTGAAGCGCTCCGACGACAGGTACATCACCCGCTTGCCGGGGTCGCGCGCCAGCATGGTGTGGCCGATGGCGTGCATCAGGTGCGTCTTCCCCAGCCCCACCCCGCCGTAGATGAACAGCGGGTTGTACATGCGCGCGGGCGCCTCGGCCACCGCGTGCGCGGCCGCCGAGGCGAGCTGGTTGTTGTTGCCGACGACGAAGCGGTCGAAGGTGTAGCGCTCGTTCAGCGGCGACAGCCCGGGCGCGGGGCGCGGCTCCGGGGCCATGGCGGCGTAGTCGATGGGCGCGCGCGGCGGGGAGGCCGCCGGTGCGGGGGAGGGCGCGGGGGACGCCAGGGGGAGCTCCGTCTGCCGCCCGTTCCCCCCCTGCACCTGCACCGACAGGGTGAAGCGCCGGTCGAACAGCTGCTCGCCGATGGCGGAGAGCAATTCCCCGTACTTGTCCTCCACCCAGTCCGCGGCGAAGCGGTTGGGCGCGGAGACCACCAGGAGGTCCTGCGAGATCGCGACGGCCTCGGTGCGGGCCAGCCAGGTGCGGAACGCCTGCTCCGGGAGCGCCGAGCGGGCGCTGTCCAGGATTCGCGACCAGACCTCGTCGGCGGTAAGCTCCATCGTGGTTGTCGGGGGGCACAGCGTTCGGGAACGGGCAACGGGGCGCAATCTGGAAAGCCCATGTGGAAAAGTCAAGGAAGGGGCGCCGTTGCTTGAAGTTCTCCCCCTTTCGGCATGCTTTCGGGACGGGTTTATACAGCAGATTTCCACACGCTTTCCGGCCCTCCCCGGCCGTTGCAGGCTGTTCCCTGTCCCCTGTTCCCTGTCCCCTCGCAGTTGACGTACCCCGCCCCCGTGGCTAGATTAACGGTCTTTGCCGCACCACAACGGAAATTCGCGCAGGATACCACAATGAAGCCTTCGTACCGTCCGCGGAACCGCAAGCGGATCAACAAGCACGGGTTTCGGGCCCGCATGGCGACCAAGGGGGGCCGCGAGGTCCTCAACTCGCGCCGCCGCAAGGGGCGCCACAAGCTGGTCGTCTCGGTGCCCAAGAAGTAATCCGCTTCCGCCCTCCGCGCACATGGCGGAGAGTGGAGACCCGGCCGCCGCGGCGCCCGGGGACGGCGGGGGGGAGCCCGGCTTCGGGCTGCCCCGCGCGGCGAGGATCACCGGGTCCGAGGAGATCCGGGGGCTTTTCAGACGGGGGAAGAGGAGACGGACGCGTCACCTGGATGCGTTCTTCTCCCCTTCCCCCGCCGCGCATCCGCGCCTGGGGGTGGTGGTCCCCAAGCACAAGCGGCGCATCGTGGAGCGCAACCGCCTCAAGCGGCGGCTCCGCGAGATCGGGCGCGCCCTGGTCCTCCCCGCGCTGCGCGGCGCCGCGGTCCCGCTGGACCTGATGCTGCGCGCGCGGCCGGAGGCGTACGGCGCGTCCTTCGCGGAGCTGCGCGACGAGCTCCGCGCCCTGGCGGAGGAGCTGTGCTCGCGCGCGTCCTGATCGGTGCCATCCGCTTCTACCAGCGGGGGATCTCGCCGCTCACCCCGGCCTCGTGCCGCTTTCACCCCACCTGCTCGCAGTACGGGCTGGAGGCGGTGCAGCGCCACGGGGCGGCGCGGGGGAGCTGGCTGACGCTGCGGCGCCTGGCCCGCTGCCACCCTTTCTGCAAAGGGGGGTACGATCCGGTGCCCTGAAGAGGTTACAGGGAACAGGTTACAGGGAACAGCCAACGAACGGCGACGCGCCGGCGGGCTGTTCCCTTTTCCCTAGCACGAAACCGAGGGGCCGGCGGCGCCGTACTCCCGGAGGCCGGGCCGCACGGGCCTTCCCCGCATAGACCAGAGTCGATGGAAAAGCGAGTCCTGCTCATGGTGCTCCTGATGACCGCCGTCATCATGGCCACCAACTTCCTCTTCCCCACCCCGAAGCAGCAGCCCTCGGGCGCGGCCAAGGGGGACAGCGTCGCCACGGCCGCGGCGCCGGCCTCCGCTCCCGCCGCGCTCCCCGCCCTCCCGGCGGGCGCGGCGCAGGCGCCCGCGCAGCAGGTGGTCGTCAGCTCCTCGCTGTACCGCTACACCTTCTCCACCCGGGGCGCGTCGCTGGTGGGCGCGCGCATGCTCCGCTACGCGTCCGCGCGGCAGGGGGAGCAGGTGGAGCTGGTGCCCGCGGGCTCCGGGGGGATGCTGGGGCACCGGCTGGTGGTGGGGCGCGACACGGTGGACCTGCGCGGCCTCCCCTTCCAGGCCAGCGCCACGCGGCTGGAGCTGCGCGAGGGCGGCCCGCCGCAGCAGCTCCGCTTCACCTACGGCGCTCCGGGCGGCCTGGGCGTGGAGGTGACCTACACCTTCCGCCCCGGCGACTACCTGGTGGACGTGGCCGGCCGGGTGACCGGGACCCCCGGGGGGACGCTGCTCACCCGCCTGGGCCCGGGGCTCGCCACGCGCGACGCCGCCCACGACGTGGGGGTGGTGGTCAACCAGGGCGACGAGATCGAGCGCTTCCCGTTCGGCAAGGTGGAGGGGCGCGAGGTGCTCGCGGGTCCGCTGTCGTGGGTGGGGGTCAAGGACAAGTACTTCCTTGCCGCGGTGGTCGCGCGCGACAGCGCCGCGCCCCTCCGGGAAGCGGTGCTGAGCCCGCTCCCCGGCGAGCGGGTGCGCGACCCCGGCGGGGAGACGGTGGTGCTGCCGCGCCTGGAGGTGACGGCGGCGCTCCCGCTGGGCCCGGGCGGCGCCTTCGCGTACTCCGCGTACGTGGGGCCGCAGGAGCACGAGCGGCTGGTCGCGGTGGGGAGCGGGCTGGAGGAGGTGACGCCCTACGGCTACGCCTGGCTCCGGCCGGTGGTGCGCCCCATCGCCTCGGCGACGCTCTGGGTGATGCGCGAGCTGCACGGCACGCTGGGCATCTCCTACGGCTGGGTGCTCATCATCATCGGGGTGCTGGTCAAGCTGCTGCTGTGGCCGCTGAACGCCAAGGCCACGCGGGCGCAGATGAAGAACATGGCCGTGCAGCCGCTGGTGCAGGAGATCCAGACCAAGTACAAGAACGACCCGCAGAAGCAGCAGGAGGAGATGATCCGGCTGTACAAGGAGCACGGGTTCAACCCGGTGGCGGGGTGCCTGCCGCTGCTGATCCCCATGCCCATCTTCATCACCCTGTACTTCGTCTTCCAGAACGCCATCGAGTTCCGGGGCGTGTCGTTCGCGTGGCTCCCGGACCTGTCGCAGAAGGACCCGTACTACCTCATCCCCGTCCTGTTCATCGCGTCCACCTTCGTCCTGCAGTGGGTCAGCACCAAGCTGAGCGGGATGGAGACCAACCCGCAGATGAAGATGATGATGTACGTGATGCCGGTGATGATGGGGATCTTCTTCGTCAACATGGCGTCCGGGCTCAACCTGTACTACACGGCCAGCAACCTGGCCGGACTGCCGCAGCAGGTGCTGATCGCCCGCGAGCGGCGGCGCGCCGCCGAGGAGATGAAGGCGAAGAAGGCCGCCGAGGAGGCCACGGTGCGGAAGCCCGGGGGCGGCACGGCCCCCGCCACGCGCCAGCAGAAGCGGCGCGGCTGACCGCCGCAGGGTCCGCTCCACGCGCGAAAGCCCGCCCCCGGCTCGGGGGCGGGCTTTCGCGTTTCCGGGCTCCGCGGGCCGGGGTCAGTGCCGGTGGCCGCCTCCCTCCTTGCGCACCGGGATGGGTCGCGCCGGCGAGGCGCCGTCGCGCACCTCCAGCAGCTGCATCATCCCCCGCTCCTCGTGCCCCAGGATGTGGCAGTGCATCACGTACTGCCCGGTGAAGTCGGCGTAGCGCTGCCGGATGATCACGTACCCCGGCTTCCCCACCGGGTCCGTGGCGTCGGGGAGCGGGAGCGCGACCACGTCCATCCACACGGGAGCCCGGTTGGCGGCGGCCGCCGCGTTGAGCTCCGCGTAGAGCAGGGCGTTGGGGTCTGCGGCGCCCTGCGGGTACTCCACGTGGATCACCTGGAACGGGTTGATGTGGATGTGGAACGGGTGGTTGGTCGACAGGCTCTGGTTCACCACCTTCCACGTCTGCACCGAGTCCAGCCGCATGGGGAGCGGCGTCCCGCGCGCGCTCGCCGGCACGTACACGTCGGGCCCGAACTTCTGGTACGGATCGCGGGCGGTGCCGATGAAGAAGCGCGTCGGGTCCGTCTGCGTCTGGCTGCCGAAGGCGGAGTCCGCGAACACCACCACCGGCATGGTGGCGGCGTCCATGGAGTCCGGGTCCATCGGTCCCGGCAGGTTGGCCAGGAAGCCCGGGAGCGGCGGGAGCGCGTCCGGCAGCGTCGTCGGCGAATCGGGGCCGTCGGCCACCTGCACGTAGAACAGCGGCTGCGGGGCGGCCGCGACGGCCGCGGTCTGCGCTCCGCCGCCCCTCCCGCCACCGCCGCCACCCGCCCTGCGCGGCTTGCGGGTGCGGTCCAGCAGGGTGAGGTGCCCCACCTGGGTGGCCTGCACCGCGAACACCCCCTTGTTCGCAGGCGCCTGCACGAACACGTCCAGCCGGTTGCCGGGCGCCATGAGGACGCTGGTGTCCGGCGCGGGGCGCCCCCCCGGGCGGCTGTAGTTGGCGGGGGCGTACTGCACGCCGTCGCGGGCGATGTCGTACACCGTCGGCTCCTGCCCCGCCGAGTCCGCGAAGGAGATGCGGAACTGGTTGGACTTGGTGACGTTCTCGTTGACGATCCGCCAGCGCTGCACTTCGCCCGGCTGCATCACGATCAGCGGGGTGAGCTGGCCGTTCACCAGCGTCGGGGGGACGCTGGTGGGCGATCCCGCGGGCCGGAGCAGGTTCACCGTGGTGTCCACCTGCTGGAGCGCCAGCAGCCGCTCCCGGATCCCGTGCCGCCGGGTGAGCTCGTCCAGCCCGCCGCCCTGCACCACGAAGGCGCCCGACATCCCGTTCATCACCTGGAGCGCCACCGAGCCGTGCTTGTGCGGGTGGTACCAGTGGGTCCCCGGCGACTGGTTCTGCGGGATGCGGAAGGCGTAGCGGAAGGTGTCGCCCGGCGCGATCTGCAGGAGCACGTCGTCGCCCAGGCTGTCCGGGGTGACGTGGAAGCCGTGGTAGTGGATGTTGGTCCACTCCGAGCCGTGGAAGCAGTCCGGCATCGCGTCGATGGAGTCGGCGGCCGGGTAGTCCACGCACTCCTCGTTGCCGCCGGGCGGGTTCTGCGAGTCGTTGTCGCGCACCAGCCGGTTCAGCAGCAGCAGGGCCACGGAGTCGCCGGGGCTCACCCGGAAGGTGGGGCCGGGAAAGCCCACCACGCCGGAGTCGGCGTACGACACCCCGTTGGCCGCCAGCAGGCGGTACGTCCGCAGCGGCAGGGGCTGGGAGTGGCCCGGCACCGGGAGAAGGGCCCAGGTCGCCGCCAGCGTCGCGTCGAGCACGCCGTTGCGCCCGGTGCGCACCGTGAACGGCTCGCGCAGGGTGTCGGAGGGGAGCGCCGGCGCGACGGCCACCGGTGCCGGCGCGGGAGCGGGAGAGGTGGGCTGCGGGGCCGGCGCGGTGCCGCCCGCGCAGCCCCCCAGCAGCAGGGCGAGCGCGGCGGGGGCGAGCCGCGGCGGCAGGCGCCGGGCTCGGGGGGTGGTGCTGCTCTGGTTGTCCAAGGTTGCCCTCCAGGGGCGGGACGGGATGGGGAGGCGGGCCGGGGACCACCCGCGGGAACGGGTACTCCGGGGACGGCGGGGCCGCGCGCGAAAAGTGCGCGGCTCCATCCGAAACCCGCCACAATATTCGCGGCGGCCTCCCGCGTGGCAATGGCGGCGTGGACGGGCCCTCGCCGCGGAAGCCGCGCCGCGCCGGCCGGGGTTGCACCCCGCCCGCGTCCGCGCCATTCTCCGCGCATGCCCGTTCCCCTCTTCGCCGACACCATCGCGGCGGTGGCCACCCCGCCGGGCCGCGGCGCCGTGGCCCTGGTCCGCGTCTCCGGCCCGGACGCGCTGGGCGTGCTGCTCCGCCTGGCGCCCGCGCTGCGGGAGGCGCCGCCCGCGCGGGTGCAGCGCCTGGTGCGGCTGGTGCACCCCGAGACGGGGGAGACGCTGGACCGGGGGCTAGCGGCCTACTTCCCCGCCCCGGCGAGCTACACCGGCGAGGACACGGTGGAGCTCGCCACCCACGGCGGCCTCCTCACCCCGCAGCTGGTGCTGGACGCCGCGCTGGCCGCCGGCGCCCGCCCCGCGGAGCCCGGCGAGTTCACCCGCCGCGCCTACCTGAACGGCAGGCTGGACCTGCTCCAGGCGGAGGCCGTCGCCGACCTGATCGACGGCCGCTCCCGCGCCCTGCACCGCGCCGCCGTCCACCAGATGGAGCGCGGCCTTTCCCGCCGCGTGGAGCAGCTGCGCGAGGCGCTGGTGGGGGCGCAGGCGCTGCTGGTGTACGGCATCGACTTCCCGGAGGAGGACGAGCCGCCCGTCCCCCCGGAGCGGGTCCGCGCCGCCGCGGAGGAGGTGCTCCGGCGAATCGACGGGCTGCTCGCCACCGCGCCGGAGGGCGAGCTGCTGCGCGAGGGGGCCCTGACGGTGCTCGCCGGGCGGCCCAACTCCGGCAAGTCGTCGCTGTTCAACGCCCTGCTGGGCACCGAGCGCGCCATCGTCACCGACGTCCCCGGCACCACCCGCGACGCCCTGGAGGCCGTGGTCTCGCTGGACGGCTACCCCTTCCGCCTGGTGGACACCGCCGGGCTGCGCGAGACCGCGGACCGGGTGGAGGAGATCGGGATCGAGGTGGCGCGCCGCTACCTGGCGGCGGCCCGGCTGGTGCTCTTCTGCGTGGAGGCCGGGCGGCCGCTGGAGCCGGACGAGGAGGCGTTCCTGCGCAACCCGGGCCCCGGCGCCGCCGTGCTGGTGAGGACCAAGGCCGACCGCGCCCCCGCCGCCGACCCGGAGCCGGGCTTCCGCGGGCTTCCCACCGTCCGCGTGGCCGCGCCTTCCGGCGAGGGGCTGCCCGGGCTGCGCGACCTGCTGCTCCGCCGCGCCTTCGGGGGAATCCTGGGCGAGCCCGGGGAGGCGCCGCTGGTCACCCGCGAGCGGCAGGCGCGGGCGCTGCGGCGCGCGCGCGGCGAGGTGGGATCGTTCCTGGAGGCGTGGGAAGGGGGGATCCCGCCGGAGTTCGCCGCCACGCACCTCCAGGCCGCGGCGGGGGCGCTGGAGGACCTGCTGGGGGTGATCGGCACGGAGGACGTGCTGGACCGGGTGTTCTCGCAGTTCTGCGTGGGGAAGTAGCGCGGCGGAGCGATGCTTGCGAAGGGGCGCGGGAGAACGGGCGGCCCCGGCCGGGCCGCCATGCACCTTCACGCGAGCCCCGGGCGCGCCCGCATGCGACGGATCCTCCTCCTCGTCCCCCTCCTCTGCGTGTCCGGCGGGCTGCGCGCCCAGAGCTTCGCGCACTGGCTGGAGCCGGGGACGCGCGTCCGCGTCACCGCGCCCTCCCTGGAGCCGCCGCGGCTCGCGGGCGACGTGGCGCTGCTGCGCCCGGACACGCTGGTGCTCGCCCGGCGCGGCGAGCGGGTCCCCATCGCCAACGCGCGCATCGACCTGATCGAGGTGAGCCTGGGGCAGGACCGCCGGCGCGGCGTGTGGCGGGGCACCCTGCTGGGCGGGCTGGTGGGGGCGGGGCTGGGGGCGACGGCCGGGGCGCTCGGCGCGCACAGGTACCCGACCGGTGTCGGCGCGTCGGCCGCGATCGGGTTCTTCGGGGGCGGGCTGGTGGGCGGGGGGCTCGGCGCCGGGGCGGGCGCCGTGTTCGCGCCGGAGCGCTGGCAGGGCTACCGCATCGACCATCCCCGGGTGGGGAGCGACCCTTCCGCCGCTCCCCCGGCCTCCCGGTCCCCCTCGGGCGCTCGCCGCCGCCCCTGAGCGCCGCCCGACCGGCGAGCCGGCGAAAACCCCGCCTGAACTGCCCTGTAAACGACGCTGCGCCCGAACGCGACCCTTCACCCTCGCGGGGGTGAGATCGTGTTCCGGGCGCGAAATGCCGAGGCCGTAGTTTTCGGGATCTGTTCGGGAAAAGCGGCGCGTCAGCGGACGATCTCGAACGAATCGCCGTCGAACGGCTCGGGGGGGATCTCCTCCACTCTCTCCACCCGCGACCCGGGGGGACCCTCGGCCAGCTGCTCGCGGAAGCGGGCCACCGTCTCCTCCGGCCCGCGCACCCGCACCTCCACCGACCCGTCCGCACGGTTGCGCACCGTGCCGGCGAGGCCGAGCCCCCGGGCCCGGGAGCGGGTCCACCAGCGGAAACCCACTCCCTGGACCTTCCCCCGGACCCGGTAGGCGGCCTCCTTCATCCCGTCACCGCATCTCTTGGTGGCTGGGACGACGGTGCGGGGCCGACCCGCCGGACGACGCGCCCCCGGACCCGCCGGAGCCGCCACCCTGGAGGTTCTGGAGCAGCATGCCGACCAGGCCGCCGGCGCTCCCCTTGCCCTGCGCCATCCCCAGGAGGTTGCGCCCCTCCTGCGCCACGGCCGCGCTCAGGCCGCCCATGATGGCGCCCTTGAGCTGGTTCTTGGCCTTGTACAGGGCGGTGCTCTTCTTCCCCTGCACCTGGTCGCCGCTTCCCGCCAGCAGGAAGCCGACCCCGAACGCGACCCCGAGCGCCGGGAGCGGGTTGTTGCGGACCATGTCCAGCACCCCGCGGTCCTCCAGCACCTGCTCGGCCCGGCCCAGCGCCTCGCCGGCCTTCTCGCGGGCCTGCCCGGCCACGTCACCGGCGCGCCCGGACACGTTCCCGGAGAGCCCCTGCAGGCGCTCGCGGGCCTGGCCGGCCGCGTCGCGCACCCGGTCCATGGCGCCGCTCCCGCCGGAGCTCCCCGCCGGCTCCCACGAGCTGCCGGCGGCGGCGGAGCCGGCCGGCGCGATCGCCCCGTAGCCGGTGTCCACGTCGCGGCCCACGCTGAGCCCGCTGTGGACCTCGCCCGTCCCGGGGGTCCCCACGTCGCCCATGGCGCGGGAGCCGGTGGTCCCGGCGTCGAGGGAAGCGTCGTCGCGGCGCGCTCCGCCCGTCAGGCCGGAGCCCCCGGCCGTCCCGGCGTCACCATGGCCGGAGCCGAAGCCGGTGCTCCCCATGCCGCTCAGGCCAAGTCCCTCTTCGCCTGCTGCATTTCGCTCTGTAGCCACCGTTTGTCCTCCTTCAGAGTTTGGATGGTCTGCTCGGGCCCCAGGCCGTCCTTCTTGAGCTTCTCCAGGTTCTTCTTCGCCAGCAATCCCCCCACCACGGTGAAGAGAAGGCCCACGATCAGCGCGCCCAGCCAGTAGTTGTCGAGCGCGTCGCCGACCACCGCCACCAGCGCCGCGATCAGGGCCAGCAGCCCCACCAGCAGGAGCCCGCCTCCCACGGCGATCATGGCGGCGTCCTTGCCCGCGCTGCGGAGGTTCTCGCGCATCTCCACCTTCGCGAGTGCCACCTCCTGCTTCACCAGCGTGGCGCTGTCCTGCGCGAGCTGCTTGAACAGGTCGCCGAGCGACGGCTCGGATCCGGCGCCCCCGGGGGGGCGGTCCACCGTCGTGCGGGTCACGTGAATGTCGTCCGGCATGGTTGGTTCTCCTAGCGCAGGATCTTGCCCAGCACCCAACCCGCGGCGACCCCCATCAGGAGCGTCTGCAGGGGCTTCTCCCTGACCATCCGCTCGAGGTCGCCCTGGAGCGCCCGGACATCGTTGTCGCGCAGGTAGCGCGCGGTGGACTCCATGGTGTTTGCCGCCTGCGAGGCGAGGTCGTTGGCCCGGCCCAGGGCGCCGCTCTGCGAGCCGCCCCGGTCCGCGAGGCCGCTCAAGCGGTTTGCAGCCGTCTCCAGCCCGTCGGCCGCCCGGCCGAGCACCTGGTTGGCACGGTCCTCAAGCCCGGCCGCGCTGCCGCCGACCGATCCCGCGGTCGCCGTGCTGCTCCCACCGGCGCCGGTGCTCCCGAAGCCGCTCGCCCCCGTGCTCCCGGTGCTCCCTGCCGCGCCGGCGCTTCCCATCCCGCCGCCGCTCGTGCCCATGCCGGAGCCCGTGCCGCCTGCGGTCCCGCCGAAGCTGGGCGTGTTCGCTGCTCCCGCCCCGGTGCTGCTCCCGCCCAGCCCGCCGGGGCCGCTCTCGGAGCCCAGGCCGCCGCCACCCAGCCCGGCGCCGCTCCCGGTCCCGGTGCTTCCCCCCAGGCCGGTGCTTCCCAGCCCCGGCGTGCTCCCGCCCATCCCCGCCCCGCTTCCATATCCGCCGGTACCGCCGACGTCCCTGTTCTGGTCGTCCATGGTCCCTCCTGGTTGTTTAGGCTCCGTTCATCCGGGAGGGCCCCTATGCGCAACACCTGTGCCAGGGTCAACATCCGTTCCGCGGGCCGCTGGAGGGGCGAACCCCGCGGTTCTCAAGTGTTTACGCCGCGCGGGCTCCCGGCCTTCGTCACGCCGCCGGGAGCAGCAGTGTTCCACGTGGAACAGGCCGCGGCCGCACTTGTACCAGGGAGCGCGGGAACCCGGGACACCAGCAACGGCGGAGCGGATGAACCAGCGGTACGACGTGATCGTGGTGGGCGGCGGCCACGCGGGCGTGGAGGCGGCGGGCGCGGCCGCGCGCGTGGGCGCTGCCACCCTCCTGGTCACCCCCAACCTGGAGGGGATCGGCCAGATGAGCTGCAACCCCGCCATCGGGGGAGTGGCCAAGGGCACGGTGGTGCGCGAGGTGGATGCGCTGGGCGGGATCATGGCCCGGGCCACGGACCGGTCCCGCATCCAGTTCCGCATGCTGAACCGCTCCAAGGGTCCCGCCGTCTGGGCGCCGCGCGTGCAGTGCGACCGCGGCCTGTACCCGCGCGCCGCCCGCGCGCTGCTGGAGGAGCACCCTTCCCTCCACTTCTTCCAGGGGATGGTGGGCTCGTTCCTGCTGGAGGGCGGCCGGGTCGCGGGCGTGCGGACGGAGAGCGGGGTCGAGCTCCGCGCCCGCTGCGTGGTGCTCACGGCCGGCACCTTCCTCCGCGGACGGATCCACATGGGCCACGCGCCGGCCGTCCCCGCCGGGCGCGCCGGCGATCCCCCCTCGGTGCGCCTGGCGGAGCAGATGGAGGCGCTGGGGCTGGAGGTCGCCCGCTTCAAGACCGGCACCCCGCCCCGCATCGACGGCCGCTCGGTGGAGCTGTCGCGCCTGGAGGAGCAGCCGGGCGAATCCCCGGAGTACCGGCTGTCCGTGTGGGCGCGCGAGCCGCTCCTCCCGCAGCTCCCCTGCTGGATCACCTGGACGGGGGATCCGCTGCGCGAGATCGTCGACCGGCACCTGGGGGAATCGGCGCTGTACGGCGGGGAGATCTCCGGGCGCGGGCCGCGCTACTGCCCCTCCATCGAGGACAAGATCGTCAAGTTCCCCGACGCCACCCGGCACCAGGTCTTCCTGGAGCCGGAGGGGCTCGCCACGCGCGAGATGTACGTCAACGGGCTCTCCACCTCCCTCCCCGCCGAGGTGCAGCTCCGCATGCTGCACAGCATCCCCGGGCTGGAGGAGGCGCGGATGACCAAGCCGGGCTACGCGATCGAGTACGACTACTACCCCCCGCACCAGCTCCGCCCCACGCTGGAGAGCAAGGCGCTGGAGGGGCTCTTCCTCGCCGGGCAGGTGAACGGCACCACCGGCTACGAGGAGGCCGCCGGGCAGGGCGTGCTCGCCGGCGCCAACGCCGCACTGACGGCGCTCGGCCGCGAGCCGATCGTGCTGGAGCGCGACCAGGCGTTCATCGGCGTGCTGGTGGACGACCTGGTGACGCGGGGGACGGACGAGCCCTACCGCCTGTTCACCTCCCGCGCCGAGTTCCGCCTCACCCTGCGGCAGGACAACGCGCTCGCCCGGCTGGGCCCCATCGCCGAGCGTGCCGGGCTGCTGACCCCGGAGCAGCGGGAGGTGATGCACCGCAGGCTCGAAGCGGAGTCGCGGGTGCACGCCTGGCTGGCGAGCACCAACGCCGCGCCCGCGCAGGTCAACGCCCTGCTGGAGGGCGCCGGCCAGTCGCCCCTCCGCGAGCCCACCCGGCTCGCCCAGCTCCTGCGCCGCCCCGGCATCTCCGCCGTCGCGCTGGTCGCCGCGGTGGGCGGCGAGCCCGCGGAGGACCCCGCCGCCTTCGAGGAGGCGCTCGCCGCCGCGGAGATGGAGCTGCGCTACGAGGGGTACCTGGTTCGCGAGCGGGAGCGCGCCGAGTCGCTGCGCCGCCAGGCGGAGTTCCCCCTGCCGGACGACCTCCCCTACCCCGCGCTGGAGTCGCTCTCCTTCGAAGCGCGCCAGAAGCTGGACCGCATCCGCCCCGCGACCCTCGCCCAGGCCGGCCGGGTGCCCGGCGTGAGCCCGAGCGACCTCCAGAACCTGATGATGGAGGTGCGGAAGCGGCGGACCGCGCAGGAGGCACAGCCGGAGATCGCGACGGCCTGATCGCCTCAACAGGCCGGTGTTCCACGTGGAACACAGCTGCCGCCGATGGCGCCAGCACAGCACCGCGTGAGGGATTTCGGCCCGAAGGGGCGAGACCGCGCGGCAGTTTGCGCGGTCTCGACTCCGTTGGCGAGCGTTGTTTGCTCGCCTACGGAGCCGAAGCCCGACCCCGCGCCAGCGGGGGCACGCCCAGATCGCGCTGTTCTCATTCCGTAAAAACAGCCCCACGAAAAACTCTCACGTGCGCGCACGCGCGCGTCGCTGGACGCTCCGCACCTCCCCGGGTTATATTTCGCGCTTCACTCCCACCCCACAGAGCAGGGACCAGCCTTGTCGCGCATCATCGCCATCGCAAACCAGAAGGGCGGCGTCGGAAAGACCACCACCGCCATCAACCTGGGAGCGTGCCTCGCCGTCGCCGAGAAGAAGACGCTCGTCATCGACACCGACCCGCAGGGCAACGCCACCAGCGGGCTGGGGATCGTCAAGGACGACGTGGAGCGCTCGATGTACGACGTGCTGGTGGAGGGCGCCTCGCTGGACGAGGTGATCGTCCCGCAGGTCCACTTCCCGTACCTGGACGTGGCCCCGGCCACCCAGGACCTGGTGGGCGTGGAGGTGGAGCTGGTGGGGCGCGCCGCGCGGGAGAACATCCTGCGGGAGGCCCTGGAGCCGCTGCGCGACCGCTACGAGTACATCCTCATCGACTGCCCGCCGTCGCTGGGGCTGCTCACCCTGAACACGCTGACGGCCGCCGACGCGGTGCTGATCCCCATCCAGTGCGAGTTCTACGCGCTGGAGGGGCTGTCGCAGCTGCTGAACACCATCCGCATCGTGCAGAAGAGCCTGAACCCGCGGCTCCAGATCGAGGGGGTGCTGCTCACCATGCACGACGGGCGCCTCAACCTGTCGCGGCAGGTGGCGGAGGAGGCGAAGGAGTACTTCGGGCCCAAGGTGTACCGCAGCGTGGTGCCGCGGAACGTCCGTATCGCCGAGGCGCCCAGCTTCGGCAAGCCGATCGTGCTGTACGACATCGTCTCCGTGGGGGCGAAGAGCTACCTCGCCCTGGCCAAGGAGGTCATCGCCCGCACCCCCAAGGCCGGCGCCCGCGCCGAGGCCGCCCCGCTCGCCGTGGCGGCGGGAGGGGAGTAAGCCGTGTCCGGAGCCAAGAAGCCCGCGCGCCTGGGCAAGGGGCTGGGCGCCCTCCTGGGCGAGTACCTCCCCCCCGAGGGCGCGCAGCCGTCGCAGGACGGGATCCGCGTGGTCCCCATCTCCCGCATCGCGCCGAACCCGTTCCAGCCCCGGCGCGAGTTCGCACCCGAGCAGCTGGCGGAGCTGGAAGCCTCCATCCGCGAGAACGGGCTCCTGCAGCCGCTGGTGGTGCGGCCGCGGACCCCGGCCACCCCGGACGGCGCCGACTGGGAGCTGATCGCGGGCGAGCGCCGCTGGCGGGCCATCCGCCGCCTGGAGTGGACCGAGGTCGCGGTGGTCGTCAAGGAGATCGACGACCGCGCCATGCTGGTGCTGGCGATCGTGGAGAACATCCAGCGCGCGGAGCTGTCCCCGCTGGACGAGGCGGCCGGGTACCAGAAGCTGATCGAGGACTTCGGCTTCACCCAGCAGGAGGTGGCCGAGAGCGTGGGCAAGGACCGCTCGACCGTCGCCAACCTGCTGCGCCTCCTCCAGCTCCCCGCCTCCGTGCAGGGGATGGTGAACCGCGGCGAGCTTTCCATGGGCCATGCACGCGCCATCCTGGGGCTCCCCGGCGAGCGCGAGATGGCGGAGCTGGCGCGCGAGGCCGCGGAGCAGGGGCTGTCGGTGCGGGTGGTGGAGGACCGCGTGAGGACCCGCCGCGGCGCCCCCGCCGCGGCGGCGGCCGCCCCGCGCGAGGCGGAGCGCCACGCCGACCCGCACGTCCGCCACCTGGAGGAGGAGCTCCAGCGCGCGCTCGGCACCGCGGTCAAGATCCGGGTGGGCGGGGGGCGCAGCGGGCGCATCGAGATCCCCTTCTACAACGCGGACGACTTCGACCGCGTGCTGGAG
Source organism: Longimicrobiaceae bacterium (assembly GCA_036389055.1). Classification (GTDB taxonomy): domain Bacteria; phylum Gemmatimonadota; class Gemmatimonadetes; order Longimicrobiales; family Longimicrobiaceae; genus JAFAYN01. The sequence continues at coordinate 55,948 of DASVQR010000075.1, read as the reverse complement.
CTGCTGCTCGGCGCGGAGGCGGGGAAGGTCTGATGCCCCCGTCGCAGCGCCCGAGGGGCGGCGGCACGCCCCGGGACGAGCGCCGAATGACCTTCATCGTGGTCCCCCACGGCGGAGGCGGGCTGAGCACGCGGTCGTTCGAGATCTCCTACCGGCGGCTGCGGGTCGCCGCGCTGGTGGCGGCCGCCGCGGCGGTGCTCTGGGCGGTGTCCATGGCCTCGTGGGTGTGGGTGGCCGCGCAGGCCGCCCGGGTCCCCGGGCTGACGCGCGAGGTGGCGCAGCTGGAGGGGGAGCGGGTGCGGGTGCAGCAGCTCGCCGCCATGCTGGGGCGCATGGAGCGCCAGTACGAGCAGGTGCGGACGATGCTGGGCGCGGAGGCGCTGGAGGAGGCCCGCGCCCGCCGCGCCGCGGGGCAGGCGGGGGGCGACTCCGTCGCCCCGGCCGGCGGGGAGGCGACGGTCCCCTCGTCGTGGCCGCTGGACGGCCGCGGCTTCGTCACCCGCGAGCACCTGGCGCGGGTCCCGGGGCGGCACCCGGGAATCGACATCGCCACGCCGGAGGGGACGCAGGTGAGGGCTTCGGGTGCGGGGACGGTGGCGGAGGTCGGGCAGGACAGCGTGTACGGCAGGTTCGTGAGGATCCGCCACCGCGACGGGTACGAGACCATGTACGGGCACGCCTCCGAGGTGCTGGTGGCGGAGGGGGCGGAGGTGGCGCAGGACCAGACCATCGCGCTGAGCGGCGACACCGGCCTGTCCACGGCACCACACCTGCATTTCGAGGTGCGCAGGAACGGCGAGCCGGTGGATCCGCGCACGCTCGTGAAGGCTCCCAGGTGATTCAGAGAGCATGTTCGGAAAGAAATCTTCGGAAAGGGGTGCCGTGGCACGCGAACGGGTGAGCGCCGCGCTGGGCGTGGCGGCGGCGGACGGGGCGATCTCCATCATCGGGGCCGGGATGCGCATCGTGGGCGACCTGGTGACCGACGGCACCGTGCGGGTGGAGGGCCGGGTGGAGGGGACGATCCGGGCCGGCAAGGCGGTGGTGCTGGGCAAGGGTGGCGAGGTGGTGGGCGACATCTTCACCCAGGACGCGGTGATCGGCGGCCGGGTGCAGGGGCGGGTGTTCGCCGAGAGCCGGCTGGAGCTGCAGAGCACCTCGGAGATCAGCGGGGAGATCCGCGCCCGCACCGCGCACCTCCAGCTGGACGAGGGGGCGCGCTTCAACGGGCAGATCCAGATGGTGGACGAGGACGGGATGCGGGCCCTCCCCGCGGCGGAAGCCACCCGCGAGTAATCCACTCGACGGAGCCGAGTTCTCCACACTGCCGAAAACCGCGCAAGGCGCTGCGGCTGAAGCGCTTGTGGTTTTCCACAGCTCCGTCCACAGATTTTCCACGTGAGTTTTCCACGCGCGTGGAATCCTCCCCGGAAGGGCCCCGAGATGCGGCTGGAAGAGCTCTGCGCTTACCTGGACGGGTACCTGCGGATCGGCGAGGTGCCCGACTACGCGGGCGCGCTGAACGGGCTGCAGGTGGCGAACGCCGGCGAGGTGACGCGCGTGGCGGTGGCGGTGGACGCGGCGCAGGCCACGGTGGACGCGGCGGTGCGCGCCGGGGCCGACTTCCTGCTGGTGCACCACGGCCTGTTCTGGGACGGCAACCAGCCCGTCACCGGGCGCCGCTACCGGCGCCTGCGGGCGCTGCTGGAGGGCGGCGTGGCCGTGTACGGCGCCCACCTGCCGCTGGACGTGCACCCGGACGTAGGCAACAACGCGGTGCTGGTGCGCGCGCTGGGGATGGAGCCCATGGGCACTTTCGGCGACTACAAGGGCTACCCGCTGGGCGTGTGGGGCGAGCTGGACCTGTCCCGCGAGGCGCTGTGCGCGCGCCTGGACGAGCTGCTGGGCGGGCGGGTGAAGATGGTGCCGGGCGGGCCGGAGCGGGTCCGCCGGGTGGGGGTGATCACCGGCGGCGCCGGGAGCATGGTGCCCGCGGCTGCGGCGGCGCGGCTGGACGCCTTCGTCACCGGCGAGGGGGCGCACCACAACTTCTTCGACGCCGAGGAGGGCGGGATCAACCTGTTCCTGGGCGGCCACTACGCCACGGAGACCTGGGGCGTGAAGGCGCTGGCGGCGCACCTGGAGGAGCGCTTCGGGCTGCCATGGACCTTCCTGGACCACCCAACGGGGCTCTGAGCCACACGGCGGCCGGCGCGACTCGCGCCGGCCGTCTCAGCTTTTGAGCAGCTCCCACCCCTGCCCCGCCGCCGGCCACGCACGCGAGTTGCAAGGTGGTGGACACGCCGGGGCCCGACCCCGCTGATCATCCCGACCTGCGAGACCGAGGATAAGCACATGGCGCGTGCCACGTGGAACGGGGCGGTGCTGGCCGAGAGCGACCGCTTCGAGGAGGTGGAAGGGAACGTGTACTTCCCCCCCGAGGCGATCCGTCGCGAGCACTTCCAGGAGAGCTCCACGCACACGGTCTGCCCGTGGAAGGGGACCGCCAGCTACTACAGCGTGACGGTGGACGGCCAGACCAACGCGGACGCGGCCTGGTACTACCCGGAGCCCAAGGACGCGGCGGCGAACATCCGGGGGCACGTGGCCTTCTGGAAGGGCGTCCGGGTGGAGCGCTGAGGCCGGCGGCCGAATGGCGAAGCTCCTGGTGACGGGCGGGAACGGCTTCATCGGCGCGGAAGTGTGCCGGGCGGCCGTGGCGGAGGGGCACGAGGTGATCGGGATGGGGCGGAGCGGCCCGCCGGAGATCCGGGAGCCCTGGACCGACCGGGTCCGGTGGCTCGCCGCGGACGTGTTCCGGCCGGACACGTGGGCGGGCCACCTGGCGGCCTGCGACGCCCTGGTGCACTGCATCGGGATCGCGCGGGAGCGGCCGGCGCAGGGCGTCACCTTCGAGCGCTTCAACGGCGACGCGGCGGTGCTGGCGGCCGACCTGGCGGAGCGCTCGGGGGTGGAGGCGTTCGTCTACCTCTCGGCCATCGCCAAGCCGCCGCTGTTCCGCGAGGCGTACATCACCGCGAAGCGCCGCGCCGAGCGCGAGGTGCTGGGGTGCGGCTTCCGCGGGGTGGTGCTCCGGCCGGGGTTCGTGTACGGCCCGCGCAGGGGCGTGTCCGTGCCGGCGAGCGCGATCATGCGCATGGCGGCGCGCCTCCCCGTGCTGGGCGCGCCCGCGCGGCTGGCCCGCCCGCTCCCGGTGGAGATCGTGGCGCGGGCCGCGCTCCGCGCCGCCACGGACGGACGAGTGCGGGGGATCCTGGAGGTGGACGCGATCGAGGCGCTGGGAGCCGGGGCGGCGGCGCCTTGAGCGGCGACGTCGCCGGGGCCGGGACCGTCGGCGGGCCTGTCCGCCCTGCCTCATCACCAGTCGAAGCGGATGGACGGATGGAGCCGGAGCGGGCGGCGGAGGTGCTGCGCTTCCTGAGGACGGCGGGGCGCCTCAAGGAGACGGCCCGCGCGGGCTGGGGGCTGCGCGGCGTCGGGGACCCGGAGTCGGTGGCGGACCACAGCTTCGGCGTGGCGCTGCTGGCGCTGGTGCTGTCCCGGGGCGCGGACCCGCCGCTGGACCGGGATCGCTGCGTCGCCATGGCGCTGGTGCACGACCTGGCGGAGTCGCTGGTGGGCGACATCACGCCCTACGACGGGATCTCCACCGCCGAGAAGCACCGCCGCGAGCGCGGGGCGATGGAGCGCCTCGCCGCGATGCTGGGCGACGACGAGGTGCTGCGCCTGTGGGAGGAGTACGGGGCGGCGGCGACCCCGGAGGCGCGCTTCGTCAAGGACCTGGACAAGCTGGAGACGGTGCTCCAGGCCGCGGAGTACGAGGCGTCGCGGGGCGTGGAGCTGGCCGAGTTCCGGGAGATGGGGGAGCGCCGCGATTGGCTCCCCGCCACGCGTCCGCTCCACGACGCGCTCCGCCGGGGCGAGGGCATGGACACTCCCGCCGGCTGACGGCTCGCCGTCACCGCCGCGAGGGCCGGCCTCCCCGCCGCGCCCAGCGCCGGCCGCCCGCGCCCCGGCGCTCCTCCCGCCGCCCGGCGGCGCACCCCGCACGCAGCTCCGCCACCAGCCCGCGCAGCCAGCGCTCCCGCATCTCCGGCTGCGCCGCGAGCGCCGCCGCGAGCCTCTCCCGCTCCGCCGCGTCCCGGCCCTGCTCGTGCACGCGCACGGCGAGCCGCAGCGCCTCCACGTGCTCGCGCTCGCGCGGCGGCTTCCGCACCTCCTCGCTCCCCCACAGGAAGGGCGGGTGCCAGCGCGCCACCTTGCTCTGCCGGTTGCCCAGGTAGTCCCACAGCCGCCAGGGCACGGCGACCGTCCTCAGCGCAGCCGCCCGGTAGTCCGCTCCCCACGCCACGTCGCGCGTCCAGAGCCAGGGACGGGGGCGCGTGCGGTCGCGCACCACGATTCCCACGAAGCGGAGCCGGCGGCGCACCGCGGCCGGGTCCACACCCGCCTCGACGGCCCAGCGCACCAGCAGCGCCTGCACGGTGCCGAGCGTGCCGCCGCTGGCGACCAGGTCCACGAGCACGACCGGGCGCGGCGCGGAGGCGACGGCCTCCGGGTCCAGCCTCAGCCGGCGGAGCTGAGCCCGCAGCGCCCCCAGGTCCCGCGGCACCTTCTCGACCTCGTCCGGCGTCCAGCCGTAGACGGACAGGTTCAGCAGCACTCCCCTGCCGCGCCAGGAGGTGTGCGTGTGCGCGAGGGCGCCGGCCAGGTAGTCGTGGATGCTCTCGGGGGAGCGTCCCACGAACACCGGCCGGCCGTCGCCCGCGTGGGCGACCACGCGGGCGCAGCACTCGCGCAGGTCCCCGAGGAAGCCCGGGTACTGCTCCGCGGGCTCGCCCCGCAGCAGGGTGCCCAGCTGGGCGCGGCAGGACGGGTCCCACCGGAACGGTCCTTCACCCGCATTCATGCCTAGTCTTCGCTCTCTTTGCGTGTGATTCGAACACCCGAGGGGTTCCGCGCCTCCATGATTGCAGCGGCGCGGGAGACGCCCGGGCTGCCACAATCACCTGGACAAGGAGATCCCCGATGCGCGACCGCGACGTCCGCGTCCGGAAGTGGCTCGTCATCGCGTTTGCCGTAGTTGAAGCTGTCGTGCTCGGCTTCGTGATCCTGCGGGCCCGCGGCTGACCGGAGGGCGAGATGACCCTGATCCACCCCGATCCGCTGCCCTTCCCCGGCGTGTCCGGCGACGGCGGCGCAGCCCCGGCCGACGTAAGCCGGCGTTCCCGGCTCCCCGTCGCCGCGTTCGTGCTCCTCGCGGCGGCCGTCTACGCCGCCGAGATCCTGCTGGTCGCCCCGCGGCTCCTGCCGGGCCGGCCGGAGCTGGGGGCCGGCGCGATCACCTTCGACCTGGTGGTCGGCGTCCCCTTGCTCTTCTACCTGCTCGTGGTCCGCACGGCGCGGGCGCCGGCGGTCACGCTGGTCCCCGTCTTCCTGGGGAGCCTGTTCGCGGCCTCCCTGGTGCTCCCGGAAGAGCACCAGCGGGTTCTCGATCTCGCGGGGCGCCTGGTCGTTCCCCTGGAGCTGCTGCTCCTTGGCTGGGTCGCCGTCCGCATCCACCGCGGCAGGTCCGCCCCGGTGGAAGGGCGCGGCAGCCCGTTCGAGCGGCTGCGGGCGACGCTTCGCCAGGTGCTGCCCTCCCGGCTCGCGGCCGACGCCGTCGCGCACGAGGCGGCGCTGCTCGGCTGCGCGCTGCTCGCCTGGCGGGCCCGGCCGGACGTGCGCCGGGGGGAGCTGGGCTTCAGCGTGCACCGCAGGAACGGCTACGGCGGCATCCTCGCGGCGGCCGCCTTCGTGACGGCCGCGGAGACGGCGATCGTGCACCTGCTGGTGGAGCGCTGGAGCCCGACCGCGGCGTGGGCGCTCACCGGGCTCAGCCTGTACGGCCTGGTCTGGCTGCTGGGCCACTTCCAGGCGGTGCGGCTGCGGCCCGTGCTGCTCGCGCCGGACGCGCTGTACGTGCGCATCGGCCTCCTGTGGAGCGTGCGGGTGCCGTACGGCGACGTCGCGTCGCTGGACGCCGCCGGAGCGGGCGCCCCCGCCCGCCGCGCCCCGGGGTACCTGCACGCCGTCACGCTGGGCCCGGCGCGGCTCCTGGTGGAGCTGCGCGGGCCTGTCGAGGTGGACGGCATCTACGGGTACGTGAAGCGGGGCGTCCGCCGCATCGGCCTGGCCGTGGACGACGCGGAGCGCTTCCGCGCGGAGCTGGAGCGCCGCGTGGAGGGGGGCGCGCTGACCTCCGTCCCCCCGTACGCCCACGAGAACCGAAAAGACACCCCGAACGGGAGACGACGACCATGACCCGATCCGAGCGCAGCCCCTCGCCCGTCCTCGCGGCCCTGGAGGAGGCGGACCGCCGCGAGCGCACCTCGCGCCGGGTGCTGTACGCGGCCGCCGCCCTGGAGGCCGTGCTGCTGGCGGCGGCGCTGCTGGTGATGGACTTCGGCAACGCCACGCACGTGCTGATGCTGATCCTGGCGGTGCTCACCTACAGCACGCTGGCGCTGGGGATGGTGGCGATCGCCAGCCGGGCGAGCGCGGAGAACGCGCGTCTGCTGCACGCCATCCAGCTGCTGGACGAGCGCCGCGGCGAGGCGTAGCCGCGCGCGGATGAGCGACGCCGAGTCCTCCCCCGGCTCGCGGACGCGCGAGACCGCCTGGCTGGTGCTGCGCGCCCAGGCAGGCGACCGCGCGGCGCTGGAGGCGCTGCTGGAGCACGCCCACGCGCTGCTGCTGCCGTACGTCGCCGTGATGGTGCGCGACGGGGACGCCGCCGCGGACGTGCTCCAGGAGACGCTGGTGCTGCTCTTCCGCAAGCTCCCGTCGCTGCGTGAGCCCCGGGCCTTCGCCTCGTGGGCGCGCCGCGTCGCCAGCCGCGAGATCTTCCGCGCGCTGCGGAAGCTCCGGCACCACGAGCGCACCCACGACGAGCTGCCGCCGGACGTGCCCGCAGAGCCCGACCCCGCCCCCGCGTCCGAGGGGCTGCTGGAGCGCCTCCCCGCCCTGCTGGAGCGCGTCTCCCCCGCCAGCCGCGCGGTGCTGGCCCTGCACTACCTGGACGGCCTCACGCTGGACGAGACCGCGGCGGTGCTGGAGCTGCCGGCCGGCACCGTGAAGTCGCGCCTGGCCTACGGCCTGGCCACGCTGCGGCGGGTGCTGGCGGAGGAGGGGACCTCCGCCGGCTGACTCCTCCCCACCGTCATGCCGCCGCTCCCGGACGTGCGGCGCCCGCCCCATTGGACGCCCACCCCAGACGCACCCGCAGCAGCAGGTCGTGCAGCGCCGCCCGGCACGTGGCCTCGTGCGGCAGCGTGCTCCGCTCCGCGGCCTCCGCCAGCTCGCGGGACAGGCGCAGGTACTCGCCGCGGTGGAACTCCACGTCCGCCGCGCCCAGCAGGGCCCGCTCGGCGCCCTCCACCTTGCGGGCGATCAGCTCGTCCAGGTACGGCAGGCCCACCTCCCGGTTGCACTCCGGCAGGCTGGCGACCACCTCGCCGGTGATCATCAGCCGGATGCCGGTGAGGAGCACCCGGTACACGTACAGCAGCGGCTTCACGCGCCGGGGCTCCTCCTTCTCCCACAGCGTCCACTGGTTGTGTGCGAACCCCAGGTAGTGGCGCGCGCAGCGGCGGGTGACGCAGCCGCGGGCGATCGCCTTCAGCTCCTCGTGCTCCGGCGTGGCGTGCACCACCAGCGGCGAGTACAGCTGCTCCAGCACGTAGCCGTTGTCGCGCAGCAGCAGCCCGAAGAACTTGCCCACGTCGTGCGTCACCAGGTCCACCTCCGCGCCGCCGCGGACGTGCGACCGGGCGACGGTGTCCGGCCCCGCCTCCAGCCCGGCCACGCTCTCCAGCGGGAGCACGTGGCTCCCGCGGAGGTCGTAGTCCGAGTCCGCCGAGGCGAAGCCGTACAGGTGCGCTCCGCTCACCGTCGCGAACAGGAGCGGGTAGGGGTGCTCGGCGGCCTCCGCCGCCAGCCTGGGGTCCGTCATCGTCCACCTCTCGTGTCAGTGGGCCACCGCGCTCCTCCGGGCGCGGACCAGGAACCTGTTTGCCCGGTCGTAGTCCGGGCGCTCGGGAAGGCGCGTGGACTCCAGCGCCCGGTCGAACCGGCGGTGCAGCTCCAGCCGCCAGGCGTCCACTTCCTCCCACGGCATCTCGCCGCGCCTGACCGCCAGCAGCCGCTCCCGGTGCTCCTCCACGCGCACCGGGACGTACCCCTCCCGCAGCGCCGTCACGCCGGACACCAGCAGCCGCACCAGGTGCATGGCGTGCTTCCACTGGGGCGCGCCCGCCGTGCGGAGGTCCTGCTCCAGCTTCTTGAACTGCGACATCACGTAGCCGTTGTACGTCTGGTAGACCATGCGCGACAGGAAGGCGCCGCGCATGGCCAGCAGCTCGTCGCCGACGGGCGTGGCGGCCTCCACCAGCGGCGTGTACAGGCACTCCAGGATGGTGGGGTTCGCCTTGAGGGCCAGCCCCACGAACTTCTGGATCTCCCAGTAGCACTCCTCGCTCTCGCGGCTCTCCAGCTGCTCCGGGACGCCGTACAGCGACCAGTGGAGCTCGGCGGGCGGCAGGTAGACGCCGCGCCGGTCCACGTCGGAGTCCTCACCCGCCAGGCCGTACGCCCGCGACCCCACCACGCAGCGCAGGACGACGTGCTCGTGCAGGCCCAGCTCGGCCAGGGCGGCGCCGGACTCCGCCAGGTCCGCCCGCTGGGCGTGCTTGCGGATGGAAAGCTCCTGGCGGCGCAGGGAGACCACGCTCCCGTCGGGGAGCCGCACGCGGTAGGCGTGGGTGTGGTCCGCCGGCGCGCCGACGACCTCGCCCACGGCGCCCGCCGGGGCGGGCGTGGGGCCGGCGGACACCTCCCGGCGCAGGACGACGTGCGTCCCGACGGGGAGGACCAGGTGCGGGTTGGGTGGGCTGCGGTCGGTCATCGGCCGTTCTCGTGCGAGCCGGCCGACCGCAGTGGGTCAGCCGGAGGGTTCTCGAATCTCGGCGGTGTGGAAGAGGAGGGCCGGACAGCCCGACCCTCCCCTTCCCTGCATGCGTACGCGGTGCACGCTCAGTCCTTGTACGGGTCGAACTCGTCGGCGCCGGCCATGACGACGATCAGCGGGCGGAGGACGTGCAGGGTCTCCACCGTCGGGCCCTGCTCGGCCAGCACCTTCGGGAGCCGGCGGTACGCGTGGGGGCTCTCGTCCAGCCCGCCCCCGCGCAGCACCACCCCGCGGTCGGAGATCCACTCCTTCATCATCTCCGGCGTCACCCGCCCGGGGGTGATGACGCGCCCCGTCTTGCGGTTGCGCTTCCCCGCCGCCGCCGTGCGGGACATCACCCGCCCGGCCCCGTGCACGGTGGAGAAGAGCGCCTCCCGCTGCACCCGCGAGGTCTCGGCGTCGGCGTTCTCGGCAGGGGTCCCCTGCACGATCACCGCGTCGTCGCCCATGGAGCCGCCGATGAACCCCTTCTGCCCGGGGAACGCCGGCGTGGCGCCCTTGCGGACCACCACGTACTCCTGCCCGTCGTGCTCCTCCTTCCAGGCGAAGTTGTGGTGGTTGTGCACCAGCTCCACCTCGCCCGCGCCCAGCAGGGAGACCACCTTGCGGGCGACCCACTCCCGCCCGGCGTAGGCGTAGCGCCCGGCCAGCTCCATCAGGTGCCAGTAGTCGTGCCCCGTGGGCGCCTCCAGGTCCAGCAGCACCTCCTTTTCCGGCACGCGCTCGCCCCAGTCGCGCCCCTGGCCCAGCGCCAGGAACCCGCTGGCGACGGTGTGCCCGAAGCCGCGCGAGCCGAAGTGCACCCCCACCCAGACCGTGCCCGTCTCGTCGGCGAACACGTCCACGTAGTGGTTCCCCGAGCCCACGGTCCCCAGCTGCCGGCGCGCCTTTTCCTTCAGGTCGTCGCGGTAGCTCCCCCGGTTGGGGATGGCGTACCACGCCGGGTCGTTGAAGAGCGGGTGATCCACCGGCGCGTCGTCCGACCGGTTCTTGCGCCCGATCCCGAACGACACCTCTGCGGCGATCTCGTCGGCCAGCCGGCGCACCTCGCGGCTCTGGGCGAAGCGGTGCGGGTTGCTGCGCGCCTCCGCCAGCGTCATCCCGCCGGAGATCCGCTCGATGGTGGTGTCGGTGCGGATCGCCGCGTTTCCACACGCGATATCGAATCCAACGCCCACCACGGAGACGTGGTTGCGGTACGCCGCCACCCCGCCGATGGGCATGACGTAACCGACGTGCCCGTCCGCCATGAGCGCGACGCGCTCCGCCCGCGTGGCGACGTCCTGCAGCTGCCGGATGGTGTTCTCGTCGTGCTGTCCGAAGATCCGCATGGTGTCCTCCCGGCGCGTCGCCGCGCTCGTTCTCGAATGGTGGAAGGCGGCGCCGGATCGCTCCGGCGCCCCTCCCCTGCCCCGCCGGCCCGCCCGCGGGCTCACTCCTCCCACGGGCGGGTGTCGGCGTCGCTCTCGCTCTCCGCCGCCAGCGACCGGTAGAACTCGCGGTCCGTGCGGCGCTGCTCGGCGGTGGACTCGTACACGCCCTGCACCTGCCGGCGCAGGGCCCGGATGCGCGAGCCGGACAGGTCCCGGAAGACCAGCCAGCGCGGCGCCAGCACCCGGTCCAGCGAGCGCTCCACGGCGCGGGCGGTGTCGGCCGTGACGTAGAAGGTGCCGAAGAGGCCGGCGACGACGAAGTAGTCGCCCTTCGGCCGGCGCTCCTCCGGCTCCCGCAGGTATGCCTGGATCCGGTTCATCGTTCTCGCTCAGGTAGGGGGTGGGACCGCGACCCTCGTGCCGCGGCCCCGCACGGGCCGGTTCCGCCGGTAGGCGGCCGCGGGAGCGGGGAACCGGACCCGCGGCCGCCTACCGGGCGAAATCGGCGATCATTTGGGGCGCGGACGCGTCGAACCCGACCACGTCCAGCATCCCCCCGTCCTCCGGGTCCGCGATGCTGAACCCGTTGGACGCCATCCCGACGACCACCAGCTTCGCCGGGATCCCCATCCGCTCCCGGTACTCGCGGAGCGCCTGCACGGGGTGCACCTCCCCCGCCCAGGTCTCGCTGTCCGTGTAGACCACGAAGGTGTCCACCTTCCACCGCCCCTTCGTCGCCTCCAGCATGGGCAGCGCGCAGTCCGTTCCCCCGAAGGGCAGGTTGGAGACGCTCCGCACCACGTCGTCCAGCCGCTGCCGCGGCGAGACGGCGAGCGGGGTCAGCCCGCTGCCGTAGCCCGGGAACCGGGACGGGTACCTGCCGCTGGTGAACGCCACGAACCGGTGCTCCGGCTCCGTGGCCGCGGTGACCAGCGCCATCGCCGCCGCACCCTCGCGGCAGGTCAGGTACTCCATCCCCAGGATGCGCGTGTCCATGGAGCCGGACACGTCCAGCGCCAGCAGCGTCCGCCTGCCCGACGGCTGCACCGCCGCGAAGGCCAGGTAGAAGGCCACGTCCAGCGCGTCCACCACCTGCGGGACCGGGGTCCACTGCGTCTTCCCCCGCATCCCGCGGCCCTGCGCGTACGTCTTCAGCGCCGCCAGCACCGCCACGGGGTGCACCCGCGCCCGGCGCAGCGCCTCCGGGTCCGCGAGGCGGGCGGCCACGGTCTCCGCCGCCTCGCTCATGGGGGCCAGCAGGCCGACGCTGCTCATCACCCCCAGGTTCCTCACCAGCGCGCCGAGGGGCATCTCCTCCAGCAGCGCCTCCCACACCGCGGCCTCCCGCAGCAGCTCCGTGGGGAGCATCTCGCGGGTGAGCCGGTGCTCGCGCACCAGCTCCGCAGCGCGGGCCGGGGTGGCGCCGGCGTGGATCTCCTCGGCCGCGCGGAGCAGCCGGACCGTGTCCGACCCCTCCAGCTCGGCGGCACCGGAGGGCTCGCCGGTCTCCCGCTTGACCGTGCGGCCGAACAGCAGGGCCTGCTCCGCCGTGGCCGGCCGGGGGTGCGCCAGCCGCAGCGCGTCCCGGTGCGACCACCCGTCGCGGGACGGGTACTTGAGGAGCTGGTAGGCCAGCTCGCGGGGGGGCCGGGCGGTGTACCACACCCCCACCGCCCGCCGCACCCCCCGCCCCCAGCCGCGGAACGCCTGCACGTACCGCAGCCAGTGGAACAGGTGCGTCCCCGTCCGCGCCACCCGCGGCAGCGCGTCCAGCGCCGCGCGCCGGGTGGCCTCGTCGCCCAGGCCGGCCGCCATGGCCAGCACGAAGAGCGCGGGGTCGTTCCGGGGCGCGCGGCCGGCGGTGCTCACCTCCACGACCCGCGCGACGGTCCGCAGGCCGTCCTCGGCGACGCACTCGGCCGCCGCGGAGGCGTTCTCCACGGTCAGCGCCCGCTCGCCCACGTAGTAGGTCCCGCCCTCGCTCCCCAGCACCAGGAAGCGGTCCAGCCGGGTCCAGCGGTCCACCGCCCAGGCGAACCCGCCCGCCGAGTTGGGCACCTGCGCGGTGCCGGGGATCGGCGCGGACTGGGGGGTGCGCAGCCGGCGCAGGCGCGTCGCCACGTACCGGGTGAAGTCCATCATCGTCGTTCGCCTCCTTTCGTGGCGAGGTGTGGTGCCGGAAGCCGCGGATGTGGTGCGCGGCCGGGAAGAACCCCCTTGTGAGGGAGATCGCTTGAGATGCGAGAACCCGACTGCTTCGACCCGCGGCTTCCGGCGGTGTGTGTCGTGGACGGGGAGAGGGCGGATTCGAACCGCTAGCCTTTCGGCTCTACCAGATAACCCTCGTCCGTCGGCCCGCGGCGCGGGCATGGGGTGGCGAGGGACGCTCTGCCGCCGCCCACGACGTGTGTCTCGGTCCTGCTCAACTGCGCAACGCGGCGCGCGGATGTGGGGTGCGCCCGGCCCCCGGGCCGCTGGTTCCGGGGTTGGGGGGAGCGATAACCGGGTCGCTTCGACCCGCGCGCCGCGACGGTGCTGCCGTTCCTGCTCGTGCTGTGTTATCCGCTCTGCTCCCCCAGGAGCATCTGGATGTGGCCGTCGGGGCTGGTCCCCGGCGGGAGGTGGGCGATGTTCACGAACCCGTTCTCGGGGGTGATCACCGACTCCTCCTCGCGGATCGCCCCGCCGCGGACCGGGTCGATGCCGCCGTTGGTCCACTGCCGGTCGTCCACCTTCTGGGCGCGGTCGCTGATCGGCTCGATGCAGAACGTCCGCCCCGTCTGGAGGTCGCGGTAGAAGTAGCGTCCCGTGGTGCTCATGGTGTCTCCCTGTGTCGCGTGTGTCCGGCCGTCGTGCCGTGAAGTCTTTCGTCTTCCGCCGGCGCGGCGCCCGGAGGCGGCGCTCAGCGGGGAGCGTCCTGGTCCATGTCGCACCTTCCCGTGCGGGTCCGTCGTGAAATGCTGCCGTCGTCGTGCATGGAGCCGGCGGGATTCGAACCCGCGACCTCTCGAGCCCAAGTCGATAACCCTCCGCCGTCGGCCCGGGAGACCCGGACAAGGAGTTGGGGAGGGCAAGCGCTCTACCAGCTGAGCTACGGCCCCGTGCTGTGCTGCCGTCCTTTCGAGTGGGTGGCGCGGCGGGACGCTCGGCCCTGGCACAGGGAGTCGCGTTCGCCGTGCTTCGGGCTCCGCGCCCGCCGGCCACCCTTCACCTGCCCTGCGTGTTCCTGGTCCGTCCGCCACCTCCCGCGGCTGGAGTGAGCCCGCAAACGAAAATCGCCCCACCCGGCCAGTAGCGCGGGTGGGGCGACGGTGTCGCTCCCCGGTTGCGGAAGGGGTCACGCCCTCACGGCGCCCGCCCTCCCGGAACTCCCACGCTGGTGCTTCTTCCCTGCTTCCTGCTCTCGTGCCGTGGCAGCCGGATGCCGCCGCGTCCGCCGTCGGACCGCGTGCCGAAGTCGCCCTCGTAGCCCGCGAACGGGCGCACGTCGGCACCCCGGCGACCGGCGCACGCGGGCCACGCCACGGGCGACGCGATGGTCGCGTCCTTCCGCGGGTTGCCTGCGAGTCGGTCGAGCGAGCGTGCCTGCATCGGTGCGTGTCGTCGGAACGGGTTGCCGGGTGGGCGGGACGGACCCGCCGGAAACGAAAAATCGCGCCGCCGATGTCCTCCCGCAGCTCTTGGCTTCGGGGCCCACTCCGGGCCCGGCGCGGTGCGCGGGGTCCTGGTGGACTGTGGAACATCGGGACGCGACTCCCTTGAGGCGACGAGTGTAATCGTGCGCCGCGCGCCTGTCAAGGGGGAGCTTGCAAATCACCCCTCTCCCGCGGGCTCACGTGTACAGGGCCCAGCCGAGCTGCTCGGTGACGTAGGCGGGGACCGGCTCGCCGTCGAGCGTCGCCGGCTGGTACCGCATGCGGGCGGCGACGATTGCCGCGGGCGCGGCGAACGCGTCGTCGTCGATGGTGTCCACGATGACGATGCTGCCGGGCGCCACGACGCCGCTGCGGTCCACCAGGAAGCGCACGGTGACCAGTCCCTCCGTGCCCTCCCTGCGGCGCACCGGGGGGAAGGTGCGCTGCAGGAGAGCCTCCACCTCGTCCCGGTTGAGCAGGACGGGCTCTTCGACGGGGGCCTCGTACGCCGGCGGGGTCGACGGCCGCGAGTCGGAGAGGGTGCGCTCCGTGAACGTCCTCACGGGCGCGACCCAGCTCGCCCGGGCGAACGCCGGCTCCACCCGGTCGCCGGCCCGGCGCAGCACGAAGCTCACCTGGTTCCGCACGGGGCGGCCCAGGCGCACGGCCGGCTGGAAGCGGAGCGCGAGGAGGACCGGGCGCACCGCCTCCAGCAGGGCGGCGTCGTCCGCCGGGACCACCGCCAGCGTGGCGGGGTCCACCCGTCCGTCCTCGTCCACCACCAGCTCCACCCCGGGCTCCTGCGAATGGCCGGGCGCGGCGACCCGCAGGTCCGCCAGGGCCCCGGCGATCGAATCCAGGTTCTCCGGCACCGGCTTGCGCTGCACCGCGTCCACGTCGAAGGCGAAGGGGACCGGGGTGAGGGGCTCCGAGGATCGCGTGTACTCGTACCGGACCGGGTGCTCCGGCTCCGGCCACGGGCGAGCCGTCCGCCACGCGCCCGCGAAGCCCACCATCACCAGGACCAGGGCGAGCGCCGTCGCCCAGGGCGCGAGGCTGCCGCCGCGCGCGGTGCGGTTGGCGCCGAACAGCAGGGCTCCCGTGACGACGGCGAGCGTCAGGGGCGGGAACGCGGGGGCGATCGCACCCAGCAGGGCCACCAGCAGCGCCGCCCCGAACAGGGCGGCCGGGAGCGGCGCGAGGGGCTTCCAGCCGGGCACCTGGGCGAGGCCGCGGAAGCGGGGCCGCCGCGCCGGGGCCGGCTCGCGCGTCCGGGGCGGGCGCGCGGGCACGGGCCGCGGCCGGTGCTCGCCGCGCTCCACCGCCCCGGCGGAGGGAAAGGGGTCGCGCCCCTCCAGCCGCCGGGAGCGCTCGCACCAGGGGCAGGCGCCCAGGTGCGGGCCGTAGCGGTGCTGCTCGTTGCTCCCGCAGGTGGCGAGCGACGCCTCGGCGGCCAGCAGGGCGTCGCGCCACTCCGCGGCCGTGGGCCGGGCCGCGGGGTCGCGGTGGCCGTCCACGAAGCAGCGCAGCAGCAGGGCGCGCAGCGCCGGGTCCAGCGTGTCCAGCGGGGGAGCGGTGCGCGGCGGCTCCAGCGGGACGTCAGGGCGCCCCGAGTACGGGAAGTGCCCCGCCGCGATGCGCTCCTGCACCGCCGGAGGCTCGCCCTCGCCGCGGAAGCGGCCGGCGAAGGGGTGCGTCCCCTCCATCAGCATCTGGAACACCAGCACCCCCAGCCCGAACCGGTCGTGCTCCGGCGCGCGGTCCACCTGGTCGAAGCGGCACTCGCGCAGCTCCGGCGGGGTGAACTCCGGCCGCCCGACGGGGCAGCGGAACACCTCGTTGGTGGCCGGGTCGCGCACCTGGAAGGAGTCGGTGTCGATGAGGACCACGCGCCCGTCCTCGCCCACCAGGACGTTGCTCTCGTTGACGTCGCCCACCACGAAGCCGGCCTCGTGCAGCTTGTGGAAGGCGGCGGCCAGGTTGCGCGCGGCGCGGTGCAGCAGCCCGTGGTGGAAGAGCGGGGCCCGGTCGCGGCGGGTGGCCGGGTTGTACAGCTCGAACAGGCGCAGCTTGCCGTCCACGCGCGGGAGAAGGAGCCCGGCGAAGCCCCCCTCCTCGTCGCGCAGCAGCTCCAGCGGCCACGCGAAGATGCCGGCCCCCGCGCCGGACGAGGCCCCGGCCGGGCGGTGGGCGAGCATCAGGCGCAGCTTGCGCTCCTGCTCGGGGGCGGGGGTGTGGTACACCTTGGCGACCCGGCCGGGGCTGCCGGGGACCGGGTACACCGTGGCCTGGCCGCCCGCCCCCAGCTCGCTCCTGGGAGCCAGGCCGAAAGTGTCGCCGCCCGTCTCGCACCGCACCCGGGTGTCGCCGATCGTCGCAGCTCTCATGCGGGTGCCGCAGGGAGGAAGGTGAGGTCGTCGTCCGCGCGCGTACGACGCCGGGGTCAGTCCCGTTCCAGCGTCCAGGTGATGGGCATCTGCATCCGCACCGCGCTGATCCGGTTCACGACCCAGGCCGGCCTGAACTGCATCCTCCAGACCACCGACGCGGACGCCTGGGCGAAGCCCTCGTGCGTGGCGGAGACCACCACGATGCTCCTGCGATCGACGGTGCCCTCCTCGTCGATCACGAAGCTCATCACCGCCTGCCCCGTGATGCCGGCGTCGCGGAGGGCCGGCGGGTACGTTTCCGCGAGCAGCCCCTGCACCTCGTCCGCGTTGAGCAGCTCCGGCCTGGCCTCGGCGTCGGCGACGTCGGGCACCAGCCAGTCCAGCTCCGGGTCGGCCGGCCTGGCGGCTCCGTCCGGCCCGGGGTTCCAGCTCCCCTGGTCGAGCAGGATGCTCATCGTGTCCCCCGCATCGCGGAGCGGCACCCGCATCTCCGTGCGGACCGGGCGGCCGTTCAGCTCTCCGGGGCGGAACCGCACCGGCGCCAGCCGGGTCCCGAACATGTCCATGGCGTAGAAGGTCGGCTTGGGGCTGAACTGTATCGTCTCCAGGTCCACCAGGCCCGAGGAGTCCAGGACGAAGCGGAGCTGGAACTCGGCGTCCTCCCCGTCCGGGACGGACTCGTAGTACAGCGGGGAGACCGCCGCCACGAGCCCAGCCGTGTCCTGGAGCACGGGGAGCCGGTCCAGGGCCTGCGGAGCGTACGCGAACTTGGCGGGAGGTGGATCGAAGGACCGGACGGGCCGGAGCTCGGGCGCCGACGAGGACGGCCCGATCTCCATCCCTTCGCCCACCGCCCCGCCGACGAGCTCGAGGCCGAGGCCCAAAAAGATCATCGTGAACGCGATCCCCCACTGCATGGAGTGCCTGGAGGGTGCCATGCGCTTCGCCAGGACGGCCAGCCCGCCCGCGACCAGGGCCAGGGAAAGCGGTGCCAGGGCGGCGGTGACCGTGCCCACCAGGACGACCAGCAGGGCCGTCCAGAGCCAGCCGTTGCGGAGCAGGGCCGGGAGCGTCCGGCCTCCCGGCCGCGCGAGCCCCCGGAAGCGTGGGCGCGCGGCGGCGGTGGGCCCCTGCCGCCCGGGCGCGCGTGCCGACGCCGGGCGTCGGGGAGCGGGCGCCGGCACGGGCCGGTGCCGGTGCTCGCCTCGCCGGACGGCCGCCGCGGAGGGGAAGGGGTCGCGCCCCTCCAGCCGACGGGCGCGCTCGCACCAGGGGCAGGCGTCCAGGTGCGCGCCGTGGCGGTGCTGCTCGTTGCGCCCGCAGGCGACCAGCGCCGCCTCCGCCGCCTCCAGGGCGTCCCGCCACTCCGCCGCCGCGGGCCGAGCGGCCGGGTCGCGGTGCCCGTCCACGAAGCAGCGCCGCAGCAGGGTGCGCAGCGCCGGGTCCAGCGTCGCCAGCGGGGGCGCCGTGCGCGGCGGGTCCAGGGGGACGTCCGCCCGCCCGGAATGCGGGAAGTGGCCGGCCGCGATGCGCTCCTGGATGGAAGGCGGCTCGCCCGCGCCGCGGAAGCGCCCGGCGAAGGGGTGCGTCCCCTCCATCAGCATCTGGAACACCAGCACCCCCAGCCCGAAGCGGTCGTGCTCCGGCGCGCGGTCCACGTCCGCGAACGAGCACTCCCGCAGCTCCGGCGGGGTGAACTCCGGCCGCCCCACGGGGCAGCGGTACACGGCGCCGGAGGCGGGGTCGCGCACCTGGAACGAGTCGGTGTCGATGAGGACCACGCGGCCGTCCTCGCCCACCAGGATGTTGCTCTCGTTGACGTCGCCCACCACGTAGCCCGCCTCGTGGAGCAGGTGGAAGGCGGCGGACAGGTTGCCGGCGGCGCGGTGCAGCAGGCCGTGGTGGAAGAGCGGGGCGCGCTCGCGGCGGGTGGCGGGGTTGTACAGCTCGAAGACGCGCAGCTTGCCGTCCACGCGCGGGAGGAGGAAGCCGACGAAGCGGCCCCCCGGGTCGCGCAGGAGCTGCCGGGGCCAGGCGAGGACGCCGCTGCCGGCGCTCCCGGCCAGGGGCCGGGCGATCATCCGGCGGAGCTTGAGCTCGTGCTCCGGCGCCGGGCGGTGGTAGATCTTGGCGACCCGGTCGGGCCTGCCGGGGACCGGGTACACCGTGGCCTGGCCCCCCGCCCCCAGCTCGCTCCCGGGGACGAGCGCGTAGCTCTCGCCGCCCGTCTCGCACCGGACCCGGATGCCGCCGGCCGCCGCGGCTCTCACGCGGAGGTCAGCCACGCTCCAGCGTCCAGCTGATGGGGATCTGCACCAGCACCGGCACCGCCTGGCCCTCCACCCTCGCCGGGCTGAAGCGCATCCTGGCGACCACCGCCGCCGACGCCTCGGCGAACGCGTCGTGGGTGGTGGAGACCGCCTGGATGCTGGTCGGCTCGACCTGCCCCCCGGCGTTCACCACGAACTTCATCACCGTCGTACCGGTGACGCCGGCGTCGCGCAGGATGGGCGGGTACAGCCCGGCGAGCACCGCCTGCACCTCGTCCGCGTTGAGGAGCCGCGGCTTGACCTCGGCATCGGCGACGTCCACCGGCGGGGACCCGTCCCGCGGGGCGGTGGTGCCGGGGAGCGAGCCGGGGCCGAGGAACGGCTCGAACCCCGTCAGCTCGTCGCGAAAGACCACGCTCGCCCGGCCCTCGACCGAGCGGACCGGAACCAGGACCTTGGTCCGTACGGCGCGTCCGTCGAGCATCCCGGGCTCGAACCAGACGACGCGAAGCAGGCGCTCCAGCTCGGCGAGGCGTGCCGATCCCGGGGCCTCCACCCCCGGGAACGACACGCTGCCGGGGGCGACGCGTCCGGCCTCGTCCACCGTGAAGATCAGGAGGGCCACCGCGTTGTCGGGGTCGCTCGTGGCCGGCACGTCGAGGGGAACGGTCGCGACCGCGTCGGCGAGCTCCTGCGGGTCGAGGAGCACGGGCTTGCGGTCCACCTCGTCCGCGGAGTAGGTGGGCACCCCCGGGTCGCCGATCCCCGCGATGGACATGGGCTCCACGTCGGGCGCCGCCACGGGGGGAGGCGTCCAGAGCGGCTCCCGGGTTCCGGAACTCTGCGCGAGCTGCACGAAGTAGCCGAGCCCCACCAGCACCACGGTGAGCACCGTGGCCGCCTGCGAGAAGCCCCCGGGCTGCGTCATGCGCCTGGCCGCGAACAGCAGGCCCCCGGCGATGAGCGCCACGGGGAGCGGCGGGATGGTCATGGAGACCATCCCCACCAGCGAGACCAGGAAGGCGAGGCCGAAGAGGGCGTCGGGGAGCGGGACCGGCAGCGGCAGCCTCCCCGCCCCGGCGACCGCCTGGAAGCGCGGCCGCAGGGCGGCCGCCGGCGCCTGGCTCCGGGGCGCGCGGGCCGGCGCGGGGCGGGGCCGGTGCTCGCCGCGCAGCACGGCGGCCATGGAGGGGAAGGGGTCGCGCCCCTCCAGCCGCCGGGCGCGCTCGCACCAGGGGCAGGCGTCCAGGTGCTCGCCGTACACGTGCTGCTCGTTGCGCTCGCAGGTGGCGAGCGCCGCCTCGGCGGCGGCGAGCGCGTCGCGCCACTCCGCGGCCGTGGGCCGGGCCGCCGGGTCGCGGTGCCCGTCCTCGAAGCAGCGCAGCAGCAGGGCGCGCAACGCCGGGTCCAGCGTGTCCAGCGGGGGCGCCGTGCGCGGCGGCTCCAGCGGCACGTCCGCCCGCCCGGAGTACGGGAAGTGCCCCGCCGCGATGCGCTCCTGCACGGAAGGAGGCTCGCCCTCGCCGCGGAAGCGGCCGGCGAAGGGGTGCGTCCCCTCCATCAGCATCTGGAACACCAGCACCCCCAGCCCGAAGCGGTCGTGCTCCGGCGCGCGGTCGACGTCCGCGAACGACCGCCCGCTCAGCTCCGGGGGGGTGAACTCCGGCCGGCCCACGGGGCAGCGGAACACCTCGCCGGTGGCCGGGTCGCGCACCTGGAAGGAGTCGGTGTCGATGAGGACCACGCGCCCGTCCTCGCCCACCAGCACGTTGCTCTCGTTGACGTCGCCCACCACGAAGCCGGCCTCGTGCAGCTTGTGGAAGGCGGCGGCCAGGTTGCGCGCGGCGCGGTGCAGCAGGCCGTGGTGGAAGAGCGGGGCCCGGTCGCGCCGGGTGGCCGGGTTGTACAGCTCGAACAGGCGCAGCTTGCCCTCCACGCGCGGGAGGAGGAGCCCGGCGAAGCCCCCCTCCTCGTCGCGCAGCAGCTCCAGCGGCCACGCGAAGATCCCCGTGGCCCCGGCCGGCCGCCGGGCGAGCATCAGGCGCAGCTTGCGCTCCTGCTCGGGCGTGGGGTCGCGGTACACCTTGGCGACCCGGTCGGGGCTGCCGGGCACGGGGTACACCGTGGCCTGCCCCCCCGCCCCCAGCTCGCTCCCGGGGAGGAGCGCGAAGCTCTCGCCGCCCGCCTCGCGCCGGACCCGGGTCCCGCCGATCGTCGCCGTAGTCATACCAGGGCAGCCAGGAGGAGGGTGAGGTCGTCGTCCGCGCGCGCGGCGACGCGGGGCCCGGCCAGGTAGTCGCGCAGCCGCCCGGACGCGCGCTCCGGGTCGGGCTCGTCGGCCGCGAAGCGGAACAGGGGCTCGAAGAAGGGCGCGTGCGGCGTACCGCCGGGCAGGCGCAGCGCCAGCAGCTGGAGCCCGTCCGTGAGCAGCGCCAGGTGGGAGGGCGCCGCCTCCCACGCCGTGGCGCGGAGCGCGTCCAGCGCCCCCGGCGAGGTCAGGAACACCGTCTCGTTCAGGTACTCGCCGCGGGGCGCCGCCGCGGCGGGCGCGTGCAGCGCGCCGTCCCGGCCGCGCACCACCACCGCGCCGTCCCCCACCTGCGCCGCCGTCACCCGCGCCGGGGTGGCCATCGCCGCCGCCAGCGTGGTGGCCAGGTCGGAGGGGTCCACGCCGCGCGCCGCCGCCCCGGCCCGCACCGCCTGCAGCGCTGCGCGGAACGCGCCTTCCAGCGCGGCGGCGGGGTCCGCGTCCGGGTCCGCCGCCAGCGCGTCGGCCACCCACGCGACGGCGGCGTCCACGGCCAGGCGCGCCCCCGCGTCGGCCAGCGGCGCCGAGCCGGCGCCGTCGGCGACGGCGGCCACCAGGCCGCCGCCGGGGAGCGCGCGCCAGCGGTGCGCGTCCTGGCAGGGAACGCCGGCGCGCAGGTGGGCCGCGCCCTGCACCGAGGCCGCGGCCACGCGCCAGTGCCCCGCGGGGGCGGCGGGCGGCGCCGGCGCGGCGCTCAGATCTCCGCCCATCCCGCGGGCGGCAGCGCCACCCGGTCCTCCGGGCGCGAGTGGGCGATGCTCTGCATGCTGCGCGACAGCCACACGAACAGCTCGCGGAAGTCCAGCCCGCGCAGCTTCAGCGGCGCGCGCACCGAGATCTGCGCCAGCTTCTTGAGGTTCGCGCCCTCCACCCCCACCGCGAAGAAGGCCACCCGCTTCTCGGCTTCCGCCGCGTGCAGGCGGCGCGCGGCCTCCCGCACCAGCTCGGGGGACTCGCCCTGCGGCTCGCCGTCGGTGATCATGAACACCCAGGGGCGGTAGTAGGCCACGTCGTGGGCCCGGTAGTCGGCCTTGCGGGCCTCCACCAGGTCCAGCGCCGCCCGGATCCCCGCGGCCATGTGCGTCTGCCCGGAGGCCGCCAGCGCCGGCGGCTCCATCCGGTCGGGCTGCACGAAGTCCTGCACCACGTTCACGTGGGTGTCGAAGGTGACGATCGCCACCTCCACGCGGCGGGTGCTCACCGGGTCCAGGAGCACGTCGTAGCGGAACGCCTCGATCCCGTCGCGCAGCGCCTGGATCGGCTTGCCGTCCATGGAGCCGGAGGTGTCCAGCAGCAGCACGCACGGGCAGCGCGGCTCCGGGTTCTCCGCGAACTCCACAGCGTCTTCGAAGTCGAACGGCACGGTGGGCTCTCGTCCTGTTTTCGGGTGGTCGACCTTTCTCCGTCGGAACGGCTTTTAACCGCGGGTTCGGGCGTGCCCCCGGCTGCGCCGGGGTCGGGCTTCGGCTCCGTAACGCAGCAAACAACGCTGCGTAACGGAGTCGAGCCCCGGCAAACTGCCGCCGGGTCTCGCCCCTCCGGGCCGAAATCCCTCACGCGGGGCGGCGCTGCGTCCTCGCGACGGGTGCGGCGGCGGTCCCTCGCGCGCCCCGCCTGGGACACGGATGCCGCGGCGCGCCTCCCAGGCGATATAGGACGCGAAACCGCCCGCCCGGGTTTCCCCGGGCGGGCGGCTCCGGCGCCCGCGGGGCGCGTCCGGCCTCAGGAAGAGGCGTCGGGCGCGCCCACCAGGGCCGGGACGGCGACCTTGCCGGGAGTCGGTGCCGCTTCCGCCGGATCGCTGGCCGGATCCGCGGGCTCCGTCGCATCGGCGGCAGGAGGCGTGCCGTTCGGCGGGGCGGGCGCGCCCCCTTCCCCGGGCACCATGGCCGAGACCATCTCGGCGAGCAGGCGGGACACCTCCTCGGGGGAGGCGCCGGCGGCGAGCTGCTGGCGCAGCTCCACCAGCCGCGACGCCGTCCCCAGGCGGGTGGCGGCGGCCTCCTCGGCGGCGCGGGCGCCGGCGGCCTGCTCGCGCAGCGCGGCCTCCTCGCGGGGGTCGGCGCGGAACAGCCCCTCCACCGTGCTCATCAGCCGGTTCAGGATGCGGTACACGGCCGAGGCGGAGAAGCCGCCCAGCATGGCGATCGTGGGGCGGGCCAGCGCCTGGGCCTTGGCGGCGGCCTCGCTCCCTGCGGCGGCGCCCTCCAGCCCGTCCAGCGGGATCAGCGCCACCAGGATGAAGCCGGCGATGACGCCGATCAGGAACTTGATCCAGTACGACGACTCGTACTTGGGGTCGTAGCTCCGGTCCACGATGAACTCGTTGACCTGGAAGAGCATGGCGAACGACGCGCCCACCCCGGCCGAAGCGAGCCAGAACACCTCGTTGGCGAGCAGGTCCCACCCGAACGAGTCGAGCACGTCGCCGCTGGTGTGGCTCACCCTGGGCGACAGGCTGCTCGCGATGAACAGCGTCACCGAGACCAGCGCCGCCAGCGACATGCGGCGCACCAGGCGGACGGGCCCGGGGAGGCGCAGCATCCCGCGCTGCTTGCTCTCCTCGTCCGCGAACAGCACCAGCGCCTGCGGGGTGGCGGGGGCCACCAGCTTGGCGAGGCGCTCGTGCGCCGCCGCGAGCGCGGGCAGGTCGGAAGCGCCGGCGGCCGGGGCGGCGAGGGCGGTCTCGACCGCCCCCACCAGCGAGGCGGGGACGCGCTTTCCGGAGGACAGGGCGTAGCGGACCATCTCGGCGCACTCGCGCAGGACCTGGTCGCGGAGGCCCGGGGCGCGGGCGTGGCTGGGGCTGGACATGGCAGGGAGGGTGTGGGGGTGGAGCGGGAGGCGGGAAACGCACGGCGCGGGCGCGCTGCAACAAGTTTAGTGTCGGAGCGCGCGTCCCGGAAGTGAAGCGGCCGACCGGGATGGTTCATGGGTGCACGGTACAGCGGTGCAGGCCTTGTGCGCCCCTCCGCTCCCCGCATAGCTTCCGAGCCATGGACCGCAACCGCTTCCTCCGCG
Organism: Longimicrobiaceae bacterium; assembly: GCA_036389055.1. Taxonomy (GTDB): domain Bacteria; phylum Gemmatimonadota; class Gemmatimonadetes; order Longimicrobiales; family Longimicrobiaceae; genus JAFAYN01. The sequence continues at coordinate 31,923 of DASVQR010000075.1, read as the reverse complement.
TCGGCCTGCTGGCCGCCACCCTGGTCGCCGCCCCGGCACTCCCCGCGCGCGCGCCCGCGCAGCAGGCGGGCGTCAGCGAGTACGAGGGCGCCGCCGGCCTGGGGCTCGCGCTGCGCCGCCTGGGCACCACCAAGCGGGTGCTGATGGTGGGCGCGCACCCGGACGACGAGTACACCCCGCTGCTCGCGCACCTGGCGCTGGGCGAGGGCGCCGACGCCGCCTACCTGTCGCTGACGCGCGGCGAGGGCGGCCAGAACGGCATCGGCACGGAATTGGGCGAGGCGCTGGGGATCCTGCGCACCGAGGAGCTGCTCGCCGCGCGCCGGGCCGACGGGGCCGAGCAGTTCTTTTCGCGCGCCTACGACTTCGGCTTCAGCAAGAACGCGGACGAGGCGTTCCGCCACTGGCCGCGCGAGGAATTGCTGCGCGACGCGGTGGCCGTGATCCGCCGCTACCGCCCGGACGTGGTGGTGACGGTGTTCAGCGGCACCCCCGCGGACGGGCACGGGCAGCACCAGGTGTCGGCGCTGGTGGGGCGCGAGGCGTTCGAGGCCGCGGGCGACCCGCGCCGCTTCCCGGAGCAGCTGGCGCAGGGGCTGCGCCCCCACCGCCCGGCGAAGCTGTACCAGTCGCTCTGGCGGGGGACCGAGAACGCCACGCTGCGCCTGCAGGTGGGCGGCTACGACCCGCTGCTGGGCCGCTCGCCCTACCAGCTGGCCATGGCCAGCCGCTCGCGCCACCGCTCGCAGGACATGGGGCGCCCGGAGCCGGCGGGGCCGCAGTGGGCGTACCTGCGCCGCTTCCCCGCCGCGGGCCCGGCCGGCGACGCCGCCGCGCCCGAGGCCTCGCTCTTCGCCGGCATCGACAGCACGCTCTCCGCGGGGGCCCTGGCGGACGCGGGGCGCCGCGGCCGGGTGGCGGCCGCCCTGGCCGAGTACCAGGGGCTGGCGGAGCGCCTGCGGCGCGAGGCGAACCCGCTGGAGCCGGGGCGGGTGGTGCCGGAGCTTGCCCGCGCGCTGGCGCTGCTGGACCGCGCCGAGGCGGCGCTCGCCGGCGACGCCTCACCCGCGGTGGAGGAGCTGCGCTTCCGCCTCGCGGCGGAGCGCGGCGACGCGCGCGCGGCGCTCGCCCGCGCCGCGGGCGTGGTGTTCGAGGCAGTGGCCGACGACGCGCGCATCGTCCCGGGCGAGACGCTGACGGTGGCGCTGTCGCTGTGGAACGGCGGCGCCCGCCCGGCGCGCGTGGCCGCGCTGGAGCCGGCGCTCCCCGCCGGGTGGACGGCGGAGCCGCTGGACTCGCTGGCCTCCACCGTGGCGCCCGGCGCGCTCGCCACCCGCCGCTTCCGGGTGCGCGTCCCCGCCGACGCGGCGCCCAGCGGCGCCTACTTCCTGCGCCGCCCCCGCGCCGGCGACCTGTACGCCTGGACCGGCGACCGCGCCGTGGACGGGCTCCCTTTCGAGCCCGCGCCGGTGCGGGCCCGCGCGGAGCTCGCCGTGGAAGGGGCCGCGCTGCCGCTGGAGGCGGAGGCCACCTTCCGCGACGTGGACCCGCGCCAGGGCGAGCTGCGCCGGCCGGTGCTGGTGGTCCCCGCCGTGTCCGTGCTGCTGGAGCCGCCGGCCACCGTGCTCCCCGTTCCCGAGGCCGTCTCCAGCGCCTCCCCCGCCCCGCTCCGCTACCGGGTGCGCCTGCGCGCCGAGGCGCCGGGCGGCGTGGCCGGGACGCTGCGGCTGGTGCTGCCGTCCGGGTGGAGCGCGGAGCCCGCGGCGGCGCCGCTGCGCTTCGCGGCGCCGGGCGAGCAGCGCGAGGTGGACTTCGCCGTGCGGGCGCCCGTGGGCGTCGCCCCCGGCGACCACATAGTGCGCGCCGTGTTCCAGGCGGAGGACGGGCGCCGCTTCGAGCGCGGGGTGCAGCTGGTGGACTACCCGCACGTGCGCGCCCGGCCGCTGCTGCACGACGCGGCCTCGCGGGTGCGCGCCGCCGACGTGCGGGTGCCGCGCGGCCTGCGGGTGGCGTACGTCGCCGGCGCGGGCGAGGAGGGGCCCGGGGTGCTGGGGCAGCTGGGCATCGTCCCCGACCTGCTGGACGCGGAGGCGCTGGCCACGCGCGACCTGTCGCGCTACGACGTCGTCGTGGCCGGGAGCCGCGCCTACGAGGTCCGCCCGGACCTGGCCGCGCACAACGCCCGGCTGCTGGAGTACGTGCGCCGCGGCGGCACGCTGATCGTGCAGTACAACAAGTACGAGCTGGTGGAGGGCGGGTTCACGCCCTACCCCATCACCATGGGGCGCCCGCACGACCGGGTCACGGACGAGGCCGCCCCGGTGCGGATGCTGGAGCCGGCGCACCCGGTGTTCACCTGGCCCAACCGCATCACGGAGCGCGACTTCCAGGGGTGGATCCAGGAGCGCGGGCTGTACTTCGCCCGCACCTGGGACCCCAGGTACACGCCGCTGCTGGAGACCGGCGACCCGGGCGAGGCGCCGCTGCGCGGCGGGCTGCTGGTGGCGCCCTACGGCGAGGGGACGTACGTGTACACCGGGCTCGCCTTCTTCCGCCAGCTCCCCGAGGGGGTGCCCGGGGCGTGGCGGCTGTTCGCCAACCTGCTGGCGCTGGGCGCGGACCGCCCGGCGCGCTGAACCGGATCCGGGAGCGAGGCCCATGTCCATCGGGAGCAACGAGGCGCTGCGGCGCGTGGGGCGGGTGGTCCGCCGGGCGCTGGACGCCATGGAGCGCGAGGTGCGCCCGGGGATCACCACCGGCGACCTGGACCGGATCGGCGCGCGGGTGCTGGAGGAGCACGGCGCACGGTCGGCGCCGCACGTCGTCTACGGCTTCCCGGCGAGCATCTGCATCAGCGTCAACGACGAGGCGGTGCACGGCATCCCCGGCGGGCGGGCGCTCCGGGGCGGCGACCTGGTCAAGCTGGACGTGACGGCGGAGCTGGACGGCTACATGGCCGACGCGGCGGTCACGGTCCCAGTCGCCCCCGGCACGGAGACGGGGCGGCGCCTGGCCGCCTGCGCCCGCGTGGCCTTCGAGCAGGCCATGAAGGTGGCGCGCGCCGGGAACCGCGTGAACGAGATCGGGCGGGCGGTGGAGGCGGAGGTCACCCGCCGCGGCTTCGCGGTGGTCCGCGACCTGGCCGGGCACGGCATCGGCCGCACCATCCACGAGGAGCCCTCCGTCCCCAACTACTACGACTGGCGCGCCCGCGCGCCGCTCACGGAGGGGCTGGTGATCACCGTGGAGCCCATCGTGGCGGAGCGCTCCGGCGAGTACGTGGAGGACGACGACGGGTGGACGATGCGCACCGCGGACGGCGGCTGGGTGGCGCACCACGAGCACACCCTGGTCATCACCCGCGGCCGCCCCATCCTGCTGACCGCGGCGTGACCCTGCGCTCCGCTCCGGCGCCGGTCCGGGCCGCGCTGCTCGCGCTCCTCGCCGCGGGGTGCGCGGCCGAGGCGCGCCCGCCCCGCGCGGAGTCGCCCCCGGCCGCCGCGGCGGCCGCTCCCGAGACGGTGCCCGCGTCCCCGGCGGTGAGCTGGGCCGACGGCGGCCGGGCGCCGGAGCTGTCCGCCGCGTTCGGGAGCACGCCGGGGACCATCGTGGTGGTGGACGGGCGCACCGGGCGCGAGGCCCGGCACGACCCGGAGCGGAGCCGGCGCCGGATGCCGCCGTTCTCCACCTTCAAGGTCCCCAACTCGCTGATCGCCCTGGAGACGGGCACCATTCCCGGCACCGACTACCGGATGCGCTGGGACAGCATCCGCGACCCGCGGCGGAGCTCGTTCACCGGCTGGTACCGCGACCACGACATGCGCTCGGCGATGCGGGGCTCGGTGGTCTGGTACTACAAGGAGGTGGCGCGGCGCATCGGGCCGGGGCGGATGCGGGCGCAGCTGGAGCGCATCGGCTACGGCAACGCCGACATCTCGGGCGGCATCGACCGCTTCTGGCTGGACTCGTCGCTGCGGATCTCCGCGGAGGAGCAGGTGAAGTTCCTGCGCCGCTTCCACGCGGGGGAGCTGTTCTCGCCGCGGGCCACGCAGGCGGTCAAGGACATCCTGGTGCTGGAGGACTCGGCGGAGTACCGGCTGAGCGGCAAGACCGGCGGCGGGACGACGGACGGGCACGGGCTGGGGTGGCTGGTGGGATACGTGGAGCGCGGCGACCGCGTGTACTTCTTCGCCACCAACGTGGACGGCAGGGACTACGACGCCATCGCGGACCGGCGGCACGAGGTGACCCGCGCGGCCCTGCGCGAGCTCGGCGTTTTACCGAAGCGGTAGCGTCGGCCGCGGTGCGTGGCGGTCGGGGCGGGGGTGGTCTCCGGGGAGAGTTAATGCCCTCCCACACCGCCACTCCCCCAACTCTCCCCTCCGACCACCCCCGCGCCCTCCCTGCGGGCTTCGAAGCGGGGGCACGGACGCGGGCCGTTGCAGTGCTCCCCCTCTCCCGCTTGCGGGGGAGGGGGCCGGGGGGAGGGGGCTGCCGTCGCGTGAGGGATTCCGGCCCGAAGGGGCGAGACCCCAACGGCAGTATCGTTGGGGGCTCGACTCCGTTAGCGAGCGTAGTTTGCTCGCTTACGAAGCCGAAGCCCGACCCCGGTGCAGCCGGGGGCACGCCCGAACCCGCGGTTCAGGGCCGTTTTCAGTCCAACCATACGACCGAATCGGAATGCGGAAGCCAGTCTTCGGAGTCCTTGGAATCGCGGCCACTTTGCTGACGCTCGCGGCCTGCGGGGGCGGTGACGGGCGCACGGCGCTGGTGGTCTACTCGCCGCACGGGAGCGACATGCTGGAGGCGTTCGAGAAGCGCTTCGAGCAGGCGCACCCGGACGTGGACGTGCAGGCGGTGGACATGGGCTCGCAGGAGGTGCTGGACCGCCTGCGCTCGGAGCGGGCGAACCCCCAGGCGGACGTGTGGTGGGGCGCCCCGGCGAACACCTTCGAGGACGCCGCGCGCGACTCGCTGCTGGAGCGCTTCGTCCCCACCTGGGCGGCGGCGGTCCCCGCGGAGGCCAAGAGCGAGCGGGGGCTGTGGCACGGCACCTACCTGACGCCGGAGGTGATCGCCTACAACACGCAGGCGATCCCCGCCTCGGAGGTGCCGCGCGACTGGGACGACGTGCTCGATCCCAAGTGGAAGGGCAAGGTGCTGATCCGCGACCCCATGGCGAGCGGCACCATGCGCACCATCTTCGGGATGATCGTGCAGCGCGGCATCCGCGAGACCGGCGACACGGCGGCCGGCTTCCAGTGGCTGCGGCGGCTGGACGGGCAGACCAAGGAGTACGTCCTCAACCCCACGCTGCTCTACCAGAAGCTCGCCCGCCGCGAGGGCGTGGTGACGCTGTGGGACATGCCCGACATCGAGGCGCTCAAGGCCAACACCCAGTTCCCCATCGACTACGTGATCCCCACCAGCGGCACGCCGCTGCTGGTGGACGCCGTGGCCGTGGTGCGCGGCTCGAAGAACCCGGAGTTGGCCCGCAAGTTCGTGGAGTGGGTGGGCGGCGACGCCATCCTCCCCGCCGCCCGCGAGTTCGGCCGCCTCCCCGCCCGCACGGACGTCCCCGAGGACTCCCTCCCCGAGGGGCTGCGCCGCGCCCGGCAGGCCATGAAGGCCGAGCCGATGGACTGGAAGCTCCTCCAGGAGAAAGGCCCCGAGTGGATGAGGTATTGGGACGAGAACGTCCGCGGAAAGGGTCCGCGCTGATGCCGACCCTGTTCCCCGTGCCGTTCCGCACTCCCGCACTTTCGCACTTTCGCACTTTCGCACTCCGTCCCCGCCGTCGGCATGCTGCGGCTCGATGACCTGTCCCGCCGCTTCGGCGACGTCGTCGCCGTGGACGGCGTGTCGCTGGAGGTGGCGCCGGGGGAGTTCCTGACGCTGCTGGGCCCCAGCGGCTGCGGCAAGACCACGACGCTGCGGATGATCGCGGGGTTCGAGACGCCCACCGGCGGCCGGATCCGGCTGGAGGGGCGCGACGTGACGGCGCTGCCGCCGCAGGGGCGCGGGGTGGGGATGGTGTTCCAGAACTACGCCCTGTTCCCGCACATGGACGTGGCGGAGAACGTGGCCTTCGGGCTGCAGGCGCGGGGCGCGCCGCGGGCGGAGATCCCCGCGCGGGTGGAGCGCGCGCTGGAGCGGGTGGAGCTGGGCGGCTACGGGAAGCGGCGCGTGCAGGAGCTGTCCGGCGGGCAGCAGCAGCGGGTGGCGCTGGCCCGCGCCATGGCCCCGGAGCCGCGCCTGCTGCTGCTGGACGAGCCGCTCTCCAACCTGGACGCGGCGCTGCGCGAGCGGACCCGCTCGGAGCTGCGGGCGCTGCTCAAGGAGCTGGGGATCACCGCGGTGTTCGTGACGCACGACCAGGAGGAGGCGTTCGCCCTCTCCGACCGGATCGCGGTGCTGGACCGCGGCCGCCTGCAGCAGGTGGGCACGCCCGAGGCGCTCTACGCCCGGCCGGCGAACCCGTTCGTGGCCGGCTTCCTGGGGCGCGCCTCGTTCCTCCCCGCGCGGGTGGAGTCGCGGCGCGAGCAGACCGCGGTGTGCCTGTTCCCGGGCGGGGAGCGCTGGGACGCGCGCGTCCCGGCCGGAACCGAATTGAAGGCCGGCGACGCGGTGCGGCTCATGGCGCGCCCGGAGGCGCTCCGCCTGCGGCGCGCGTCGCTGGGCGGCGGGCGCGGCGGGCGGGAGCTGGAAGGGGAGGTGGTGGAGCGAAGGTTCGCCGGGGCCGCCACCTTCTACCGGGTGCACGCGGCGAGGACGGAGGTCGTGGTGCAGGGCGCCGGCGGGGACGCGGAGGAGGGGGAGACGGTGTACTTCCGCCCGCACGACGACGCCCTCCCCATCGCCTTCCCCGCGGAGGCCGGGTGAGCGAGGGCCGGCGGGTCGGGCGGGGAACGTGGCTGCTGGCGCTCCCCGTCGCCCTGCTCCTGCTCTGGCTGGTGCTGTACCCCAACCTGTTCGTGGTGCGGGACAGCTTCGTGGAGGGCGGCCGGCTCACCGGGGAGCACTGGGCGCGCTTCTGGGGGAGCGGCACCGAGGTGGGCGCGCTGTGGGCCAGCGTGTGGATCTCCGTGCTCAGCGTGGTGCTCTCCGCGGCCATCGGGGTGCCGCTGGCGTTCCTGTTCTCACGCTGGGAGTTCCCGGGGCGGCGCCTGCTGGGCGGCCTGGCGGCGATGCCGGTGCTGCTGCCGCCGCTGGTGGGGACCATCTCCTTCCTGTTCCTGTACGGGGAGAGCGGCTTCCTGACGCGCGGCGTGCAGCTGCTGCTGGGGATGCAGGACCCGCCCTGGCGGCTCGCCGGGCCGTGGGCGATCCTGCTGGTGCACGCGTACACCATGTACGTGTACTTCTACCTGTTCACCGCGGCGGGACTGTCGCGGCTGGACGCCTCGTACGCGGAGGCCTCCGCGGCGCTGGGGGCGGGGCGCTGGACCACGCTGCGCCGGGTGACGCTGCCGCTGCTGGCGCCGGCGCTGGGGGGCGCGGGGCTGCTGGTGTTCATGACCAGCATGGCGTCGTTCAGCGCGCCATACGTGTTCGGCGGGGGCTTCCGGGTGCTCACCACCCAGCTGTACGCCAGCAAGCTCAACGGCGAGGAGGGGCTGGTGGCGGTGGAGGCGACGGTGCTCGCGCTGGCCTCGCTGCTCTTCCTGGTGCTGCTGCAGCGCTACGAGGGCGGGCGGCAGTACACCGGGGCGAGCAAGGGCTCCGGCGCGGCCACGCGCAAGCAGGGCGGGCCGCGGGCGCCGCTCCTGTCGCTGGTGGCGATCCTGGGGGTGGGCTTCCTCCTCCTCCCGCACGCCACGGTGCTGCTGGTGTCGTTCGTCCCGGAGGGCACCTGGACCACGGAGATCCTCCCGCCCGTGTACTCGGCGGACAGCTACCGCACGCTGTTCACCGACACGGACCGGCTGGTGCCGGTGCTCAACTCGCTGCGCATGGCCACCGTGGCGACGCTCGCCAACGTGGTGTTCGCCTTCGCGGCCGGGTACCTGCTGGCGCGGCGGCGCTTCCCGGGGCGACGGCTGGTGGACGCCCTGGTGGTGCTCCCCTGGGCGCTCCCGGGCACGGTGCTGGCCATCGCGCTCGCCAGCACCTTCAGCGTCCACCAGCCGCTGGCGGGGAGGTTCGTGCTGGTGGGGACGTTCGCGGTGCTGCCGCTGGCGTACTTCATCCGCAACGTCCCGCTGGTGACCCGTGCGGCGCTCACCTCCTTCCGGCAGCTGGACCCCTCGCTGGAGGAGGCCGCCGCCTCGCTGGGCGCCGGGCGCGCCACGGCGCTGCGCCGCGTGGTCCTGCCGCTGGTGCTCCCGGGGCTGGCCGCCGGGGCGCTGCTGGCCTGGGTCACGGCGCTGGGGGAGTTCGTCGCGTCGATCCTGCTGTACACGCACCGCACCCGCCCCATCTCCGTGGAGATGCTGGCCCGGCTGCGCGCCTTCGACTTCGGCGGGGCGGCGGCCTACGGGGTGCTCCTCATCGGCCTGGTGGCGCTGGCGTTCGTGTTCGGCTGGCGCCGCGTCAACGAGGAGCCGCCGGGAGGATAGCCGCCCCCACGGGGCCGGTCCGCGTCCTGGCCCGGTAGGTGCGGCAAACGTCGGGGAGAGGTCCACCCAGTCACACCGGAGCACCGCCATGCGTCCCACCTCCCTGCGCGCGGCGGCCGTCCTGGCCGCGCTCGTCGCGCTCGCCCCGGAAGCGCCCGCCCAGTCCGTCGCCACCCGGCTCCAGACCCCCCCGGTGCAGGCGGCGCGCGACTCGGCCCGGGTGCTGGGCTCCGCCCGCTCGGCGCAGGCCGCCTTCGAGCGGCTGCGCTTCCGCCACCTCCCCTGGACGGAGGACGGCGGGCGCGCGGACCGCTGCGACGAGCGAATCGGCCGCTTCTGCCTGTGGTACGACGACGAGGAGGCGGAGGACTGGGCGCCGCCCCCGGAGCCGGAGCAGGTCAGGCAGGGGCGCGACGCCCTGATCGCGCGCCTGGCGGAGGCGGCCGCGCGGTACCCGGGCGACGAGTGGGTGGCGGGGCAGCGGGTGAGGTACCTGGTGGAGGCGGACCGCGCCGAGGAGGCCGCCGCGGCGGCGCGGGAGTGCAGCTCCGGGTGGTGGTGCAGCGCCCTGGCGGGGTACGCCCTGCACCGGGCCGGGAAGACGGGGGAGGCCGACTCCGCCTTCACGGCGGCGCTGGCGGGGATGCCGGAGCGGGAGCGCGCCGAGTGGATGGAGCTGAGCCCGCTGATGTCGGACGGCGACTGGCGGGCCTTCCGGCGCCTCCGGGAGACGATGCCGGACGCGGAGGCCCGCTTCTGGTGGCTGGCGGACCCGTTCTGGGCCTTTCCCGGCAACGACATGCGCACCGAGCACCTGTCCCGCAACGTGGCGGACCGGCTCCAGGACCGCGCCTTCGTCACCGAGGGGCTCTCCTGGGGCGACGACCTGCGGGAGATCCTGCTGCGCTTCGGGCAGCCCATCGGGTGGGAGCGGATCCGCCCCGACCAGCCGCTGCTGATGCAGGGCCGCGCCTCGGTGGTCACCCACTACGCGCCGGACAGCCGCAACTTCCTCCCGCCGGTGCGCTTCCTGGAGGACCCGGCGGAGATCGAGGCCGGCGAGTGGAAGCTGGACGAGAAGGACGCCCGCGTCGCCTACGCCCCTGCCTACACCGAGGCCGTGGACGCGCTGGAGCACCAGGTGGCGCGCTTCCGCCGCGGCGACTCGGCGCTGGTGGTGGCCGCCTTCGCGCTGGACCCCGACAGCATCCCCCCCGGCGCCGTGACCGACGCCGCGCTGGTGCTCGCCACGGACCACCGCACGGAGCCGCTGATCGCCCGCGAGACCGTCACCGGCCCGCGCGGCGTGGTGCGCCTGGCCGCGGAGCCCGGCGCCCGCACCCTGAGCCTGGAGACGCAGACGCTCCAGGCCAAGCGGATGGGCCGCGCCCGCTACGGCCTGAGCCTCCCCGCCCCCGCCGCCGGCGTGTCCGTCTCCGACGTGCTCCTCCTGCAGAGCGCGGACCCGCTCCCCTCCACCCTGGACGACGCCGTCCCCCAGGCGCGCGGCTCCAGCCGCGTCCGCGTGGGCGAGTCGCTGGGCCTGTTCTGGGAGATCTACGGCCTCCCGGAGCGCACCGACACGGTGGGCATCTCCGTGAGCGTGCACCGCGGCTCCAAGAGCTTCGGCCGGCGCCTGGCCGAGGGGCTGGGCCTGGTGGACGAGGCCACCCCCATCCGCGTGCAGTGGGACGAGGAGACCGCCGGCGAGCCCACCCTTGCCCGCACCCTGGTGCTCGCCATCCGCGACCTGGCCCCCGGCGACTACACCCTGGAGCTGTCCGTCACCCCCCGCGAGGGCGAGCCGGCCACGACGCGGCGGGCGCTGCGCGTGGAATGAGGGCCCTCACCCGGCTCGCTTGAGGCTCGCCACCCTCTCCCAATTCTGGGAGAGGGGACAACGGCTGGATATCCAGATACAGCAAGCAGTTCTTCCCTCTCCCGCTTGCGGGGGAGGGGCCGGGGGAGGGGGCCCCTGCGGGCGCCAGCACCAGCCCCGCGTGAGGGATGCGAGCGCGAAGCGGTGAGACCCGCGGCTGTTTGCGGGGCTCGCCTCCGTTACGCAGCGTTGTTTGCTGCGTTACGGAGCCGCAGCCCGACCCCGGCGCAGCCGGGGGCACGCCCGAAACCGCCGTTCAAAGCCGTTCCAACCGGACCCCAATCCAGAGACATGACCGGCAGGAACAAGCAAGCCTCGCAGCCGGAGAACGGCCAGCGCGAGATCGACGCGTCGCGCCGCATGATGCAGGTGACCGAGCGCGAGCTGCAGCGCATCCTGCTGGACATCCACGACGGCCCCGTGCAGCACATGTACGCCGCCCTCTCGCAGCTGGACCTGCTGCGCCGCGCCCTGGAGGCGACCGGCCCGGTGGAGGGCGAGGTGCACGACCGTCTGGGGCGGATCCGCTCGCTGCTGGAGGGCGGCCTGGGCGAGGTCCGGTCGTTCATCGGCGCCTTCCGCCCCCCGGAGTTCGAGGCCCGCGCCCTGGTGACGCTTCTGGAGGGGCTGGCGATCCAGCACGAGAGCATGACGGACACGCGCATCGACCTGGAGGTGCGCGGCGCCGTGCCGCCCATCCCGCTGCCGGTCAAGATCGGGCTGTACCGGGTGCTCCAGGAGGGGCTCTCCAACGCCTACCGGCACGGCGGGGCGGACCGCGTCGTCGTGCGGCTGCGCCGGGTGCGCCGCGCGGGGGAGCCGCACCTGCGCATGAGCATCGCCGACAACGGGCACGGCTTCGACTCGCGCGCGCCGGTGCCGGACAAGCACTTCGGCCTGCAGGGGATGCACGACCGGGTGGAGATGATCGGCGGGCGCTTCCACCTGCGCAGCGCGCCGGGGCGCGGGGCCGTGGTCGCGGTGGAAGTGCCGCTGGAGGGCGCCTCGTGAAGATCGTCCGCATCGTGCTGGCCGACGACCACGAGCTGGTGCTGGAGGGGCTGCGCTCCCTGATCGAGGCGGAGGGCGACATGCAGGTGGCCGCCACCGCCACCGACGGCGAGCAGCTGATGGAGGCGGTGCGCCGCCACGCCCCGGACGTGGTGGTGCTGGACCTGGAGATGGGCGAGCTCGGCGGGCTGCGCTGCCTGGAGCTGCTGCGCACGGAGCACCCCGAGGTGCGGGTGCTGGTGCTCACCGCGTACAGCGACGGCGAGTCCATGCGGGCGGCGCTGGAGGGGGGCGCGGCGGGGTTCGCGCTCAAGACGGAGCCGCCGCAGCAGACGGTGGCCTCCATCCGCCAGGTGCACCGCGGCCACCTGGTGTTCCCCCTGGCGGCGCGGCGCTGGCTCCTGCGCGGCGGCACGCAGCAGGAGCGCGGCGAGATCACCGAGCGCGAGCGGGAGATCCTCGCCCTGGTGGCGGAGGGGCTCACCAACGCGCAGATCGCCCGCCGGCTGCGCGTGAGCGACAACACGGTCAAGTTCCACCTCCAGAACCTGTACCTCAAGCTGGGGGTGCGGAACCGCACCGAGGCCGCCGCGCACTACCTGCGCGAGCACGCCGCGCGCCGGGGGGAGCGGGCGTAGCGTGTAAGCCGCGACCCTGGACCGCCCCCGCCCGCCGGGAGATATTCAAGGGCTCCGTCCCGGCCGTTCCCCGCCGGACCGTGCATTCCTCCGTCCGGCGCCCGTCCCGTGGAAACCGTCCCCACCGAAGCACCCCCGCCCGCCGACCCGCCGCGCCCCGGTCCGGATACCGGCGGCGTGGACGACACCGGCTTCTGGAGCGCGGTGCGCGAGGCCCTGCGCGGCTCGCACCGCGACTACACGCAGGGGCCCATCGGCCGCAGCATCCTGGTGCTCTCCGTCCCCATGATCCTGGAGATGCTCATGGAGAGCATCTTCGCCGTGGCGGACGTGTTCTTCGTCGCCAAGCTGGGCGCCGACGCGGTGGCGACGGTGGGGCTCACGGAGTCCATGCTGGCGCTGGTGTACGCGCTCGCCATGGGGCTGGGGATCGGGGCCACGGCCACGGTGGCGCGCCGCATCGGCGAGGGCGACCCGGACGGCGCGGCGCGGGCCGCGGTGCAGGCCATCGTGCTGGGGCTGTCGCTGTCGCTGGTGATCGGCGTGTTCGGCGTGATCTACGCGCCGCGGCTGCTGGAGCTGATGGGCGGCTCGCCGGAGCTGGTCGCCAGCGGCAGCGACTTCGCCCGCGTGATGCTGGGCGGCAACGCGGCCATCCTGCTGCTCTTCCTGGTCAACGCCATCTTCCGGGGCGCGGGCGACGCCGCCATCGCCATGCGCGTGCTCTGGATCGCCAACGCCATCAACATCGTTCTGGCGCCCTGCCTGATCTTCGGCCCGGGTCCGTTCCCGGAGCTGGGGGTGACCGGCGCCGCGGTGGCCACCACCATCGGGCGGGGGACGGGGGCGTCGCTCGCGCTCTGGCACCTGGTGCGCCCCGGCGGGCGCGTCACCGTGGGGCGCCGCCACCTCGTGGTGCAGCCGGAATTGCTCGCGCGCATCGTGCGGCTTTCCGCCTCCGGCGCATTCCAGGTGCTGGTGGGCACGGCCAGCTGGATCGGGCTGGTGAGGATCATCTCCACCTTCGGGAGCGCGGCGCTGGCCGGGTACACCATCGGCATCCGCATCGTGCTGTTCGCGCTGCTGCCCTCGTTCGGCATGAGCAGCGCGGCGGCCACCATGGTGGGGCAGGCGCTGGGGGCCGGCAAGCCGGAGCGCGCCGAGCAGGCGGTGTGGCGGGCGGGCTTCTACAACCTGTGCTTCCTGGGGACGGTGGGGCTGGGGTTCGTGCTGTTCGCCGAGCCGCTGGTGCGGCTGTTCACGCAGGACCCGGCCATCATCCCCATCGCCGCGGACTGCCTGCGCATCGTGGCGGCGGGGTTCCTGTTCTACGCCTACGGCATGGTGATCACCCAGTCGTTCAACGGCGCGGGCGACACGTGGACGCCTACCGTGCTCAACCTGGTGGTGTTCTGGCTGTGGGAGATCCCGCTGGCGTACGTTCTCGCGGTGCACTTCGGGATGGGGCCGCGCGGGGTGTTCCTGGCCATCACGCTGGCGTTCTCCACGCTGGCTGTGGCGGGCGCGGTGATGTTCAGGCGGGGGCGCTGGAAGACTCGCAAGGTCTGAGGAACGGCTTTCAACTGCTCGTTCGGGCGTGCCCCCGCTGGCGCGGGGTCGGGCTGCGGCTCCGTAACGCACGATACTACCGTGCGTAACGGAGGCAAGCCCCGCCAAACTGCCGGCGGGTCTCGCCGCTTCGCGCTCGCATCCCTCACGCGGGGCTCGCGCTGGCGTCCGCGAGGGAGAAACGGCGAAACGACGAGCCCCTCCCCCGGCTTCGGGGGAGGGGCTCGTCTTCGGCCTGCTACCGTAGAGCGTCCAGCAGGCGGGACAGTTCTCTTGCGGGGAGCGGGGCGCTCGCCGTCACGGTGATGCCGCCCACCCGGCGGACCAGGCGGACCTGCTCGGCGGGGCCCTCGTCGCGGGCCTCGGGGAGGGACGTGCTGTCGGCCTGCGCGGCGGCGGCGGCAGGGCGCGCGGGCTCCTGCACCAGGGAGAGAATGCCGCCCCCCGCGAGCCGCTGGCGCACCCGCACCACGGTCCGCCCCTCCAGCCGCCCCGCCTGCACCGAGACCGTCGGCAGCCCGCGCACCCGCAGCGGCTCCCGGCCCAGCAGGCGACGCGGGGCGTCCGGGCGGACGCCGAACCATCCCTCCGCGTCGGGTCCGGTCGCGCCGGCGAGCACGCCCGCCTCCGCGCCCGTGCCCGTGACCACCAGCGCGTCCAGGGCCAGGGCGGAGCTGTGCAGGCGCAGGTCCACGCGGACCTCGCCGCCGGCCACCCGCACCTCCTGGCGGAGCGGCTCGTAGCCCAGCAGCCGCGCTTCCACGGCGACCTTGCCGTCCCGGACCGCGTCGCGGGGGACGGCCAGCCGGTAGGTGCCGTCGGGGCCGGTCACCGTGCGGGCCTGCGTCCCCGCCACCCGCACCTCGGCCCCGGCGAGCCCGCCCGCCGAGCCCGCGGCGGTGACCACCACCCCCTCCAGCGCCACCGCCTCCGAGCCGAAGGCCGGACTCCCTGCCCCGGCGGAGTCCGCCCGCGCGCGCGCCGGGGCGGACGGAGCGGCGCGCTCCGGCCGCCGCGCGGTGCGCGCCTGCGGCGCCACCACGACACCGGCGGCCCGCCCCTCGAGGGCGCCCGCGGCGACGTCCGCCGCGGCTGGGGCGGCAGTCTCCCGGGCGGGCGCGGGCGCGCCGCTCTCCGCGGCGGCCAGGGGAGGCGGCGGAGGCGGCGGGAGCGACACGTCCGGCATCACCACCGCGGGCGGAGCGCCCGCGGGCTCCACCCTGCCCTCCTCCCGCGCCGCCACCCGCAGGCTGGGCTCGGTCACGGGCTGAGGCGCGGCCGTCCGCTCCGACAAGGCCGTCTCCGCCGTTGTGGCCGATGCCCCGACCGTGCTGGTCGGCGAGGCGTCCGCGGGCGCCCGTGGGGAGACCACCGCGGGTACGGCCGGGCGCGGCGCCGCCGCGGTGCGCGCGGGCGGCTCGCCCGGGTCGAGCGCGGCGCGCGCGAGCCACCCCGCCCCCAGCGCGAGGGCAAGGCTGGCGGCCCAGGCCAGCATCCGCCCGCGGCCGGGACGCGCCGGCGCGGGGCGGGCGGCCAGCGACTCGAACGGGGGCACCTCCACCACCAGCGGGCTGCCGCCGCGCAGCAGCGCCGCCGCCCGGTCGCGCAGCCCGCGGGCCTCCTCCAGGCGCGCCCGGCACTCCCCGCACTCCGCCAGGTGGCGGCGGACCTCGTCCGCGGTGCCGGGCTCCAGCGCGGCGCGCTCCCCGTCCAGCCAGGCGTGCAGAAGCCCCTCATCCACGTGCCGCATGCTTCTCCTCCAGGGCGAGGTGTGCCTCCACCAGCCTCCTGCGCGCGCGGGCCAGCGTGGTGCCGACCGCCCCCACCGAGAGCCCCGTCTCCCGCGCGATCTCAGGGTAGCTCATCCCGGCGTCCCACAGCAGCAGCGCCTCCCGGTCGCGATCGCTCAGCCGCTCCAGGGCCTGGCGTAGCAGCTCCGTGCGCTCCCGGGCCTCCATCTCCGCGGCGGCGCCGGGCGCCTCTTCCTCCGCCTGCTCGGCCTCGGTGCGCAGCAGCACCAGGTGCCGCTTGCGGCGCACCACCAGCCGCGCCTCGTCGCGGGCCAGGTTGGTGGCGACGCGGAAGAGCCAGGCGCGTGGGTTCTCCGGCTCCTCCTGGCGCAGGGCGCGCGCGAAGGTCTCCTGCGCCAGGTCGCGCGCGCGCTCCTCGTCCCACACCTTGCGGTGGAGGAAGCGGACCAGCTCCGCGAACGTGGCGCGGTACACCTCGCCCCAGTCGACGCTCACCCGCGGTCTCCCCCTGCCATGGCGGCCTCCCTCATGGGTGCTCCCCGGTCCGGCCCCGGGCGCCTTCCCCCACTACGACGCGCCAGCACCGCCGGCTTGCACACCGGGCCCGGGGTTCGGGGGCGTGTGCAAGCCGGCGCCGCGGATTCGTCATCCCTGGCGAGGCGGTACATCCGTGGACCCTTCGGAACGAGGGCGGTCGCATGTGGAAGACGATGTTGGCCTGGAGCGCCGCGCTGGTGCTGGGGGTGGCGGCCACGCTCGCCGCCGCCCCCGCGTTGCGGACGGGGCCCGGCCCCGCGCAGGTGGTGGTCGCCGGGCGGGTGCTGAGCGAGTCCGGCGGCACGCCGCTGGCCGGGGCCGAGGTGCGGGAGGCGGGGACGCACGCGCGGACGGTGAGCGGCGCGGACGGCGCCTACCGGCTCGTCGTCCCGGGCGAGGCGGTGCGCGGCGGAAAGCTGGTCCTGGAGGCGCGGATGATCGGCTACGAGACGCTCCGCCAGGAGGTGCGGGTGACCGGCGACGAGGTCCGCAGGGACCTGCACCTGCATGCCGCGGCGCTCGCGCTGGACGCGCTGGTGGTCACCGGCGCGGGGGAGCAGGCGTCGCGCCGCGAGCGCATCGGCGACGTGCAGGTGTCGGCGCCGCCCCCGCCGCCCGCGCCCACCGGCGCGGCCGCGGCTCGGGCGCATGCGCCGAGCCGGCTGCCGGTCCACGGGAACCCGCAGTGGAACACCGAGTCGTACGCGTACGTGGCGGAGAACGAGTTCCAGGCCGCGGACCGGGAGCCGCTCTCCACCTTCTCCATCGACGTGGACCGCGCCTCCTACAGCAACGTCCGCCGCTTCCTGCTGGACGGGCGGCTCCCGCCGCGGGACGCGGTCCGCATCGAGGAGATGGTCAACTACTTCTCCTACGCCCACCCGGAGCCGCGGGGCGAGCACCCCTTCTCGGTGGTCACCGAGGTGGCCGACGCCCCCTGGGCGCCCGGGCACCGGCTGCTGCGCATCGGGGTGCACAGCCCGCGCGTGGAGACGGACCGGCTCCCGCCCGCCAACCTGGTGTTCCTGGTCGACGTGTCCGGCTCCATGCAGAGCCCCGACAAGCTCCCCCTGGTGAAGCAGTCGCTGCGCATGCTGGTGGACCAGCTCCGCCCGCAGGACCGGGTGGCGCTGGTGGTGTACGCGGGCGCGGCGGGGCTGGTGCTCCCCTCCACCCCCGGGAGCGACCGCGGGCGCATCCTGGACGCGCTGGAGCGGCTGGAGGCGGGGGGCTCCACCGCCGGGGGCGCCGGGCTCCGGCTGGCCTACCAGGTGGCCCGCGACAACCAGGTCCGCGGCGGCAACAACCGGGTGATCCTGGCCACCGACGGCGACTTCAACGTGGGGGTCTCCAGCGACGCGGAGATGATCCGGCTGGTGGAGGAGAAGCGCCGGGAGGGGACCTTTTTGACGGTGCTGGGCTTCGGGACGGGGAACCTCAAGGACTCCAAGATGGAGCAGATCGCCGACCACGGCAACGGCAACTACGCCTACATCGACAACCTGCTGGAGGCCCGCAAGGTCCTGGTGAGCGAGATGGGCGGCACGCTCCTCACCGTCGCCAAGGACGTCAAGCTGCAGGTGGAGTTCAACCCGGCGCGGGTGGCCTCGTACCGGCTGATCGGCTACGAGAACCGCATGCTCGCCGCCGAGGACTTCAACGACGACCGCAAGGACGCGGGCGAGCTGGGCGCGGGGCACTCGGTGGTGGCGCTGTACGAGGTGGTCCCCGTGGGCGCCGCGGGCGGGGACCCGGCGCGCGGGGTGGACCCGCTCCGCTACCAGGCGCCGGCGCGCCCCGCCGCGGCGGGCGGCCGCGGGGAGCTGGCCTTCGTCAAGGTCAGGTACAAGCGGCCGGACGGGGAGCGCAGCCTGCTCATGGAGCACCCGGTGGCGGAGCGCGCCGGAGCCGCCTCGCGCGAGCTGTCGTTCGCCGCGGCGGTGGCGGGCTTCGGGATGCTGCTGCGCGAGTCCGAGCACGCCGGCCGGCTGACGCCGCAGCAGGTGATCGCCCTTGCGCGGGAGTCGCGCGGCGAGGATCGTGAGGGGTACCGGGCGGAGCTCATCCGCCTGGTGGAGCTCTTCCGCGACCTCAAGGCCGCCGGCGGGACGGCCGACGCCGGGCGCTGACGCCCCGGGCCGCCCCGCCCCCGGGGCGGCCCACCCCCCACCCCCGATGCCCCCGTGCAGCTCGTCCGCCACCCCGACGCCGGTTCGTTCCTCCGCGACGCGCAGCCGGACCTGGAGCGCGACGAGGCCCTGAGCAACATGGTGCTCGGCGGGGCGCTGCGGCTGGTGGGCAGGCCGGAGTCGCCCGAGCGGCCCCGCTGGTTCGCCACGGTGCGCGAGGGCGGCGAGCTGCGCGTGGCGGCCATGCACACGCCGCCCTTTCCGCTGGCGCTGGCCGGCGGCGACGACGCGGGCGCGGCGCTGGAATTCATCGTCGCGGAGCTGCGGGCGGCGGACGTGCGGCCGGCGCGCGTGTTCGGGCCGGCGCCGCTGGCCGGCGCGTTCGCCGGGGAGTGGGCGCGCGCCACGGGCGAGCCCGCGGCCGTCGAGATCCGGCAGCGGCTCTTCGCGCTCACGGAGGTGGCCCCGGTGCCGGATGCCCCCGGCGCGCTGCGCCGGGCCGAGGCCGCGGATGCCGAGACCGTGACGCGCTGGATGGCCGCGTTCGACGCCGAGGCGCTGGGCGAGTCCGACGTGGAGCGGGCGCGGGCGGCGGCGCGGCGCCGGATCGCCGCGGGGGAGGTGTGGCTGTGGGAGGTGGACGGCGAGCCGCGCGCCATGGCGGCCAGCGACCGCCCCACGCGGCACGGCGTCGCCGTGAACGCGGTGTACACTCCGCCGTGGTGGCGCGGGCACGGCTACGCCACCACCGCCGTGGCCCACCTCAGCGCAGGACTGTTGGCGGAGGGGCGGCGCTTCTGTGTGCTGTTCACCGACCTGGCCAACCCCACGTCCAACTCCATCTACGCCCGCATCGGCTACCGTCCGCTCGCCGACTTCACCCTGTACAGATTTGGCTAGTTCTCTTCTACTTTCGCACCGCCTACGTACGTGCCAATTGCTACAGCGATGATGAGGATACCGGTGAATACCTCATACAGGGTGAAGATTCGTGACACTAGATGGATGGGTGTGATGTCTCCATAGCCCAGAGTCGCCAATGTAACTCCGCTAAAGTAGAATGAATCGAAAAAATCCCGCGGCGGCTGATTAAATAGGTCGGGTAGAGGAGCGAAGTGGTAGATTACCGCGAAATTGAATGCCAGACCGTAGTAGCTCCTCATCGCCATACGGATCCTATCAGTAATCGTAAGATCTGAATCTTGCCTCTCTTGGCTCAGCCGGCTCAATGCATCGCGGTAAAAGGCATAGGCAATCTCGTTGCAGCGAGAAAAAGCGTAGACGAGTAGAGGCCATGCGATGAGTTCGATCGGCCGTACTGCCACAAATAGCGTCACTATAGTCAACAACACACCTAAGCCGATTTCACCCCAGAACAGGAAAAAACTCCACGTCCGGAGGGCACGTCCCCGATGCACTGGATCACCTTGCTTCCTCCGATCTATAATCTTACGTGTGGGAGAGACGAGCCAGCCTAGCGGGGATAGGGATACGATGCCCACTCGTGATTCCCCTTAGATTAGGGTGCAGGGATCCGGTATCCTTCAATGCCCACCGCGGGAGACTTTAGGCCCCCAAGCGTGTTGCTCATTTGCCGGGGCTATCCGTTATCCACCCGTTTGATCTCGTTTGCAGGCTCGGACGGTGTGCCTGTCTGGTCTGCGGTCCTCGGTAGTTCGCCCGGTGTCGAGGTCTCAGATCCGTGCTGCGGTATGAGGATATGCTGAGAATTCTTCAGTACACGTAGGAGCTCCTGCCGAATACTCCATTCTAAATCCGCTTCGTTCCCGTGGTACTTCGGCGAATAATATTTATCGATATCCGTCTGCTGAAGATGCCTAAAGCCAAGTACACGCGCCATCTCAGACAGCATCTCAAGATACTTGTGCTCTCTTTTCTGCGACTCCTTAGCAAACTCAACAGATGCAAGCAGATCATAGTACTGGTGCCACAGAGACAGCAGCTTCTCGTGTTTCGCGAACACCACATCGATCAGGTTGAGAGCATCAACCCAATCCTGAGTAGGCGGCCATCGGCGGCGATGAGCCATCAGGACAAAGAAGAGTTGTTGTTGCCGATCCCGATGCTCCTTTCGAGCTTGCCAAGCAAGGGTTACGACTACAGCAATCACCGGCGAGAGAAACAATCCCACTGTGTTGATAATCGTTAGCATCGTTCTGCGTAGGGCTCAGGGCTGGGACCAACGCGTTTTCAGGTGCGGAAGCCGCTGCCAACATCGTCGTGTTCAGAGATATTGGCAACCCTGCTTCGCTTCAGGGACAGCTGGCGGGTACGAAGGGCCCGAGTAGTTCTCCTACGGCCGCTGCCTAGTGGTGGGCGGCGACCACTTATCTGACGGGGCCCCCTCCCCGCAGTTTCCCACCCGTTCGGGTAGGTTTCCCCTCCCTGCCCCACCCGCCCTTCCGGGCCCCGCTACCCCACAAGAAGCGCCGCCGTCCGCCCGGGGCGTGGATGAGCCGGACTCACGGAACCACCTTTGCGTTGTGGACGCCCGTGCACCGCGCGGCGCGGCCGCGCGGGCCCTGTGGCCGCGACACCACTCATCCCACGGAGGACGGAATGACGGCAGCGACGGAGACCGCCCTGGAAGGGGTGCGGATCCTGGGCGAGGAGAACGAGGCCACGGCGAGGGTGCTGACGCCGGACGCCCTCCGCTTCGTGGCGGGGCTCCACCGCCGCTTCGACCCGACCCGGCAGGAGCTGCTGGCAAACCGCGAGCGCCGCCAGGCGGAGTTCGACGCCGGCGCCGTTCCCGCGTTCCTGGAGGAGACGGCCGGGGTGCGCGAGGGCGACTGGAAGGTGGCCCCCGCCCCCGCCGACCTGGACGACCGGCGGGTGGAGATCACCGGGCCCACCGACCGCAAGATGGTGATCAACGCGCTCAACTCCGGCGCCAGCTGCTTCATGGCGGACTTCGAGGACGCGCTCTCCCCCACCTGGCGGAACGTGGTGGAGGGGCAGGCCAACCTGGCCGACGCCATCCGCCGCCGGGTGGACTTCACCTCGCCCGAGGGCAAGTCGTACCGGCTGGCCGAGAAGACGGCGACGCTGATCGTGCGGCCGCGCGGCTGGCACCTCCCCGAGCGCCACGTCACGGTGGACGGCGAGCCGGTCTCCGCGTCGCTCTTCGACTTCGGGCTGTTCTTCTTCCACAACGCGCGCGAGCTGCTGGAGCGAGGCTCCGGGCCGTACTTCTACCTCCCCAAGCTGGAGAGCCACCGCGAGGCGCGGCTGTGGAACGACGTGTTCCTGGCCGCGCAGGAGGAGCTGGGGATCCCGCGGGGGACCATCCGCGCCACGGTGCTCATCGAGACCATCCTGGCCGCGTTCGAGATGGAGGAGATCCTGTACGAGCTGCGCGAGCACGCCGCGGGGCTCAACGCCGGGCGCTGGGACTACATCTTCAGCATGATCAAGAAGTTCCGGAACCGGGGCGACTTCGTGCTCCCGGACCGGGCGCAGGTCACCATGGGCGTGCCGTTCATGAAGTGCTACGCCGAGCTGCTGGTGAAGACCTGCCACAGTCGCGGCGCGCACGCCATGGGCGGCATGGCCGCGTTCATCCCCAACCGCCGCGACGCCGAGGTCACGGAGCGGGCGCTCGCAAAGGTCCGGGAGGACAAGAAGCGCGAGGCCGGACAGGGCTTCGACGGCACCTGGGTGGCGCACCCGGACCTGGTGGCCATCGCCCGCGAGGAGTTCGACCCGGTGCTGGGCGACCGGCCCAACCAGAAGGACCGGCAGCGCGACGACATCCGGCACGGCGACTGCGACCTGCTCAAGACCGGGATCCTGGGCGGCCAGGTGACCGAGGAGGGGGTCCGGAACAACGTCAGCGTCGCCCTGCAGTACGTGGAGGCGTGGCTGGGCGGCAACGGCGCCGTGGCCATCTACAACCTGATGGAGGACGCCGCCACCGCCGAGATCTCGCGGGCGCAGCTGTGGCAGTGGATCCGCCACCGCACGGAGCTGGCGGACGGCCGGGCCATGAACCCGGACGTGTACTGCTCCATCCGCGACGAGGAGGTGGCGAAGCTCCGCGCCGAGCGCGAGGACGCGCGCTGCCTGGACACGGCCGCGGAGCTGCTGGACGAGCTGGTGCTGGGGGCGGAGTTCATCCCGTTCCTGACGCTGCCGGCGTACGGCCGCCTGCGGTGAGGGCGGCCCGGGGAGCGGGCGCGGGCCCGCTCCGGCTTTTTGTACCGAGGTGAGCAAAATCCCTGACCCCATCGCGCATACGACGAGGACGACATGAGACAGGATCGCGAGACGCAGGTGCGTGAGCTGGAGGGCCGGTGGGCGGTGGAGCCGCGGTGGCAGGGGATCACCCGCCCGTACACGGCGGAGGAGGTGGTGAAGCTGCGGGGCTCGGTGATCGTCGAGCACACCCTGGCCCGCATGGGCGCCGAGCGCCTGGCGCGGCTGCTGGAAGGCGAGGAGTTCGTCAGGACCTTCGGCGCGCTCACCGGCGCGCAGGCGGTGCAGATGGTGCGGGGCGGGCTGCAGGCCATCTACCTGAGCGGGTGGCAGGTGGCCGGCGACAACAACCTGGCCGGGCACACCTACCCCGACCAGAGCCTATACCCGGCGAACAGCGTCCCCGCGGTGGTCAGGCGGCTCAACAACGCGCTGCTCCGCGCCGACCAGATCGAGTGGAGCGAGGGCAGCGGCGGGCGCGACTGGCTGGTGCCCATCGTGGCCGATGCCGAGGCCGGCTTCGGCGGGCCTCTGAACGCGTACGAGCTGATGAAGGGGATGATCGAGGCCGGCGCGGCGGGCGTCCACTTCGAGGACCAACTCGCCGCCGAAAAGAAGTGCGGCCACCTGGGGGGCAAGGTGCTGGTGCCCACCAGCCAGTTCATCCGCACGCTGGTGGCGGCGCGCCTGGCCGCCGACGTGCTCGACGTGCCCACCTGGCTGGTGGCGCGCACCGACGCCAACGCGGCCACCCTGCTCACCAGCGACGTGGACGAGCGCGACCGCGAGTTCCTCACGGGGGAGCGCACGGCCGAGGGGTACTACCGGGTGCGGAGCGGGTTGGAGTCGGCCATCGCGCGGGGGCTGTCGTACGCGCCGTACGCGGACCTGGTGTGGTGCGAGACCTCCACGCCCGACCTGGACGAGGCGCGCACGTTCGCCGAGGCGATCCGCGCCGAGCACCCGGGCAAGATGCTGGCGTACAACTGCTCGCCCTCGTTCAACTGGAGCCGCAAGCTGGACGCGGCGACCATCGCCAAGTTCCAGCGGGAGCTGGGGGCCATGGGCTACAAGTTCCAGTTCATCACCCTGGCCGGGTGGCACCTGATCAACCTGGAGACGTTCAAGCTGGCCAGCGAGTACGCGCGCGAGGGGATGCCGGCGTACGTACGGCTCCAGGACGAGGAGTTCGCGCTGGAGCAGGCCGGGTACACGGCGACCAGGCACCAGCGGGAGGTGGGGACGGGGTACTTCGACCAGGTGCTCCAGACGCTGTCCGGCGGCGAGGCGTCCACTGCCGCGCTGGCGGGGTCTACCGAGGCGGAGCAGTTCCACTGATCGGTTGAACGGCAGGGTTCGGGCGTGCCCCCCGCTGACGCGGGGGTCGGGCTTCGGCTCCGTAGCAGACGAAACGACCGTCTGCAACGGAGTCGAGCCCCGGCGGAAACTGCCCCGCCGGGTCTCGCCCCTTCGGGCCGAAATCCCTCACGCGGCAGGCCCCCTCCCCAACCCCTTCCCCGCAAGCAGGGGAGGGGCTTTTCTCGTGCGTAGACCGGCGATGAGCTGGCGTCCGCGGGGGCCCCCACCCGGCGGCTTTATCGCCGCCACCCTCCCCCGTGCCGGGGGAGGGCTTCCCGTTCCTCCCTCTTGTCGTGCTCCCCCTCTCCCAGCATTGGGAGAGGGGGCCGGGGGGTGAGGGCCCGCCGTCGCAGGCTGTTCCCTGTTCCCTGTTCCCTGTTCCCTGTAACCTGCCGTTCAATTGCGGTCCCCGCGAGGATGGGCGAACTTTGTACGGGCCACTCCGGCCGAAGCCCGCCCCGTCCGCATTCCCGTAGCATGAGCATCCAGCCCCTCCCGCCGGTCCCGGCCCCCGATCCCGAGCGCGCGCTGCTCCCCGGGGGCGAGGCGCAGGCCCCCGCGGCGGCCGTGTACGCGGAGCGCCTCGCGGTCCCCACGCCCGCCGGCGAGGCGCTGCGGGAGAGCGAGGCCAGCTTCCGCGCGCTGTTCGAGGCGGCGGGGATCGGCATGTCCATGGCGGACGTGGAGGGGCGGCTGGTGGCGGTCAACGCCGCGCTGTGCCGGGTGCTGGGCTACTCGGCCGAGGAGCTCACCGCGCTGGGGGCGGCGGGGGTGAGCCACCCGGACGACATGGCGCTGGACTTCGAGCTGTTCGGCGAGCTGATGCGGGGGCTGCGCTCCTCGTACCAGATCGAGAAGCGCTACCTCCGCGCCGGCGGGGGATTGCTGTGGGGGCGCCTCACGGTGTCGCTGGTGCGCGGCGAGGTGGGCGAGCCGCGCTACGCCGTGGGGCTGCTGGAGGACGTCACCGAGCGGCGGCAGGTGGTGGACGAGCTGCGCGCCGCCGCCGAGGCGCGCGAGCAGGCCCGCCTGGCCGCCGAGGCCGAGGGGCGCCGCGCCGCCTTCCTGGCGGAGGCGAGCCGCCTGCTCGCCGGCTCGCTGGAATACCGCTCCACCCTTGCCAACCTGGCCGCCGCCGCCGTCCCGGCGCTCGGCGACTGGTGCGCCGTGGACATGCTGGCCGACCCCGCCTCCGACGCCTGGCCGCCCGTGGTGCACCGCCTCGCCGTGGCCCACCAGGACCCGGCCAAGGTGGCGTGGGCGCGGGAGCTGGAGGCGCGCGAGCCGCCCGACTGGAGCGCCCCCACCGGGCTGCCGCAGGTGCTGCGCAGCGGCAGGGCCGAGTTCTACCCCGTGGTCACCGAGGAGATGCTGCTCGCCGCGGCCAGGAGCGCCGAGCAGCTGGCGCTGCTGCGGGAGATCGGCTTCGCCGCGTACATCTGCGTGCCGCTGGTGGCCCGGGGGCGCGTGCTGGGCGCGCTCACCCTGTGCACCACCGAGTCCGGCCGCCACTACGAGCCGGCCGACCTGGCGCTCGCCGAGGAGCTGGCGCGCCGCGCCGCCGTGGCCGTGGACAACGCGCGGCTGTACGCCGCCGAGCAGGACGCCCGTGCCGCCGCCGAGCGCGCCGCCGACCGCCTGGCGCGCCTGCAGCGCGTCACCGCCGCGCTCGCCGGCGCGGTGAGCACCGAGCGCGTGGCCCGCGTGCTGGTGGAGGAGGGGGCCCAGGCGCTGGGCGCCATCGCCGGGGTGGTGGCGCGGCTGGACGAGGGGGGCGAGGCGCTGGAGCTGGTGCACACCCTGGGCTACCCGCCCCGGCTGACCGAGCACTTCCGGAGCTTCCCGGTGGCCGCCTCGCTCCCCATGTCCGACGCGGTGCGGGAGCGCCGCCCCGTGTACGTCAGCTCCGACGAGGAGCGGCGGGCGCTGTACCCGGAGCTGGCCGCCGTGTACCCCGTCACGCCGCAGCAGGCGTGGGCCAACCTGCCGCTGGTGGTGGACGGGCGCGCGCTGGGCGCCATGACGCTCAGCTTCGGCGAGCCGCACGCCTTCGACGAGTCGGAGCGGACCTTCCTGGAGCTGCTCGCGCAGCAGTGCGCGCAGGCGCTGGACCGCTCGCGCCTGTACGAGGCCGAGCGCCGGGCCCGCGCCCGCGCCGAGGCAGAGGCGCGCTGGTCCGCCACGCTGGAGCGCGTCACCTCGCTGCTGGCCAGCTCGCTGGACTTCCACGAGACGGTGCGGCACGTGGGCGAGGTGGTGGTCCCCGAGCTGGCCGACCTGGCCCAGGTGTACCTGCTGGAAGGGGGGCGCCTGGTCCGCGTCGCCTCCACCTGCGGCGACCCCGCCCGGCGGTCGCTGGTGGAGGCGCTGGACCGCCGCGGCGCCCTGAACCTGGGCGGCGAGCTCCCCCACGCTGCCGCCCTCCGCACCGGCGAGCCGCAGCTCATCCCCTGGGCGGACGACGAGGCGTACCGCGCCGTGGCCGAGGACGAGGAGCACTTCCGGCTGCTGCGCGGCATCGGCGCGCGCTCCGTGGTGGTGCTCCCCCTGCCGGCCCGCGGCGCCTCCATCGGCGCGCTGTCGCTGAGCCGCTTCGACCCGGCGCGCGCCTTCCGCCTCGAGGACCTGGGCCTCGCCGGGGAACTGGCGCGGCGGGTGGCGCTGGGGCTGGACAACGCCCGCCTGTTCGAGGCGGAGCAGCGCGCCCGCACCGAGGCCGAGGCCGCCAGCCGCGCCAAGAGCGAGTTCCTGGCCGTGATGTCGCACGAGCTGCGCACCCCGCTGAACGCGGTGCTGGGCTACCTGGACCTGCTGGACGCCGGCGTGGCCGGGCCGCTCACCGAGGAGCAGGGCCGCTACCTGGGGCGCGTCACCGCCAGCGGCAGGCACCTGCTGGGGCTGATCGAGGAGGTGCTCACCTTTTCGCGGCTGGAGGCCGGCCGCGAAGCGCCGGCGCCGGCGGCGGTGGGCGCCGCCGAGGTGGCGCGCCAGGCCGCCGAGCTGGTGGAGCCCCTTGCCCGCGCCCGCGGCCTTGCCTTCCGCCTGGACACGGCCGACGTCGCCGGCCTGGAGCTGCGCACCGACCCGGGGAAGCTGCGCCAGGTGCTCGTGAACCTGCTGGGGAACGCCGTCAAGTTCACGGACGCGGGCGAGGTGGCTCTGCGGGCCTCGCGGGAGCCCGGCGGCGCCGTGCGCTTCACGGTGGCCGACACCGGCATCGGCATCGCGCCGGAGGCGCAGGACCAAATCTTCGAGCCCTTCTGGCAGGCCGAGCAGGGCACCACCCGCCGCGCCGGCGGCACTGGCCTGGGACTGGCCGTCGCCCGCGAGCTCGCCCGCCTGCTGGGCGGCGAGCTGACGGTGGCGAGCGAGCCGGGGAAGGGATCGCAGTTCACGGTGACGCTGCCCCCGACGGGCCCCGCCTGACGCGCCAGGTCCCCGGGCACACCGTGCCCCCCGCGTGAGGGATGCGCGCCCGGAGGGCCGAGACCCGCCGGCAGTTTGGCGGGGCTCGGCTGCGTTGGGGAGCGTTGTTTGCTCCCCTACGCAGCGCGCAGCCCGACCCGAGCGACAGCGAGGGGCACGCCCAAACCGCTGTTCCCATCCGTTTCGGTCAGAGGAAAATACGACGGCCCCGCGCCTGAGCACGGGGCCGTCGGGAAACGAAGGGTCAACGGATGCGGTCAGTGCACGCCCTCCCCGCTGATCACGGCCTCCGCGTAGCCGTTGTCGGGGTCGCCCCCCCGCTCCAGCACCCGGTCCACCGTCCCGGGCCCGCGGTTGTACGCCAGCAGCGCCAGCCGCTCGTCGCCCTCGTACTTGTCGATCAGCTGGCGCAGGTACTTGAAGCCGATGGACAGGTTGGTCTCCGGGTCGCGGAGGTCGCTCTCGCGGGTCCCCGGCCGCAGCCAGTCCGCCGTCTTGGGCATGAGCTGCGTCAGCCCCATCGCCCCCACGTGGCTGGTCGCGTAGCTCTTGAACTCGCTTTCCGTCCGCACCAGCCCGAAGGCGACGTCGGGGTCGATGTCGTGCTCCAGGGCGATGTCGTAGATGGATTCCGCGAGCTCCTGGTCCAGCCCCATCTTGGCGTACTTCTGGACCTTTTCCGCGACCTTGGCGTCGCGCGGGCTCGCGGCCGCCGCGGCGCTCGCCTTCGTGGCCGCGTCGTCGCGGGCGGCGGCCCACGCCTGGGCCACCGCGCGCTCGCTGATCCCCGTGGCCGGCGACATGGAGAGGATCTGCTCGTGCGACGGGTTGGTGCGCATGGCGCCCTGGTAGCGGGCCATCGCCACCGGCGCGGCCGCCCCCGTGATCGCCAGCCCCATCAGCCCGTGGCGCACCGGGTTGCGGCGGATCCGGTCGAAGGCCGACTGCCTGCGCCGCCCCGGGTCGGCGGTCCGCAGCGCGGAGGGCATGTCGCCGTCGTAGGCCCGGCGGTAGCGCGGGTTGAGGCGCGGCGAGGCCACCGGCTCGCCCCCGTCGTACGCCGTCGGCCAGCGCCTGCGCGCGTGCCCCACGGGGTGGCGCGGCCCCGGATTCCCTCGCTCCCACGGCGGCGGCGGGCGTCTCTTCCTCGGCTGCATTCCATCCTCCTTGTGGGGCGGTCCCGATCTATCCGGCGAGGTTCGTAAGCCGTTTTTGGGACTCGCTTTGGGGAGCACGATGCGTGCCACGGAGCCGTTTGTTCCCGCCGTCCCCCGCGGCCGGCGGCCCGTGCCGTTGCGGGGCGGGAGCGGCGGCGGCATCTTGCGTCGTCCACCCCGTGCACGGACCCGCACCCGGACTCCGCGTTTGACACGCCGCTGCACCGCCCTTTCCGCCCGCGCGCCCGTCCCCGGAGGGGCGCGGTGAACCTGCGCCTGCGCGTGCTGCTCGCCTTTCTCGCCCTGCTGCTGGTCGGCAAGGTGGGCAAGGAATTGTACGACTGGCGGGCGCACGCCGACGACCGGGCGCGCCTGGTGGCGGTGCGCGGACGGCTGCTGGACGCGGGCGCGGAGATCATGAGCACTCGGGCGGAGCTGGACACCCTGAAGCGGGTGCTGGACCGCGAGGACGGGGCGCTGGAGCGGGAGAAGCGGGCGCTGGGGGCGTACGACCGCAAGGCGCAGGGGAGCGCGCTGCCGCCGCACCTGTACGAGGC
This sequence comes from Longimicrobiaceae bacterium, assembly GCA_036389055.1. Classification (GTDB taxonomy): domain Bacteria; phylum Gemmatimonadota; class Gemmatimonadetes; order Longimicrobiales; family Longimicrobiaceae; genus JAFAYN01. The sequence goes on along the minus strand of DASVQR010000075.1, from coordinate 3,134 downwards.
GTACCGGGCGGACCTGGACCGGTACAACGAGCACGTGGAGCGCCGGAACCGGAGCTTCCACACCTGGCAGGAGGTGCTGGCGCGCAACCACTCGGCCGTGGACCGGTACAACGTGCTGGCCGACTCGCTGCGTGCCGTGGCGGAGGTGCTGGGCGACCCGTACTACCAGGTTCCTTCGCCCCTGGAGGCCGCGGCAGAGAGGAACGTGCCTCCTCCGGTGCCGGCGCCGTAACGGCTTTGAACTGCTGTGTTGGGCGTGCCCCTCGCTGACGCTCGGGTCGGGCTGCGCGCGCTGTAGGACACGAAACTACCGTGTCCAACAGCGCCGAGCCCCGCCAAACTGCCGGCGGGTCTCGGCCCTCCGGGCGCGCATCCCTCACGCGGGTCCCCGCGCTTTCCTGGAGACCGGCCCTATCCTCCACCACCTCCCCGTCCCCATGCCCCGCCTCTTCGTCCTCATGTTTGGCGTGCTCCTCTGCTTCGCGTCCGCGGCTTCCGCGCAGGAGGTGGGCGTCGAGGGCGGCGACGTCACGTACCGCGCATCTGCCGGCGCGCCGCTGCGGCGGGTCACGACGTCGGGGCTGGACTCGGGGCCGGTCCTGTCGCCGGACGGGCGGTGGGTCGCGTGGGCGCGGGCGACGCCGCGGGACAGCGTGGAGGGGCCGGGGGGATGGGTGCAGGCGGGGGAGATCTGGATTGCGCGGACGGACGGCACGGGCGCGCGCATGCTGGCGCGCGGGCGGGGGGCGGCGGAGCCGCGGGAGCTGCTGGCGGGGCTGGACGCGCCGCGCTTCTCGCCGGACGGGCGGCGGGTGTACTTCCTCAGCCGGGCGTGGGCCACCTCCGGCGCGCTGCACGCGGCCGAGGTGGCCACGGGGCGGCGGCGGTTCGTGGCGCCGGCAAACGGCTACGAGGTGGTGCCGCGGGGGCGCTGGCGCGGGCACCTGGTGGCGTGGCAGCACCGCTACTTCCTGGCGGGCGGGTCGTACGACTGGGCGTGGCTGCTCGCGCCGGACGGCGCGGAGGTGGGGGCCGTGGGCGAGACGGAAGCCGCGGTGGCGGAGTTCCTGGCCGCCCGGGAGGAGAAGCCGCGGGGGTAGTCAGCGCAGGAAGGCGCGCAGCACCGTGGCCGCCGCGCCCAGGGCCCGCGTCCACTCTTCCGTGTCGTCCTCCATCCCCGCCATGCCGCCGGGCTGCGCCGCCATGCGCGCCCGGACCAGCCGGGCGCGCTGCTCCTCCAGCCGCAGCATCTCCCGCTCGCGCGCCAGGCTCATCCCGCCCCCGCGGATGAACTCCACCACCCGGCGCAGCTCATCGCGGTCGAACCAGCTGCCGTGGTCGCGGCACACGTCGGTGATCACCCCCGAGCAGCGGGCGAAGTTGACGCGGTTCATCAGCGCGGCGCACTCGGGACAGGGGAGGTAGCGGACCGGCTCCGGGCCGCCCGCGGCCACCGGCGCCATGCGCGCCGCCCCCAGCACCGCCGCCTGCTCCTCCGTCCCCGCGGCGATCCGCTCGAACTCCTCCCTGCGCGCCCACACCCCGCCGCACCCCGGGCACTCCTGCAGCGCCGCCGCCCCCACCCTCACGCCCCGCATCTCCGCGCGGCAGCGAGGGCAGGGGAGCGGCGCGCCCCCGTCCACGGCCTCGCGGGCCGCGGCGGCGCCGCAGTGCGGGCAGTGCCTGGAGCCGCAAAAGAGCATGCCGAAGCAGGCCGGGCAGGCGACCGCCGCCAGGCGCGAGCGGCAGTAGGCGCAGTGGTCGGCGTCGGAGGCGGCGGCGGCGCCGCAGGTGGGGCAGTGCAGGGTGGCGGCGGAGGACATGGCGGAGGCCGAGGAATTCGGAAAAAGCCGCGGGAACGCGTCGTGCAAAGCGTGGGGCCGGACTCTGCACCTGCGCGGGGGAGATGACCAGCAAATCTAGCCGAAAGGCGCCGGCCGACAACCGCGGCGCGACGTGGCGGCGGGTGGGGACGCCCAGGGAGGGGTTCTCCTACCTGCGCGCGGACGGCAAGCCGCTCACCAGCAAGGCGGCGCTGGCGCGCATCCGGGCGCTGGCCGTGCCGCCGGCGTGGACGGACGTGGAGATCGCCGCCAGCCCGGACGCCAAGGTGCAGGCCACCGGCATCGACGCGGCGGGGCGCAAACAGTACCGCTACCACCCCGACTTCGTGGGCAAGGGGGCGCGCAGGAAGTACCGCAAGCTGCTGGAGTACGCCCGCTCCATCCCCCGCCTGCGCGAGGTCACGGGCGAGCACCTCCGGCAGAAGGGCATGGGCCGCGACAAGGTGCTTGCGACCATCGTGCGGCTGATGATGCGCGGCTTCTTCCGTGTGGGGAGCGAGCGCTACGCGGTGGAGAACAAGACCTTCGGCATCACCACGCTGCGCAAGAAGCACATGGTGATCGAGGGCAGGGACCTCCGCTTCCGCTACGTGGGCAAGAAGTCCATCCACCAGCACAAGGTGGTGGCCGACACCCCGCTGGTGAAGATCCTCCGGGAGATGGTCAAGCTCCCCGGCTCCCGCCTGTTCCAGTACGTGGACGAGGACGGCAGGGTGCAGAAGGTGACCGCCCAGGACGTCAACGGCTACGTCAAGGAGATCCTGGGCAAGCGCTACACCTCCAAGGACATCCGCACCTGGGGCGGCACCGTCCGCGCCGCCACCATCCTGGCCGACCTGGGCCCCCCCGCGAACGAGGCCGAAGCGAAAAAGAACGTGGTGCTCGCCTGCAAGCTGGTCTCCTCCGAGCTGGGCAACACCCCCGCGGTCTGCCGCTCCGCCTACATCCACCCCGCGGTGCTGGACCGCTACCTCAAGGGCAAGACCATCGAGCCCCTGATGCGCAAGGACGACCGCCCCGAGGACGACGACGGCGCCGCGCCGGACTACTATCCCGAGGAGGCGGCGCTGATGCGGTTCCTGGAGAAGTGGGGATGAACGGATAGGGAACAGGTTACAGGGAACAGGGAACAGCCTGCACGGAAACGGCGCCCGCACCTCGATGCCGAGGAGCGGGCGCCGTTGCAGTCCCATAGTTCCCACATTCTGTACGGAGGGAGACTCGCCGGCGGTTTGGCGAGGCTCCCTCCGGCGAGGTGAGACAGCCGGGCAGTTTCGGCTGGCTCGCCGA
>DASVQR010000074.1:0-10349 GCA_036389055.1 Longimicrobiaceae bacterium | reverse complement strand
GCCGCGGGGCACTCTCGCACTTTCGCACCGGGCGGGGCGGCGGCCGGGCGGGGCCGCACTTCCGCACTTCCGTCTATCCGGCCGTTTCCTTGATGACTTCCTCGATGGTCGTGATGCCGCGCTTCACCTTGAGCATCCCGTCCATGCGCAGCGTCAGCATCCCCTCCGAGATCGCCTGCTTCTGGAGGTCGGCGGTGGAGGCGCCCTGCAGCACCATGCGGCGCAGGGAGGGGGACATGGCCATCACCTCGTAGAGGCCCTGGCGGCCCTTGTAGCCGGAGCCGCCGCAGTTCTCGCACCCCTTGCCCTTGTAGAAGGTGATGGTCGCGATCTCCTCGTCTGTGAGGCCGGCGGCGCGCAGGTACTCGGTGGGGTAGGTGGTGGGCTCCTTGCACTTGGAGCAGATGCGGCGCAGCAGGCGCTGGGCGGTGATCAGGTTCACCGCGGAGGCCACGTTGAAGGGCTCGATCCCCATGTCCACCATACGGGTGATGGTGGAGGGGGCGTCGTTGGTGTGCAGCGTGGAGAGCACCAGGTGGCCCGTGAGCGCCGCCTTGATGGCGATGCCGCCCGTCTCCAGGTCGCGGATCTCGCCGACCATGATGATGTTGGGGTCCTGGCGGAGGAACGCCTTGAGCGCCGCCGCGAAGGTCATCCCGATCTCGGTCCGCACCAGCACCTGGTTGATCCCGTAGAGGTTGTACTCCACGGGGTCCTCCGCCGTCATGATGTTGACCTCGGGGGTGTTGATCTGGGAGAGCGCGCTGTACAGCGTCGTCGTCTTCCCCGAGCCGGTGGGGCCCGTGACCAGCACCATCCCGTACGGGTTCATGATGGCCTGCATGAAGTCCTGCTCCGCCTTGGGCTCCATCCCGAACTTCTCCAGGTCCAGGGTCAGGTTGCCCTTGTCCAGGATGCGGAGCACGATCTTCTCGCCGAAGAGCGTGGGGAGGGTGGAGACGCGGAAGTCGATCACCCGGCTCCCCACGCGAAGCTTGATGCGCCCGTCCTGCGGGACGCGGCGCTCGGCGATGTTCAGGTCCGAAAGGATCTTGAAGCGGGAGATGAGCGCCGCCTTCATCTTGGGCGGCGGGCGCATGATCTCCTGCAGCACGCCGTCGATGCGGTAGCGGACCCGCACCTCCTTCTCGTAGCACTCGAAGTGGATGTCCGACGCCCCGCGGAGCACCGCGTCGCTGAGGATGCCGTTGATCAGCTTGACGACCGGGGCCTCCTCCACCTGCGCCTGCAGCGCCCCGACGCTGACCTCCTCCTCCTTGCTCTCCAGGACCTCCAGCTCCTCCTGGTCGAACTGCTTGAGCAGGTCGTTGATGCGCTCGTCGGAAGACTCGTACTCCTTCTCGATGGTCTTCTTGAGCGTGAACTCCCCCGCGATCACCGGCTCGATGTCGAACCGGGTGACGAACTTGAGGTCGTCGATCACCCCCAGGTCGGTGGGGTTCGCCATCGCCACGGTGAGCGTGCGGCCCACCCGGCGCAGCGGGAGCACCTGGTGCTTGGTGGCGATCTCGGAGGGGATCAGCTTGAGGAGCTTGGGGTCCAGCTTGACGCGCTCCAGGTCCACCGCGGGGACGCGGTGCTGGCGGGCGAGCGCGCGGACCAGGTCCTGCTCGCCCACGAAGCCCAGCTTGACCAGGCTGAAGCCGACGCGGTTGCCGTTCTGGCGCGCGTCGTCGAGTGCCTTGGTGAGCTGTTCCCGGGTGACGAGACCGTCGTGGACGAGCTGGTCGCCGATGCGGTCAGGCGGGGCGATGACTGCCATGGGATTGCCTGGTGAGCTTGCGGAGGGAGGACAACGTTGGCCGCAAGCCAAAGCCGTGTCAAGGGGAAGCGTGCACCAGCGGGAGGATGCGCCGCAGCGACTTTTCGCCGATTCCCGGCACCCGGTCGAGCTCCGCGGGCGCACGGAAGCGCCCGTTCGCCGCGCGCCAGGCCACGATCCGCCCGGCCAGCGCGGGGCCCACCCCGGGGAGCGCCTCCAGCTGCGCCGCGGTGGCGGTGTTGAGGTCCAGCGGCCCGGCCGCCGCGGGCGCGGCCGGGGCGGCGGACGCCCGCGGCGGCGACGCGGCGCGGGACACCGGCGGGGCGGGGGCGAGCGCCACGCGCGGGGCGATCTCCGCGAGCAGGGCCGGCCCCACGCCGGGGACCGAGTCCAGGTCGGCGAGGGTGCGGAAGGGGCCGGCGGACTGGCGGCGCGCCACGATCTTCGCGGCAAGGCCGGGGCCCACGCGGGGGAGCCGCTCCAGCTCCGTGGCGGAGGCGGTGTTGGGGTCGATGCGCTCGCCCTCGCCCAGCGGGCGCCCGGCCCGCTCGGCGCGCTCCGCGGCCTCGCCGGACCGGGCGAGCAGGCGGGCGGCGCCGCCCTCCGCCTCCGCGGCGCTCCACGCCGCGGGGGGCGGGTCGTGGCGCAGCGCCCTGGCGCCCACGCCGAAGGCGAGGAGGAGGGCGACCACCCCCAGCCCGGTGCGCTCCTGGCGGGTCATTGCCTCACCCTCCGCGGTAGACCAGCTCGGCGACCACCTCCCCGACGATGCGGAGGCTCTCGGCGCTGGTGTTCTCCGGCACGTCCTCGGGGGTGTGCCAGTAGCGGTGCCCGGGGCCGTAGTCGAAGTCGATGATGTCGATGGTGCGGATCCCCGCCCGGTTGAGCGGGATGTGGTCGTCCTCGATGGCGCCGCCGTCGGACAGGGGAAAGATGTCGCCGTAGCCCATCTCCTGCGCCAGCCCCCACACGCGCTGCACCACCTCGGGCGCGAACTGCTGCGAGTTGCTCTCCACGGGGAAGCGGGGCTCCCGGTCGCCCACCATGTCCAGCAGGATCCCGTAGAAGGGGCGGTAGCCGGCCGGGAGGTTGGCGGCGAAGTGCTTGGCCCCCAGGTACATGTCGTCGCCCGTGGGGCCGTAGTCCTCGCCGTCCACCAGGAGCAGGTCCACCCCGATGGAGGGGGGCGTGCGTTTGAACATGTCGGCGAGCTCCAGGAGCACCGCGGTGCCGGAAGCCCCGTCGTTCGCCCCGGGGACCGGCTTGGCGCGGTCCGCCGCGCTCGCCGCCTGGTCGGAGGTGGGGCGGGTGTCCCAGTGCGCCACCAGCAGCACCCGGTCCTGCGCGTCCGGGCGGAAGCGCGCGAACAGGTTGGTCATGGACAGCGTCCGCCCGCTCCGGGTGGTGTGCGTGAACGGCTGCTCGATCACCGTGTCGGCGCGGGTGGCCAGGTACTCCTTCATCCACGCGAGCTGCGCCGCGTGCCCCGGCATCCCCGGCACCCGCGGCCCGAACGCCACCTGCCGGCGCAGGTGCTCGAACGCCTTCGCCGAATCGAAGGCGGGGCGGTCCACGCGCGGCGCCGCGGGCGCGCCCGGGGCTTCGGGGGCCCCGCCGGAGGCGCCGCCGCCGTCGCAGCCGGGGGCGAGGGCGAGCCCCAGCAGGAGCAGGGAACGAACGAGGAGGGAAGACGGTATCACGGACGCTTCTTTTCTCGGGGGTGCCGGGAAACGCGGGGAGGTGCGCGGGTGGGGATCCGAAGCTATACTAGGGCGTCCCTTTCCGCACAGCAAGTAAGTATCGGCCAATCGCGGATGAAGATCCTTACGCGTTATCTCCTGCGGGCTCACGTCGGCCCGTTTTTGTTTGCCTTCCTGGCGCTCACCGGGGTGATCACCATCAACACCCTGGCCCGCCGGCTCGCGGAGCTGGCCGGCAAGGGGCTGCCCCTGGACGTCGTCTTCCGCTTCTTCGTGCTGTCGCTGCCGGCCACCATCGCCCTGACCTTTCCCATGGCGGTGCTGGTGTCGGTGCTGTACACCTTTTCGCAGCTCACCGCGGACAACGAGGTGACGGCGCTCAAGGCCAGCGGCATCGACCTGAAGCGGATGCTCCTCCCCCTGTTCGTGGCGGCGGCGCTGATCGCGGGCGGGATGGTGTGGTTCAACGACCGCGTCCTGCCGGAGAGCAACCACCGCTGGAGCCAGCTGATGATCGACATCGGGCGCAAGAGCCCGCTGTTCATCCTCCGCCCGCAGGTCATCAACCGCATCCCCACCTCGGACGGGCGCGCCTTCTACCTGCGCGCGGCCCGCTCGGATCCAAACACCAGCCGGCTGTGGGACGTGGTGATCTACGACGTCAGCAGCCCGCGCATCATGCGCACGGTGTACGCGGACTCGGGGGTGATGGCCTTCAACACGGCCCGCACCGACCTGCTGCTGACGCTGTACGACGGCCACCTGCGCGAGGTGGACATGGACCAGCCGGCCGGCTTCCAGCGGGTCACTTTCCGGCAGCAGATGCGCCGCATCCCCGGGGTCGCCAACCAGCTCCAGGTGGGGAGCGCCACCGGCGCCTACCGCGGCGACCGCGAGATGACGGTGGGGATGATGCGGGCGCGGGTGGACTCGCTGAAGACCCAGCTGCGGCAGATCAAGGCCGACGCGCACCGCACCGCCGCCCAGGACCTGGCCCGCGCGCTGGGCCGCGGCCCCCGGTCCGACCCGGGCGAGGCCCCGCTCGCCTCCGGCATGGCGCGCAACGACGCCGCGCAGACGGCGCGCTTCACCTCCGACAACCTGGCCGGGGCGCTGGGGCGCACGCGCGAGCTGCAGCGCCAGATCCGCAGCTACCGGGTGGAGATCCAGAAGAAGTACTCCATCGCCGCGGCCACGCTGGTGTTCGTGCTGGTGGGGGCGCCGCTGGCCATCCGCTTCCCGCGGGGCGGGGTGGGGATGGTGATCGCCTTCAGCCTGGTGATCTTCGCCATCTACTACGTGGGCCTGATCGGCGGGGAGACGCTGGCGGACGAGGGGTACGTGTCGCCGGAGTGGGCCATGTGGATCGTCAACGCGATCATGGCCGGGCTGGGGGTGCTGTGGGTGGCGCGGATGGGGAACGAGACGTCGTCGGGGCGGAGCGGGGCGTGGGAGGAGTGGGCGGACCGGCTGCGCGCGCGCTTCGGCGGGGGGCGCGCATGATCCGCCTGCTGGACCGCTACGTGGGGTGGCAGTACCTGCGCACCTTCGTGCTGCTGGTGCTGGGGCTCCCCCTGCTGTTCGTGATCACGGACCTCACGGACAACCTGGACAAGTACGTGGACCGGGGGCTCTCCATGCCCACGGTGGCGCTCTCGTACGTGTACCAGCTGCCGCTGTTCATCGTGTACGCCTTTCCCATCGCCGCGCTGGTGGCGACGGTGTTCACCATCGGGGGGATGACCAGCCACATGGAGATCGGCGCCGCGAAGGCGGCGGGGGTCTCCTTCTACCGCCTGGTGGCGCCGATCATCGTGATCGCGGCGCTGCTGAGCGGGGTGGCGCTTGGGCTGGGCGAGCTGGTGCCGGTGACCAACGGCTGGCGCGCGGTGCTGATGGGCGAGAGCACCGCCCGCTCCACCACGCTGCGCACCAACTTCGTCTTCCAGACGGACCGCAGCGGGGTGCTCTCGGTGCGCCGGCTGGACCCGGGGATGTCGGAGATGCACGGGGTGGTGCTGGAGCGCAAGACCACGCCGCGGACGCCCGGGGTGCACGGCTTCGCGGAGACTGCGCGCTGGACCGCGAAGGACGGCTGGAAGATGGAGCGCGGCTACCTGCGGGTGCTGACGCACGACGGCCAGGAGCGCACCTTCGCCTTCACCAGCCTGGGTCTGCCGCAGCTCACCGAGACGCCGGAGGAGCTGCTGGCGGAGCCCAAGGAGCCGACGGAGATGCGCTACGCGGAGATGACGCGGTTCATCCGCGCCATCGAGCGCTCGGGCGGCGACGCGCGCGCGCTGGTGGTGGAGCGCGCGCAGAAGCTGGCGCTGCCGGCGGCGGTGTTCGTGATCGTGCTCTTCGGGGCCCCGCTCGCCACCAGCTCGCAGCGCGGCGGCGCGGCCTACGGCGTGGGCATCAGCCTGATCATCACGCTGATCTACCTGCTGCTCTTCCGCGTGATGCGCGCCCTGGGCGAGAGCGGCGCCGTGGAGCCGGTGCTGGCGGCCTGGGTGCCGAACCTGATCTTCCTGGTGGCGGGGCTGTTCCTGCTGTGGCGGGTGAAGACGTAGAAAAGAAGCGCGGGAGTGCGGGAGTGCGAAAGTGAAAGCGGGGCTGCCCTCGGTCGGGCGGCCCCGCTCTGCTTTCATCGGGCGGCGTGGGGGCCCAGGAAGGCCCAGATGTCGGCCCACATGGCCTGGTTGATCTCGTGCCCGACGCCGGGGTAGGTGCGGAAGACCGCGAGGGGGAGCTGCGCGCGGACGATCTCCTCGGCGCGGGGCCAGCGGGCGGCGGGCGTGGGGCCGAACAGCTCCAGGACCAGGGCGCGGTCGTCCGGGTCGTAGCTGTCGTCGTACGGCACCGAGTCGTTGGTGTCGTCGGCGCCCAAAAAGAAGTACAGCGGCACGGCGCGGGCGCGCGCCGGGTCGAACGGCCGGCCCGCGAGGGCGGGGAGGTCCGCCACGCCCACCGGGTAGCGGAGCGCACGGCCGCGGTGCGCCGCGACCGGCAGCGTGGGCCAGCCGCCGGGCGCGCCGATGGACGCGGCCCTGACCCGCTCCGGGTGGAGCAGGACGAAGCGGCTCACGAACATGCCGGCCGCGGAGTGGCCGTGCATGAGCACGCGCTCCTCCGCCCGGACGCCCTCCTCCGCGAGCCGCCGCCGCGCGTCGTCGATCATGGCGATGAGCTGGAGGTCGAGCCTGCGGAGGCCCGGCTCCGCCGTGAGCATCGCGTCGCGATCCAGCGCGTGGGTGTACAGGTTGTCCGACGAGGCGGGGCGGGGGAACGCCGGCATCAGCATCGCCACGCCCAGCCGCCCGGCCGTGCGGCGGAAGTGGGGGAGCAGCTCGCGGACGGCGCGCTCGTGCACGGCGGGGTCGTCGTCGAGCTTCCCGGTGTTGTTGGGCATCACCAGGATCGTGCGTGGCCGGCCCCGGGCGGCGTCCGCCCGCAGCGCCGGAGGCACGTACAGGTAGTACGCCCACCGGAAGCCGCGCGCGGAGTCCGCCGCCACCCGCGCGACGGGGGGCAGCGTGTCCGGCGCGGGGACGGCCTGGCCGGTCAGCGGCGCCGCGGCGAGCCCCAGGGCGGCGAGGAGCGGGACGGCGCGGCGGCGCAGCGGTGCCGGGAAGCGGGTCATGGGCGTGGGCTCGCGGGGAACGGCGGCGGCGGACGGCGGTCCGGGCACGTCTGCGTGCAGCCTACGCGCTCCGTCGTCCCGCGGTTTCAGGGCCATGGTCCGCGACGAACGGAGCCCCCACCCGCAGCCGGGGTGGGGGCTCCGCCGCGCTTTCCGCCGTCCCGCCCCGGTCGACCGTCGCCGGGAAGCTCCGGCGTCCGGGACCGCTCAGAACCAGGTGCCGCAGGACTCGCAGCGCTGGGCGGAGCCGGGGAGGCCGCGCTCCGTCAAGGCGTCGGGGCCGCAGCCCGGGCACGCGTCCAGGCTCCAGGCCGACGAAAAGGTGTCCGGGTCCAGCTCGAACTCGGGCGCGCCGGTGATGCGGCGGGGCTCGGCGAGGGCGGTGCCGCTTCTATCTGCGAGCGTGCTGTTCATGGTGTGCCTCCGGGGTTGGGCGGGTGGAGCGCTTCGGGCCACGCCGCCCTCCCGGGCAGGGCGCGTGCCCCCGCGGAAACCCGTGCCACGCCTGGATTTTTCGATCCGGAGGCGGCGCGGGAGGTGGGGCGCCCGCGTCCCGGCGGGAAGGAGCGCACGTCCCGGCCTTGCGGTCCGGCGGAGGCGCACTGGGTAGTTTGGATCATGCTCGCCCGCGCCGGCGACTCAGGAGCCGGGGAGACGCAGGAGCACGGTGTCGGAGACGACGCGGTAGGGGAGGTTCGCGTCGAACGCGGCGCGGTCACCGGGCGAGAGGCGACGGCGGATCTCCAGGGTCGTGTATCCGCCGAGGAGGATGCCGTCCGCGACGATGGTCCAGTCCGAGACCTGCTCCGGGGTGAGCGCGACCGGGTTGCCGTCGTGAAGCCGCTTCACCCACACCGGCTCGCCGATGAGGCGCCCCCGGTAGCGTGTCCCGTCCCAGGCGACGTTCCCCACCCAGATGTGCTCGGTCCGGTCCCCGGCGGTGAACATCCCCTTGATCATCGCGGACGCGCTGCCGTGTCCCACCTTGTCCAGGTACTTGTTGAACGTCCCCAGCGTCGCCCGCGCCCGCGCGACCGCCGCGTTCATCGCCCGGTCGTCGCGCGTCAGGTTGTACACGTCCGGCTGGTCCTCGCGACGGACGACTTCCATCGGCGCGGCCGTCGGCTTCATCCCGGACTGCGCTTCCGCCCGGCCCGTGCTCGCGAGCAGCGCGCACACCAGAAAGGCCAGGAGCCGGCAGGGGAGCGGGGAAAGCAGCGGGAAGGAGGCGGCACGAATCCGGTTCATGGGCGGGGGCTTCCGGTGAGGAGTGGGTGGGTCTTCATGCACCGCGTCCAGGCACACGATGGGCCATTCCGTAACCGGCTGCGGGCGGCGGAGAAGCGCCCGCGGGACCCCTGTGCGGCCGGGGCGGCGACGTCCCAGGCGGGACCACGCCGCCCCAGCGCCGCCGGCCTATCCCACCACCTCGTAGTGCGTGACGCGGGGCTCCAGCTCCAGCAGGAACTCCGCGTCCTCCGGGTAGTAGCGCGCCCGCTCCGGGTCGTCACCGGCGAAGGCGCGGATGGCGTCCCACGACTCCCACAGCGTCACCAGCAGGAAGTGCGTGCGGCCGTCCTCGGTGCGGCGGAGCACCTGCACGCCCCGGTTCCCCGGCGCGGCGCGGTAGTCGGGGAGGCCGGTGCGCTCCAGGTACTCCTGGTACGCGTCGCCCCTGGACTCGGGGACGGCGCCGTGCCACAGGCGCGCGATCACGCGGCGCTCCCGGCGCGGACCGCCTTTTTGAGGAGCACGATCTGCCCGGCGTGGTAGAGGGCGTGCTGGACGGCGCCGTGCAGGGTGACGTAACGGGTAGCGGTGCCATCGTACGGGGCCTCGTCCAGCTGCGCGTCGTCCAGGGCGGCGACGGCGTCGCGGAGGCGGCGGCTGCGCTCGTCCAGGCGGCCGAGCAGCGCCCGCCACTCGTCCTCGCTCTCCGCGGCGGCCGCGGGCCAGTCGCCCTCGGCGGGCTCGCGCAGGGGCTCGCCGGCCAGGCGGCGGCGCAGCGTGTCCTCCCAGGCGGCCAGGTGCTGGACGATCTCGCGGATGCTGTGCGCGCCGGGGACGGGGCGGGCGGCGGCCTCGGCGGCGGTGACGCCGTCCAGCGCCTCGCGCAGGGAGGGGCCGTGCCAGGCCTCGCCCTCGTAGGCGCGGCGCATCTGGTCGAGGATGCGTTGGATCTCGGTCATGGCGTCTCCAGGACGGGGGAGGTCAGGCGAGCGCGCGGAGCGCCCAGGCGGCGGCGACCCCGGCGAGGACCGCGAGCGGAAAGCTGCCCGTGCGCGCGGCCGCCAGCACGGTGACGGCGCCCGCCGCGGCGGCGGGCACGCCGCCGGCCAGGAGCGCGGGGGCCAGGATGGCGGCGAGCACGGCGCCGGGCGCGTGGCGGAGCCCCGCGGCGACGCGCGGCGAGGGCGGCAGGTGGCCGGTGAGCCAGAGCCCGCCGGCGCGCGCTGCGTAGGTGGCCAGCGCCATCCCCAGGATCACGGCCAGGGTGGGGAGGTCAGCGCGCATCGTCGAGCCCTCCCGCCACGGAGCCGGCGAGGCCGCCCAGCAGCACGTGCCACCCCTCGGGGAGGAGCCAGGCGGCGAGCAGCGCCGTGCCCGCGGCGACGCCCCAGGGCGCCAGGCTGCGCCGCGCCCCCTCCCAGAAGGTCACCAGCATCGCCAGGAAGATGGCGGTGACCAGGAAGTCCAGCCCCCAGCGCTCCGGGTCCGGCAGCCGCCCGCCGAGCGCGCTCCCCAGCAGCGTCCCGCCCACCCACGCGGCGTACATGGCGAGGCCGCTCCCCAGCAGCACGCCCGCGTCCCTCTCGCCCCGGCGGAGGCGGCCCATCGCCAGCGTCCAGTTCTCGTCGAACAGCAGGAAGGCGGAGGCGCGGCGCACCCGCCGCGGCAGCCCGGCCAGCCAGGGGCCGATCGCCGCGCCCAGCAGCACGAAGCGCAGGTTGACGGCAAGCGTGGTGAGGACGATGGCGGCGACCGGGAGCGGCTGCCTCCACATCTCCAGCGCGACCAGCTGCGCGGTGCCGGAGGCCACCGCGGCGCTCATCAGCACGGCCTCGCCCGTGGAGATCCCCGCCTGCCGCGCGCCCACCCCGAACACCATGCCGAAGAGCAGCGAGGTGAGCACGAGCGGCGCGCCCAGGCGCGCCCCGAGGAGCACGCCCGGGCGCGTGAGGACGGCCCCGCCGCCCGGCCCGCCGCCGGGCGGCCGGGGGGA
>DASVQR010000073.1:0-2915 GCA_036389055.1 Longimicrobiaceae bacterium | reverse complement strand
TCCCTGTTCCCTGTTCCCTGTTCCCTGTTCCCTGTTCCCTGTTCCCTGTTCCCTGTTCCCTGTTCCCTGTTCCCTGTTCCCTGTTCCCTGTTCCCTGTTCCCTGTTCCCTGTTCCCTGTTCCCTATACCGCCGGCACGTAGAAGAACGACTTCCGCCTGCGGATCTTGCCGTCCTCGAGCTCGTAGGTGTCGGCGAACTCCACGTCGATGTCGGAGCCGTCGCGGTGCTTGCCGACGAAGCGGCCCCAGCAGGCGCCGAAGGCGTCGTCCACCAGCACGGCGGTGAGGTGGTGCCTGCCGCTGGCGATGATGCGCTCCTCGCGGTAGAACCGGAGCAGGCGGTCCATCCCCGAGAACGCCTCGTAGCCGGGGCGCTCGTAGACGATGGCGGGGTGGCACACGTCGTGGAGGCGGTCGAACTCGCGCGAGTCGATCGCGTCGAACAGGCGGTGCACCAGCGTGTCGGCCTGGGGCATTGCGGGTCTCCTCCGGGTTCAGGCGGGCTGGGCGACGGCGACGGGGCGGGCGCGCTCGTGCTGCGGCTGCACGTGGTCCAGCCACCCCCACTTGTCCTCCTCCTGCCCGCGGGCGATGGCGAAGAAGCGGTGCTGGATCTCGGCGGTGACGGGCCCGCGCTTCCCCGCCCCCACCTGCAGGCGGTCCACGGAGCGGATGGGGGTGATCTCGGCGGCGGTGCCGGTGAAGAACAGCTCGTCGGCCACGTACAGCACCTCGCGCGGGAGCACCTGCTCGCGCACCTCGTAGCCCAGGTCGCGCGCGATGGTGATGACGGCGTCGCGGGTGATGCCGGGGAGGATGGCGCAGGTCACCGGCGGGGTGTAGATGACCCCGTCGCGGATCACGAACAGGTTCTCGGCGGAGCCCTCGCCCAGGTATCCGTTGACGTCCAGCCCGATCCCCTCGGCGTAGCCGTTGGTCTTGGCCTCGCGGCTGATGAGCTGCGACGACAGGTACGTCCCGCCCGCCTTGGCCATGGAGGGGATGGTGTCCGGGGCCACCCGGCGCCACGACGACACGCACACGTCCACGCCGTTCTCCAGCCCGCCCTCGCCCAGGTAGGCGCCCCACTCGAAGGCCCCCACCATCATCTCCACCGGGTGCCCGATGGGGTTGGTCCCCAGCTCGCCCACGCCCAGCCACGCCAGCGGCCGCAGGTACGCGCCGGACAGCCCGTTGACGCGGATCACCTCCCTGCACACCTCGCGCATGGTCTCCTCGTCGAACGGGAGGTCCATGCGGAAGATGCGGGCGGAGTCGGTGAGGCGGCGGATGTGCTCGCGGAGCCGGAAGATCGCCGGGCCCTCCGGGGTGGAGTAGCAGCGGATCCCCTCGAAGATCGAGGCGCCCATGTGCAGGCCGTAGGTCATGACGTGCACCGTGGCGTTTTCCCACGGCACCATCTCGCCGTTGAACCAGATCCAGCGGGTGGGGAGAAGAGGCATCGTACCTGTCCTGCGGCTGGGGAGCGGAAACGCCGTCGGGGCGGCGGAGCGGCTTGCGGAGAGGGGCCGGAAACGCGCCGGGCGCCAGGGCATCCGCGCCGACGTGGCGCATTTTATTCGCAAGCTACACGGAGGACGCGGCCGGCGTCAAGGACCCCCGGAGAGAACCGTCCGGGGGCCCCGCGGCGGGGGGTCAGGCGCCGGGGAGCGAGGGCACGGGGGTCGCCGTGGCGGGCTCGGCGGCGGGGGCCTCCTCCTCCGCCGACGGCCCGGGGATGCGGATGGTGTCGCGCGCGGGCCGCGTCACCGGCACGCGCAGCGAGTCCGGCGCGCGCACCGGCTCCCCCGCGGACGAGTCGCGGCGGGCCCCTCCCTGCCCCGATCCGGCGGGGATGCGCAGGGTGTCGCGCGGCCCGGTGGCGCGCGGCGTGGGCGGCTCGACGGGCAGCGGCACCGGCGCGGTGGCGTCCGGGATCGGGACGGCAGGGGCCTCGCGCTGCTTGGGCGCCGGGCGCTCCCGCGGGGCGGCGCGCTCGCGCGCGGGCGGCGCTTCCGGCACGGGGAGGATGTCGCGCAGGTCGGCGTCGCCGCCGGCGCGCTCGATGCCGATGCGCTTCCAGGTGCGCTCGTCGCCCTCTGGCTGCTGCGCCTGCTGCGGCGCCGCGCGGCGCGACGCCTGGTTGAGCGGCACCACCTGCGAGTCCACCACTACCCACGCGGCCCGCTGCCCGTCCGCCGCGGGATCCTCGCTGCGCGAGTACACCAGCACCCCCTCGCCGCGCGGGTTGGGAGCCGCGACCAGCCCGGCGGAGTCCGCGTTCCCCCCGCCCTGCTGGATCCACCGGCTGACGCTCTCCACCTCGCTGGTGTACACGGCCGGCTCGCCGCCGCCCTTGCTCTCCGCCGCGTCGCCGTCCCCGCCGCACGCGGCGAGCGCCGCCGCGAGGAAGGCCGTGGCAAGGAGGTGTCGGGCGGGTCGCGTGCTCATGGGCTGCGCTCCTCTGGCGGTTGCGGGTGCCGCCGCGGGTTTCCCCACGCGGCGGTCCATGCCAGTATAGCAAACGCAGGGCCACGCACGGTCACCACCGCCTGCAAGCGCTGCACTGGAGAGAGCTTACAGCTCCGCAACCACTCGCGGGGCGAGCCCGGAGCATTGTGGCGGGCTCCGGCGTATGTGGTCGGCCGGGGGATGCTGCTCCGGGGGAGCCGAACTCGCCGGCGCTCCGTCTGCGCTTGCCGGATCACGCTGGCTTCGAACATGACGTTCCCCCTGCGCAGCCTCCCCCGACCTCCCTGCGCAGATCCAAGGACCTGCAACTGCGCCGCCGGGCTGTTGCAGTGCTCCCCCTCTCCCGCTTGCGGGGGAGGGGGCCGGGGGGAGGGGCCCGCCACGGCGCGCCGATCCCCGCCCCCCGGGCAGCCCTCCCCCGGCACGGGGGAGGGTGGCGAGCC
>DASVQR010000072.1:0-6889 GCA_036389055.1 Longimicrobiaceae bacterium | reverse complement strand
GAGGGATTTCGGCCCGAAGGGGCGAGACCGCGCGGCTGTTTGCGCGGGCTCGACTCCGTTACGCAGCGTTGTTTGCTGCGTTACGGAGCCGAAGCCCGACCCCGGCGCCAGCCGGGGGCACGCCCGAACCCGCAGTTGCCGTAGCTGTTACTTCACCCCGGCGAGGGTAGAAGCATAGAGCAGAACCCACTGCGTGCCCTTGTGGCTGTCGCGGGTGTCGAACCACTCGTCCAGCGAGTGGGCCCCGCCGCCGTCGCCGCCCCCGTCCACGGTCACGGCGGGGATCCCCAGGCTGATGGGGATGTTGGCGTCGGTGCTGGAGGCGCCGATGGGCGCCTGGAGCCCCAGCGCCCGCGCGGCGTCGGTCGCGGCGCGGACCACGGGGGCGCCGGCGGGCTGGCTGCCGGCGGGGCGGATCCCCGCGGTGTCCACCTGCACCGTCAGCTCGACGTCGCTCTGCCAGCGGCCGTTCTCGGCGGCGAGGGCATCGCGGACCGCCTTCTGGAAGCGGTCGTCCAGCGCCTGGAGCGCGGCGGCGTCCACGGAGCGCATGTCCACCAGCATGCTTGCGCTGGCGGCGATGGAGTTCACCGAGGTGCCGCCCTCCACCACGCCCACGCTGAAGGTGACCTTGGGATCCGCGGGGACCTGGAAGTCGGCAAGGGCGGCGATGGCGCGTCCCAGCGCGTGCATGGGGTTGGGCATGCCGAAGGCGCCGTAGCTGTGCCCGCCCGGGCCCTTGTAGGTGACCCGGTAGCGGTGGCTCCCCACGGCGTCGCTGGTGATGCCGATGCCGGTGCCGTCCACGGACACGAAGTAGTCCACCTTGTCCTTGAGCTCGGTGGCGAACAGGTGGCGGACGCCGCGCAGGTTGCCCTCCCCCTCCTCGCCCACGGTGCCCACGAACAGCAGGGTGCCGCGCGTCCTCACCTTGGCGGCGTCCAGCGCCCGCGCGGTGGCGAGCACCACGGCCAGCCCGCGGCAGTCGTCGCCGATGCCGGGGCCGCGGAGCCGCGTGCCCTCGCGCTTCACCGTGACGTCGGTGCCCTCCGGGAACACCGTGTCCAGGTGGCCGGAGATGACGACCGTGGGCCCGCCCGGCTCCCCCGGCCTCTCGCCGATGACGTTGCCCTCGGCGTCGATCCTCACGTTGCGCAGGCCGAGCGCCTCCAGCCTCCTGCGGAAGTCGGCGGCGCGGGCGGCCTCCTTGAACGGTGGCGCCGGGATCTGGCAGAGGGCGATCTGCTCCTCGACCGTCTGCGCCTCGGTGCGCTCCAGGTAGGCGAGCGCCTCCTTGACCCGGGCGTTGCCCGCCGGGACCGGGAGCGGGCGCGTGGAGGCGCGGCCGGCCTGGGCGGCGGCGTCCAGCGGCAGGACGAAGAGCGCGGCGAGCGCCGCGGCGAGAGCGGTGGGGATGCGGCTCACGGTTCGTGCGGTGCGGAGTTGGTGTTTCCGGTGGATGGGGCAAGGTAGGTGGGCGGGCTGGACCGCGAAAGGTAGCGTCCGGGTCCGGCGCGCGACGGTCGGGGTGGGAGTGTCCTCCGGAAGAAGTAATGCCCCGCCCCACCGCCGCCCCCCCAACTTCTTCCTGCGGACACCCCCACGCCCTCCCTGCGAAGATCCCGGCGGCCGCGGCCGTAACCACCCGCCCCACGACAACGGCGAACGGCGGAACGGCGCCCGCCCACGCGCCGTTCCGCCGTTGCCGTTCCCATCGTTCCCACAATCTGTACGGGGGGAGACTCGCCGGCAGTTTGGCGAGTCTCCCCCCGGCGCAGGGAAACCCGCCGGCAGTTTGGCGGGGTTCCCGGAGCCCGCGTAGGAAACAGGCCGGCAGTTTGGCCTGGTTCCGGAGCGGCCCCCTACGACACCTCGATCACTGCGTACACGGCGTCCCGAGCGGCGGCACCGGCCGGTCCACGACGGGACGGCCGGGCGCGTTCGCCACCTGGCCCGTGATGTCGGAGATCAGCCCCGCGATCCGCGCCAGCTTGGTGAAGTCGATCTTGTCCAGCTCGTCCGACGGCTTGTGGTAGTCCTCGTGCAGCCCCGTGGTGAAGAAGGTGACGGGGATGCCGTAGCGGGCGTAGTTGTAGTGGTCGGAGCGGCAGTAGATCTGCTCCGGGTGCCCGGACGCGTCGAAGGTGTAGTCCAGCCCCAGCGGGCGCGGCTGCCGGGCGTTGGCGGCCTCCACCATGTCGCCCAGCTGGCTGGAGACGCGGCGCGAGCCCACCAGGTACACGGAGTCCGGGTGGTTGCGCCCGATCATGTCGATGTTGAGCTGGGCGACGATGGAGTCGCGCGGCACCGTGGGGTGGTCGGTGAACCACTCGGAGCCGAGCAGCCCCTCCTCCTCGCCGGTGTGCCACACGAACAGCAGCGACCGGGCGGGGCGCTGCGCCTGCGGGAGCGCGGCGTAGCGGTTTGCGATCGCGAGCACGGCGGCGGTGCCGCTGCCGTCGTCGTCGGCGCCGTTGTTGATGGAGTCGCCGTTCACGGGCTCCGTGACGCCGACGTGGTCGTAGTGCGCGCCCACGGCCACGTACTCGCCGGCGCGGCGCGGGTCGCTGCCGGGGAGCACGCCCACCACGTTCCAGGCGTCCACCCGGTTCTCGCTCTCCTGCACCCGCCAGCGGAAGGTGCCCAGCCCGGTGCGCGGCGTCCGTCCCAGCGGGCCGCCCACCAGCCGCTCGGCGGCGGCGGCGGAGACGATGAACACCGGGGGCCCGCCCGTGGGCCCGGTGGGCTGCGCGCCGGTGTCCAGCCGCAGCGAGGCGCCGGCGCTCCCCTGGAGGTAGTCCCACGCCTGCTGCATGAAGGGACCCTCGTTGACCAGCAGGACGGCGCCCAGCGGGCTGCCGGGCCCCCAGAGCTGGGCCAGGTCGAAGCGCGCGCTCTGCGCGGCGACGCCCTGCGGGGCGCCGTAGCGCAGCACCAGCACGGCGCCGCGCATCTGCTCGGGGCGCAGCTCCTGGGCGGTGGTGACGCCGGGGTCGGCCTGGTAGCCGGCGAAGACGATGGGGCCCTCGCCGGTGGCCTTGGGGCTCGCCGGGACGTCGCTGAGCCCGGAAAGCAGCGCCAGGTCGGCGGAGCCGAGGGTCGCCTCGCCCCGCGAGGTGCGCGCGGTGGCCTGCACGCTGGAGCTCTCGCGGGTCAGCGGGACGCGCGCCAGGTAGGTGCCGCCGTCGCCCGCCGGGCGGACGCCCATGCGGGTGAGCTCGCGGACCAGGTAGTCGGCGGCCATGCGGGCGCCGGGGGTGCCGGTCTCGCGGCCGCGCATGGAGTCGTGGGCGAGGATGCCGAGCCGCGCGCGGAGCTCGTCCGCGGTGATGGGCGCGCCGAAGGTCGCGGCCGCGGTGCCTGCGCCTGCGCCTGCGGGCGCGGCGCCGGCCGGGGCGGGGCCGGTGGCCGGCGCGGCGCCTGCGGCGCACCCGGCAAGCGCCAGGAGGACGAGCGGGAGCGCGGTCCGCGGACCGCGCGAGCCTGTGATAGCCAAGGTGTAGGGGCTCCGGGCTGGTGGATGGAAGACGGGGCGGCCTCCGTGGCCGCCCCGCGGGGGTGTCGGGCCGGGCCCCCCGCGGCCGTCCCTGCAAGGGGCCGGCCGCGGGGTGCTACCTAGCGGCTCCAGACGTTGTTCCGGCGGTTGATGTCCGGCCAGGCGCCGGAGGGGTCGATCTCCACCCGGACCACGGGGGAGCCGGCGGGGACGCGCACCGTGGCGGTGCGCACGCCGCGAAGCCAGGTCTCCACCGGCACCTCGCGCTCCAGCGTCTCCCCGCTCTCGCGGGTGATGCGCAGGCGGGCGGGCATGGGCACGTCGCCCAGGTCGCGCACCTCGATCACCGTCTCGCCGCCCTCCGCGGTGACGCCGGCCACGGCCTGGTCCAGCGTCCAGGTGGTGTGGTACCACGGGGTCCAGAACCAGTCCAGGTCGCGCCCGGCGGCCGCCTCCATGGCGTTGAAGAAGTCCCACGGCGTGGGCTGCCGGTAGGCCCAGCTCCGGATGAACGACCGGTACCCGCGGTTGAAGGTCTCCTCGCCCAGCACGCCCCGCAGGGCGAACAGCACGGAGGAGGGCTTCATGTAGCTGGCGATGCCGAACGCGCCCTCGTTGTAGTGGAAGTCGCTCCAGCGCATGATCTCGCCCTCGGCGCCGGAGCGGGCGATGGAGAAGTACGCCTGCTGGTCGCTGACCATGGGCGGCTGCGGGCGCGGAAAGCGCACGCTGGTGCGGAGGACCTCGGAGAAGTTGGTCATCCCCTCGTCCATCCACCCGTACCGGGTCTCGTCGGTGCTCACGATCATGGGCACCCACATGTGCAGCACCTCGTGCACGGTGACGCCGTACAGCCCCTCGTCGCTGGGCTCGTCGCTGAGCGCGCCGATGATGGTGGTCATGGGGTACTCCATGCCGCCGCCGATGATGCCGTCGGCCTCGACGGAGGTCATGTGCGGCCACGGGTACGGGTACCCGGTGTACTCCACCCCCCACTCCACACCCTCGCGGACGAAGCGCGCGGCGTTGACCCAGCGGGTGGCGGGGGCGCGGTACAGCGCGGAGGCCAGGGTGTAGTCCGTCCGCCCGTCGCCGTCGCGGTCGCCGGCCGGGGCGCGCACGGCGTCCCACAGGGACTGGCGGGTGGCGCCGAAGGCGAAGTCCCGCACGCTGTCCGCCCGGAAGCGCCAGCGCAGACGGTCGCCGGGAACGTCGCGCGTGGCCCGCCCCGGGCCGAAGTCGGCGGCGGTGAGCACGTGCACCACGGAGTCGCTGGCGCGCGCCCGCCGCAGCCGCTCCAGCACCGGCGCGGGGAACACCTCGCCCTCGTTGCGCAGCTCGCCGGTGGCGGACACCACCCACCCCTCGGGCGCATCGACGGTGACGTCGTAGCTGGCGAAGCCGGCGTAGAACTCGGCGAGCCCCAGGTGCTGGTCGGTGTGCCACCCGGCCACGTCGTCGTACACCGCCATCTGCGGGTAGAAGTACGCCAGCCAGAACAGGTTGTCCTCGTTCCACCCGGCGCGCTCGGCGAAGTTCTGCGCGATGGGGAACGACCACTCGGCCTCCAGCGGCAGGGTGTCGCCGGGGGCGAGCGGCGTGGGGAGGCGCACCATCATGGTGGTGCCGTTCACCAGGTAGCCCTCACCCGCCCGCTGGGTGCGCCCCTGCGCCGCGAACCGGCTCAGCGTGACGCCGCCTGCCGGGTCCTCCGCCCGGTCGTTGCGGTTCGCCCCGGGCGCGTTGTAGTTGTGGAACAGGTGCAGGTAGACGACCGCCAGCGAGTCGGGCGAGCGGTTGTGGTAGGTGATGCGCGCGGTCCCGGACAGGCGCTTGCGCTGGGTGTCGAGCGAGGTGGTGATCCGGTAGTCGGTCCACTGGCTCCAGTACCGCGGCCCCGGGGCCCCCGTGGCCGTGCGGGTGCCGGCCTGCACGGCCCGCCGGAAGCCGGCGGAGGGGGTGACGGGGTACGGGATGGGACGCTCGGGCGAGGCCGGGGCGAGCGCCGCGGCGGGCTCCGTCTGCCCCATGCCGATGCGGGCGGGCTCGGGAGCGCTCCGGGGGGTGGCGCACCCCGGGAGCAGGACGAGGAGAGCTGCGGCTGCACCGAGCCTGCGCGACATTCGTGTGCTCCGGGTTGGGGAGGGGTTGGTCCGGGCGGCAAGGTAGCCGCTCCCGCGGCGCCCCGGCAAGCCGGCCGCTATGCCCCGCGCTTCCAGACCACGGGGCGGGTGGCGCGGGGATGCACGCCCAGCCGCCGGGCCCAGGCGCGGAACTCGCGCCCGTGGTCCGGCTTCTTCCCCGCGGCGTGCTGCCACAGGTGGATCATCTCGTGGCGCAGCGTCCGCTCGGCCTCGCCGGCTTCGGCGTGGCTGCACAGCCGGCGCGAGATGACGATCTCCAGCGGGTGCGAGGAGAAGTGCCCGTTGCGGCTGCGCATGCGTCCGCTCAGGAAGAGCGGCACGTCCGGCAGCCCGCCGCCGAAGTGCTCGCGGTTCACCCGCTCGAACTCGGCGCGCAGCCGCTCCAGGTGCGCCCGGTCCGCCGGCGGGACGCGGCGCGCCTTCCGCACCGGCGCCGGTGCCGCCGGCATCTCGCGGATGAAGCGCCGCACCGTCTCGCGCGCGGCCGTGCGCCTGCGCCGCTCCCGGGCCGAGAACAGCACCGCGACCGCCGCCAGCACCGCTTCCGGCGCGCCCGCGAACGCCTCGTTCAGCCGCAGCGCCGCCCCGCCCTCCGCCACCGACGCCATCACCCGCCGGTTCCGGGTGAACACCACGCGCCGGAACCCGCCGCCCGCCTTCCTCACCACCGCCAGCACCGCCGCCTCGTCGCGCACCGCCGCCGACCCCAGTGCGGCTGCGGCCGGTGCGGGGTCAGGCTTCGCCGACTTCGGCGCGGCGGTGGGCTTGGCGGTGGGCTGCGGGGCTTTCGGCCGCGGAGCCGGCTTCCCGGCGGACTTCGCCCCCGCCGCCGGAGGCGAAGGGGGCGAGGGCGGCACGAAGCCGAACAGGTCGAGGAGCGTTTCCTTCAGGCTCACAGCTGCTTCTTGTAGTGCTTGCTCGTGCTGAGACTACCGGGGAACGGCACCCGCTGCGACCGGACTCCGCGTGTGGTGGTCGGCCGGGGGATGCTGCTCCGGGGGAGCCGAACTCGCCGGCGCTCCGTCTGCGCTTGCCGGATCACGCTGGCTTCGAACATGACGTTCCCCCTGCGCAGCCTCCCCCGACCTCCCTGCGCAGATCCAAGGAACTGCAACTGCGCCGCCGGGCTGTTGCAGTGCTCCCCCTCTCCCGCTTGCGGGGGAGGGGGCCGGGGGGAGGGGCCCGCCACGGCGCGCCGATCCCCGCCCCCCGGGCAGCCCTCCCCCGGCACGGGGGAGGGTGGCGAGCC
>DASVQR010000071.1:0-16206 GCA_036389055.1 Longimicrobiaceae bacterium | reverse complement strand
GCGCCTCGGCTCCGTCGTGCTCCCCCTCTCCCCTTGTGGGAGAGGGGGCCGGGGGGTGAGGGGTAGACCTCGCGCCGGAGCCTGCCCCGGCACTCCGCAGTTGCAGGCTGTCCCCTGTAACCTGTTCCCTGTCCCCTATTCCCTGTTCCCTGCGGTTCCCGGCGTGAACCCCCGGCAGCGCAGCACGGGGAGGCGCGGGTACTTGGGGAACGCGGGGTCGACCTTGGACAGCTCGCACATGTAGAAGGTGCTCCCCTTGCCGCTGCGGACCACCCGCACGTTGGCGCAGGCGGCGCACAGGCCCACGTTGGGCTCGGGGGGGGCGAGGTGGCGGCGGAGGGCGTCGTCGCTCACCCGACGGCCTCCGCTTCGGCGGGGAGCGACTCGTGCTCGCGGAGCACGCGCTCGGCGTGCTGCCAGGCGACGACCGCTTCGGGCGGGGGCGGCGACTGGATGCGGTGGCCGGAGGCGTCCACGACGGCCTGCGTGGGGACGCGCCCCTCGGGGCCCAGGAACAGCCCCTTGACCAGGGCGACGGCCACCAGCTCGCCGCGGCGCTCGAAGCGCTGGTCCAGGAAGAACCAGCGGTCGTCCCAGCAGAGCAGACGGGTGCGGATGTCGTACCGCTGGAAGGGGAGGAGCGAGCGGCGGTAGCGGATCTCGAGCGAGCCGATCACGGGGTTCCACCTCCGCTGCCGCAGCGTCCCCAGCACGCCGATGCGGACGATCAGGTCCAGGCGCCCCAGGTCCATCAGCGTCAGGTAGCGCCCGTTGTTCATGTGCAGGTTGACGTCCAGGTCGTTGGGCCACACCCGGAACGTGATGACCGAATCCTCCAGCGGGTGCAGCCGCGGACGCCGGAGCGCGGCCAGCAGCACCCCGGCGCTGCGCAGGACCGGGATCATCCGCCCGCCACGTGCGGCCGCCGCCCGCGCCCCGCCACCTCCCACGCGGCCACCACCTCGTCGCCGCGCACGCCCCACAGCCCCTCGCTCAGGTTCACCGACACGCACACGTGGTTGGGGACCACCCGCACGCGCTCGCCCACCCGCGGGCGCCAGTCCGTGCCGGACAGGTCCAGCAGCCCGTGCTCCTCGGAGACGGCCTTGACGACGACGTCCAGGCGGTCCAGCAGCGCGCCGTAGCCACCGCCCTCGGCGCGCAGCTCCTCCTTGGCGAGCGCCTTGGAGCCGGCGTCGACCACCGCCTGCCCGGGGACGGCCGTGCTGACCACGGTGGCGAGCACCGAGTAGGCGCACTCGTCCCAGGCGCAGGCGCCCACCATGGCCGTGGTGCGGTCGTTGAACACGTTGGTGCCGGGGCGGACCTCGGTGATCCCGGTGATCTCGTGCGAGCGCCAGAAGGTGGGCGTGGAGCCGCCGCTCACCACCCCCGCCGGGAGGCCTGCGGCCTCCAGCGCCTCCAGGTACGCGGCGAGCCGCTCGGAGATGGCCCGGAGGGCGGGCCCCTGCTCGTCCAGCTGCCCGCGGACGTGGCCGGGGTAGAACATCACTCCCCGGAACTCCAGCCCGGCGCCCCGCGCCGCGCGCGCCAGCGCGACGGCGTCCTCCGGGGCCTGCACGCCCACGCGCCCCATCCCCGCGTCCACCTCCACCAGCACGCCCACGGTCCGCCCCGCGCCGCGGGCCGCGCGCGCCAGCTCCGCGGCGGCCTCCGCGGAGTCCAGCCCCACGGTGAGGCGGACGGTCCCGGGGAGCGCCATGAGCCGCGCCAGCTTGCTCGCGCCGAAGGGCGGGTAGGCCAGCAGAACGTCGTCCGCGACGGCGGCCATGACCTCCGCCTCGCGCGGCGTGGCGACGGTGACGCCCACGGCGCCCGCGCGCAATTGCTCGGCGGCAAGCTCCGGCGTCTTGTGCGTCTTGACGTGCGGGCGCCAGGCGAGGCCGTGCGCGCGGGTGTACTCGGCCGCGCGGCGCAGGTTGGCGCGCATGCGGTCCACGTCCACCAGCGCGGCGGGCGTCTCCAGCTCTTCCAGCGACTTGGGCTCGGTCATGTGTGAAGCTCGGGGTGCCCGGCGGAACGGCCAGGGGAACGACGGAAAATCGCACCCGTCCTCCGCGGCGGGCAAGCCGGCGGAACGGGCGGAGGCCGGAAAACACTTGTGACCCGCCCGCGCCGCGCCTACGTTTCGCCCGTTCGGGCCCTCCGCTCCGCGATCCCCGCCAGCCCTCCCCTCGCATGTCGCTGATCTCCGCCTTCGGCGGACGCTACCTGGACCACTCCTTCACCACCCGCTTCGGCGCCCGGGTGCGCATCCTGGAGCGCCCGGGGCGCTGGATGGACGCGGCCTCGCTGGCCGGCGTGGTGGAGGACCTGCGCGCCGTTGTCCGGCGCTCGCTGTCCAGGGAGGCGCTGGAGTACGGCGTCGTCACCGGCGACAAGGACCGGCTGGACTGCGCCATCCTCACCCTGGTCTATGGCGAGGAGGACGGCCGCCCGGTGGCCTTCAACGCGCTCAGCATCATGGACTGCGAGCTGCGCGGCCGCCCCACGGAGGTGCTGCACCTGGGGCTGGTGATGGTGGACCCGGGATACCGCTCGCGCGGGCTGAGCGCCATCCTCTACGGGCTCACCAGCTTCCTGGTGTTCGCGCGGCGGCGGATGCGGCCCATGTGGATCAGCAACGTCACCCAGGTCCCCTCCATCGTGGGGATGGTGAGCGAGTCGTTCGACCGCGTCTTCCCCGCCCCGGACCCGGCCGCCCGCCGCAGCTGGGACCACCTCTCGCTCGCCCGGCAGATCCTCGCCCGGCACCGCCACGTCTTCGGCGTGGGGCCGGAGGCGGGCTTCGACGAGGAGCGCTTCGTCATCACCGACGCGTACACCGGCGGCTCCGACAACCTCAAGAAGACGTTCGCCGAGGCGCCCAAGCACCGCGCGCCGGCCCCCAACGAGATGTGCGAGAGGGAGCTGGACTACGCCCGCGGCGACGACTTCCTCCAGCTGGGGCAGTTCACCCTGGGCGCCGCACGCGAGCACTTCACCCGCTTCCGCTCCGTGCTGTCGCCCGCGGGGCTCGTCATGAACTTCGCCTTCCTGCTGCTGGACGCGCTGGTGGCCCCGCTGCTCCAGTGGTTCGACCCCGCCCGCCCCATGGGCGACCTCCGCCCGTGGAAGGAGATCCCCGCATGAGCACTCCCATGCTCCCGGGCGCCGCGGCGTTCGACTACGCCGAGATGACCACCCGCAACGCCGGCTTCGTCACCGAGGCCGAGCAGGCGAAGCTGCGCGCCACGCCGGTCTTCGTCTGCGGGGTGGGCGGGATGGGCGGCGCCGCGGTGCAGTCGCTGGCCCGCGCGGGGATGGAGCGGCTGGCGATCGCGGACATGGACCGCTTCGAGGTGTCCAACCTCAACCGCCAGGTGTTCGCCGACCTGGGCAACGTGGGCACCGGGAAGGTGGAGGCCACCGTGGAGCGGCTGGCCGCCATCAACCCCGGCCTGCGGCCCCGCACCTGGGGGCCGGAGTGGACGGAGCGCCTGGACGAGATCCTGGCCGAGCACCGCATCGTGGTCAACGGGATGGACGACCTGGCCGCGGGGATCCACCTGTACCGCAAGGCGCGCGAGCACGGCGCCACCGTGATCGACGCCTACACGTCGCCGCTCCCCTCCGTCACGGTGGTGCGCCCCGGCGACCCGCGCCCGGAGGAGCGGCTGGGCTTCCCCACGGTCGGCAAGCGGTGGGACGCGCTCACCGCGGAGGACGCGGACGGGTGCAAGCTGGCCGAGGCGACGTACGTGATGGTGCACTCCAGCTCGGCCGAGCACATCGACCTGGGCTTCGCGGGGGAGATGCTGGCGGGGAAGCGGAGCCGCCCCTCCTTCGCGCCGATGGTGATCCTCACCGGCAACCTGATGGCGTTCGAGACCGTGAAGCTGGCGCTGGGGCGCCCCTCGGGGGTGGACTTCCGCGGCGCCTTCTTCAACCCGTGGACCTTCCGGACCGAGCATCCCCGCTCCGCCCCGGTGGCGTGGCTGCGCGAGCAGGTGGTCCGGCGCAAGATCCGGGAATTGATGAATGGGAGCTGACGCCGCCGGCATCGACGTGCTGGTGACCTGGCTGGGCGCCACGGGGGCGCTCAGCTACCTGGTGCACATCGTCCGGAACCCCAGCCGCAGCCCGCTGGAGCGGCGCGCCGTGTTCCTGCTGGGGGTGCTCGCCGCCCTGCTGACGGTGCGCGGCTTCGCCTGGCTGCGCATGGACGACGCCCTGCTGAAGCGCGCGGTGTTCGCGGCGGCCACCCTGCTCCCGCTGGCCATGGCGCTGTTCACGGAAGGGCTGCTCCGCCGCCACCTCCCGCTGGCCGCAAAGCTGCTCGCCGCGGGGAGCAGCGCCCTGTTCTTCGCGCTCAACCTGGCGCCCGAGCCGGTCCGCGGCCCGGCGATCACCCGCGCCTTCCCGGTGGCGCTGGTGGGCGTGATGGCGATGCTGGGCTGGTTCCTGCTCACCCGCCGCCGCGCCACGCTCTCGCCCACGGAGAACCGGCTGGTCTCCGGGTGCCTGCTGGCGGTGCTCGCGGGGCTGCCGCTCGCCGCCAGCGACTTCCGGCTGGAGCTGGGCTTCCCCTCGCAGCGCTGGGGCGCGGTGGGCGTGCTGCTCTTCGTCTACACGCTCGCGCGCATGGCCCGCGCGCCGGAGGGCGCCGGCGGACCCGCCTCCGACTTCGGGTGGATCGCGGCGAAGGCGCTGCTCCTGGCGGGGCTCGCCGCGCTGCTCTGGCCCGGCGAGGTGGAGGCGTTCGGGCGCGCGCTGCCGCTGGCCGTGGCGCTGGCGCTGCTGTTCGCCGTGTGGGAGCGGCTGCGCGCCCAGTCCGCCGCGGAGGGCGAGGCGGGGCTGCTGCGCTGGCTGGCCCGCGCGCCCACCGATTCGCTGGACGCCTTCGCCGCCTGGCTGCGGCGCTACCCGCTCACCGAGCAGCACCTGATCCTGGGCCCCGCCGAGCTGCGCGCCTACCGCGCGGAGAGCCTGGCGCGCCTGTTCCGGGACGGCTCCACCCTGTGCTCGGCGGCGCGGCTGCGGCGCACCGGCGCTGGCGCGCCGCGCGAGGAGCTGGACGCGGCGGAGCAGATGGCGGACGTGCTGGAGCGCCACGAGATGACGCACGCCTGCCTGCTGGGGGTAGAGCCGCTGCGGCTGCTGCTGGTGCACCTCCCCGAGATCACCGGCAGCCGCGACGCGGAGCTGGAGCTGGAGGTGATCGGCCACCAGGCGAGCCTTGCCCTGGCGCGGGAGACGGCACGTGCCTGAGCTGCGCGAGGGCGACTTCTGGGCGTTCTTCGAGGTCCCCTTCCGCGTCTACCCGCCGGGGTCGCCGTACGTCTCGCCGATGAGGGCGGACCTGGAGCGCTTCCTGGACGTCGAGGAGAACCCGCTCTGGAAGCACCAGGGCGCGCGCCGCTTCTTCACCGCGCACCGGGGCGGCGCGCCGGTGGGGCGCATCGTCGCGCACGTCCACCACGCCTCCAACCGGCGGCACGGCTGGCGGCGCGGCTACTTCGGCTTCTTCGACTGCACCGACGACCGGGAGGCCGCAGCGCTCCTGCTGGGGGCGGCGGAGGCGTTCGCCCGGGAGCACGGGTGCGACGAGGTGATGGGCAACTTCAACCTCACCGCCATGCAGCAGGTGGGGGTGGTCACCGACGGCTGGGACGCCGCGCCCTACACCGACCAGCACTACAACCCGCCGCACCTCCCCCGCCTGCTGGAAGCCTGCGGCTACGCGCCGGAGTTCCCCATGAGCACCTGGGAGGTGGACCTGCGCGCCCTCCGCCCGGACGCGCTGCTGGGCGACGCCGCCCGCGAGCGCCTGGCCGACCCGTCGCTCCGCTGGGAGACGCTGCGGGCCCGCGACTTCGGCCGCATCCTGGGCGACATCCGGGTGGTGCTCAACGACGGCTTCGACCGGAACCCCATGTTCGTGCCGCTGACGGTGGAGGAGATGGAGTTCCAGGCAAAGGACATGGCGACCATCCTGGACCCGCGCATCGCCGCGCTGGTGCACGACCGCGAGGGCCCCGCCGGGACGGTGGTCTGCATCCCCGACCTGAACCCGCTGCTGCGCGCGATGAAGTCGCGCTTCGGGCTGCTGACCCCCTGGCACTTCCTGCGCTTCCGGATGACGCGGAAGCGGGCGGTCATCATCCTATACTCGGTCGCGGAGCGGATGCAGGGGCGCGGCCTGAACGCGGCCATGCTCTTTCGCGTGACGACGGCGCTCAAGGCGGCCGGCTACACGCACCTGGGGATCACCTGGATCGCGGACGTGAACGCTGCAAGCCTGCGCCAGGTGCAGAAGATGGGCGCCCGCCGGCTGCACCGGGCCCACCTGTTCCGCAAGGGGCTCGCATGAGCGCCGCCGTGCTGTCTGCCGACGTGCAGCGCGCGCTGGTGGAGGAGGCGGGCCGCGCGCCCACCGTGCACAACGTGCAGCCGGCGCGCTGGCGCTTCGGCGCGGACGGCACGGTGACGCTGCTGCGCGCCGCCGGACGCGAGCTCCCCGTGGCCGACCCTACGGGGCACGACCTGCGAGTCAGCCTGGGCGCCGCCTGGGAAGGGATGTCGCTCGCCCTGTCGCGGCACGGGCTCGCCCTCTCCGCGCCGACGCTGTTCGACGTGGCGCCGGTCGCGGGCGGGCTGGCGCCCGTGGCGGAAGGGCACATCGCGGAGGGCGCGGCGGAGGACCCGCTGGCGGCGCAGGTGGAGGCGCGGCGGAGCTTCCGCGGCCGGTTCGATCCGGTCCCGGCGGACGTGCTGCGGCGGCTGGAGACGGTCGGCGGAGACGATGCGCGCTACGTGACGGAACCGGCGGCGATCCGCGCGGCGGCGGGGCTGTACGACGACGCGGCGTGGGGGTTCGTCGGGCGCCCGGAGTACCACGCGGAATTGCACCGCTGGATGCGGCTGTCGCCGCGGCACCCGGACTGGGGGCGCGACGGGCTGAACGCGGAATGCATGGCGCTCTCCGGCGTGGAGCGCGCCGCCGCCTCCGTGCTGTTGAGGCCCCGCGTGTTCGGCGTGCTGAAGCGCTTCGGGCTGGCGAAGCCGGTGATCTCGGAGGCGGCGCAGACGCGCAGCGCGTCGGCGCTGCTGCTCTTCACGCCCGCGCGCGACGCGAGCGACTTCGACGTGGGGCGGCGCTTCTACCGTCTGTGGCTGGAGGTGGCGGCGCTCGGCCTGGCGATGGTGCCGATGTCGGCGCTGTCGGACTCGCCGGAGGCGCGCGAGCGGATCTGCCGCGAGCATGGGGTGCCGACGGACCGCCGCCTGGCGAACGTGCTGCGCGTCGGTCGGGTGCCGGCGGGCGGCGCCGCGCGCAGTCCACGCCTGCCGGCGGAGGAAGTGCTGGTCTGAGGCGGCCCCCACCCCGGCAAGGGCGACCCCCTCCCCCGGCCCCCTCTCCCACAAGGAGAGAGGGGGAGAACAACAAAAGCGAGGAACAGGAAGCCCTCCCCCGGAACGGGGGAGGGTGGCGGCGATAAAGCCGCCGGGTGGGGGCCCCTGCGGACGCCAGCACCAGCCCCGCGTGAGGGATGTCGGCCCGAAGGGGCGAGACCGCGCGGCTGTTTGCGCGGTCTCGACTCCGTTGCAGGCGGTCGTTTCGCCTGCTACGGAGCCGCAGCCCGACCCCGCGCCAGCGGGGGCACGCCCGAACCCGCAGTTGAAAGCCGTTACAGCCCCTTGAGGTACTCGATCAGCGCCCGCTTCTCCGCGTCCGCGAGGCCGGCGAACTCGCGCTCGTGCCCGCGGTTGCTCCGCCCCGGCATGCGCGTGTCGTACAGCTCCGGCTCGGACCAGGGCGAGTAGCCCGCGGGATACCGGACCACGCCCGCCGAGTCCGCCGCGCCGGCGATTCCCACCGCCGCGAAGTCCAGCCGGTGCCCGCCCACCAGGAACCGCGCCGGGCGCTCGGCCGGCGTCATCAGCTGCCACAGCGTCGGCACGGAGCCATTGTGCAGGTACGGCGCGGTGGCCCACAGACCGGACAGGATCGGCGCCACGTAGCCGCCCGTGCGCCGCGCGTCCACGTGGCGCGCGTACGCGGTGCCGGACAGGCTCGCCACCAACCGGTCGTCGATGGCCCGCCAGCGCGCCGGGTCGGTGCCCATGCCGTCCTGCGGCACCAGCCGGTTGGGGAACGACACCAGGCGCCGCGGGCGGACCGCGTCGTCGTACGTGCCGTGGCAGCCGGCGCAGCGGGCCGCGAAGAGCGCGCCCCCGGCGCGCGCCGCCGCCTCGTCCACGGGGCCGGGAAAGCGCGGCGGCGCGTACGACGCGTCCAGCCACCCCAGCACCTGCCGCACCTCGGGGATCGCCTGCTCCGCCTCGTCCGGGCTCATCCCCATGCTGGGGACGGTGAAGAACGCGACGATGGCGGCCAGCGAGTCCAGGTGCGCCGGACCGGCGGGCCCGCTCCGCGCCGCGAAGCGCCCGCCCGGCGTGGGGGCGAACGTGCCGTCGTACAGCAGCGAGCTGCGCATGCCGCGCCGGCCCAGCTCGGGGATGGAGGTGAACCCCGTCTCGGGGTGCATCTGCGTCCCCGCCAGCAGCCGCATCTGTAGCTTGAGCGAGGCCACGCCGTTGGTGAGCCCCGCCCCCCCGTTGGGAAACGGCGTCGGCGCGTCCACGCCGCGCGCCAGCTCCGCCATGCGCTTCCGCACCCGCGGCAGGATCAAGCGCCGCAGCGTGAAGCGCTCCCGCGCGCCCATCTCCGGGAACAGCTCCGCGGCCCGCCGGGCGAGCGCGTCCGTGTCGCCCGCGCCGCGCTTCATCCCCCGGTACACGGCCAGGGTGTACGCCTCCAGGTTCAGCGAGGTGTTCGGCAGCCCCAGCCACGCCTCGCCGGTGGGGAAGCCCCGCGCGTCGTACGTGGTCCCGGCGTGGCACGAGGCGCACCCCAGCGTCGCCGCATCGATCCTCACCGCCGGCGTGGGCCCCTCCACCATCCCCGTCACCATCCCCATCGGCCGTCCGAAGCGCGGCTGCGGCGGCCCGCTCCAGTTGCCGATCCGCTCCGGGTACAGGAAGCCGAAGCGCCGGAAGATCCGCGGCAGCTCCCCACGCCCCAGCCGCGCGCCCGTCCGCGCCTCCTCGTCCATCAGCAGCGCGGTGGCGACCACCTTGTAGGGGAGCGCGTTGGTCTCCAGCGTCGCGCCGCTCAGCCCGCCGAAGTCGTCGTGGACGAAGCGCACCATCCCCATCGCCTCCGGCGGGACGTGGGCGCTCTCCATCGCCTTCATGTCCGACGAGCGTCCGCGCGACGAGCACGCGGCGAGCAGCAGCGCGAGCGGGACGAGCCGGCACAGCAGGCGGGCCGGGGCGATTCGGGGCATCGGGAGGTCGGGCGCGGGGAGGCGAGAGCGGAAGTGCGAGCCGGAAGCTGAACGGTAACGCTTCCCCGCCCCGCTGGCGAGTTCGCCTTGCACGTGAGTCCGTACAGGGTTGATCGAATTAGCTGATCCGTTTATATTTCATCACTGAACAACATCGACGACGAACGCGCTCCCGGTGGCTGCCGGGGAGCCTGGAGAGGACGAGATCCATCATGGCCGACATCGCAACCGACATCCTCAGCGTGCGCGAAGCCGCCGCGCAGCGCCGCTCCATCCGCGCCTACGAGCAGGAGCCCATCCCGCACGCGGACATCGAGGAGATCCTCGACGTGGTGCGGCTTGCGCCCTCCGCCTTCAACGTCCAGCCCTGGCGCTTCGTGGTGGTGGAGAGGCCGGAGATGAAGCAGCGGCTCGCAGCGGCGGCGTACAACCAGCGCCAGGTCACCTCGGCGCCCGCCGTGATCGTGCTCTACACCGACATGGCGGACACGCTCGCCACGGTGGACGAGGTGCTGCACCCCGGCATGCCCGCCGCGCAGCAGGCGGCCGCCCGCGACACCCTGCTCCGGACCTTCGGGTCGCAGACGGAGGCGGAGCGCGAGGCGTGGGCCGCCGGACAGGGCAACATCGCGCTGGGATACCTGCTGCTCGCCGCGGAGGCGCACGGCTACCAGACCTCGCCCATGGCCGGCTTCGACGCGGAGCAGGTCAAGGCGCTGCTGGGGCTGTCGGCGAACGTCCGCATCCCGGCGCTGGTCGCCATCGGCCGCGGCGCGGAGGAGGGCTTTCCGCACCACCGGCACGAGCTGGAGCGCATCGTCCGCTACGCGTGATCGGAACGGGTTTTCACGGCGGGTTCGGGCGTGCCCCCGGCTGGCGCCGGGGTCGGGCTGCGGCTCCGTAGGGCTGCAAACAACGCAGCCCAACGGAGTCGAGACCCGGCGGAAACTGCCCCGCCGGGTCTCGCCCCTTCGGGCCGGCATCCCTCACGCAACGGCAGGCCCCCTCTCCCCCGCAAGCGGGGGAAAGGGGGAGCACGACACGGAGATGGCGAGGCTCGCAGCGTGGAAATTCCCCTCCCCCGGCACGGGGGAGGGTGGCGGCGATAAAGCCGCCGGGTGGGGGCCTCCCGCGGACGCCAGCACGGGCCCCGCGTGAGGGATGCGAGCGCGAAGCGGCGAGACCGCACAGCAGTATCGTGCGGGCTCGCCTCCGTTACGCACGGTCGTATCGTGCGTTACGGAGCCGCAGCCCGACCCCGCGCCAGCGGGGGCACGCCCAGCCCGGCCGGAATCCGTTGGCGTTCCCGCCCTCAGTACCGCGGCTGCGAGCTCTGGGCGCTGCGCAGGATCCCCGACTTCCGCAGCAGCCCCCGCTGCCGCATCAGCGCGGTCACCTGCATCATCTCCTCCAGCAGCACCCGGCGCTGCTCCGCCGTGCCGATCTCCATCTCCCGCCCGATCTCCGTCAGGCGCTCCTCGTAGGGGCGCGCCAGCAGGTCGCGGATGTTGGCCTGGAAGAAGTCCTCGGCGTCGGTGATCTCCTGCGCCTCCGGGTCGCCGCGCAATTCCTCCAGCGCCGTGAGCACGTCCGCGGGAAAGGCCGCCAGCCACTCCCCCTCCGCGTCGCGCTGTCCCTCCAGCTCGATCAGCTTCTCGAAGATGGTGCGGTACGCCGGGGAGCGGAACTCCTCGGCGCCCACGACGTTGATCGTGCGCTCCACCCACGCCTCGTCGCGCAGCATCAGGAGCAGCAGGTTGCGCTCCGGCCCCAGGCTGGTGACCACGCGCGGCGCCGGCCGCGCGCCGAAGTCCTCGGCGCGGCGCCCCTCGCCCCGCTCGCGGCGCTCGGGGAGGCCGCGGGGGCGGGTGTCGCGCGCGGGGACCTCGGCCACCTCCTTCTGGAGGGTCTCCTGCGGCACGCCGGTCAGCTCCGAGAGGCGGCGCAGGTACACGCCGCGCAGCACCTCGTCGCTGGCGGCGCGGATGGTGGGCATCAGCGAGTCGATGGCCCGCCGCGTCCCGGCGATGCTGGTGAAGAAGCCCTTGCGCTCCAGGATCTGGATCTTGCGCTCCAGCACGTCCACCGCGTCGTCCAGGTAGCGGCGCAGCGCCGCCTCGCCCCTGGCCCGCACCAGCGAGTCCGGGTCCTCGCCCTCGGGGAGCGTGGCGACCAGCACCTCCACCCCCGCGCGCAGCAGCTCGTCGCCGGAGCGGAAGGTGGCCTTGAGCCCGGCCTTGTCGCTGTCGTACAGCAGGATGGCGCGCGGCGCGTAGCGGCCGATCAGCTCGGCCTGCGCCTCGGTCATGGCGGTGCCCAGCGGCGCCACGGCGTTCTCCACGCCGTGCGCGGCCAGCGACACGTAGTCCATGTAGCCCTCCACCACCAGCGTCGCCTCCGCCTTGCGGATGGCGCCGCGGCTCCACCCCAGCCCGTAGAGCAGGTCGCCCTTGTGGTAGACGGGGGTCTCGGGAGAGTTGAGGTACTTGGGGATGTGCTCCTCGGCCTTGCCCAGGATCCGCCCGCCGAAGGCGACCACGCGCCCGCCCATGTCCTCGATGGGGAAGATGATCCGGCCGCGGAAGGCGTCGTACGGCTCGCGGTTCCCCTTCTGCGACTCCTTGACCAGCCCCAGCGCCAGGAGCAGGTCGTTGGTGATCCCCTGCTTGCGCGCCGCGTCGCCGAAGGCGGTCCACTCCTCCGGCGCCCACCCCAGCCCGAAGCGCTCCGCCGCCTTCCGTCCGATCCCCCGCCCCTCCAGGTACTCGCGCGCCTTCCTCCCCTCCACGTCGTCCCACAGGCGGCGGCGGAACCACTCCGCGGCGAAGTCGTTGACCTCGTACAGCCGGCGGTTGGGATCGTCCTCCGGGCGGCGCTCCTGCCGCTCCGGGATCTCCACCCCCGCCCGCGCCGCCACGAACCTCACCGCGTCCAGGAAGTCCATCCCCAGGTGCTTCATGGGGAAGGAGAAGATGTCCCCCGCCTCCCCGCACGTGAAGCACTTGAAGACGTTCTTGGTGGGATCGACGGAGAAGTTGGGCCCGCTGCCGCCATGCAGCGGGCACGGCCCGCGGAAGGTCCTCCCCGAGCGCTTCAGGCGCGTGTACTCGGAGACGATCTCCACCAGGTCGCCGCGGTGGCGCACCTCGTCGATGACGGCGTCGGGGATGGACATGCTAGGAATCGCGGCTGCTGCGGCTCGCCGGGTCGCTCACGCGGAAACCCGAACAAAAACCGAATACAAACCGAAGATAACGAGTTTCACGTTTCCGCGCGAGGGGGTGTTCCTCAGGCCGCGCTGTCGGAAGGTCGTTGCGAATCCCCGGGCGCAAGCGACACCACCTTCCAGCCGGCATTCCGCGCCTCCTCCTGCCGCTCAAGGAGATCATGGAAGATCGCATCCAGGTCGTAACCGAAGCGCGCGGCATACTCCTCGCGCGCATTTCGGACCTCCTCAATGATCGGATCAGTCCACATGTTCTACAACCCTCCCATCAGCTGTTCGGGGGTGCAGAGCACTGGAAGCAGATATCCGCGGGTCCTGCAGATCCGCTCCAGCTCGGGCTGCATCTCAGCGTTCGCTATGTGTTTGCAATTCCACGTCAACAGGAAAGCGACTCCCTGGACTGCTGCGATTGCGATGTGGGCCGCGTCCACCGCCGCCTTGGCCGGTACCGGACCATGCTCGACCATCTCCCTGGCCAGCGCCGC
The DNA here is from genome assembly GCA_036389055.1 of Longimicrobiaceae bacterium. GTDB lineage: Bacteria > Gemmatimonadota > Gemmatimonadetes > Longimicrobiales > Longimicrobiaceae > JAFAYN01. Next base: position 3,142 of record DASVQR010000071.1, on the reverse strand, counting down.
TGCCTCCGCGCGCAGTTCCAGGACCGCGATGCCTCGCAAGGCATCCAGCCGACGCTGCGCGAGGACAGCGTCGCCCGAGCCGGCCTCCTGCAACACAAGAGCAGATACGAACAGGTTGAACCGGTGCCGGTGATTCTCCCACCACTCGGAAGTGGTCTGCTGGTGCCCGGCAACGACCAGATCACGGCTCAGACGTGCAACGAGGTAGCTGACGACGCTCGTCTCGATGTAGACGCTGGGCCTGCCCACCTGGGGCGTGCTCACGCGAACTCCACCACCGTCACCCCCGTCCCGCCCTCGAAGTGCTCGCCCGGGCGGTGGACCGCGATGCGCCGGTCGTGCTTGAGCAGCTCCTGCACGCGCTCCCGCAGCGCCCCGGTGCCCTTGCCGTGGATGATGCGGAAGGAGGGGAGCCCGGCCAGGATCGCGTCGTCCAGCGCCTTGCCCAGGCGCATCTCCAGCTCGTCCACGCGCAGGCCGCGCAGGTCCACCTCCGGGTGCGCGTCGATGCCGGACGCGGCGTAGCCGCCGCCGTACCCGGCGCTCTGCCGCCGCGGCTCCTGGTCGCCCGCGGGGAGCACGGACAGGTCGTCGCGCGGCAGGAGCATGCGCAGCGACCCCGCCTCCACCATCGCCTTGCCGTCGCGCACCTCCACCACGGTGCCGGTGCGCCCCAGCGACTCGATCCGCACCCGCGTCCCCGCCTCCAGCGCCAGCTCGCGCCGGGGGCCCGCGCCCGCGCCGCCGCCGGCCTTCCCGCCGCGCCGCGGCTCGCGCGGGATGCGCTCCTTCTGCCGGGTGGCCGCCTCCTCGATCCGGCGCCGGGCCGCCCGCGCCGTCTCGTCCAGCTTGTTCTCCTCGGCGGCCTCGCGAAGCTCCTTGATCGCCGCCTCCACCTCCGTGCGCGACTGGAGCAGGAGGTCGCGCGCCTGCTGCCGGGCGCGGCGCTCCGCGTCCTTTTCGCGGCGGGCAAGCTCCCGCACCCGCTCCTCCAGCTCGGCCTTGAGCGCCTCCGTCTCCCGCAGCCGCGCCTCCGTGCGCAGCGTCTCCGCGGCCAGGCGCTGCTCCTTGGCTTCCAGGTCCAGCAGCAGCTTGGCCACGTCGCGCTCCCCCTGCGGCAGCGCGGACTCGGCGCGCTCCAGCACCGGCTCCGGGAGCCCCAGCCGCCGCGCGATGGCCAGGCCGTACGAGCGCCCCGGGAGCCCCTTCACCAGGCGGTAGGTGGGCTGGAGCCGCTCCGCGTCGAACTGGAGCGACGCGTTGACGATGCCGCGCTCGTCGGTCGCCAGCAGCTTGAGCGACCCCAGGTGCGTGGTCGCCACGGTGAAGGCCGAGCGGCGCGTGAGCTCCACCAGGATGGAGGCGGCGAGCGCCCCGCCCTCCACCGGGTCCGTGCCGCTGCCGATCTCGTCGGTGAGCACCAGCGACTCCCAGCCGGCGCGGTCCAGGATCTCTCGCAGGTTCTTGAGGTGCGCCGAGAAGGTGGAGAGCGACGCCTCGATGGACTGCTCGTCGCCGATGTCCGCGAACACGTCGCGGAACACCGGCAGCCGCGAGCCCTCCGCCACCGGCGGCACGATCCCGCTCTGCGCCAGCAGCGAGATCAGCCCCATCGCCTTGAGCAGCACCGTCTTGCCGCCCGTGTTCGGGCCCGAGATGAGCAGGGTGCGCTCCCCCGGGTCCATGCGCAGGTCGAAGGGGACCACCCGCTCGCCGCGCGCCAGCAGGATGGGGTGGAAGCCGCGCACCACCACGTACTCCTCCGTGCCGGCAGGGAGCACCGCGGGGATCGCCGCGTCCGCCTTGCGGGCGTAGCGCGCCCGGGCGAACACCGCGTCCAGCCGCACCAGGGCGTCCAGCGTCGCCAGCAGATCCGGCTGCTGTGGGCGCAGCCGCACGGTGGCCTCGCGGAGGATGCGCAGCACCTCGCGGCTCTCGTTCGCCTCCAGCTCGCGCAGCCGGTTCATCATCTCCACGGCCACCGGCGGCTCCACGAACAGCGTGGCGCCCGTCCCCGACTCGTCGTGGACGATGCCGCCCACCTCGCCGCGCCCCTCGCGCCGGATGGGGATCACGTAGCGCCCCTCGCGCACCGTCACCGACGCGTCCTGCACCTGGTGCTGCGGCGGGAGCGCGGCCGCGAAGGCGCTCAGCCGCTCCACGATGCGCGAGCGCATCCCCTTGATCTCGCGCCGGAAGCGGTACAGCTCCGGCGAGGCCCCGTCGCCCACCTCGCCGTGCTCGTCCAGGATGCGCTCGATCTCGGCCTCCTCCTTTTCCAGCTGGAGCAGCCCGCCTGCAATGAAGCCCAGCGTGGGGAACGCCGCCGCGGCCGGGACCACCGAGCGCCGCACCACGCGCGACGAGGCCAGCAGCGTCCCCACGTCGCGGAGCGCCCGGCCGTCCAGCACGCTCCCCTCGATCCGGAGCTTCTTGAGCGGCTCGCGCACGTCCGGGATGGGCGGCACGGCCCACCCCTCGTCGCGGAGCAGGAAGCGCATCATCTCCCCCACCGTCGCCAGCTCGCCCGTGATCCACCCGGCGTCGTCCGAGGGGCGCAGCGCGCGCACCGCGTCCGCCCCCAGGGCGGAGGTGGCGTGGCGCGCGACGATGTCCAGGGCTTCCCCGTATTCGAGGACGTTCAGGGCGTGCGAGTTCATCCGGACGGACCGATGGTGCGATGGCAAAAAACTGAAGCTTAGCGTGCGAGTCCTGTACCCGGGAGGGGGGGTGTGGTTCGGGACTTTTTCGACTGCACGCTAGGTTTGGGCGTGCCCCCGGCTGCGCCGGGGTCGGGCTGCGGCTCCGTAGGCGAGCAAACAACGCTCGCCAACGGAGGCGAGCCCCGCCAAACTGCCGGCGGGTCTCGCCGCTTCGCGCTCGCATCCCTCACGCGGGGCCCGTGCTGGCGTCCTCGGGGGCCCCCACCCGGCTCGCTTGAGGCTCGCCACCCTCCCCCGTGCCGGGGGAGGGCTGTCCGGAGGTCGGAGATCGGTGCGCCGTGGCGGGCCCCCTCCCCCCGGCCCCCTCCCCCGCAAGCGGGAGAGGGGGAGCACTGCGACAGCCCGGCGGCGCGGTTGCAGTTCCTGCGATCTGCGCAGGGAGGTCGGGGGAGGCTGCGCAGGGGGAACGTCATGTTCGA
>DASVQR010000070.1:0-14471 GCA_036389055.1 Longimicrobiaceae bacterium | reverse complement strand
CCGCAAGCGGGGGAAAGGGGGAGCACGACGATCCCGAACCCCGGGAAGCCCTCCCCCGGCACGGGGGAGGGTGGCGGCTCTCAGGCCGCCGGGTGGGGGCCGGCGGACGCAGCCCCCCGCCTGTTCACGCACGAGAAAAGCCCCTCTCCCGCTTGCGGGGGAGGGGTTTGGGGAGGGGGCCTCCCGGCCCGGTGCTACTTGCCGAAGCGTCGGTTGAACTCCGCCACGGCGGCGTCGCCGGCGGCGGTGACCAGCTTCCCGACCACGGGGTGGACCACCAGGCTGGTGACCGAGCCGGCCAGGGCGGGGAGGTTCTTCACGAACCACTTCTTCACGTACTCCATGGTGGTCAGGTCCGGCTCGCCGCCCTCCGCGGGGATGGCCGCGGCCTCCAGCTCGGACACGCGCTCCGCGGCGGCGGCCTGCACCTCGGGGGTGGGGGCGGCGGCGGCGACCTGGGCGCGCAGCTCCTCCAGCGCCTGGCGGAAGCCGGCCAGCTCGGCGTCGGTGGGCGGCTCCGCGGGCGCGCCCACGGTCCAGCTCTGCCGGATCCCGGAGCCGATGGCCACCTGGCCGCCGACGTCGCCGGTGACCGTGCCGGTGATGCGCTGGCCGCCCTGCGCGGACTCGCTCATCGCACTCTCCTCTTCCTCGTGCATCGATGCTCTCCTGTTCAGCGGATGACCGGGTCGGCCGGGCAGGTGACGTGGAGCCAGGGGGAGGCGGGGCTCTCGTTCCCCGCGGGGTCGATGGCGCGCACGTTCCAGCGGAAGCTGCTGCCGGGGAAGAGCCCCGGAACCATGAGCTTGGTCTCTGTGGTGTTCAGGAAGCCCGGGCTGCCGTCTCCACCCGTGGGGCCCTGCTCGAAGGTGACCCTGTACGACACCGCGCCGCCGGCGTCGGAGACCGCGCCCCAGGAAAGGGGGATGCGGGCGCCGCCCGGGCTCTGGCAGAGCCGCGGCGCGCTGGCCGGGTCGGGGCTCCCCAGCCCGCGCGGCTGCGGGGTGGGGGGAGCTTCGCGGTCCGGCGGCGGCGGAGCATTCACCCCGGTCCCGGCCAGCGCCACCTTGCGCGGCGACGACGGGGTGTTGTCCTCCACGATCAGCGTGGCGCGGCGCGGGCCCCGCGCCGCGGGGGTGAACCGGACGCGGAAGCCGCAGTCGCGGCCCGGCGCGACGGCGTCCCTGCAGGGGCCGTCCCCCACCGAGAAGTCCCCGGCGTGCTCCCCCTCGAACCGCACCGCGCTCACCCGGAGGGGCGCACCGCCGGTGCTGCGGATCCGCAGGATGCGGGCGCCGCCGCCGAGGCCCACCGGGCGGTCCGGGAACTCCAGCCGCTCGGCGCTCAGCTTCGCATCGGCGGCGGCGACGACGGGGGCGCGCCCGATCCCCGCGCCGGAGAGCGGCACCCGCTGCGGGCCGGCGGGGTCGTTGCTGCGCACCAGCAGCTCGGCGGCGCGCGGGCCGGCCGCGGAGGGCGCGAAGCGCACCACCACGGAGCAGGTGCGCCGCGGGGCGACCTCCTCCCCCACGCACGACGCCACCGCGGAAAAGTCCCCCGCCGCGGCGCCGCGCACCTCCGCCTCCCCCAGCTTCAGCGGAGCGCCGCCCCGGCTGGCGACCGTCACCCGCTGCACCAGCGGCGGCGCGCCCACCGCGCGCCGACCGAAGTCCAGGCCCCCCGCCGGGGACACCGCCGCGGCGGCGCGCTTCGGCGGCGGCTCCGGGCGCGGCTCCGCCTCGCCCTGGCCGCGCAGCGCCACCCGCGCCGGGCCGCCCTCCGCCTCGTGCTCCAGCACCAGCGTGGCCGTGCGCCGGCCCGCCTCCGTGGGGGCGAAGCGGACCGTGGCGGTGCACCCCTCGCCCGGGTCCAGCACGGCCCCCTGGCAGCCGCCGCCCGCCAGCTGGAAGCTCCCGCTCCCCTCCAGGCGCACGCCGGTGACCCGCGCCGGCCGCCCGCCGGAGTTGGCGAGCCGCACCCGGCGCTCGCCGCCGGCCGCGCCCACCCGCCGCGTCCCGAAGTCCACCGAAGCGCGGTCCGCCCGCAGCCGCGCGGGAGCCGGCGGGGGCGGCTCCGGGTCCGTTCCCCCGGCGTCCGCGGTGTCGGGCGGGACGGAGTCCACCGGCGGCTGCGGGTCCGCCACGGCCGTCCCGCTCCCGCTCAGCGGGACGTCGCTGACGGTCCTCCCCGCGGCGTCGGTGACGGCGATGCGGGCGTCCCGGGGCCCGGAGGACGCGGGGGTGAACAGGACGCTGAGGCTGCACTCGCCGCCGGGCTCCAGCGCGCCGGCGCCGGAGCAGCCGTCCTGGGCGATGCGGAAGTCGCTCCCGCTCACCGACACCCGGCGGATGGGGAGCCCGTCCCGGCCGCGGTTGGTGAGGCGGAGCACGATGGGCGGGCTGGAGCTCCCCACCGGCTGCTCGCCGAACGCCAGCGCGGAGGGCGCCAGCTCCACCCGCGGGGGCAGCTGCGGCGGCGGGGACGAGGACTCGCCCTGCCGCAGCCCGAAGAAGCCCGCCGTCCCCACCACCGCCACCACGGCGGCGGCCGCGAGCGGCCTCCGCCGCGTGCGCAGCGTCTCCCACGGCCCGCCGCCCGCCCGGTCCGTCCCGCCCGGCTCGTCCCTGCGCCGGTCGTCGTCCACCACGGGGGGCGCGAGCAGCTCCAGGTTGTGGCGGGTGACGCGGGCCGCCTCGCGGTCGCCCAGCGACTCGCGCACGCGCAGCGCCCCGGTCAGCGCGGCCTGCGCGGCGGCCGCGTCGCCGGCGCAGAGCGCCAGCGTCCCCAGCTGGTGCAGCGCCCACCCCACGCCGCGGCGGTCGTCCGCCTTCTCGGAGGCGAGGCGCAGCCACTCCACCACCCGCTTCCACGCGTCCCAGCGCCCGGCCAGCGCCAGCGCCCCCTCCACCCGCCGGCCCAGGCGCAGCACCTCGGGCCAGGCGCCCGCGTCCACCGCCGCCTCCAGCAGGAGCAGGAGGACGTCGCTCTCGGCCAGGATCTCCGCGGGGGCGCTCCACTGCTGCTCGGCCCAGGCGGTGAACCAGGCGAGGGCGCGCTCGCGCCGCTCCCCGCCGTCCCAGCGGTCGAGCACCGCGCCGGCCAGCGGCTCCAGCACCCGGAAGCGCTCGCCCTGGCGCTGCACCAGCCCGCGCCGCTCCAGCTGCTCCAGCTCCTCGCCCGCGCCGGGGATGCCGGTGATCGCCGCGGCGTGCGCGGGGAGCACGAGCGCGCCGCCCAGCGCCGCCAGCAGCACCACCAGCCCGCGGCGCGGCTCCGGGAGCTCCGCCACCGCGTCGGCGCCGGCCGCGGCGGGCCCGGCGGGGGCGCCCAGCCGCGCCACCACGTCGCGCAGCGGGAGCCCCTCCTCGCGCACCCGCGCCGCCGACTGGAGCAGCGCCAGCGGGTAGCCGCCGGTGGCCCGGCGGAGCGCCTCCAGCTCCGCCTGCTCGGCGGCGTCCAGGGGGCGCTCCAGCTCGCGCTCCAGCAGCGCGCGGGCCCCGGCGGCGTCCAGCCCGTCCAGCGGGAGCGCGCGGGTCTCGCCCCACCCCTGGCGCGCGGGCGCGGCCCACAGGAAGGTGCAGGCCGGCGCGGTGTTCTGGATGCGCTCCAGCTCCTCGCGCGGCAGTTCCACGTCGTCCAGCACCACCAGCGCCTGCCACCCCTGGAGGAGGTGGCACAGCTCGGTGCGGGTGGGCTTGAGCGGGGCGTCGGTCTGGAAGAGCGCCTCGAACAGCGACTGGAGCAGGTCGTCGGCGGGCTGGCGCAGGGCGGAGAGGAACGCCACGCCGCCGGGAAAGGAGCCGGCGACCGGGTGGTGCGCCAGGTGGCGCAGCAGCGACGTCTTGCCCGCGCCCGGCGGCCCGGACAGCTCCACCGGCCGCGCCTCGCGCAGCGCGTCCACCGCGGCCTCCACCTCGTCCCCGCGCCCCAGCAGCCCCGGGAACGGGCGCGGCCGCAGCAGCACGGGGGCGGGCCGGGGCCGCGGCACCGGCCGCTCCGCGGGCACCGCCACGTTGACCACGCCGCCGTGGACCGAGCCGATCTGGAGGATGTGCGAGCCCACGGCCACCTGGCCGCTCACATTGCCGCGGATCTCCGCCTGGATGCCGGCCGTGAGGTCTGCGCTGGGCATTGCCTGATCGGGGGTGGGGGTGCGGGGACGCGGCGGGGCGCGGCGAGCCGGGACGATGGCGACGAGGCCGGCTCCGCCGACGAGCCGGACCGGCCGAGACGGGCAAGGCGCATTCCCCGGAGGGCACCCCCGCCGCCCCCCCCACGGAAGCCAGGCGCGGCGCGGCTCCCCGCGCCGCAGCGTCCGCAGCGCGGACCGGAGGGAGGCGCGAAGATGGGGACACAACCTCCCCACGTGGGGAGGTTGTGTCCCCACGCGGTGCGGGATCCGCCCGCCCCGGCGAAGCCGGTGGCACCGCCCCCGGGAACGCGCGAGACCCCGCGTGAGGGATGCGCGCCCGGAGGGCCGAGACCCCGCGGGGCAGTTTCCGCGGGGGCTCGGCTGCGTTGGCGAGCGTTGTTTGCTCGCCTACGCAGCGCGCAGCCCGACCCCGGCGAAGCCGGGGGCACGCCCAACCCCGCCGTTCAGCTCCTTTCGAAAATCCGCCGCGCGCCGGACACGGCCAGATCGATCACGTACCAGGTGGCGAGGAACCCCGCGCACTCCAGCGTGAAGCTGTGCCAGCGGTAGAGCTGCTCGGCGACCACGAGCGCGGCGACGCCCGAGGGCGCCGCCTGGAGGACCAGGTGCCGGAGCGGCACGGAGCGGATCAGCGTGTACATTGCGCGGCGGCCGGGGTGAGGGCGGTCAGCGGATCACCGGACCGATCGGGTTGATGGGCGTGATCCGGTCGCCGAAGGGGCGGAAGATCGGGAAGTTGACCAGGAACCAGCTTTCGAGCACGCCGCCCGGGAAGGTGGGCGTGGCGATCCCCGTGAGCCCCGCCGCGGTCGCCGAGAAGGGCCGCTTCCGTGCGTCGAACAGGAAGCCGCAGTTGAGCCGGGCCGTCACCCGCGCCCCCGGCGGGAGCGACTTGAGGAGCAGGTCGGCGGGGTGCGACGTGGTCCAGGTCACCGTCTGCCCCTCCAGCTTGAGCGTCCCGGCCAGGCTCAGCACCGGCGAGACCGCCTGGGCATTGGAATTCTCCACCCACACCTGCACCACGTCGGGCGGGGCGGCGACCAGGTCCGGGTGCAGCGGGGCGCTGAGCTGGAAGGTCATCGCCCTGAGCCGCTCCGCCGCCGCCGCGGCCTGGAGCCCGCCGCCGTGCGGCCACGTCACCCCGGCCACGTGCGGCCAGCCGGTGTCCACCGTGGTCGCCGGCCCCGCGGGACCCTGGGGCCCCGGGGGTCCGGCCGGGCCCGCGGGACCCTGGGCGCCCGCCGGACCCTGCGGACCCGCGGGTCCGGGAGCTCCGGCCGGCCCCGCGGGCCCGGCCGCGCCTCCGCCCACGGCGCCCGCGCCGGCCGGTCCGGGAGGGCCCTGCGGCCCGGGATCGCCCTTTTCCCCCTTCTCGCCGCGGGGCCCCGCCTCGCCCCTGGGACCCGCGGGTCCGGGGTCGCCCTTCGGCCCGGGAGGTCCCGGGTCGCCCTTGGGCCCCGCCGCCACCTCGCCGGCCTGGAGCTTCGGCCCGTCGTAGTGCCAGCGCCCGCCGGCGTCCTGGAAGTGCTTTCCGGAGTGCCCGTGGCGCCCCGCGGCGACGAACAGCTCGTCGTCCTGCTCCACGTCCACCCCGCGCGCCTTCCGGGTCACCGTGGCGACGGCGAGCGCGTCCGGCCCGGGCGCCTCCGCCTCCTCGGCCGGCACCAGCTCGACGACCGTCCGCAGGGTGACCAGGGTGGGGCGGGTGCCCACGCGCAGCGACTCCACGTCGGCGCTGGCGGCGCGCAGCACCAGGCGCCAGCTCCCCCGCTCCGGCGGCACGTCCAGCCCCACGGCGGACTCCAGCGACAAGCGCACCCCACCGGGGGCGAAGGCGAGCCCCGGCTCCAGGCGCACGCGGTCGCCGTCCGCGGCCGCCACCAGCCCCCACGCGACGCGCCCCGTCCCCACCACGCGGCGCAGGTCCAGCACGCTCTCGCGCAGCCGGTCCTGGAGGTGCTGCAGGTGGTCCGCCGTTACGCGCAGTCCGTCCACGAACACGGTGCGCGCGTCCTGTGTCGCCATCGTCGCTTCCTTTCGGTTTGGGGGGACTCCGCGTCAGCGCTTCGCCGTCACGACCACGTCGCGCAGCGTCACGACCCCGGGGAGGTGGCTGGTGACCACCAGGTCGACCGACTTCGCGCCGCCGGCCGATCTCGGCTCCACGTCCGGGGCCGCCGCCCACTCCACGGACACGCCGCGCGGCCCGGGCGTGGCGCGGACCGCCAGCGGGTCCGCGGCGGGGAGGGCGGCGCTGCCCTCCACCTGCACGACCAGCGGCGCCATGGGCGCTTCCCGCGCGGCGTGCCCCACCACGCGCACCCGCCCGCCCAGGGCGCGCACCACCGCGGGGAGCTCGTGCCAGGGGCCGGCCGGCGGGCCGCGGCGGAGGGCGCGGTCCGGGACGGCCACGCCGGGCACCTCGGGGACGGCCTGCCCCAGCGGCCACACCGCCTGCCCGCGCGCCACCTGCACGGCGGCCCAGGGGGCGGGCCCCTCCAGCGCCACGGGCGCGGGGAGCTCGAAGGTGCTCCACGCTTCCGCGGCGCCCGCCGCGGGCGGGTCCAGCGCCACCGGGCCGCTGGACCCGCCGTCCAGCGGCTCGCCCGGCTCGCCGTCCGCCTTCGCCGCCAGGAGCACCACCCGCACCTCCGCGCCGGCGGGGCCGGCGCGGAGGGGGAGCCGCAGCGCGACGAGCTCCGCCAGGCCGGAGGCGGCGGGGAGCCTCACGCACGCCGAGCGGTCGGCGTCCAGCACCAGCTCCGCCGTGCCGGCGGCGTCCGGGCCCACCGGCGGGACGGCCCGCTCCGGCCCCGGCGTGGCCGTGGCGGTGAGCGCCACCCGCTCCACCCGGCGGGTCCAGGCGGGGAGGGGAAGGGGCACCCGCTTCCGCCCCTCCAGCTCGAAGGCGACGTCCACGGCGTCCGAGCCGCCGGGCCGGACGCGCGCCAGGTACGACAGGTCGCGGCCGCCCGGGGCCTCGGCGATCTCCAGCCGCCCCGCCGTGCGCGAGGCGAGCACCAGGGTGAAGGTGGCGAGCGAGTCGTCGTCCGGGTCGCCGGCGAGGGCGGCGAGGGCCGGCCCCAGCTCCACCGTCTGCGCGCCGTCCGCGCTCCACCCGCCCTGGCCGGGGCGCACCGGGCCGGGCGAGGTCCACACCGGGGGCCCGCCGTCGATGCGGATGGACAGGTCCGTGGGCGGATCGGGGAGCTCCACCCACAGGTTGGCGAGCAGCTCGTCCATGCTGTCGGCGCCGCTCACCTCGATCAGCAGCCGCTCGGTGCGGGTCTCCCCGAACACCGCGTGCATGGTGCCCGTCGCGCCGGTGCTGGGCGGGTCGACGTAGAGCCAGTCGCGGGCGAAGGCGAGCCCGGTCCACGCCTTGACCTCGTGGATCAGGATCCCGGAGCTGGTCGCGAACACGAGCCCGCCGGCGCCCAGCACGCCCACGGACGCCACCGTGGCCAGCGTCCCGAAGTCGGCCACCACGGTGCGGCGGCCCCCGCTGGCGGACTGCTCGCGCACCTGCGCCGCGTTGCCCAGCAGGACCGCCTCGGCGCGGGCGGCGCCCACCCGCACCGCGAAGCGCCGCACCAGCGCGTTGCGGTGCAGCTGCACGGCCAGGGAGCGCGAGGCCGCGCCGTCGGCGGCGACCTGGCTCCCCCACGCCGCAATGAAGGCGGCGTTCCAGTGCGACGGCATCATCGTCCCGGCCACGATCCCCACCACGTTCGGCATCCCCATCAGCGCGGGCGTGCCGACGATCGTCTGGACCGCCCCCGGGACCTGCTGTGCCACGGCCGCCCCGCTAGCGGAGGATGGTGCGGAAGGCGGCGATCGCCTTGACCGCGTCGGCCGCCTGCACCTGCGACTTGAGCACGCCGGTGCCAGCGGCGTTGAGCTGCTGGGCGGCGGCGGCCGCGGCGGCCGGGTCGAGAGCCGTGCTCGCGGCCACCGTCTGCTTGAGCGCGGGGTTGGCCTCCACCACCCGCGCCGCGTCCGCCACCTTTACTCCCTTGAGCGCGTCGGGGATGTCGGGCTGGAGCACCTCCAGCGTGAGCCCGTTGATGTCGGTGAGCACCACCTGCACCACGGTCCCCTTTGGGACGATGCTCCCCGGCGGGGGGATCTGGTCGGTCACCACCAGCCGCGGGCGGGGAAGGGTGGTGGTCTGCGCGCGGATCCGCTCGATCTGGTCCAGCGAGAACTGGGGCCCGACGATCCCGGTGAATCGGGTGGACATGGCTGCCTCCCTGCGGCTAGAAGGTGTTCGCGTCGACCACGCGGATCTCCAGCCCTGCCTGCTGGAGCGCGGCCGTGGCCTGCGACAGGGTCATGTTGGAAAGGTTGGGGACCTGCGCCGTCTGCGCCGACACCGCGGCGGCCACCACCAGGTGGGCGTCGGCCCCCGCGGGCGGGGCCAGCTCGCCGGGGAGGGGCCACTGCATCAGCACCGGCTTGTCGGCGTACGACGGGTCGAAGCCGGTGCGGGGGAGGTCCCTGCCGGACACGTCCACGATCCTGGCCGGCACCTTTGGGATCAGCGCCAGCGCGGCGGGCAGCTTCTCGCCCAGCAGCCGCGGCATGGTCTCGCGGCTGGCGGTGAGCGCCAACTCCAGCGGGTCGGGCGCGGCCTTGCCGTCGGCGGTCACGGTGAGCGCGCCCTGGGCGGGATTGTGGCCCGGCGCCTCGGCGCGCACCACGTACGCCCCTTCGGGGAGGCGGGGGAAGACGAACGAGGTGTCGGGGGCGATGGGGCGGATCGCCTCCGCGGGGGGAGCGCCCTCGCGGGTGGCGGTGACGCGCACCCGGGCGGGATCGAGCCCCTGCGCGGTGATCCTCACGCGCGCGGTCGCCCCGGCGGCCTTGAGGACCGACTGCGCTTCGAAGAGGCCGTCCACCAGGGCGTTCCACGCGTCGGCGGTGACCGGCTCTCCCGGGGCGACGTGGGTCCGGGCGAAGTCGAGCGGCATCGTGGTCTCCGGTCAGGGGGTGTCGTCGGGGCGCGGCCACAGCACGGTGCCGCCGCGCAGGTCGAGCAGGGGGTCGGCGCCGGCCGTCATGGCGCCGCCGCCCAGGATCCAGCGGTCCTCCAGGTACTCGGCGCGCACGTCCACGCCGGCGGGGCGGTGGCGCTCCAGGGCGCGCTCCACCCGGCGCAGCGTCGCCTCGCCGTCGGGATCGTCGCCGTACAGGGCGCGGAAGCGGGCGGGGACCAGCACCCGCACCGCGTACGCCTCGTGCTCCAGCCAGGACAGGGCGATGCGCGCGGCGACCGGCCGCGATCCCGCCGGGCCCGGGTGGAACACGGACCCGTCGGCGAACCCCACCTCGGTGCGCGGCACCGGGGGCGCGGGCCGCGGCGGCTCCGTCCCCGGCTCGACCCCCGAGAAGTGCGCCTCCTGGGTGAAGAAGGCGAAGCGCGTCTTTCCCAGCCCCACCCCCGGCATGGGGACGGGGTGCCCGGCGTGGGGGAAGGGGAAGTCGGCGGCGAAGGCGCCCGCGGGGGTGGCGACGGCGAACGTCGCCGCGCGGGCCGCGGGGGCGCCGGGGCCGGCGAACACCCAGTCGCGCGGGCGCAGCGGGTCGTCGTCGCTCCCGGCGAAGCAGGCGCCCCGCCACGCCCAGGCGCGGCTGGTCACGTCCACGCCCTCCAGCCGGGCGTGCCCGTCCTCCCCGAACACCAGCGTTGCCCCGTCGGGCACCGTCCCCGCCCAGGCGATGCCGTGCCCCTCGTCGCGGTTCACCAGCATGGGCGCCACGGTGCGGTCCTCCACCCCGGTGACGGAGGCGCGCAGCATCACCCGCCCGAACCCCCGCCGCAGCACCGCGAAGCTCTCGCCGCTCCGCCAGTCGCGCGGCTCGTCGCCCTCGCGGCGGAGCGGGTTCTCCTCGATCCCCAGCAATTCCGCGCGGACGGGGAGCTCCTGGTCCACGGCGAAGCCGCGCCAGCGCGCCACGCGCGCGGCCGTGGCGGCGTCCAGCCGGGCGCCGGGGCCGGCGGCGGGGGCGTCCAGCACCCGCAGCTGCCGCAGCGCCTCGGAGGGGCGCACGCCCAGGGCGCCGGCCAGCTCGGCCACGGTGAGGGAATCGCGCATCCGCACCACGCGCTCCTCCACCGGCGTGCGCCCCAGCGCCTCCACCAGCGCGCGGGCCTCGCGCGCGGAGAGCGGCGTGTGCAGGGTCGCGCCGGGGCGCGCGGCCCCGGGGAGCCGCGCCTCCACCACGGCGGGGGGGACGCCCATCCGCCGGGCGAGCCCGGCGGCCGTGGCGCCGGGGCCCACCGGCACGCGGCGCGGCGCGACCACGGCGAAGCCCCACTCGGCGGCCACGACCTCGGCGGGGAGCTGCTCCAGCGACAGGCGCACCGGCGCGCCCCCGGCCTCCGCCTCGCGGAGCGCGGCGTACACCTCGCGCCGCGTCGCGCCCAGCCGCTCCGCCAGCGCCCCCGCCCCCTCGTCCACGCCCAGCCCGCCGCCGCCCAGCCGCAGCGCCGCCTCGCGCGCCGAGCCGGCGGTCAGCGTGGCGTCCACCCCGGCGCCCGCCTCCTCCAGCGTCACGAGCCGGGCGAGCACGTCGGCCAGCGTCCTCCCCACGCCCTCGGCGAGGGCGTCCGCGCCGATCTCCCGGTCGAACGCGACGGAGCGCGGGGGCGGCTCCGGGTCCACCCGGCGGACGACGCGGACCCGGTCGCGCACGAAGGTGGAGTGCCAGAACAGGTCGCGGCTGTGAAAGTATCCGTCGTCCTCCGGGGGCGGGGGGAGCGGCGCCGCCACGCCGCCCCCGGCGTCGCGGAACGACGTCGCCTCCGCGCCCAGCGGCTCGGGCGTGAGGAGCCCGGTCTCCCCCGGCGTCCCCCCGGCGACCGTGCGCAGCACCAGGTAGTCCATGGCGTCGGGGACGGGATCCCACGTCACCAGGTTGAAGTCCGTCTCCGAGAGGGTGGCGGCGCCGCGCGCGGTGAAGACGGGGGCGGAGAGCGCCGGGCCGCTGCGGGTCAGCGAGCGGGCCACCACCACGTATCCCCAGGTGGTGCGCCCCGGCGTCCCCCCCGGCGCGACCACGGGATCGGGGCGCGCCTCCTCCTTTTCGGCGCGGTTCGCCTCCGGGTCGGGCTCCATGTCCAGCGCGGAGGCGGCGGCCTCCAGCACGGCGCGCACGGTGCCGTTGCCGGCGGCGTGCAGCGCCGCGGTGCGGGCCACGCGGGCGCGGGCGCCCTCGACCGTGGCCTCCACCCCCGCGGCCTCGCGGAAGGCGCGGGCCGCGGCGCGGGCGGCCTCGTCCAGGTCGGGCGGGTCGCCCCAGGGGGCGAAGAGCGCCAGGCGCGGGGCGTCGCCGGCCACCGCCCACAGGTCGAAGAGCGCTTCCGCGGCCGCGTCGCGCGCCGCCGCGTCGCCGCCGTCGGCGGCGGCCTCCAGGGCGGCGGCGAGCCGGCGGGTGCGCTCGCCGCGGGCCAGGAGCAGCTCCAGCTCGCCGGCGCCGATGCCGTGCATCCCGCCCAGCAGCAGCACGTCGCGCAGGGTGTCCGCGTGGGGGAGGCGGTGGGCGCGGCGGGTGGCGGCCAGGTCGGAGGCGAGCACGTCCAGCCCGGCGACCAGCGAGTCCACCACCTCGCCCAGCCGCTTGCCCTCCCGCCCGGCGTCCATGTGGGCGGGGAAGCGCCCCAGCACGGCACGCGCGCGCCCGCTCGCCGGGCTCATGCCGTCACCGTGGAGTCCGGGAGGAGCGTGACCGTGCGGATCCAGGGGCGCTCCAGCTCGCCCAGCGCCACCTGGGGGTCGGCCCCGGTGAGGCGGACGCCGGACTCCAGGTACTCCACCCGGTAGCCGAGCGAGGTCACCGTGTACGACTCGGTGGGGTCGGCCAGCCCCAGCAGGGCGGGGGCGGTGACGGGCGGGCCCAGGGCGCCGACGCGGTCCTGGAGCTTGGCCGCGATCTCCAGCCGCGCCGCCTCGCGCGTGGCGTTGCGGTCGCCGATCCCGCCCACCTCGGTGAGCTCCACCCCCACGACGACGTCGAAGGCCACGATCTCGCCGGCCACCTCCACGTCCACGTCGGCGTCGTCCAGGCGGGGGCGGAGCGCGGCGCCGGGGACCAGGTTCCTGCGCCGCGCGCCGGGCATGACGCCCGGGCCGGGGCGCGGGTACAGCTCCACCGCCACGTCGACCACGTCCAGCTGCATCAGGGCGGAGACCAGCCGGTTGTAGACCAGCGTCTCCCCGATCCCCGCCTCCGCCACGAAGGCGCGCACCGTCTCGCGCCCGCGGTTGCGGAGCGCCGCCCGCGCGGCCGGGGTCAGCGTGGGCGAGGCGGGGAGGAGCAGGGCGCGCACGCGGACGGGGAGGTACAGCCCCTCCGGGTTCATCTCCCCGGCCTCCGGCGACCCGGCGTCGTCCGCCACGTTGGGCGGAAGCGAGGCGGCGAGCACGGCGTGCGGCGCATCCAGGTTGTGGAGCACCCGCACCCCCACCGGGCGCGACGCCTCGATCAGCGCCACGGCGCGCTCGGCGTCGTCGGCGTCCAGCTCGGCGGCGACGCTCACCGTGACCACGCCGGGGCGGGCCAGCGGGTCCTCGTGGATGCGGATGTCCTTTTCGCGCAGCCCCGGCAGCGTGGTGAGCGCCGCCAGCATCGCCCCGCGGGTGGCGCGCCCGTACCCCTCCAGGGCGCGGCGGGCCCGCTCGCGCAGCGCCTCGTCGCTCTCGTCGGCGCCGGCCAGGGCGGTGGCCTGCGGGTTGGCAACGGTCTCGATCCCCAGCACGGGGCGGTGGATGACGGTGACCGCACGCGCGGCAACCACGCCGGCGCCGCCCGGGACGGTGGCCTGCACCGGCACCTCCACCGAGAGCTCGCCGCGGTGCAGGGTGCGGTCCTCGGTGGTCTCGAAGACCACGGCCGGCGGCTCGGCGGTGGAGAGCCGCGTCCCCTGCGGCACGAACACGTCGGCGGGGGACGGGGTGGAGCGGGCGAACACCACCGTTCCCGCGGCGTTGGCCCGCCCGCGCCGCTCCACGCCCACCAGCGCGACCAGCGCGTCCAGGTCGCGCCCCGTGGCGGTGTCCACGAAGCCGGCGCGGTACACCGCCTCCAGCTGCCGGGAGAGCACGGCGTACTCGCGCGCCATGCTCTCGGCCAGGATGCGGGTGACGCTCCCCGGGTTGCGGTCGGTGAGCGCGGGCGGGTGGGCCGCCTGCCCGGCGTGGTCGTAGTTGACGTAGAACGGCGTCCCCTCGTCGGGCCACACGGCGTCGGGCGCGGGGGTGCCGTCGGCGCGGGCCCGCCAGACGATGGAGCCGTCCGCGCCCAGCGCCCAGTCGCGGTCGCGCCTGAACACGGCGAACGTCCCCGCCGCCTGCCCGAACACGGCCACGCTGCCGGGGAGGACCGGGGCGGGCGGCGCCAGGCGGAAGGGCTCCTCCTCCGGGAGGAAGGTGAAGCGCTCGCGCGACACGCCCCCGGTGAGGGAGCGCAGCAGGTCGTCGACGAACTGCGCGTAGGGCTCGGCCGCGTAGCTCAACGGGCCACCTCCAGCGAGAAGGGGACGACCAGGTTCAGGGGGTGGGTCTCGCCGCGCACGCGCAGCTCCAGCTCGATCCTGACGCTCCCGCGTGGGGGCTCGTGCTCGGCCCGGACGTCGGCGCGGAGCACCTTTTCCACGCGGGGCTCGTGGCGCAGCGCCTGGAGCACGTACAGCTTCACCAGGTTGCGGGTGCGCTCCACGTTGGGCTCGCCCACCAGCTCGTGGTGCCGCGAGCCGTAGTCGGGGTGACCCAGCGGGGCCAGCTCCCCGCGCCGGGTCTTGAGGCGGTTCGCGAGCGCCTGCGTCAGGTTGTCCACCCCCGCGGCTATCCCTAAGTCGCGCCCGGGGCGCCGCCGCTCCGGCGCGCGCGCCGCAGCCAGGTCGGCGTCCTCGAAGAAGCCGCCGTGCAGGGCGTACTCCAGCGCCAGGTCGGTGCCCAGGAAGGGGCGGACGGTTTCCTCGCGGGATCGGCGGGGCATGGGGACGCGAGTGCGAGAGTGCGAAAGTGCGTGAGTGCGAAAGTGCTCGGTCCTACGGGGCGACGGGCCCCCACGGGCCCTCACCCGGCTCATTCGAGGCTCGCCACCCTCTCCCTTCATCCGGTTCACGCGCAGCGTGAAGCGCCATTCTGGGAGAGGGGACAACGACAGGGTGTCGGGGCAGTCGTCGGCGCGAAGGTCTACCCCTCACCCCCCGGCCCCCTCTCCCACAAGGGGAGAGGGGGAGAACGACAAAAGCCGAACCCTGGGAAGCCCTCCCCCGGCACGGGGGAGGGTGGCGGCGACGAAGCCGCCGGGT
>DASVQR010000069.1:0-6784 GCA_036389055.1 Longimicrobiaceae bacterium | reverse complement strand
GCCGGCCGGCGCCCCGGCGGGGCTCACTCGGAGCGGCGGGGGGCGTCCAGCGCGTGCTGCAGGACCAGGGGCATGGAGCGCTCCCCCGCCCGCCCGAAGTGCACCTCGTAGAAGAAGCCGTCCCCCTCCAGCGCCTGCACCTCGTCGGCGCCGATCCCCAGCTCCCCCTCGCCGCCGACCACGCGGATGGCGCGGCCGGCATCGCGCTCCCGCGCCACGAACAGCATCGCCATGTGCAGGGCTCCGGGGGAGCCCTGGCGCAGGATGGTGGGGGACGACTCCTCGATGAAGCCGCTGAGGGCGTCCATCACCCCGTCCGCGCCCGTGGGCTCGCCGCCCGTCGTGCGGGCCAGCGTCGCCACCCGCTCCCCGCCCTCCACGAACTGGATCACCGCGTATGCCATCGTGCCTCGACCGTTCGACCGTGTTTGACGAGCAGAGTGCGCTCAGGGTTGCACCCGGGCGCGCGGGAGCACGCACGGACCGTGCACGGGGGAATCGCCGCTTCCGGGAGGAGGAAAAACGAGTGGAACTCGTGTCGCGTTTCATGCGTACGATTCAAGCTATGGCCTGGTGCCACCCCCGCGCGTACCATTGAGGCCTGCGCCCCCCGCCGCACCGCGCCCCGGTGCGGCGAGACACGCCGCCGAGGAGCCCTACCCATGACCGATCCCCACGCCGCGTCCCGCCGCCGCGCCCGGCCGCCGCGCGTCCCCCCTCCCTTGCTCCACCCGGGGGAGCGCGTCCGCGGCTCGGCCATCCTGGAAGAGAACCCGGAGTGCGGGCTGGTGCTGTGGGAGTCGTACCGCAACGTGGGCGACTGGGCGACCACGCCGCGCGACCGGCGCGTCGTGGGGATGTTCGGCCCCGGCGCCGCCGAGCGCAGGGCGGAGCAGCTGGCCGCCGCGGCGCTCCCGGACGGGCCCGCTCGCGCCGCGCTGGAGGCCGTCCGCGGCATGGTGGCCGACCCGGCACTCGCCCGCCCCCGCGCGGTCGCGCTCGCCTGCCGGCGCCTCGCCGCCTGGGCGGGCGAGCGCGGGCGGACGGCGACGCAGTTCTACTTCGCCGCGGCGGCCGCCCTGTGCGCCCCCGGCGAGGCGCGGCACGCGTACCAGGCCGGGCGCCTGGCGCGCGACCTGGCGCGGTGGGACGCGGCCGAGGCGTGGCTGGAGTTCGCGGTGACCGCCGCCAAGCGCCGGCGGGACCGGGAGACGCAGGCGCTCGCGGTTCTCGGTCTGGGAAACTCCTTCTATCGCCGAGGCTTCTACCAGAAGGCGCGGGAAACCCACCTTGCGGGGCTGGAGATCGCGCGGCGGCACAACCTCCGGGAGTATTGCGGTCGCGCACTCCACGACCTGTTCGTGGTGTCGCTCGACCTTCGCGACACCTGTGCCGCCGAGGGGTATGCCCGCGAAGCTCTGGCAGCATACGGCGCTACCCACCCGAACGTACCCGCCCTCGCATACGATGTCGCTTACTTCTGGTTGTCGCAGGGATATGCTTCCCGTGCCCTGCCGGTACTCCGGGCCGTCCTGCCGCATCTGCGTCACCCTGACCAGCGCGTCCGGGTGCTTGCGAGCGCTGCCCGCGCCGCGGCGGAAATAGGTGATCGGATCGCCTACGCGGAGTTGGTGCGCCAGGTCCGGATGGTCGGACGGGAGCCGCTCGCAAAGGGAGCGTTCGCGGCGGCGCTCTTCGAAACCGCACTGGGCGCCTCCCGCCTGTATTACCAGGAGCTTGCAAGCAGGCTGCTGGACGAGGTGCTGGAGGTGGCCCACGATCGTGGAGAGGCAGACGTGCTCGCCCGGGCGGAGGACCTGCGCGGCAGGATCGCCGCGGGACCTCCGATCGAGCCGATTCCGCCAGCCGCCGTCCAGGATTCAAGCCCTTTCGCTCACGAACTGGTGAGCTGTCTGCAGACACCGGAAGCCACCGTTTCCGGTCGCCGGGAGGCTTCGCTGGTCGGATCGTAACGCTCGACATTGATCGTTAGGAACCTGACCCGATCGTGTTCCCGCTCTTGAGCGGAACGGTCGCCCGGAGCGACGCGAGTTCGGTCCCTTGCGACTCCAGCCGCCGGATGTCGGCCTTGTTCGGCTCCGTCAGCGTCGTGCTCCCGCAGCCCGCGGCGGCGAGCACGAGGGCGAGGGTCGCTGCGGTGCGGGCGATGTGCATGGTGGCTCCTGGCGTGGTGGGGTAGGACCTGCGACGTGGGTGGTCCCGTAACCTGAATCCCGGCAGGATCCTCGTCAACGCATGTATGTGAAATGGACGGTACCGGTGACCCGCCATGATTAGGCCCGCCTCCGGGCGGCAGCTCCTCCTCCTCCATCCCGACGGCGTCTTCCAGGAGCGCGTGCGCTCCTCCCTCCCCGAGGGATTCGGCTGCTGGACCCTCCCCGACTGGTCCGCCCTGCGCGAGACCGCCCGCACCGCCGCGCCCAGCACCGTCGCGATCGTGGACCCGCTCCTGGGGAGCCCGGACGGCGGCGCCGCGCCCGAGCTGCGCGACTTCCTTGACGACTTCGCCTGGGTGCCCGTGGTCGCCGTGGTGCGGGCCTGTCCGGGCACGCCGGACTTCCTCCGGCTGCTCGGGCGCTGGGGGGTGTCGGAGGTGATCGTGGAGGGGGTGGAGGACACGCCGGCGGGGATCGCCAGGGCGATCCGCTTCGCGCAGGGAAAGCTGCTGCTGGGCCTGATGGAGGAGGTGCTGCCGTCGTACCTCCCCGGGCGCTCCCGGCGGATGCTGTTCGCCGCAGCGGAGGCGGTGTCCACCGGCGGCCACTCGCCGGACCTGGCCGCGATCCTGGGCGTCACCGAGACCACGGTGATCCGCCGCTGCGAGCGGCTCCGCCTCCCGCCGCCCCGGCGAATCCTCGCCTGGATGCGCGTGCTGCTCGCCGCCCGGCTGCTGGAGGACGGCGGCCGCACCTCCCAGGCCGTGGCGTACGCCTGCGGCTACGCCACCGAGGCGGGGCTGCGGCGCGTGGTGCAGAACTTCCTGGGGGTCGGCGTCACCGAGCTGCGCAGGCGGGGCGCGCTCCGCACCGCCTCGGGCGCCTTCCTCGCCGAGCTGCGGGAGGGGAGGGAGGGGATCGCGCTCGCCGAGACGTAGCCCTTCCCGACCCGACCGCTCCTTCCCGTCCGCGCTTCCGCGCGCCGCTCCGTACGCGTATGTTTCGCCCGATCCCCTGCTCCGGGAAGGGCTCCCGGCCTCCACCCGCACCCGCCGACTCCCATGCCGCGCCGCGCGTTCCGGGTGGACGAGGCCAACGCCCTGCTCCCGGCCATGGAGCGCGTGCTCGCCGGGCTGGAGGCCCGGCGCGAGGAGGTGCGCGTCCGCACCGACCAGCTGGAGGTGCTGGAGCTGCTCTGGGGGGCGAAGCTGGACGACCCGGCCTGCCCGGACCACGGAGAGCGGGCGGCGCACCGGGCCGCCGTGGAAGCGGCCGGCCGCGAGATGCTGCGGCTGGTGGAGGAGGAGATCGTGGCGCGGGGGATCCGCTTTCCGCCCGGGGGGCTGGAGCACGGGCTGCTGGACTTCCCCACCACCTGGCGGGGGCGCTGGGTCTACCTGTGCTGGCGGAGGGGGGAGCCGGAGGTGGCGGCGTGGCACGAGGTCCACGCGGGGTTCGCCGGGCGGCGGGCCGTCACCCCCGAGCAGCGGGCCGGGATGGGATCCGACCTCCCGCTCCCGGACGAGGCCGGCCCCGAGCCCTGAGCGGCGGGCGGGTCAGGGGAGGAAGTCGCCCTCGGCGGTGAGGCGGGCCAGCAGGCGGCCGCGCTCGTTCTCGGCCTCGGCGGCGTGGCGGGCCTCCTCGCCGGCGGGCTGGTGGGCCCGGCAGGTGTCGCACACCAGGTAGGGCTCGTCCGCCAGCCAGCGCACCTCCCAGCGCCCCACGCAGTCCGCGTCCCAGTGCTCCACCGTCCCCGCGGCCGCGGGGGCGCGCAGCACCACGCGCAGCTGCGGCTCGAAGTGGCAGGCGTAGCAGGTGAGCGTGTGCGGCAGGGAGATCCCCGTTCCCGGCGCGAGCGCCAGCTCCCGCTCGCAGCGCGGGCAGGTGCCGGCGAAGGCGCGCACCCGGAAGCGGCCGGTCCAGGCGCGGTGGGCCAGGTACGCTCCCGCCGCGAGCGAGCCCAGGACCCAGGGATAGTGCGGGGGGATCCAGACCACCAGGGGGAGGATCCCCCAGAAGACGAGCAGGGCGGCCAGGGTGCGGGCCAGGCGCCGCGCGGTCGGCTGGTACACGAGCTCCACCCTCGCGGGGGCCGGACGGTGCCCCGGGAGGGTGAGAAGGGCGAGCGGATCCGGTGCCGAGCCGTGTGCCATGGGAGTGCGTAGCCGGGTCTGCTCCCAAGATAACGTCCCCACTTCGTGGCGCAATTCCCCCGCTCGCCCCGGCGGCCGGCGCGGGGCACCCGGAACACCACCGCGAGGATCCGCATGAGCGACCAGCAGACCGCCCCCGCCCTCCCCGACCGGCGCGCCTTCCTGGGCGTCTTTTCCGCCATGGGGCTGGGGGGGACGCTCCTCCCCGGCGTCCTGTGGGCGAAGGTGGCCGAGGGGGCGGAGATCACCGAGGACACCATCGCCTGCGCCGCCGAGGTGGCCGGGGTGCAGTTCGACGACGACGAGCGCAAGCTGATGGTGCAGAGCCTGCGCCGGCAGGCGGCGCAGATCGAGGAGCTTCACAAGATCCCCCTCGCCAACTCGGTCGCCCCGGCGATTCTCTTCGACCCGCTCTCGGCCGGGGGGCGCGTCCCCGCGGGCCCCGAGCGGGAGCGTGGCGCCGTGCGGGTCGCCGCCGCGCCGGCGGTGCGCGTCACCGAGAAGCTGGACGAGCTCGCCTTCCTGCCGGTGACCGCGCTCTCGGAGCTGGTGCGGACGCGCAAGGTGACCTCCACGCAGCTCACCCGCATGTACCTGGACCGGCTGCGCCGCTTCGACCCCGTGCTCAAGGCCGTGGTCACCCTCACGGAGGAGCGGGCGCTGCGCCAGGCCGCCGAAGCCGACCGGGAGATCGCCCGCGGGCGCCGACGCGGGCCGCTGCACGGCATTCCCTGGGGCGCAAAGGACCTGCTGGCGGTGCGCGGCTACCCCACCACCTGGGGGGCGGCGCCGTTCCGCGAGCAGACCATCGACGAGGACGCCACGGTGGTCCGGCGGCTGGACGAGGCGGGGGCGGTGCTGGTGGCGAAGCTGACGTTGGGGGCGCTGGCCCAGGGCGACGTGTGGTTCGGCGGGACGACGAAGAACCCGTGGAAGACCGACCAGGGCTCCAGCGGCTCCTCCGCCGGGCCGGGCTCCGCCGTCGCCGCGGGGCTGGTGGGCTTCGCGATCGGCAGCGAGACGCTGGGCTCCATCTCCTCGCCGTCCACCCGCAACGGGGTCACCGGGCTACGCCCCACCTTCGGGCGGGTGCCGCGCACCGGGGCCATGGCGCTCTCCTGGACCATGGACAAGCTGGGGCCCATGTGCCGGAGCGTGGACGACTGCGCGCTGGTGCTGGACGCCGTCCGCGGCCCGGACGGCGCCGACGCCACCGTGCGCGCCGCGCCCTTCCGCTACGACGCCCGCACCCGGCTTGCCGACCTGCGCGTGGGCTACTTCCGCGCGGCGTTCGAGCGCGACGAAAAGGACTACCCCACCCGGCGCTGGGACCTGGCCGTGCTGGACGTGCTCCGCGCGCAGGGCGCCACGCTGGTGCCGGTGGAGGTGCCCGAGTCGGGGTACAACGCCATGCGGCTGGTGCTCACCGCCGAGGCCGCCGCCGCCTTCGACGAGCTCACCCGCTCCGGGCGCGACGACGAGCTCACCGCGCAGGGGCCGGGCGACTGGCCCAACACCTTCCGCACGGCGCGGCTGATCCCGGCGGTGGACTACATCAACGCCAACCGGGTGCGGACGCTCGCCATGCGCGCCTGGGGCGAGCTGTTCGCCGGGGTGGACGTGGTGGTGGCGCCCACCTCCGGCACGCAGCTGGTGGCCACCAACCTGACCGGGCACCCGGCGGTGATCCTCCCCAACGGCTTCCGCGAGGACGGCACCCCGGTGTCCATCACCTTCCTGGGCGGGCTGTTCGAGGAGGGCAAGGTGCTGGCCGCGGCGGGGGCGTACCAGCGGGCCACGCAGTGGCACCTGCGCCACCCGGCGGCGTTCGTCTGACGTTACATACACGTTTCGAGGAGGCTTTCCGGTGTCCGAGGTGAAGGGGGACCGGGTCGTGCCCGCCGAGGTGGGGCCCACGGAGGACGGGGCGCAGCTGCGCATCCGCTGGCGTGACGGGCACGTGTCCGAGTACACGCCGCGCTTCCTGCGGCTGAGCTGTCCGTGCGCGGGGTGCGTGGAGGAGATGTCCGGGCGGCCGCTGCTGGACCCGGCGCAGGTGCGGCAGGACGTGTATCCGCGGACCGTGGAGTACGTGGGGCGGTACGCGCTGCGGTTCGACTGGAGCGACGGGCACGGGACGGGGATCTACCCGTTCACGCTGCTGCGTGACATGTGCAGGTGCCTGGAGTGTCTGGATCCGGAGGGTTTTTCGGGCTAGGGTCTGCGTGTGGTGGCGGGCCGCTCCGGAACCAGGCCAAACTGCCGGCCTGTTTCCTACGCGGGCTCGGCGAGCCAGCCGAAACTGCCCGGCTGTCTCACCTCGCCGGAGGGAGCCTCGCCAAACGGCCGGCGAGTCTCCCTCCGTACATCTTCATACGGGTACGACGAACTGCGGAACGGCGAACGGCAAAAGCGAACGGCCCGAAGCGCGAAGGCCCTCCCCGCGGTGGGGAG
>DASVQR010000068.1:0-23327 GCA_036389055.1 Longimicrobiaceae bacterium | reverse complement strand
ACGTCGGTGCCGGGGTACAGGCAGCCCTCCCTCGCTTGCGGGGAGGGTGGCGAGCCCCACCGAGCCGGGTGGGGGCCTCGCGGACGCCAGCGCGATGCCCGCGTGAGGGATGCGAGCGCGAAGCGGCGAGACCCGGCGGCAGTTTGCCGGGGCTCGCCTCCGTAGCGGACGGTAGTATCGTCCGCTACGGAGCCGCAGCCCGACCCCGCGCCAGCGGGGGCACGCCCGAACCTGCCGTATCGCCGGGCCGTTCAGCCGTCAGGGCCCCCGAATGACGCTGGAGCTGGTGCACCCGTGGGCGCTCGCCCTGCTGCTGCTGGTGCCCATCTACGTGGCATGGATGCGGCGCACCCGGCCGGCCGCGATCCCGCTGCCGGGGACGGCGGCGCTGGACTACCCGCGGCGGCGGGCGGCGCGCTGGTGGGCCCGCGTCCCGGAGATGGCGCGCATCCTGGCCTTCGCGCTGCTCGTCGTGGCGCTGGCCCGGCCGCGCACGGGGGCCTCGATGACGGAGTCGCGCGCGGAGGGGATCGCCATCGTCGTGGCCATGGACGTGTCGTCGTCGATGCTGGCGGAGGACTTCCGCCCGAACAACCGGCTGGAGGTGGCGAAGCGGACCACCGCGCGCTTCGTGGCGGGGAGGAAGGCGGACCGCATCGGGCTGGTGACCTTCGCGGGCGAGGCGCTGACGCAGGTGCCCACCACCACCGACTACCCGCTGCTGATCGGCGCGCTGCAGGCGCTGGAGCCGGGCGCCCTGCGCGACGGCACCGCGATCGGGATGGGGCTGGCGACGGCGACGAACCGGCTGCGCCAGGTGCCGGGCCGCAGCAAGGTGGTGATCCTGCTGAGCGACGGCGAGAACAACGCCGGCGAGATCGACCCGCGCGACGCGGCGCGGGCGGCGGCGGCGCTGGGGGTGCGGGTGTTCACCGTCGGCGTGGGGTCGCAGGGGATGGCGCGGGTGCCGGTGGCGCGCGGCGCTTCCGGGCTGCGCTACGCCCTGCTGCCGGTGCGGATCGACGAGGCGCTGCTCACCGAGATCGCCCGCAGCACCGGCGGCCGCTACTTCCGCGCGACGGACACGGAGGCGCTGCGCCGCATCTACGGCGAGATCGACCGCATGGTCCGCACGCCGGTGACGGTGCGCCGCTACACGCGCCACACGGAGCTGTACCTGCCCTTTCTGCTCGCCGGCGCGCTGCTGCTGGCGCTGGAGTGGCTGGTGCGGGGCTCGCGGCGGGGGGTGGGACCGTGAACTGCTCTGCGGGACCTGGATTCGGGCGTGCCCCCGGCTGCGCCGGGGTCGGGCTGCGGCTCCGTAGCAGACGATACGACCGTCTGCAACGGAGTCGAGCCCCCAACGATACTGCCGTTGGGGTCTCGCCCCTCCGGGCCGACATCCCTCACGCGACCGCCGACGCGCCCGCAACGTCCCGCGGTCGTCGTTGCAGGCTGTCCCCTGTCCCCTGTCACCTGTTCCCTGTCCCGTGACTTTCTTCCGCCCCTGGCTGCTGCCGCTGGTCCTGCTGCTCCCGCTCGCGGTGGGGGCGGGGATCGCGCTCGCCGTGCGGCGGCGGCGGCGCGCGGCGGAGGCGTTCGGGGAGCACCCGCTGGTGCTGCGGCTGGCGGGGCGCGACCCGGGGGCGGCGCCGTGGGCGCGGGCGGCGCTGCTGGTGCCGGCCGCGGCGGCGCTGGGGCTGGCGGCGGCGGACCCGCGCTGGGGGCGCGGCGGGGACGCGGCCGGCGAGGGGGCGGGCGGGGCCGAGGTGGTGCTGGTGATGGACGCCAGCAACTCCATGCTGGTGGAGGACGTCCGGCCCAACCGGCTGGAGCGCGAGCGCGCCGCGGCGCGGCAATTGGCGCACGGGCTCCCCGGGAGCCGCATGGGGGTGGTGGTGTTCTCCGGGCGCGGCTACGTGCTCACGCCGCTCACCGGCGACCCCGGCGCGGTGGAGCTGTACCTGGACGCGCTCTCGCCGGAGATCGTGACGCAGGGCGGCTCGTCGCTGGCGAGCGCGGTGCGGCAGGGGACGGACCTGCTCCTGGGGGGCGACTCGCTGAGCACGGGCAAGGTGATGGTGCTGATGTCGGACGGGGAGGCGCTGGAGGAGCGCGCGGAGGTGGGGCTGGCGGTGCGGCGGGCGGAGCGCGCGGGGGTGACCATCCACACGCTGGGCTTCGGCACGGAGGCCGGGGGGCCGGTGCCGGACGTGGACCCCACCACCGGGCGCCGCCTGGGCTTCAAGCGCGACGTGGACGGCCGCACCGCCGTGTCGCGGCTGGACCCGGGGATGCTGCGCGAGATCGCCGACGAGACGGGCGGCAGCTACCGCGAGGGCTCCGACCCGCGCGCGGTGGCCGCGCTGGTGCGCGACGTCGCCGCGGCGCCCGCGTCCGCCCGGCGCCCGGACGGCACGGGCGGGCCCGCCCTCCGCTACCAGTGGTTCCTCGCCGCCGCGCTGCTGCTGCTGGCGGCGGACACCCTGCTGGCGGCGCGGGGGCGCCGCCCCGTCGCGGAGGTGCCGGCGTGAGGGGCGCGGCTTCGAGCGTGGGGCGCGTCGGTCGGCTGACGCTGCTGCGCGTTGCCCTGCTCGCCGTGCTCGCGGGGTGCGACAACGGCAACCGGCTGTACAGGGAGGGGGAGTACCGAAAGGCGGCGGAGGAGTACGCCAAAGTGCTGGCGAAGGGCGACCGCTCGCCGGAGCTGCGCTACAACCTGGGCACGGCGCTGCTGCGGCTGGAGGCGTACGACTCGGCGCGGGCGCACCTGGAGGCGGCGCTCCCGGCCGGCGCCCCGGAGGTGCGGCAGCGCGCCTCGTACAACGCCGGCAACACGGACCTGGTCCCCGTGTTCCTGCAGCGCGTCCCCGACGACCAGCGCCGCCCCCGCCTGGAGCGCGCCGTGGCGGCCTACCAGCGCGCCCTGCTGCTGCGCCCCGGCGACCCCGACGCCAAGTGGAACCTGGAGATCGCGCTGCGCCTGCTGGCGCAGCAGCCGCCGGGCGGCGGCGGAGGAGGCGGGGAGGACGAGGGCGGCGGCGGCGAGGAGGAGGGCGAGCAGCAGGTGCCCGAGGCCGCCGAGCCCGCCCCGCAGGGCGCGAAGGGGATGACCCCCTCCGAGGCCGAGCGGATCCTGCGCGGCGCCCAGCGCGCCGAGGCCGAGGTGCAGGGGGAGAAGCTGCGGCGCGAGCAGCCGCGTGGGCGGGTGCTGAGGGACTGGTAGGGAACGGAAAGGTTACAGGGGACAGGTTACAGGGGACAGGTTACAGGGGACAGGTTACAGCCTGCGACGACGACGGCGCCCCCACCTCGATGCCGAGGCGGGGGCGCCGTTCGCCGTTCCGTCGTACCCATATCATCCGTTGCGGAGGGAGACTCGCCGGCTGTTTGGCGAGGCTCACTCCGGCGAAGGGAGACAGCCGGGCAGTTTCGGCTGGCTCCCGGAGCCCGCGGAGGAGACGGACAGCAGTACCGTCCGGCTCCGCAGCGGCCCGCAACGACACTCCGAACTCTAAGCGGCCCGGAGCCAGTGCCCCAGCTCGCGCAGCGACGGCTTCTTGCCCGTGCTGAGGATGCCGATGCGGTAGATCTTGCCGGCGACCCATGCCACCACGACCACCGCCACCAGCGTCGCGGCGAGAGAAACGGCGATCTGCCAGGCGGGCACGGCGGCGGCGGCCATGCGCATGGGCATGGTGACCGGGGCGGTGAAGGGGATCAGCCCCAGCGACGTGGCCGTGGTGCCGAGCGGGTCGCTGATCACCTGGCGGATGAACACCAGCGGCGCGATGAGCGGCAGGAGCGCCACCGTCTGGAACTGCTGCGCCTCCTGCTCGCTGTTGACCGCCGCGCCCACCGCCGCGAACAGCGCCGCGTACAGCAGGAAGCCCAGGATGAAGAAGGCCACCGCGGCGGCGAGCATCCAGGGGTCCACGTTGAGGCTGGAGAGCGCCTCCGGGGGGATGCCCAGCCGCCTGGCGATCATGTCGCTGCGGGTGGCGGCCACGGTGCCCAGCAGCGCCCAGATGGACACCTGCAGCACGGCCACCGCGCCCACGCCCAGGATCTTGCCGGCCATCAGGTGCGTGGCCTTCATGGAGCTGACGATCACCTCCACGATGCGGTTGGTCTTTTCCTCCAGCACGCTGCGCATGACGTTGATGCCGTACAGCACCACCAGCACGTACACCATCATCCCCAGGATGTAGCCCAAAAAGAAGCTGGACTCGGCGGTCTCGGCGGCCTCGCCCTGGTCGGTGACGCGCAGCGTCTGCAGCTCCACCGGGCGCAGCAGCGTGGCCACCTCCGTGACGTCCAGCCCCTGCTCGCGCATGCGCGCCGCCTGCACCGCCTGCGACACCGCCACGCGGACGTCGCGCTCCACCTGGAAGTTGGACAGGTTGCGCGCCCGGAACTCGATCTGGTTGCCGTGCACCACGCCGGCGGGGAGGTACAGGTAGCCGTCGATCTCCTCGGCGCGCACCCGGCGGTTGAGGTCCTCGCGAACCGCCGCCAGCGGCCCGCGGACGCGCTCCAGCCGGTAGGTGTAGGCGTCCTCCTCGTCGGCGGCGGGGGGCCTGGAGAGCGTCTGCACCACGTAGTCGGCGATCCCCGCGGGGGCCTCGTCCACCACCACCAGCCTGCGCTCCCCGCCGGAGCTCATCAGCGCCGGCAGCAGGGTGAGCCCGCCCATGAAGACGGGGAGCAGCAGCGTGGTGAGCAGGAAGCCGCGGGTGCGGACCCGCTCCATGAACTCGCGCCGCAGCACGATCAGCATCTCAGACATGCGCGGGCTCCGGGCGGCGGTGCGGGGTGGAGGCGTCGCCCACGCGGGCGACGAAGATCTCGTGCAGCGAGGGCTCCACCCGCTCGAAGCGGACGAGCGGCGCGTCCATGGCGGCCAGCGCGGCCAGCAGCCGCCGCGAATCGGCGCCGGGCTCCAACTCCACCTCCCACCCCTCGCCCGCACGGACGGGCGGGCCGAAGCCGGCGCCCAGGCGCGGCGCCGCGTCCACCCGGCCGTCCGGCTCGTCGAAGGCGAAGGCGTAGCGGTTGGTGCGGTTGGCGCGCTTGACCTCGCGCAGGCCGCCGTCCAGCACCTTGCGGCCCTGCGCGATGATGCACACGTCGTCGCACAGTTCCTCGGCCTGCGCCATGTTGTGCGTGCTGAAGATCACCGTCTTGCCGCGCTGGCGGGTCTCCAGGATGGTGTCGCGCAGCACCTCCTGGTTCACCGGGTCCAGCCCGGAGGCGGGCTCGTCCAGGATCAGCAGGTCGGGGTCGTGGATCACGGTGGTGACGAACTGCACCTTCTGCTGCATCCCCTTGGAGAGCGTCTCCACCCGCGCGTTCCGCCACTCGCCCAGCCCCATCTTCTCGATCCAGCGCTCCCCCTCGCGCCGGGCCGTGGCCGCGGGCACGCCCTTGAGCTGCGCGAAGAACACCACCACGTCGATCACCTTCATCTTCTTGTACAGCCCCCGCTCCTCCGGCAGGTAGCCCACGCGCCGCAGCACCTCGCGGTCCTGCTCCGGGTCGCGGCCCAGCAGCGCCACGCGGCCCGAGTCGCGGATGATGATGTTCATCACCATGCGGATGGTGGTGGACTTGCCGGCGCCGTTGGGCCCCAGGATCCCGTAGATGGTGCCGGCGGGGACGGCCAGGCTGAGGTCGTCCACCGCCGTGTGGCCGGCGTAGCGCTTGGACAGGTTCTCGATGAGCAGGGCGTGCGTCATGCGGCGGGTGAGTTCGGGCGTGTCGCGGGACGGCGGGGCGGGCCGGACGGCGGCGGCCCCGGCGAGGCGCCGGGGCGGTTCGGGCACCGCAACTTAAGGGAAGGGGGGGCGCGCTGCCAGGCGCCGCCCGGGCGGGGTCACTCGTCCTTGAGCTCCTGCAGCCTGCGGCCGGTGGCATCCAGCCGCACCGCAGAGGAGTTGTGGGAGCGGTATCCCGTCGCCCCGGTGGTCATGGTGATGGGGTGCAGCCAGGTCTCCTCGCGCTTCTTGTTCATCGTCTGGGTGCTCCCGTAGGAGATCCCCAGCTCGTCCATGTAATCCCCGCATCGATTGCACGCGCCCTGGCTGGACCCCATGTGCAGGCGCCCCCGGTACCGGTCCTTGAACTCCTTGGTGAGCTCCCGGATCAGCTTCCCCGAGTCCAGCGAGTCCAGGTCGTCGAAGCGGGTCGGCTCGAAGTTGCGGACGAACTTGAGGAAGTGGAAGCGGATGATGCGCGACTCGCCGTGCAGCCCCGCGGTGTCCACCGACTTGATGACGAACAGGTCGGGGTTGCGCACCACCTTGACGTGGGTGACGGAGCCCAGGAACCCCTCCAGCCCCGTGTCGTCCTTGAGGTGCTTCCGTGCCGCCGCGAGAGTGGCCGCGAGCAGGGGGTGCATCGCCACCTTGCTGATCCCCGGCTTCATGCCGGGGGCCGAGTAGCCCCGGTAGTACGGGATCTGGCTGGGCTGCGGCGGCAGTTGGGCGACGACGTTGCCCTGCCAGGTCAGCGTCGTCGGCTTCGGCGTCAGGATCTGCAGGTAGTCGCGGTTCTGCTGGCTGGTGATGTACAGCGTGTGGTTCAGGTCGTTGAACGCCACGCTGGTGGTGCTCTGGTTGTCCAGCCCGGCCGCGGTGTGCAGGCTCTTGGCGATGGCTTCTACGAACTCGGCCTTGGTGGGCATGTCGGATGGGGATGTGCGTGGGGAGCGCCCGGTGGCGCGGGCTGCCCTGCGGGACGTGGGGAGACGCTGAATATGCCGCGCCCGGCGCCGGGGTCAAGCGCCGCGGCGAAGCGACCACCCGACTCGCGTCGCGGCACTGCGGGCGCATGGTGCGCCGTTCTCTTGCGACCCGGGCAAGGCCGCGCTATTGGTGCGTGCCGTCACACCGCGCGCCCCACCACCACCGGACTCCCGTGACCCGCTCGCCTTCCTGGATCTTCGCGGCGCTCGCCTTGGCGTGCTACGGCTGCGCCCCCGCCCTGGCGACGGCGACCAGCTCCGGGACCGCCGCGCGGACGGCGATGTTCGCCCGGGACGCCCGGATCGAGGGGCGTACGGAGGTTACGACACCGGTGTTCGCGCGAAGCAACTCCATCGACCCCCTGAGGATGGAGTTCTCGCTCTACGCGGCCCACCCCGACACCGTGCTGTCGGCCCCGCTGGGCTCGGTGATCTTCTTTTTCGCCCACTCCGTCACCCCGGAATCGGGGTGGCGCTTCGAGTGGGACAACGACCTGAACCTCCTCCTCGACGGGAGTGATCGCCTGTGGTATCGAGGGGTCCACTACGCAGCGTTCAGGCGGAGGCGGGAGGCGGTAGGCTTCACGGTTCCCGTCGCCGACCTGCGCCGCATCGGCGCAGCATCTTCGATCGAGGGGCGGGTCGGAAGCTGGTCGTTTTCGCTGAGACCGGAGGAGATCGCGAAGCTGCGGGAGATGGCGCAGTTCGCGTCCATGGACCCGAACGCCCCTCGCCCGAGGCGCCGCCGGGAGCGCTCCTGACCGCGGCCCCGGCTCCAGTCCTCCCGCCCGTCGGTGTCGACCCGAGCGCCTGCACGACCCCCGAAATCACGATCGGCCGCCCGCTCGACGAGCCCCGTGCCGCCTCCGGCCGTGGGGGCGCCCGTCCACGGTTGCCGGCCGGGGCGGGGGAGCGTAGCTTGCCCGCGCACCTGCCACCGGAGAGCGACGTGAGCGCGAGCGACTTCCCCAACCTGACCGTCATCGACCACCCGCTGGTGCAGCACAAGCTTACCGTGCTGCGCCGCAAGGACACGTCCAAGAAGAAGTTCAAGGAGCTGGTGGACGAGATCGCCATGCTCATGGCGTACGAGGTGACGCGCGACCTGCCGGTGGGCCCCGTGGAGGTGGAGACGCCGCTGGAGACCACCACGCAGATGCGGCTCAGCGGCAAGAAGCTGACGCTGGTGCCCATCCTGCGCGCCGGGCTGGGGATGGTGGACGGGGTGCTGCGGCTGATGCCCTCGGTGCGGGTGGGGCACATCGGGCTGTACCGCGACCACGACACGCTCCAGCCCGTGGACTACTACTTCAAGATCCCGCCCGAGCCGGAGGCGCGCGACTTCATCGTGCTGGATCCCATGCTCGCCACCGGCGGCTCGGCGGCGGCCGCCGTGTCGTCGCTGAAGCGCTCCGGCGCGATCCGGGTGCGGTTCATGTGCCTGGTGGCCGCGCCGGAGGGGGTGCGGCGCATGCAGCAGGAGCACCCGGACGTGCAGGTGTACGCGGCGGCGCTGGACCGCGAGCTGGACGCTAACGGCTACATCCGTCCCGGCCTCGGTGACGCCGGCGACCGGCTTTTCGGCACCAAGTAGGCGAACGATCGACGGGGCCGAAGCGAGCGCTTCGACCCCGTCGATCGTTCGAGCACGTCCGGCTCACCTCTCGACCACGTCCTGCTTCAGCTTCTTCCAGACGCGGATGAGCTCGTCGATGTAGGCTTCGACGACCCGGATCGAAGGCGGACTCCCTCCGGACCCGCCGTCGAGCACCTCCGCCCAGTTCTCCCACTTGCCGGCGTCCAGCGACACCCCCTGCGGGGCCGGCTTGAGCAGCGGCGTGGCCGGATTGACGGGATCCGCATAGAACCTCTTGAGCGTCGTGTCCCCTCCGGGCAGATCCACCTGCTTTTCGATGATCCCGGTCTGGGGCCGATTCCCCAGCGAGTCCGACACCAGGTAGATCAGCTCGTCGATGTTGAGCTTCGCGTGGTCGATGACGGACTTGCACAACACGTACGCCGTTGCCGTGTCGGAGTTGTCTCCCAGCGCCTTGTCCGACATGTGGTACTTCCACGTATAGATGTCCGCCCGGACGAAGGCGTTGTTTTCGGGCACGACGACGTAGACCTTCTCCTCGGACTCGCCGGCCTCGGTGGACCCAATAAAGCCGCTCAAGGCCGTGGAGATCAGGGACTTGACCCCGTTGTGGACTGCTTCCTTGGTTTCGGTGTCTTTGCCGCCGATCGAAAAGAACGCGTCGATCGCCCTGTCCATGTGGCCCGCCACCTGTTCGTTGAAGCCGGACTTCGAAGCGACGTGATACTGTTCGATGTAGCGGAGCGCCCGAATGCCCGGAATCTGGATCTTGTCCACGGCAGCCGGATTGATGAACTGCTCGTTGATCTCCTGCCGGTACGCAGCAACCTTTGCTTTCGCGGCGATCAGCAGCAGATCCATCCGTTCCTTTATCTGTGCCTTGTCAGCGACCCCGACCAGACTACGCGCGGCTGTTGCCATCGACCCCATGGTGCTTCCTCCTGGAGAGTGTTGGAGCGGAAATCAGGCGGTACAAAGGGTGGGGACCACGCGGTCGGATACCCGAACGATGTCGGCGACGAGGAAGAGGCCTTCGCCGCACAGTACCTGAGCCTGATCTTCCGGGAATGCGCCGCAGCAGGAAGGTTCGCTGCGGACGTAGAGGGCTGCTTCGACTGGACCCGGGCTACACGGGCGGGGATGCTGCGGGAGCGGCGCACGGAGAGCGGCGAGGTCCGGCTCTCCGTGCCTGGGGGAGGCACCACCGCCCCCTTCCCAGACAAAGAATCGGAAGCTCCCGCCGGTTACTGAAGCCATGGACGGGGTCAACTCCTGTCCGGGACGCCGTCCGGGCTCGCATCCACTTGAACCACCGCCTCTTAGCCGAGCGACAAGCGTTTCATCCGACACGGTCGGCGCCGGACGGTGTTGACTCACGCGACGGCGCCCCACCGGGAGATCCCGGTGGGGCGCCTTTTCGTGCTCCGTACTCCCGCGTTTCAGCGCGGAAACGCTTCCCTGACCCCGCCGTCCACGGGGAGCATGCATCCCGTCGTTCGCGAGGAGCGGTCCGAGGCGAGGAAGAGCACCGCCTCGGCCACGTCCTCGGCGCGGACCTCCACGTCGAGCAGGGTGCGGCCGCGGTAGAAGTCGCCCAGCGCCTCCGGGGCGATGCCGTGGGCGCGGGCGCGCTCCGGGCCGATCTCCGCCCACAGGCCGGAGCCGCTGAACACGGCGTCGGGGTTGACCATGTTGACGCGCACGCCCAGTGGGCCTCCCTCGATCGCCGCCACCCGGGCGAGCTGCGCCTCCGCGGCCTTGGAGGCGCTGTAGGCGGCGAAGTCCTTGCCGGGGGCGGTGACGTTCTTGGTAGCCACGAACACCAGGCTGCCGCCCGTCCCCTGCCGCCTCATCAGGCGGAGCGCGGCGCGGGCGACCAGGAAGTGGCCGGTGGCGTTCACGGCCAGGCTCCGCTCCCAGTCCGCCAGCGCCAGCGACTCGATGGGGGCGCAGTGCGCCACCCCCGCGTTGGAGACCACCACGTCCACCCCGCCGTATTCCAGGCAGGCGCGCTCCAGCGCCGCCTCCACCGCGTCCTCGCGGGTCACGTCCAGCGGCAGGGCCAGCGCGGAGCCGGCGCCCTCCCGCGCCGCGATCTCCCCGGCGAGCGCCTCGGCCGCGGGGAGCGCCAGGTCCGTCACCACCACCTGCGCGCCCGCGGCGGCCAGGCGCAGCGCCACCTCCCGCCCGATCGCACCCGTGGCCCCGGTGACCAGCGCCACCCGCCCGGCCAGCTCCCGGTCCGGCGGCGCGAGCGTCAGCTTGTACAGCTCCAGCGGCCAGTACTCCGCGCGGAACCCCTCCGCCTCCGGGAGCGAGCGGTAGCCGCCCAGCGACTCCGCCCCGGCCATGATCCCCATGGTGTGCAGGTAGATGTCGCGCGCCAGCGCCGCCGTGCGCGGGTTGGGGCCCGTGGTCCACATCCCGATCCCCGGCACCAGCACCACCCGCGGCGCCGCCTCCAGCACGGGCTCGTCCGTGCGGTGGCGCTCCACGTATGCCAGGTAGTCGGCGCGCCAGCGCTCCAGCGCCTCGCGGAAGCGCGCCGCGGTGCCCTCCGCGTCCGCGGGGTCGTCCACGTCCACCCACAGCGGGAGCCGCCTGGTGGTCAGGATGTGGTCCGGCGTGGCCGCCCCCGCCGCGGACGCTTCCCGCGCGCGCGGCGAGCCCACGAACTCCAGCACCTCCGGCGCGTCCGTGTAGCGCGCCACCACCCGCTTGGCGCCGCACAGCGCACCGCGGATCACGGGGGCGAGCGCCGCCGCCGCGCGCCTGCGCTCGCCCTCGTCCAGCCGCAGCCGCGCGTCCGCCACGAACACCCGCGCCGTGTCGCGTCCCGCCAGGTGCTCCCGCGCCCGGGCGACCAGCTCCTGGTGGCGCCGGTACGCCTCCTCCGGCGTGTCTCCCCACGCGACCACGCCGTGGTTGAGCAGGACCAGCCCCGGAGCGCCGGGGGCGGCGCGCACGGCCTCGCCCACCTCGCGGGAGAGCAGGAACCCCGGGCGGCGGTAGGGGACATGCAGCACGTCGGGCCCGAGCGCGTCCCGGAGCGTCCGCTCGGGGTGCGGCGTGTTCACCAGCGCCAGAACCGCGTCGGCGTGCGAGTGGAAGACGCTGGCCGCGGGGACGAAGGCGTGCAGCAGCGTCTCGATGGAGGGGCGCGGCGAGGCGGGGTCGGTGAGGCAGCGCGCCAGGTACGCGACCATCTCCTCGTCGCTCATGTCGGCCCGGTCGAAGAGCGGCAGCACGTCGTCCAGCCGCACCCCGGCGAAGTCAGCGCGGCGGATGCTCGCCAGGTCGGAGCCGCTCCCCTTTACGCGCAGCACCCGCGCGGGGCGCCCCCGCACGTCCGCCTCCTCCATCTTGAGCGAGGTGTTGCCGCCGCCGCGCAGCACCAGCGACGGGTCGGCGCCCACCCGCCGCGAGAAGTGGACGAGGGCGTCCAGCGGGTCCTCCGCGGCGGGTGTAGAGGACGCGTGGGCGGCTGCAGTGGCGGAGGTGGCGGACATGGGAGGGGGAGTGCGTGGTGTGGAGTCGGTCAGACGGCGGCCGCGCGGACGGCCGGGTAGGCGGCGGCGGGGAGCTCCCCGGGAGCGAAGACGCCGTGCTCGGTGACGTAGCCGGTCACCAGCCGCGCCGGCGTGGCGTCGAAGGCGGGGTTGCGCGCCGGGGAGCCGGGCGCGGTGACCCGGATGCGGCGCAGCGTCCCGGTCTCGTCGGGGCCGGTCTGGAAGTGCACCTCGTCGGCGGAGCGCTCCTCGATGGTCACCGAGGCGCCGTCGGGTACGCCCGCGTCGAAGGTGGAGGGGGGCGCGGCCACGTAGAAGGGGATCCCGAACTCGCGCGCGCACACGGCCTTGGCGAGCGTCCCCACCTTGTTGACCACGTCGCCGTTGGCGGCCACGCGGTCCGCGCCGACGATCACCAGGTCCACCTCGCCGCGGCTCATCAGGAACGCGGCGGCGTTGTCGGCGATCACGGCGTGCGGCACGCCCTCGCCCGCCAGCTCCCACGCGGTCAGGCGGGCTCCCTGGGCGCGCGGGCGCGTCTCGTCCACCCACACGTGCGGCCGCTTTCCGTCCGCGGCCGCGGCGTACACCGGCGCCAGCGCGGTGCCGTGGTCCACCGTGGCCAGCCACCCGGCGTTGCAGTGGGTGAGCACGCGCGCCCCGTGCGCCACCAGCGCCGCCCCGTGTTCGCCGATGCGGCGGCAGCTCGCCACGCCCTCCTCGGCCAGCGCCCGCGCCGCTTCCACGGCGGCCTCCGTGGCCGCGGCGCCGTGCGGGGCCGCCTCCGCGGCGGCCCAGACGCGCTCCGTGGCGTGGAACAGGTCGCGCGCGGTGGGGCGGGTGCCCTCGATGAGCGCGCGGGCGGCGCGGGCGTGCGGCCACGGGTCGCGGCCGGCCTCCAGGAAGGCCTGCGCCAGCGCGAACGCCGCCGCCGCGCCGATGGCCGGGGCGCCGCGCACCGTCATCCGGCGGATCGCCTCCGCGGTGGCGCGGTGGTCGGCGCACGACTCCACGGCGAAGTCGAAGGGGAGCCGGTTCTGGTCGATCAGGTGGACCGTGGCGCCGTCCATCCAGACGGTGCGGTACGGGGTGCCGTGGACGCGCATCGGACCTCGTGGGGCGGGGGTACGCGGGGACGCGGGAGCGGCGCGGGCCGCGGCGGGACCCGTGAGCCGGAAGGTAAGGGGGAGCGCGCGGGGCGTCCAGCGCGGGAGGCCGGCGGGGCGGGCGTGGTTGGTGGAGGGGATCGGTTGAAACGGGGCGGGGAATGGCGTATCTTTGCTCGCCCGCCGGACCCGGAACGGACGGTGGAGCGGGGCCCATAGCTCAGCGGTTAGAGCAGGCGACTCATAATCGGCTGCGGGGGGTGGGAGGTGCGACGGCTCGTCGGACTTTTCCAGGCGCGGCGCGGGTTTTCGCGTGGGTTGGGTCGGGCGCTGGAGCAGGCGATCGGGGGTCCGTGTCCCGTTTCTGTCCCGTTTTCGGAAGACGGGACACGGGGTGGTCCGGGTGGACCGATCCTGGCGCTCTGGCTAGATTTTGGGGGTGTTCGGGCCTGTAGCTCAGGTGGTTAGAGCAGGGAACTCATAATTCCACGGTCGCAGGTTCGAGTCCTGCCAGGCCCATGAGAACTGCGCCGGGAGCTGACCAGCTCCCGGCGCGTTTTTGTCTTCCGATGTGAAACGGAGACCCCAATACCAGGGGCTCCTCATTTTCGGCCGGCCGCTTCACACGCCCTCCAGTCGTTGAAACAGGGGCCGGTCAATCTACGACCGGTCTTCGGGATGGTCTCTGTGAACGGCGCCGATATCTCATAAATGGGGCGTGAAGCGGATTCTGCTGGTGAAGCGGGTTCTGCTGGTGAAGCGGGTTTTACTGGTGAAGCGGGTGCTGCGGGCGAAGCGGGTAATGCCGGTGAAGCGGGTGCTGCCGGTGCTGCCGGTGGTGCCGGTGGTGCCGGTGGTGCCGGGGATGCCGGGGATGCCGGTGGTGACGGCGCTGCGCGCAATGCAGGTGAGGCAGGCAGTGCAGGTGATGAGGGTAATGCAAAGCAGACTCCGCACCTTGAGTCCGACGCGGAAATCGAGAAGACGTTCGACTTTCTCGGAACCTTACCAGCTATCATTCTCCGGGCTATTTGGTTGAACTGACACAGCGCCCGGGCTCTCCGTGCCCCGGCCTTCTCGACCGTCGAATTGCACTCGTGTCGGGCGTGAACTGCTCACTGAGGGGCCTTCGACACATCTGACATGCCCGTGGACGTATTCGGTAGCCGCTGAAGAGGCGCTGTGACGCTCCCTGAGCCGCAAGGATCCGGGTGTTCTGGCCCACAGTTCAGGTGGTGAGGGCAAGGAACACCTTATTCCATGGTGGCCAGTTTGAGTCCTGCCAGGCCCATGAGAACGGCGCCAGGAGCTTACCAGCTCCCGGCGCCGCTGTTCTACTGCTCCCGTGGGAGAGGAGGATGAGTTGCGTACGTCCTCCGTGCACGGCGTTGTGGCGCCTTACGTCGGGGTGAGGGTCAATCCTTGATGGGCGTCACGCTACTCGGCGAGTTCGGTCACCAGTTGGCTCGACACCCAGGGCAGGTTGCGACGCGCCAGGATCTCCTCCACCGGCCAAGCAGGGATGGCCGGGCGCGTGCACAGCGCCTGGAAATCCGGATCCGAGGAGTACGACGCTGTGAGCGGGTCCAGCACCCCGATGACGAGTTGGGAGCCGTCTGCGCGGCGGGCAATAATAGGGGCGATGCGTTCCGTCCCGTCCTGGTCCAGTACGGGCTCTCTCCGCCGGAAGTCCACCAGATCACCGACCTGACGTTCCAGGTCGTGGAGCAGCAGATCCGTCACCTGATCCATCCACTGACGCTCCAATGGCGGTACTCGGCCGGTGAGAAGAAACCGCATCAAGTAGGCGCCGACACGTCGGTCCAGGAGA
Organism: Longimicrobiaceae bacterium; assembly: GCA_036389055.1. Lineage (GTDB taxonomy): Bacteria > Gemmatimonadota > Gemmatimonadetes > Longimicrobiales > Longimicrobiaceae > JAFAYN01. The sequence goes on along the minus strand of DASVQR010000068.1, from coordinate 8,539 downwards.
TCGTGGTCGAACTTGTTCTTGTAGCTCCGAAGGCAACGATAGCAAGACCGATCGCAATCCTCCGGGCAGGATTCGAGCAGCGCCAGAGCGCGCTCGAAGATCTCGCCGAACCGGGCTCCCACCTGCCTGGTGAATCCTGCGCCGCCCGCGAGTGTGTCGTAGAGGAAGATCTCGGCCTCGATCCCCGCGTGTCCCGCGGGCGTCAGCGCAGGCCGGAACTCAGCAGCCAGCTCTGCGGGCTCGAGTTGGAGCACGCTCGCCGCTGCACGCGCCAGCGCGTCGCTCACCGTCCGCAAGGCGACCTCCGTGGCGAAGAGGTCTGGTCGCAACGAGAGTGGCGCCTCCACCCGAAGTGAGACCAGCAAAACGTCGGTTATGAAGTCGGTCCCGAGCACGATCCCCTTCACCGCGCGCCTGGCGGGGCACATCGGATCGCGCGGGTCCGGATACGGCTTCCGGTGCGGTGCCGTGACGACGGAGTTCACCGTCGCGGCCGGCTCGATTCGGCCGCAACGTAGACAGTAGTTGTAGCCCTCGAGCCGTGGTCCCCGATTGGTGACGAGGAGGTGGTCCTTGAGGTGATGGACCCGGATGCGGTCGCCGAGGCGAGTCCACGCGTTCTCGTCTGCAGGCGTCGGTGCCAGGAGCTTGGCGCGCGTCGCGTAGCTACTGGCCGGGATCTCCTCCGGAGAGGTCGCCTCCTCGATGTCGATCGGGTGCGCGAAGCCCGGAGGGCGGAGCCACCGTCGGGCAGGCCCGAGCGAGCCCTCCGTTGCGCAGGCAGGGCACGTGAGCTGCTCGTGGACCCGCCCCTCACTCCGGCGTCGCGTCGTCGCGTAGTGGCAGACGCCGCACTCGTAGTACATCCTGCGCTGCTGCCAGGCGAGCCAGCGCTCGTCCCGAATCGGCGAGTATACCGCACCGGAGACGAACTTCTTCCCGGCGATCCAGACCTCCTTCCCCGGCGCATACTGAGAAAGCGCAACCGGAAGGGACTGACTGGGCGCGAACTGGAACTCCGGCCGGTACGACGTCGAGTCGTCGCGGTCGAAGACGTAGAGGGCCGCGACATCGGTGGGGAACGCATACCGCGGCAGCACTCCCTTGTACAGCAGCCGGTTCAGGAGCTTCTCCTGCGAGGGGTCGTCGGCTGGCAAGCTGTCCTCGGGCTCCGGCGGGACCTCTGGTGCCCCGCCCGCCTCAGCGTTCCCCTCCGTCTCCTCGTCCCCGGGTGACTCAATCGCTTCGGGTGGAGCGTCGGCCTCCTCGGCCCCACCCCCGAAATCCTCGGGCCGCACCACCTCCAGCGCGCTGTCAAGCGCAGAGAGCGTCTCGGGCACAAGCGCCGCGAGCAGTTTGTCCATCGCGGCGCCGAGTTCGGGAGGCAGCCACCCGGCGACATCCCGGGCGAGACGACCCTCGTGCTTGCGAAGCCAGCTCTCGAAATCTACCCGGTTGATCGGGGTGTCCCCGCGGCGGAACTCTCCGACCGTTCCCAGAACCGCGAAAAGGTTGGCGTTCTTCTCCGTCGGCTGGAGGTTCGGAAGCCGCTCTTGGTGGTAGGTCTGGAGCAGGTAAGCGGTGACGTGCCGGCGCGCGATCTCGTAGTTGTCCAGCGTGAGGAAGGGGTCCTCCACCTGTCCTCGGATCATCACGTCGGGGTTGCGGAAGTAGTGCTCGTCGTGGCTGTCGGCGCTTCCGAAAGCGATCACGGTCGCGATGGCGTTGCCCCGGCGGCCGGCCCGGCCGGCGCGCTGCTGGTAGTTGGAGCGCGCGGGTGGCATGTTCCGGAGTGCAACACCGGAGAGGGCGCCGATGTCGATCCCCACCTCCATCGTCGTTGTGCAGGAGAGCACATCCACTGCACTCTCACCACCTGTCCCGTCCAGCTCGACATCCTGGAAGCGCAACTCGTTCTCTTCGGCCTTGGAGAAGATGTTGCGCTCGTTAGCCGCGTTCAGCTGCGCGGTGTGCTCTGCCGCGACGATAGAGAAAGGTGTGGCGGACCGATCGGCGAGCGCCTCCGTGGCCGCGCGCCGGTAGTAGCCTTTTCGCGCCGTGAACACCGGATCGGTTGCGGGATCGATCTCCCGGCACTCCGTGGACGCGCAGTTGAGACACCGGTCATCCCCACTCGGGAAGGGACGCTGGACCGCACGGCACCGAGCGCAGTAGGCCCACGATCCACCCATGCGGAGGGTGAGCTCGGACCCCTGCATCAGGTACTTGCTCTTGGACCCGCCCGCGGGCTTGCAGAGCCGCTCCAGAAGGACAGGAACCCAGCTCTTCTTGAAGACGCGCTTCGCGTCGGCCGTGCGCAGGACGTGCTGTTCGAAGGGCTGGATCACGGGCCCGCGCGGCCGGATCTCGTTCTGGGACCAGTCGCCCGGCATGCTCTGGAGCCATACGTGCCGGGGGCCCCAGCGGCGGATCCAGGCGCGGACCACGGCTAGCTTCTCCGCCGGGGTGGTTGCCACCCCGGGCAGATCTGGCAGGGCGGCGAAGGTTTCCGAATGCCGCGAGACTTCCTCTATGGAGGCGAGCGCGAGGGCCTCAAGCCCCGTGTAGCGATCCCAGACGACCGTATTGATCGACCGCAGGAGCGACTCGGGCGGCCGCTGGTCCTGCAACTCGGTGAGCGCGCTCAGCAGCCCGAACGGGTCGTCCAGCCCCCCCTCCTCCTTGGCTCGGTCCACCGGAGACGTGTCCACCTGCTCCCAGCTACGAAGCTCGGGACGGATCCGCCCTCCGAGCAGGCCCACACCAACCAGGAGCGCGCCGTGGAGCCGTTCCATCGTGGTGTGCCCGGCAGCGAGCCGGGACTGGACGGCGAGCGTCTCGGCTACGTGCTTGAAGCCCGCGAGGAGGAGCGGGCGCACCACGTCGCGCATCGAGCCGCTCTGGAGGTTGGGCGCCAGGCGCGCCGCCGTTTGACGGGAGTCGGAGAAGACGAGGACCTTCCGGCCTCGCAGCGGCGCGAACCGGCTGGGCAACTGGCTCGGCGGCTGGATGAGCAGCTGCCTCGAGATGAGCGCCTGGAAGGGCTGGTCGCCCTTGGTGAGGTGATCCTGCACGGTCGAGCGCCCGAACGACTCCCTGCCGAGGCACACCCCGCAGGGACGGAAGATCCCGGGTTGCTGGTTGGACCCGTCGTCGTCCTCGTCGGGCGCTGCCACGTCGTCCCGCCCGGGGGGCAGGAAGACTGGGCGGCTACGCTCGCCCGGGTTCGCGGGGTTCAGCCGACCGCTCTGCAGGTCCAGGACGGCGGGCTCGGCGGCCTCTCGCGAACTGGGACTCTCGAGCAGGATGTCGAGCGGGGTGAGTTCCTCCGCCTCCTCGCTTTCGGTGCGCATCCGCCTGCCCGGCTCGCTCCACAGGTAGTCGGGCTCGCGCACCTGGTCCGTGTACGCCCGCGCATACGCGGCTCCGCATGCGCGGCAGGTGTAGAACTCCAAGACGCGGCTCCCACAACCGCAGCTGTCGCGGGGCTGCGCGTAGAGCTTCCCCGTTGGGCCACCCCGCTCCGCAGAGTCCAACTCGGTGCACTCGGGATCCGGGCACACCCACAGGCCCGGGAGCCCACGGTAGAATGAGTGGATCCGGCACGGCAGGAGCCCAGCGTGATCGGGCTCCGGACGCGCCATGCTACCCAGTCCGAGCAGTACGGTGAGTGCCCGCGCGGCCAGCTCCGGAGCCGCGTCCGGGAAGACCACTCCTCCGAGCTCCTCCAGCGGGCAGGCTGCTCTCATCGTGGTGTTCACGGCCAGCCCGAGCGGTGCGAAGTCGGAAAGCCCCCGGAACAGCGTGGCCTCCACGTCCTCCCCCTCGACTCCATGCCCCAGGTGAGCGAGCAGTGGCGCGAGCAGCGCCAACTTGTCTTCCACCCGATCCGCCTCGTAGAAGGCCTCCAGGTCGACAGCGGCGAGAGCCTCCGCGTCCGCACGGCTTCCGGGCGCGGCTGGCGAGCGGAGGGAAAGGTCGCCCGTGATCCCGACGAAGTCCTCTCGGTCCTTCCCCGCGAGCTGGGCCGCGAAGGAAACCGCGTGCGTGCGGTCCTGGAAGCTCGCGCTCGTGCAGATAACCTGCAGACGGTCCGGACCTACGCCGAGCCGGGCGCGAAGCCGGCGGATCAGGAGCGAGACCTCGGCGCCGGCTGCCCCCCGGTAGAGGTGTGCCTCGTCGACGATCAGAAGGAGACGCTCGTCGGGGTTCGCCTCCAGCCAGCGCTGGGTCTGCTCGAAGACAGGCCGCTCGAGCGGCCGCATCAGCATGTACTCGAGCATCGAGTAGTTGGTGACCAGCACGTCGGGTGGTGCGGCGTGTACCTCGTGACGGGTCAACAGCTCCGGATCGTCCGGGAGCGTGACGCAACGCCGATAGGCCCCACTTGCGTCCTGCCAGCGGCTCCCCGGCGCGCCGTACCACGCGAGCAGGTCCGGCTTCGCCGGCCACTTCCCTCGCCGGCTCAGCTCTGCAATCAGGTGCCTCGCACGCTGCTGCTCCGCGGGACGATCGTCGTCGACCGCTTCCTGGAGGAGCTTCACGTAGTAGTCGCCGATCGACCGGAGTCGCTCCTGGTCCTTCTTCAGCGTGCGCACCCCCGGGTACAGCGTCCGACTCGTGTAGCGTGCGAACCGCGCCGGGCGTCCCGCCCAGTCCTTGAACCGCTCGACCAATCGCAGGTCGCCCATCAGAAGACGGAGCCGGCCCAGTTGGTCGTTGACGAGGGCATTCATGGGGTAGAGCAGGATGACGCGCGCGGCCGGCACGGCGAAGCTGTCCGGCCGGTTTGCGGCCTCTTCGGCGAGCTTGCCGATGGTCGGGAGCAGGAAGCTCTCGGTCTTCCCGGAGCCCGTACCGGTCGTCAGGATGATACTCTTGCGCTCGACTAGGACCCTCTCGAGCGCCTCGGCCTGGTGCCGATACGGCGGATCGAACAGCAGCGGCCGCTGCCCGCCGGACCCTTTGGAGAGATCGCTGAAGAGGGTCGCCACGGCGGGGTCAAGCCCCGTGATCTCCGAGTAGCGCCGATCCGTTGTGTACCGCGGTGTGCTCTCGATGAACGGAACCTGCGAGATCACGCCGGGGTCAGCGAGGAGACGGCGACGCTGGTTCACCAGGCTTGGATGCCCGATGTGGTAGGTGGCCTCGATGTACTCTGCGAGCGACTGATGCAGCTCTTGGATCGCCTCGCCAATGGAACGGGACATTCCGCCTCAAGCTTTCGGTTGGAGCCACAGTGCGTCCGTGAGGAACTCGGTTTCCTCCGGTGCCTCATCGGCGGGAAGCGCAAAGCTCGCGAGAGCACCGCGCCCCTTAGTGGGGAGTCGGCGGCCGAGCGCCTCGAAGCGTCGCTCCGCCCATCGTGGAACCGGCCTGAACAGGTCCAGCGCCACCTCGTCCCGGGAAAGGTCCGGGTCGTCCGCGCGGATGAGGAACCGCTGCGGTGTCCCCGCGCACGCATCCAGCGCCATCTGAAGGTGCCAGGCTTCGGATGCACCCGCGGCGGGGTCGTCCTCGTCATGGAGGTCACAGAGATGCAGCACCCGCCCCCCGTCGATCTCGACAAAGCACCAGACCTGCCGGTTGTGACGCACCTGGCGGCGCCCCACGAACCGGCCGCGTCGCTGTCCGGCCTCGACCCGTCGACCATGGTAGAACGTCGGGTCCGCTGTCGGATCGATTACGATAAACGCGGCGGTGTCCCCGCCCGCGGGAGCCTCCTGCAAGCGCTTCAGGTAACGGGCGCAATGCTGTGCGGCCGTGGCACGCGTCGGGGCGCCGAGCCAGTGCTCGCGTGCGACGGGGGCGAACCCGAGGTCGGGAAGCAGGCTCTCCCAGTCCGTCTCAAGGGTGGGCGGTAGGAAACGACTCACGCCACGCGCCTGCATCAGTGCCTCGAAATCTGCCGGGAGGCCCGAGGCATGGTCGGGCACCACGCCCTGCAGGTAGGCTGCCCCGGTCTTCCGCATCAGGAACGCCGGCGCCGCCAGGTAGACGAGCTTCCCCTCGGACCCGCCCTCCGGGGGATGCATCTCCACGAGGTCGCCCGCGAGGTACAGCCCTTCCAGAACCTCCCGGATCTCGTCCCTGGGATCGTCCCCCAGCCATGCACCGGCACTGCGATGCACCGCGTCGACCAGCGCACGGGCAGGGCAGGGACACTGGAATCCGGCTGCACGCCGGAGAAGCGCGGCGATGGCTTCGGTGGAGGCCAGGCTCGCGCCTGGACCGAGGCCGAGGGACTGCGCCACCGCCTCCCCGGTCGTTTCCGGTGTGAGAAGCCGCATCAGTTCCAGCCCACGTAGATGGGGATCGCCGTGATGTCGCATACCGTGGACAGCCGGTGGGTCGCGACCACGAGGAAGCGGGCCGAGCGCAGGAGCAGAGGATGCTCCATGAGCACGTTCCAGCGGGGATCGTCGAGCCGCCCGACCCGTTCGGGCACGCTCATGATCCGGAGCGCGAGCGCCGTGTCGGCGAGGTCGAGGTCCCGGAATTCCCGCAGCTGCGAGAAGAGCCCCTGAAGCCTCTCCCCACGGGCTTCCCGCGAAAGGTGGGGGAATTCGGCCGCTAGTCGCTCCAGCGGGCTGCACAGCTGCTGCCGCTCCCTGGGGTCGTGCGAGAGTTCGCGGAGAAGCGTCTGCGGGGACTGCTTCAGGTCGCCCAGGAAAGATCGTTCCGCTACCTCCCAGCGGGTCCCACAGAGATGCCGGACGAGGCACGCGTGGATTTCGCGCAGCACGTCGCACTGCCGCATCCGGGCGAGCTGGCTCCCGACCGCGGTAGCCTCCGCCCAGAGGACCGCCAGGTCGAGGAGCCCGTTCAGACCATCCGGTGCCTTGCGGAAGTGCGGGAGGCGCGGAGTCACCCGGAGGGCTGAAAAGTGCTTCACGTTGCCGGGGGCCAGCACGGCCATCGCGCGTTCGTCCCCGTGGGTCGCGACGAGAAGCCCGCCGCCGTCCGGCAGCCGGATCGGGTCGGCCGCGGACTTCCGGGTGAGCGGCACCACCCGGCCCGGCTCCTCGAAGGAGCGCAGGGTCACCTCCGCGATCCCCGGGATGCCGGTGTCGTCGACCAGGTGGACATCGCGCGAGCGACTCCAAGACCGCACCGCCCAGCGCAGGGGCGAGACATCCCGGGCGAACAGAAGGCGCTGCGCCGCCAGCGAGCCGAACGCGAACTGGACCTCGACGGCGCAGGCGCTCTCCAGCGCGTTCTGCACCGGCTGGTCGTCCAGGAAGTCACGTAAGAAGATGCGGTGCCATGCCGCCGCGTCGAATGGTAGCCGGAACGACGGGAGTTCCTTCTTGTAGATCGGGGTCTCCCTCCGGTGGGTCCACAGCGTGGCGCTCGAATCCACGGGAAGCCCCAATGGGCCGCGCACGTCCATACGGAACCGCCCCGCGAGCAACTCCTCGAGGGAAGGACTGGCCGGATTCACGGAGACCTGCACCGCGTGCTGCTCGCTCAGCGCCCCGGCCCACGGCCGAGGCGCGCGGACCGTGACCTCCAGTGCGGCCATCGCCGTATGGATGCCGGACCCCGTCGCGCGTACGAGGACGTCATGCGTACCCGGCGGAAGGGGGGGCAGCTCCACATACGCCGGGTTCTGGTCGTCGCCGGTGATCCTCACCGGCGGGGTCTCGGTCCCAGCGAGGGAGAGCTCGACCTCCTCGCCGGTGGCCTCGCGCTCGACGACCACGATGGGGCGGTCGGTGCTCAGCCATTCCACGTGGCCCTCACCGTCCCAGAACAGCGGCGGAGCTCCCACCGGGGCGATGCGGATCGAACTCGCTCGCGCAACGCCCAGAGCGTTCAGCATCCCGTCGATGCTCGGCGGAACCACTTCCGGGACGGAGATGCGTCCGGCATGCACACCGGCGCATCGCACGTCGACTCGGGTGAACACCTGGTCGTACTCGAGCGGGGTGGTGCTCAGCAGGAAATACTCCGCACCGGGACGGGCGACGTGGCTGCGGATGTGGTAGGCGCGGCCCTCCGCCGAGAGCTTGAACAGCCAGTGGGGACCAGGCGGAAGCAGCGCGGTGGTCTTGAGCGCCGCCTCGACGGCCGGGCGGGCGCCCTCGAACTGCAGCAACACCTCGTCCGGCTCGGGCCAGCGCTCCAGCGGGACTCGCTGCGTGCCCGAGAGCAGGCGCCCCGCTGCCAGGGGCCTGCGCGGACCTCCCGCGACGCGGCAACGGGCAGAGTGCAGGATCGTGTTCCACTCGCCGCTTTCCAGCAGGTGCTGGAGCTCGGGGATGTGCAGTTCCACGCTCCAGGCCCCGCCGGTCTCGGGGCGGAGCGCGAGGCGGGGATCAATCCCGAGTGCGGAGCGCCGATACCCGTTGGGTCCGGGATGTGGCCCCTCCTCTCCCGGGGGCGCCGGCGGCCGTTTCCCACCCTGTACCACTCCGCGCAGGCGGACCTGCGTAGCCCGCTGGCGAGCCTCGGTCAGCCAGGTCCTCGCGAGACGCTCACGGTCCAGGTCCTCCGCGATCCGGTCCAGCGTGGCTGCGTGGATCAGGTGGCTGGT
>DASVQR010000067.1:0-44485 GCA_036389055.1 Longimicrobiaceae bacterium | reverse complement strand
ACTGGTACCGGGCGCCGAGTTCATCCGAACTCAGGTGCTGCTCCAGGCGGATGTACTTGGGCATGAGGACCTCCCCTTGCTGAGGTGAACCTCTCCTCATCCTAATCTGTTCCCGCTTGGTTTACACGGATTTCGTATGAGCCCGCGGGGAGAAAGGACGCGGCCCTGCGCGCGAGGCTCGCGCGCAGGGCCGTTCCGTCACCGGGGGGGAGCCGGGGAGGCGGTCCGGGAGCCCTCCCTTGCGTGCCGCCCCGGCCGCTCACGGGGGCGCACCCGTCCCGCCCTCCGGGTCGCGGGGGAGGCCGAGGTCCAGGAGGGAGCGGTCCATCAGGACGACCGCCTCATGGCCGCGGATGGAGGCGAAGACCGGCCTGCCCTCGAAGCGAAAGCTCCCGTACGGGCAGGTGAGCCGCTCCACGAAGCCGTGCTTGCGGCAGATGTGCCGGGAGACCCGGCCCGTGGCCTCGGCGACGGCCGTGCGGTACCCCCTGCGGGCGCCGTTCTCCATGCAGAGCTCCATCAGGTTCTGCCCCACCCTCCTGCCCGCGGCGGCCGGGGACACGCCCAGCATGGCGAGGTGGAGGTACTCGCCCGGCGGCATTCTCCTCCCCGCGCGGTACCGGGCGTCCAGCTCCTCCAGCAGGGTGGCGACCGGGCGGAAGCGCTCGTCGACCGTGTCGATCCCCTCCGGGGGCGGAGCGGCGAAGTCGCCGGCCAGGAGGGCGCCCACCATCTCGCCCGTTCCAGCGTCGCGGGCCACGAGGGTGAGTCCGTCCTCCACGGCGCGGGGGGCGAAGACCGACACCACCCGGCGCACCACTTCCCCGGGGAGGGACAGGGCATGGCCCATGGGCTCGGCCCTGCTGAAAGTGTCCGCCAGGAACGTCGTCATCTCCTCCACGTCCGGAGGCTGGATCACGCGGTAGCGGACGCCCCGGCTCTCGTGCTCTCGATTCATCGGTCCCGCCGCTCAGGAGTGTCCGGACCCCGTACACCGTGCCGCGGCCCTTTCAGCTCCGCACCACGCCGAAGGGCATGGGGAGCACCTCGAAGCGGAAGCCCTGGCCCGACCGGACCGTGGGGTCGCCGTCGGTGAAGGCGCGTGCGTCGTCCTCGCCGTCGAACTCCACCACGCCCATCCCGAACACGCCCGCCGGGTCCCCCACCACGCCGAAGGCCACCACGTGCCCCCGGCCCATCCACTCCTTCCAGTACGCGGCGTGCTCCTGCATGAGCTGCCCCTCGGCGGGGGTCATGTCCTGGAGAAAGCCGGCCCGCGGCGGCAGCAGCTTGCAGAAAAAGGTCACAACCGGTCTCCGTTGCGGGTGAAAAGCCTGATCAGGGAAGGAGGCCGCCGCGGACGCCAGCGCCATGCCGCGTGAGGGATTTCGGCCCGAAGGGGCGAGACCCGGCGGGGCAGTTTCCGCCGGGGCTCGACTCCGTTACGCACAGTTTTATCGTGCGTTACGGAGCCGAAGCCCGACCCCGGCGCAGCCGGGGGCACGCCCGAACCGGCCGTCCACCGCCGTCGTCAGAGCTCCTCGCCGAGCGCGGCCTGCAGCTTCGCCCGGTAGGTGCGGCTCAGCTTGAGCCGGGTCCCGTCGGCGAGGACCACCGTGTACTCGCCGTGGAAGTAGGGCTCCATCTCCCGCACCCGCGCGACGCGGACGATGGTGGAGCGGTGGATGCGGACGAACTCGTCCGGGTCCAGCTGCTGCTCCAGCGTGGCGAGGCTGGCCCGGTGGAGGTGGGTGCGGGCGCCGGCGTGCAGCCGGACGTGGTACCCGTCGGCCTCGATCCAGTCGATCTCCTCCACCGGGAGCACGGAGATCTTCTGGGCGGAGCGGAGCAGGATGCGGCGGACGGGGCGCGCGCCGCCCGGCCCGCTCCCCGCCCGGTACGCGGCGGCCAGCCGGTGCAGGGCGTCCGTGCCCAGCGCGGCGGCGCTCCGCTCGGCCAGGCGCGCGCGCACCCGCGCCGCCGTGCGCTCCATCCGCCCGGCGTCCAGCGGCTTGAGCACGTAGTCCAGCGCGTGGTGCTCGAAGGCGGCGACCGCGTACTCGTCGTAGGCGGTCACCAGCACCACGGCGCCCACCGCGCCCTCCGGGAGCGATTCCAGCACCTGGATCCCGTCGATCCCCGGCATCTGCACGTCCAGGAAGAGGACGTCGGGGCGGTGCGCCTCCACGGCCTCCACCGCCTCCAGGCCGTTGCAGCACTCGGCCACCACCTCGAAGTCCGGGTGCGCGGCGAGCACGGAGCGGAGCCGCCGCCGGGCGGGCGGCTCGTCGTCAGCGATGACCGTGCGCAGGCTCGCCATGGGCCTCCGCCGGGGTGTCCGCGCCCGACCAGGGGAGCAGGATGACCACGCGGGTCCCGGAGGGCTGCTCCGGGCCGATGCTGAACGAGTGCCGGTCGCCGAAGTGGGTCCGCAGGCGCTCGCGCGCGTTGGAGATGCCCACCCGCCGGTCGATCCGCGCCTCGAAGCCGCGCGGGAGCCCCACGCCGTCGTCCACCACCTCCAGGCGCAGCCAGGCGTCCTCCCGGCGGGCGGCGACGCGCACGGTGCCGCCGGCTAGCGAGGGCTGGATGCCGTGCAGCACCGCGTTCTCCACCAGCGGCTGGAGGAGCAGCGCGGGGACCTGCGCGCCCAGCGTGTCCGGCTCCACGTCCAGCTCCACGCGGAGGCGGTCCTCGAACCTGAACCGCTCGATCGCCACGTAGCGCTCCAGCAGCTCGATCTCGCTGGCCAGCGGCACCGTGTGCCGGGGGTGGTCGGAGAGCGAGGCGCGCAGCAGGTCGCCCAGCTGGCCGATCATCCGCTGGGCCGCCGCCGGGTTCTCGTCCACCAGCAGGGCCACGGAGTTGAGGGCGTTGAACAGGAAGTGGGGGTGGAGCTGCGAGCGCAGCGCGAGCAGTTGCGCGTGGGCAAGCTCGGATTCCAGCTGCGACGCGCGGGCCTGGAGCCGCGTGCTGTGCAGCTCCCGGTCGGCGGCCGCGCGGAAGTACTCCACCGCCAGGTAGATGCTCAGGATCACCCAGTAGGTGAGGACGCTCCAGTTGTACTTGGAGCCCAGGAGCTGCCGGAGCGCGTCCAGGTACCCGTCCGCGGGGATGTCGTCCGCGCGCAGCACCACGGCGGCGATCAGGCACAGGTGGAGCAGCGCGAACACCAGGCTCGCCGCCACGTGCGTGGCGAGCCCCGCCCGCCAGGCCCCGCTGCGGATGGGGAAGCGCCGGTCCAGCCACAGGATGGCCGGGATTGCCCCGGCCCAGAACAGGTACCCGGGGAGCACCCAGAACAGCACGTCCCGCACGCTGGTGTCGTGTGCGCGCAGCGAGTCGAACACGTACACCTGCCCCATGGCCAGCGCGGTGAACGCGGTCCACACCCCCAGCAGGATCCGCCACGACGGCAGGGCGGCGCGCCGGGGCGGCGGGTCGGGGTGGATGGAGGACGGGGGTTGCATGGCGGGAGCCGGTTCGGCGCGTGGACGCGGGGTCGCGGTCCAAGTGTAGCCCCGGCCGGCGGCGCCCCGCCAGCCCTCCGCCGCGTCAGGCGGCACGGTCCAGCGGGCCGTCGTCCGCGAGCCGGGCGCGGAGGGCGCGGCGGGCGTTGTACAGGTGCACGCGGGCCGAGCCCTCGCTGATCCCCAGCCGCTCCGCGATCTCCGCGTGCCGCCACCCCTCCAGGTCGTACAGCACCACCACCTCGCGCTGCAGCCGGGTCAGCCCGCCCATCGCCTCCGCCAGGCGGCCGCGCAGCTCCGCGCGCTCCAGGTCGCGCTCCGGGCCGCCGCCCCCGGCCACCTCCCCCGCGGCCTCCAGCGGCAGCGCCGCCCGCACGCCGCGGCGGCGCAGCAGGCTGATCCCCCGGTTGCGGACGATCCTCACCAGCCACGCCACGAAGCGCTCCGGCTGCCGGCACTCGCCGATGCGGCGGACCACCGTGGCGAGCGCGTCCTGGCACACGTCCTCGGCATCCGCGTGGTTGCCCACCAGGCGCAGCGCGACCTCCACCGCGAAGGGCCGGAAGCGGCGCACCAGCCACTCCAGCGCGGCCCCGTCGCCGCCGATGGCCAGGCGCACGTGCTCGGCCTCCGGGGCCGCGCGGGGATCCTGCTCCGGCGAGCCGTTGTCTGCGTTCAGTGGGATCATGGGTGCACACGCGGTGAGACCGGGGAGAGTGTGCGCCGTGGGGGCTGGAGGAACCCCCGCGACGGCGCCCGACGCGGTGCAGGATGCGGCGCGGCGCGGGACGCGCCAACGCGAAAGCAGCGGGGCGGCCCTGCGGTGCAGCGAAACGGCCCGGGAGCGCGGCGAGCCGCCGGGGCCGGCCGTGTCGGACGGAGACCGAAACGCGCGAGGGGCGGCGCCCGTCCGGACGCCGCCCCTCGTACCGTCTGCGGAACGAGTCCGCGTAGCTCCTCACTGCGCCGGGGGGCTCCCGTTGCTGACGTCGCGGTGGATCAGCCAGCTCCCGGCCGGCTGCCGCTTCCACGTCACCACGTACTTGCCGCGCTCGGTGACGGTCTGCCCGCCGACCTGGTAGGTGAACCGGGAGGTCCCCACCTCCACGGCGTAGTCGCCGAACACCTGGACCTCGCGGACGTCGGCGACCACATCGGTGTATCGCACCGCGCCGAAGATCCCGGCGAAGCCCTGCCGGATGGCTGCGCGTCCCTCCAGCAGCTCCATCCCGGGGAAGAGGAGCATCGCGTCCTCCGCGAACAGCGCCGCCGCCGCGTCTGCGTCCCCGTCCAGGAAGGTGCGGATCAGGCGGGCGTTGTTCTGTTCGATGGCGCGGCGGACCCCGGCCGGGTCGTCGTTCGCCGCGGCGGCCGACGCGCGCGGCGCCGGGTCGGCGGGGGCCGCGGGCGTGGGGGAGGCGTCGCAGGCGGACAGGGCGAGGGCCGGGACCAGCAGGGACAGGCGGAGGGCGCGGCGATGGAAGAGCATGGTCTGGTTTCCAGGTGGGGATGTGAGGCACCGGAGGCCGTCGGAGCCTCCTCGTGTGCCCGTTCGACGCGATCCGGGGGGAGGTTGTTAAAGACCGGACCGGTCGGAGCGCGCGCCGGGCGGCCGTGCAACCCGGGCCGGGGAGGGGGGTATGCATCGGTCATGAAACCGATTGCAGCCATCCGGCGCCTCCTCCGGCGGGGCGCGCTCCCGCTGCTGGCCGCCGCGCTCGTGGCCGGCTGCGGCGACAACGGCTTCGGCGTGGTGGTCACCGGCCCCGGCCGGGCCGGGCTGGACTCCGGGCTGTACGACTACGAGGCGTGGACGTACGGCCGGCGGACGGCGTACTGGGGCTACGTGGATCTCCGCGTGGGCGGCGACGGCACGCTGACCGGGAGCTACCGGCTGCCGCGGCAGTGCACGGACCGCTACGGCTACGAGGTGGACTGCGTGGGCTACGTGGGCGGGCGCGTCTACTCCGACGGCACGGTGCGCTTCGGGTTCGACGAGGGGTGGCTCCGCCACGACGGCGCGGCGAACGACTACTCCGAGGTGCTGGGCGCGTGGGAGACGCGCATCCTGGGCGCCTCCTCCGGCGGGAGCTTCGAGCTGCTGCCGCGCTGACGCCGGGTGGATGGACGATACACGACGGGGCGGGCCGCGCGATGCGGCCCGCCCGTTTTTTGGCTCCATGCCTGGGGTATCGGTCAAACTACCTGCGTCTGCGGTGACCCTGCTGTCCCGCGGAATCCGGGGCAATCGCGCCCCAGGCGGCCTCGCTACACGGTTCGGGCGGATCCGTCAAGGCGGGGGCGCATCTCCCTGCGGCGCAGGGAGATGCGCGATTCGAACCCGGTTCGGGCAGTCCCGGCACCGCGCCTGCCTTGGTTCGGGGCGCGGGCCGGATGCATCGGGACCCGCTTCTACATACATCGCGACCGACCGAACCGAGAGACCACCGTGAAGATCCGGAACCTGCTGCTCGCCGCCCTGCCCCTCCTCGCCGCCTGCGAGCAGGGCGACCCGCTCTCCCCGTCCATGGCGCCGATCGACTCGGTGGCGCTTATGGCGTCGCCCATCGACTCCGCCGCCCGCGCCCCGATCGACTCCCTGCTGCGCGCGCCCATCGACACGCTGCTCCGCGCCCCGGTGGACACCCTGGCGCGCTCGGCGTACCGGGCCCCCGTCCGGGACGGCTACCTCGCCGGCGCCGACGGCGTACGGCTGTACTACAAGGTGCTCGGCACCGGGCCGGACACCGTGGTGGTGCTGCACGGCGGGCCGGGGATGAGCATGGGCTACCTGGACCGCGACCTGACCCCGCTGGCCCACGGGCGGACGGTGATCTTCTACGACCAGCGCGGCGGCGGGCGCTCGCAGACCGGCCTTGCCCCGGAGCAGCTGGTGCTGGACCGCCACCTGGCGGACCTGGAGGCGGTGCGCCGCCACTTCGGGCTCGGGAAGATGACGCTGGTGGGCCACTCGTGGGGCGGGCTGCTGGCCGGCTTCTACGCCCGCGAGCACGCCGACCGGCTGGAGAAGCTGGTGCTGCTGAACCCCGCGCCGCTCTCGGCCGCGCTGTGGGGCGAGTTCGAGGCCACGGTGGCGGCCCGCGCCGACGCCGCCACCAACGCCCGCCTGGGCGAGATCGCCGGGCTGTGGTTCGCCGGGCAGGTGAACCAGCCGCTCTGCGAGGAGTTCCTGGAGCTGCGCTTCGCCACCTACTTCGCGGACCCGGCCAACATGGCCCGGCTGCGCGGCGGCTGGTGCGACGTGACGGACGCGGTGGCGGCGGGGCTGCTCCCCACCCACCTCACCATCCTGGGCTCGCTGGGCGCGTGGGACCTGAGCAGCCAGCTGGGCCACGTGTCGGTGCCCACGCTGGTGGTGCACGGCACCGCCGACGCGGTTCCCTTCGCCAGCTCGCAGGCGTTCGCCGCGGCCATCCCCGGCGCGCAGCTCCAAGTGATGAACAACGTCGGCCACTTCCCCTGGATGGAGGCGCCGGTCCCCTTCTTCACCAGCCTGAACAACTTCCTCCGCCGCCACGGCGGGGTGTAAGTCTGACGGCAAGCGGCACGCTCCCCGGCTGGGGAGCGTGATCACGGAGGGCCGGACGGGGAAACGCCCCGTCCGGCCCTGGATTGTTTCGCTGATCCCTGCAGCTGGCTAATCCGGCCAGTAGCGGCAGGTCATGGTCGCGCTGGTAGCGGTCGCGGTCGCTCCCCCGCTGTCCGTCACGGTGACCGTCGCCGTGATCTTGTCGCGGTACGAGCAGTTGTCATGAAGAAACTGATCGTACGTGACCACGTTGTAGGTGTTCGTCACCGTGCTCAGGGCAGGTTGGATCGACACGGTCCAGCTGTAGGTCGAATAGCTGCCCGTTCCACCGGTTGGGTAGGCACTGCAGGCAAAGGTATACCCACCGTTGTTGAAGCAGTCTACCAGAATGGAGAGCGGCGTGCGGGCGGTGGCGGGAGTGCCGGAGCCGGCGAGTCCGACCGCGGTGAACGCGAGCACGAGAGGGATTCCGATACGGCGCATGCGTGCCTCCAGGGTGGGAGGGGGGGCGAAGAAATGGATGGGGCTAGTGTAGGAATAAGATCGGCGTGTGTCAATAATAGTCGCCATGTGAGCGTAGGGGGTGCGCGCGAGGCTGGTCTCCAGGTGGAGGCCGGCCCAGCGACGTGCGTAGAGCCTGCGTGAGGGATTACGGCCCGAAGGGGCGAGACCGCGCGGCTGTTTGCGCGGTCTCGACTCCGTTGCAGACGGTCGTTTCGTCTGCTACGGAGCCGCAGCCCGACCCCGCGTCAGCGGGGGCACGCCCGAATCAGCAGTTCAGCCGTCGTCGTCCGTGCGCGGCCCCTCCCCCTGCGTCCGCTCCACGTCGTCGATGCCACGCAGCCGGTTCCAGATCTGGTACGGCACCCGGTCCTTGGGCACGTACGCGGAACCAGCCTCCATGTCGCCCATCGCCCGGATCTCGCCGCGGTCCGGGTCGCTCAGGTCCAGGTAGGTGGCCCCTTGCTGCAGCCGCTGTCCTTCGGGAAGCACCGGGATCTGCTTGAGGTCGTCGTCGCCCCACTCGCTCATCTGACGGTGCAGTGGCTTGACGTCGTACGCCGTGCGCAGCCCCTGCTCGAGGTCGGCCGACTCCCCGCCCACGTTCTGCCCCGCCAGGTGGTCCGGGCTGAGGTCGCCCTGCCACTCGGGCGGGTGCTTTGCCCCGGCCTGGGGCTGCTGGATGCGGTCGGTGTTGTCCTTGGGGAACTGTTCCGCCATCGCTCGCCTCCTCGTCGTGGGTTCCGGAAACGGGGCGCAGAATGGCGGCAAGATGCGTGCTACCATGGGGATGCGCTCGTCCGGGCGGGGCGGACGGGTATGCGGAGAGGCGGGCGGGCACGAGGGGGAACGGGGGTTGCGGTGCCGTGCGGCGCCGCGGAGAATGGAGGAGGAGCGGGAGCGGCGGCCGATCACCCACCGGGAGGCGCACATGCTGGAGCACCGGGACGGCGACTGCACGGGGACGTGGAGCCTGGAGCCGGGGGAGGAGGGCGGCCGCGGCCGGGTGCGCTGCCCCGTCTGCGACGCCGCGCACCCGGCCACCCTGGAGGCCACGCTGGACGCGATGAAGGAAAACCTCCTGAGCGTGCAGCTCCTCGCGCTGGCGCTGACGGGGCGGCTGCCCTGAGCGCTCCGCAGAGCCCGGAGGACCCGGAGCGGTGGGGTGCGGGCGGCGCCCTCCCGCTCCGATCTTCTTGCCCGACGCACGTTTCCCGCTAGCTTCTCCCGCCGCAGGCACGGATCGGCCCTCCCGAAGCATCCCCGCACACGTCCGCCGGAAAAGGAGCTCCCATGATCGACCCTGACGATCGTAGTGGCCGCACTTCCCATGCTCGCGGCGCGGGGTCCGGGGAGCGGAGCATGGCCGGGATGAACGTGGTGCTGTTCGTGACGGACCAGGAGCGTGCGATCCAGCACTTTCCCCCGGGGTGGGCGGAGCGGAACCTCCCGGGCATGACCCGCCTGCAGCGCCAGGGTGTCACCTTCGAGAACGCCTTCACCAACTCCTGCATGTGCTCGCCGGCCCGGAGCACGATGATGACCGGCTACTTCCCCGCCCAGCACGGGGTGAAGTACACGCTGGAGCTGGACATGGACGACCCGGCCGAGTACGACCAGGTGGAGATGCCGCTGGACCTTCCCAACCTCGCCACGGTGATGGCGGCGGCGGGCTACGACGTGGTCTACAAGGGGAAGTGGCACCTCAACAAGCCGGCCGGGACCAAGTGGGCCCCCTCGGACGTGGCCCAGTACGGCTTCGCGCGGTGGAACCCGCAGGACGCAGGGGCCAACCAGGACATCTCCGAGGCCGGCGGCGGCGCCCCGGACAACGACGCCCGCTTCATGTACATGGACGGCCCGGTGGAGGAGGGGCGGGAGGGAGCCCTCGCCTACCTGCGCTCGGCGGCGGCGGAGCGGGGGCGGCCCTTCTTCCTGGTGGTGTCGCTCGTCAACCCGCACGACGTGCTCTTCTATCCCAAGACCTACCTGGACGCGGGCTACGACGACTCCTGGCTGGAGGGGCACATCGGGTTCCCCGCGTCCATGGACGACGACCTGTCCACCAAGCCCACGGTGCAGAAGCAGTTCAGGGACCTGTTCGGCGCCACGGGGGTGCTGGACACGCCGGAGAAGTGCAGGAGCTACCTGAACTTCTACGGCAACCTGATGAGGGTGTCGGACGGCTACCTGGTGGAGGTGCTGGACGCGCTGGAGGAGGCGGGGCTCGCGGAGGAGACGGTGGTGATCCGCACCGCCGACCACGGCGAGATGGGGCTGGCCCACGGGCGGATGCGGCAGAAGAACTTCAACTTCTACGAGGAGTCGCTGCGGGTGCCGCTGGTCTTCTCCAACCCGCGCCTCTTCCCCGGGGCGCGCCGCTCCGGCGCCCTGGTCTCGCACGTGGACTTCCTCCCCACGCTCGCCTCCCTGTTCGGCGCGCCGGAGAGGGCCCGCGCCCCGTGGCAGGGGGTGGACTACTCGGCCGCCGTGCTGGACCCCGAGGGGGCGGAGGCGCCGCAGCAGGACGTGGTGTTCACCTGGGACGACTGGCAGGCCGGCCAGGCGTCGGGCCCGTACCTGCCGCCCCCCAACCGCATCGTGAGCGTCCGCGAGGAGCGCTGGAAGCTGGCCGAGTACTACGACGCCGCGGGCGAGGTGCCCAGCCAGTGGGAGATGTACGACCTGCTTGCCGACCCCGACGAGCTGGTCAACCTGGCCTGGGAGGGCTGCGCCCGCACCCCCGAGCAGGACGCCGAGCTGGCGCGCCTCCGCGCGAAGCTCGCGGAGATCCGCCGGACCCGCCTCGCCCCCCTCCCGGCGGCCTGAGAGCCGCCCCCTCCCCGTGCCGGGGGGAGAGGGGGCCGGGGGGGAGGGGGCCCACCCTCGCGGACGCCAGCGCGATGCCCGCGTGAGGGATGCGAGCGCGAAGCGGCGAGACCCGGCGGGGCAGTTTCCGCCGGGGCTCGCCTCCGTTGCAGACGGTAGTTTCGTCTGCTACGGAGCCGCAGCCCGACCCCGGCGCAGCCGGGGGCACGCCCGAACCCGCCGTTCAAAGCCGTTCAGACCCCCGCCACCTCCCGCGCCTCCGTCCGCCCCCGCTCGGTGAGCGCAAGGCGATCGCCCCCCTGCCGCGCCACCAGCCCCCGCCCCTCCGCCCGCTTCACCACCGCCGCCGCGAAGTCCGGGCTCCAGCGCAGGTGCGCGTGCAGGTGCGACTCGCAGTTCTCCGAGCCCTCGTCCGGCGAGTGCTCGTGGTTGAGCAGGTGGATGGCGAGCATGGTCTGCGCGAACTCCCAGCGCTGCCGCGCCCGGCGCCGCGCCAGCGCCAGCATCCCCCGCTCGGGCGCCAGCAGGAACACCAGCGCGAACGCCACCCCGGTCATGGTGGCCATGGAGCCGGCGATGGACACGTCCAGGAAGTACGACATCCAGTAGCCGGCCAGCGCGCTCGCCACCCCGATCCCCATGCTGAGCAGGATCATGCGCGGGAGCCGGTCGGTGAGCAGGTACGCCGCCGCCGGCGGGCCGACCATCAGCGCCACCACCAGCACGGAGCCCACCGCGTCGAACGCCCCCACCGCCGTGGCCGACACCAGCGTCATGAAGGCGTAGTGCACCAGCCCCGGCGCGAACCCCAGCGCGCCGGCCAGCGCCGCGTCGAAGGTGGTGAGCTTGAGCTCCTTGTAGAACGCGGCCACGAAAGCGGCGTTGAGGAGCAGGATGACCGCCATGACCCAGAGCGTGCGCGGCCCCAGGTCCACGCCGCCCACGGTCCAGCGGTTGAACGGCGCGAAGGCCAGCTCTCCCAGCAGCACCGCGTCCACGTCCAGGTGCACGTTGCCGGCGTAGCGGGAGATCAGGATCACCCCCGTGGAAAAGAGCGCCGGGAAGACCAGCCCGATGGCCGCGTCCTCCTTGACCCGCCCGGTGCGCCCCAGCAGCTCCACCAGGGTGACGGTGAGCACCCCGGTGGCCGCGGCCGCCGCGATCAGCAGCGGCGAGGCCAGGTTCTCGGTGACGAAGAAGGCCAGCACGATCCCCAGCAGGATGGCGTGCGAGATGGCGTCGCTCATCAGCGCCATGCGCCGCAGCACCAGGAACACCCCCGGCAGCGCGCACGCCGCCGCGGTCACCGCCGCGATCCACTGGATCTCCACCTCGGGCGACAGGCTCATCCTTCCGCCTCCCCGCCGCGCCGCTCCTCCTCCGCCTCGCCGGCCGAGGTGATGGCCCAGCCGCCCTTCCCCACCCGCTGCGCCCAGCCGCGCGACTCCAGCTCCGCCAGCTCGTGCTGCGCCCCGGGGTGCAGCGCCTCCAGCGTGGCGACGGAGTGCCCGTGCGCCTGCCCGGGGTGCTGGCGGGCCAGGGCGTACAGGTCGGCGAGCACGGCCTGGGTGTGGAGCCGGCGCCGGTTGCGCTGCTCCCGCACCCACCCCCACATGATCCCCCGCTCCGGCGCGAACAGCAGCGACACGAGCACCAGCGCCGTGAGGCACAGGACGATGGTGGGGCCGGTGGGGAGGCGCTCGGTGGTGCTGGAGAGCACCGCCCCGGCCACACCGGAGAGCGCGCCGAACAGCCCGGCCAGCACCACCATGGCCCCCATGCGGTCCGTCCACTGCCGGGCCGCGGCGGCGGGGGCCACCACCATCGCGCTCATCAGCACCACGCCCACCGTCTGCAGGCCGATGACGATGGCGAGCACCAGGGTGGAGGTGAGCAGCACGTCCACCCGCCGCATGCTGAAGCCCAGGCTGGCGCCGAAGTCCGGGTCGAAGGCGAGCAGCTTGAACTCCTTCCAGAGCAGCGCCGTGGCGCCCAGCGCCAGCGCTCCCAGCGCGGCGATCTGCACCACGTCGCGGTGCAGCAGGGTGGCCGCCTGGCCGAACAGGTAGCGGTCCAGCCCGGCCTGGGCGGCGTCGGGGCGCTTCTGGATGTAGGTGAGCAGCACCAGCCCGAAGCCGAAGAACACGGCGAGCACCAGCCCCAGCGCGCTGTCCTCGCGCACGCGGGAGCTCCCCACGATCTTCATCACCAGCAGCGTGCCCAGCCACCCGGCCGCGGCGGCGCCAAGCACCAGCACCAGCGGCGCCTTGCTCCCGGTGAGCAGGAAGGCCAGCGCGATCCCGGGGAGCGCGGCGTGCGAGATGGCGTCGCCCAGCAGGCTCTGCTTGCGGAGCACGGCGAACGAGCCCAGCGCGCCGCTGGTGGTCCCCAGCGCGGCGGCGCCCAGCGCCACCGTGCGCAGGGTGTAGTCGGAGAACAGGTCGGGGAGCGCCACGGTTCCGCCCTCAGGCCCGCAGGCGCGGCGCGGCCAGGGCGCCGGGCGCCAGCAGCGGCCCCTGCGGGTCCGAGCCGCGGCGCTGCAGGAAGGGGACGCGCCCGCCGTAGGTGAGCCGCAGGTTCTCCTCCGTGAACACCTCGGCCACGGGCCCGGCGGCGATGCGGCGCACGTTGAGGAGGAGCACCCAGTCGAAGTACTCGGGGACGGTCTCCAGGTCGTGGTGCACCACCACCACCGTCTTGCCCGCCTCGCGCAGCCCCTGGAGCACCGTGACGATGGCCCGCTCGGTCTTGGCGTCCACCCCCTGGAAGGGCTCGTCCATCAGGTACAGCCCGGCGTCCTGCACCAGGGCGCGCGCCAGGAACACGCGCTGCTGCTGCCCGCCGGAGAGCTGCGAGATCTGCCGGGCGGCGAAGTCCTGCATGACCACCTGCTCCAGCGCGGCCATGGCCATCTCCCGCTCGCGCCTGCCCGGGCGGCGGAACCACCCCAGCGCGCCGTAGCGCCCCATCATCACCACGTCCAGCACGCTGGTGGGGAAGTCCCAGTCCACGCTGCCGCGCTGGGGGACGTAGGCCACCAGCCGGCGCTGCTCGGCGTAGGGGCGGCCGTGCACCAGCACCTGCCCCGCGGCCGGCCTCACCAGCCCGAGCACCGACTTGATCAGGGTGCTCTTCCCCGCCCCGTTCGGCCCCACCACCGCCATCAGCACGCCGGCCGGGACCTCCAGGTCCACGTCCCAGAGCACCGGCTTGTCCCGGTAGGCCACCGTCAGGTCGTTGACCTCGATGGCCGGCTTTCGCCCGCTCGCCGCTGTCGTCATCCTCGCCCGCTCCTCGTCTCGCGTTCTATTCATCGCCCGCCGCGGGCTCTCCAAGCAGAGCCCCGACGATGGTGTCGATGTTGTGCCTGACCATGCCGATGTACGTCCCCTCCGGGGTGCCGGCGGTGCCCAGGGCGTCGGAGAACAATTCCCCGCCGATGCGCACCCGCCACCCGCGCGAGGCGACCGCCTCCTGCACCGCCTCCACGTTGCGCCGGGGGATGGACGACTCCACGAACACCGCGGGGATGCGCCGCCCGGCGATGAAGTCGGCGAGCTCCTGCACGTCCGCGGTGCCGGCCTCGGAGGCGGTGCTGATCCCCTGGAGGCCGCGCACCTGGAAGCCGTACGCCCGCCCGAAGTAGTTGAAGGCGTCGTGCGCCGTCACCAGCACCCGCCGCTCGGCGGGGACGCGGGCGGCTTGCGCCCGGACGTATTCGTCCAGCGCCCGCAGCTCGCCCAGGTAGCGCTCGGCGTTGGCGCGGTACTCCGCGGCATGGGCCGGGTCGGCCTGCGCCAGCGTCTCGGCGATGCGCGGCACCGTGAACATCCACAGGCGCACGTCGAACCACACGTGCGGGTCGTAGGCACCCTGGAACTCCGGCGGGGAGCGGAGCGAGTCTTTCGGGATCGCCTCGCCCACCGCCACGGTGCGGGTGCGCTCCCCCATCTCCTCCAGCACCTCGGCCATGCGGGCTTCCAGGTGCAGCCCGCCGTAGAAGATCACGTCGGCGCGGTACAGGCGGCGGACGTCGCCCTCGCTGGCCTTGTACAGGTGCGGGTCCACGCCCGGGCCCATCAGGCCGGTCACGCGCACGTGGCGGCCGCCCACGTTCTCGGCCACGTCCTTGATCATCCCCACCGTGGTCACCACCTCCAGCTTTCCGGAGGCCTCGGCGGGCTCGGGCGGGGTGCAGCCGGACAGCAGCAGCGTGGTGGCGATCCCGATCAGCAAAGCGGTCTGCAAGATCCGCATCAGCGGTCCGAATTCGAAATTTAAGGTACTCTAAAATTCTATTCACAGCTTATCGTGCTTTTGGGGACGTGTCAAGAACTAGGTACGATTTCGGGAGTCGTTGCCGTGGCGGGGCCGCTACGGAGCCGGACGATACTGCCGTCCGTCTCCTCCGCGGGCTCCGGGAGCCTCCTCGGTCGGCACGGAACTGCTGTGCCGACGCTGCGGGGTCTCCCTGCGCCGGAGGGAGACAGCCGAAACTGCCCGGCTGTCTCCCTCCGCAACGGATCATGGGGGTACTGCGGGAACTGCAACGGCGACCCCCTCCCCCGGCCCCTCCCCGCAAGGGGGAGGGGAGCACGACACGACGTCCCCGAGGATCGAAGCGTGGAGATTCCCCTCCCCCGGCACGGGGGAGGGTGGCGGCTCTCAGGCCGCCGGGTGGGGGCCGTCGGGCCCGGCGTCTACCGGTTCGTCCCCCGCGCCGATACCATTCCCGCTCCACCGTCCGCACCCCGACCGGAAGCCGTGCCGTGCCCGTCAACACCAACGCCTGGAACCGCGTCCGCTACACGCTGCTCGCCCCGGTCTACGACGCGGTGGCGGGCTTCCGCGCGCAGCGGCGGCGCTCGCTCGAGCTGCTCGCGCTGCGGCCGGGCGAGAGGGTGCTGGTGGTGGGGTGCGGAACGGGGCTGGACCTGGAGTGGATCCCCGCCGGGGTGGAGATCGTGGCGGGAGACCTGACCCCGGCGATGGTGGAGCGGACCCGGGCGCGGGCGGCGCGGCTGGGGAAGCCGACCGAGGCGCGCGTGATGGACGCGCAGGCGCTGGGGCTGCCGGACGCGTCGTTCGACGCGACCGTGCTGCACCTGATCCTGGCGGTGGTGCCGGACCCGGCGGCGGCGATCCGCGAGGCGGAGCGCGTGCTGCGGCCCGGCGGGCGGGCGGCGGTGTTCGACAAGTGGGTGCCGGACCATCGCGCGCCCTCCGCCGGGCGGCGCCTGCTCAACCTGGCGGCCAACCTGGTCGCCACGGACGTGACGCGCCGCCTGGGCGACCTGGTCGCGCGCACCGGCTTCCGCGTGGAGCACCGGGAGCCGGCGGGCGCGGGCGGCTTCTTTTCCATCGCCGTCCTGCGGAAGCCGGGCTGAGCCCCCCGCCGGACGGCGGGCTACCCCCGGCCGGGGAGCTCCACCCGGCGCTCCACGCCGACGGCGTCCAAAAAGGCCGCGTCGTGGGAGACCACCAGCAGCGCGCCGCGGTAGCCGCGCAGCACCGATTCCAGCGCGGCCAGGCTGTCCAGGTCCAGGTGGTTGGTGGGCTCGTCCAGCACCAGCAGCTTCGGCGGGGCCCAGCCGTTCAGCACGCAGGCCAGCGCCGCGCGCAGCCGCTGGCCTCCGCTCAGCGTCCCGACCGGCTGGTGCACCGCGTCGTCGGTGAACAGGAAGCGGGCGAGCGCGGTGCGGCTGTGCGTCTCGCCGACGTCCGGGTTGGCGGCGCGGTAGCACTCCAGCACCGAGCGCTCCGGGTCCAGCCGCCGCGCCGCCTGGTCGAAGTGGGCCACCTCCGTCGGCGCGATCCCCAGGCGGACGCTCCCCGCCGTGGGCGCGAGCTCCCCCAGGATCACCCGCAGCAGCGTGGTCTTCCCCGCCCCGTTGGGCCCCGTGACCGCCACGCGCTCCGGCCCGACCACGCGCAGCGACACGCCGTGCAGCGCGGGCGCCCCGGCGCCGGGGTGGAGGACGGCGACGTCCTCCAGCTCCAGCACCGTCTTGCCCGCGGGGAGGTCCACCGGGGGGAGCTCCACCGCCAGCACGGCGCGCTCCTCCACCCGCTCGCGCGCGGCCCGCGCCCGCTCGCGCCCCTCCTCCACCACGCGCGCGCCGGCGTCGCGGAGCCGCGCGGTGGTGTGGTCGCTGCGCTCCTTCATCATCCCCAGCAGGATCGCCGGCATGTTGGCGGTGGCCCGGCTCTCGCGCCCCTGCCGGTTGCGGCGGTCCTGCCTCTCGCGCGCCTCCTGCGCCCGGCGCCGCGCCGCCCGCAGCGCGCCCTCGGCGCTGGCAAGCTCCCGCGCGGCCGCCGCGTCCTCGGCGTCGCGCCGGGCGCGGTACGCGTCGTAGCCGCCGCCGTACAGCCGGGCGCCGCGCTCCGTCAGCTCCAGGATGCGGTCCGTCTCCCGCAGCAGCGCGCGGTCGTGGCTGATGGCGAGCAGCCCGCCGCCCCAGCCGCGCACCCACGCGTACAGCGCCTCGCGGCCGGCGGCGTCCAGGTTGTTGGTGGGCTCGTCCAGCACCAGGAAGTCGGGCCCGGCCAGCGACAGGCCGGCCAGCGCCACGCGCGTGGCCTCGCCGCCGCTCACCCGCAGCACGGGGCGGTCCAGCGGCAGGTGGCCCAGCCCCAGGCGGCCCAGCGCGGCTTCCGCCCGCTCGCGCAGGTCCCAGTCGCCGCCGATGGCGTCCAGCTCGGCGGGGTCCGCGGCGCCGGCGTACACCCGCTCCACGGCGGCCAGGCGACGGTCGATTCCCAGCACGGCGGCCAGCGGCACGTCGCCGCGCACCTGGAAGTCCTGCGGCAGCACGCCGACGGCGCAGCGGCGCGCGACCGTGCCCGCCGTCGGCTCCAGCCCGCCGGCGAGGATGCGCGCCAGCGTGCTCTTGCCGACGCCGTTGGGTCCCACCAGCCCGGTGCGCTCGCGCCCGAAGCCGAGGGTGAGGTCGTGGAAGAGGGTCCGCCCGTCAGCCAGCGAGAAGGCGACGCGGTCGGCGGTGATGCGTGTGTCGAACGAGGGGGATGACATAGAGGCGCGCTCCGGTCCTGGTCATGGATGCAGTGTGAGCTCCAGCCAGGGTTCCGATCATCGCGCGACCTCCGATGGGGGGCGGCCGGACCCGTTCGGGCCCGGTCCGTGGGCGGGAAATCTAACGCGCGGCGCCGCGCCGCTCAACGGCGGCGCTCAGCGGGGGCGGTCCTCCATGCTGAACTCCAGCGTGATGGAGCGCGTCCGCCCGCCCGCCGACACCCGCGTCACCAGCAGGGTGCGCTCGTCCAGCACCTGCCCGGTCGCCTCGCCGAACGTGCCGCCCGCGCCGGCGGTGAAGCGCAGCGTGGCGCCGTCGCGCTGGTAGCGCCCCTCGGCGCGGTGCACCACGGCGGGGCGGGTGGTCCCCCCACAGCTCTCCTGGGTGCTGCCGCTGAAGGTGAAGCCGCCCTCCTGCAGCGCCAGCGTCCCCTGCACCGCCCGGACGACGCACCCGCCGCGGGTGTCCACGACGGCCGGGACCACCGAATCGTTCACCTCCACCAGGCGGTAGACGCCCTGCACGCCGCCCTGGCGCCGCTGCATGCGGAGCGCCTCGTCGGGGAGCGGCGGCGTGGGGTCGTCCACGCCGGGGACGGTGTTGGGGATGGGCGCGCCGGGACGCACGCGCACGCCGCCGGAGCACCCGGCGGCCAGCGCGAGGGCGAGCAGGACGAGCGGCGCGGTGCGCGTGGCGGTCATGGCGTCGTGGGGGCGCGGGTGGCGGCGCGGGGGCGGGCGCCCCCGCGCGGACGCACCAGCGGATGCAGCGCCCGTGCCGCGGCCCTCCCGCTCCGCGCCCGGACCGTGTATCTTTTTCATCCGCAACGCTCTGCCCCGCTCCCCGCCCCGCCATGCTCGGCTTCCGCAAGGTCCGCGTCCCGGCCGTCTCCACCGTCACCGTCACCGTCCCGGCGCAGCCCGCCGCGGCGCCCTGCGCCAACTGCGGCGACGCCACGCCGGGCAGGTTCTGCCCCGGCTGCGGCCAGGAGCGGCGCACCCGGCTGATCTCGCTGCGCGAGATGGCCGTGGACTTCCTGGACGACCAGCTCGCCCTCAACTCCCGGCTCCCCTCCACCGTCTTCAGCCTGCTGCTGCGGCCGGGGTTCCTGACGCAGGAGTACCTGCGGGGCCGCATCGCCCGCTACATCCGCCCGCTGCGGCTGTACCTGGCCTCCAGCGTGGTGTTCTTCCTGCTCCTGTCCTTCGACGCGGGCGGGCTGCTCGGGCTCGCTGACGGCGAGGGGATGCGGGTGAACCTGGCCGCGGACTCGGTGGAGCTGGTGAGCGCGCTGGGCTCGGACACCGCGGCTGCACGCGCCGTGGCGCCGCTCGCCGACGGGTCGTGGGTGGACAGCATCGACGTCCGCACGGCAAACCCCACGCTGGACCACCTGCTGGAGCAGAAGCGCGCCCACTTCCGCCGGATGACGCCCCCGGAGGCGTTCCGCGAGGTGATGGGGGAGTTCCGCGAGCACGTCCCCACCATGATGTTCTTTCTGCTCCCGGTGTTCGCGCTGCTGCTCAAGGCCATGTACAGGCGCCGGCTGTACGTGGAGCACTTCGTGTTCGCGCTGCACCTGCACGCCTTCGCGTTCGCCGCGTTCACGGTGATGCTGCTGGCGCGCGTGCCGCAGGTCTTCGTCGTCGTCGCGTGCTGGATCCTGCTCTACACCTTTCTGGCCATGCGGCGGGTGTACGGCCAGCCGCTCCTGCGGACGGGGGTGAAGTACGTGGCGCTGGGATGGGGGTACCTGCTGGTCCTCAGCCTGGCCCTGTCGGTCACGGCCCTGGTCACGCTGCTCCTGGTCTGATCCGTCGTTGGAACGGCGGGGGTCGGGCGTGCCCCTCGCTGGCGCTCGGGTCGGGCTTCGGCTCCGTAACGCACGATAAAACTGTGCGTAACGGAGTCGAGCCCCGGCAAACTGCCGCCGGGTCTCGCCCCTTCGGGCCGAAATCCCTCACGCGGGTGCCCGCGCGTGCCCCGGGGAGCGGCTCTCCGGGGCCGCTGCAACCCGCGGCGTCCGGCTGCCGTACTGAGCCGGGGAGCCGCACGCCCGCGTTCCCCGCCGCCGTGGTCCCGCTTCGACCTCCCCGTTCCGCCGCCCCGTGAAGCTTCCCCCGCTCGCCCGCTCCGTGCTCGTCGCCCTCGGCCTCTCCCTCCCCATCGCCGCATATGCCGGCTGGACCCGCGCGCAGGACCGGCAGGGCCTGGTCCGCGAGGCGCTCGCCGTGCGGCCCAGGCCCACGGGGTGGGGCCACGTCCGGGTGGACCACGTCGTCCGGCCGTACCTCCCGGTGGGCGCCAGCCGCGACGACGCCATCCGGGTGCTGCGCGAGCGCGGCTTCCGCGTGACCGTGGAGCGGATGCCGTTGCCGTACCGGGGCGGCGTGCTGGAAAAGGAGTGCCCCCACTGCACCGAGCAGCTCTCCGCGCGCTACGAGCAGAGCCTGCTGCAGGGGATCCACGCCGTCGGCGTGCTCGTCGGCGTCCGCGACGGGCGCGTCGCCTACGTGCAGGGCGCGCTGGTCCGGCAGGGGATTCTCCTCTGATGTCCGTGTCCGCTCCGTCCTCCCGGGCCGCCCCTGCCCGGCCGACGGCGGCCGCAACGCCCGCGGCGTCGTCCCGCGCCTCGCTCGATTTCGTCGTGCTCCTCCTCCTGTTCGTGGGGCTCGGGGGATACGAGGCGCATTCGCGCCACGCCGAGAACCGCGTCGCGGCGGGGTGGGAGCCGACGGCGGGCGTCGTGCTGGAGCACCGCGAGGTGTGGCGCGACGGGCCGCGCGGGGAGACGTGCACCCTCCGGCTCCGCTTCCGCTACACCGTCGCCGGACGCGAGCGCGTGGGGCGCCTCCGCTGGCCGGGCGACCGGGGCGTGTGCCGCGACGAGCACGCCCGTCCACTGCGGCCGGGGCAGGCCGTCGCCGTGTACTTCGACCCGGAGCGGCCGCGGACCTCCGCGCTCGCCCGGAGCCACCCCGTCCACGGCTATGAGATCGGGTTCTGGGCCGTGTACCAGCTGGTCTTCGGCGGGCTGCTGGGGGCGGCGCTCGTGTCCCGCCTCCGGGCCCGCACTCGCGGCCCCGTCCCACCGTCGTGACCCTCACCCTCCCCCGCGCGTCATGAGCCCCGTCGCCATCGTCGTCTTCCTCGCGGCCTCCGGGCTGGCCTGGCACCTGCTGGCGCGCGGCCGGCAGCGCGAGAGCCAGGACGCGCACCGCGCGATCGCCGCCGGGCAGGCGCGGTTCTGGGCCGCCCGCCTCCAGGCCGACGACGCCCGGGGCGCCGCTGACCCGGCCGCCGCGGACGCGCGGCTGCACGAGTGCGCGCGGCAGCTTGCCGCGACCCGCGCCCGGGTGGCCGACCTCGCCGGCGGGGCGAGCGCCCCGGCCGCCACGGAGCGCCTGCACGCCGCGCAGGAGGAGCTGCGCCGCATGCAGGAATCCATGCTGGCCGGCGCCCTGGAGCCCGCCGGGCGCCGGCGCGCCGTGGAGCTCGTCGGCAGGCTGCGGTCCGCCGCCGGCCCGGAGGCGGCGGCCGCGCCCTCCCCGGCGCGGAGCCCCCGCTACGGCGAGCCCGACGCGCTGGAGCGGGCGATCCGCTTCACCTGCGGCTTCTTCTTCGGGGTGGGCCTCGCCTTCCTGCTCACCCTGCAGAAGCCGCTCGCCACCGACGGCGGCAACCTGGCGGTGATGGCCGCGGCGGCGGGGGTGTGCGGGCTGATGGCGATGCGCTTCGGGGACGGCTTCTGGTACTGGATCTCCGCCAACCTGGAGTGGATCTGGCGCTGGGCCCGCCGCTGACGCCCGCGCCGCGGTGGGGTGTCCGCTTCCGGGACGGCGATTCCCAGGCGCGCACAGGCGCGCCGCCAGCCGAGAACCCAGGTCGTTGCATCGCAACGACCTGGGTTCTCGCATGCGGGGCACGCACCTCGCCTTTACGCCGCGCCGCGGACGCCGGGACGATGCCCGCGTGAGGGATGCGAGCGCGAAGCGGCGAGACCCGCCGGCAGTTTGGCGGGGCTCGCCTCCGTTGCAGACGGTCGTTTCGTCTGCTACGGAGCCGCAGCCCGACCCGAGCGCAGCGAGGGGCACGCCCGAACCCGCGGTCCAAGTCCGTTGCAACCCTCCTTCATCCATCCATCGACACGGAAAAACATGAGAGCCTGGACAGTTGTGCTGGCGGGCGCGGTGGGACTCTCGCTGGCGGGGCCGGCGGCGGCGCAGCTCCCGGAGCGGGGGGCCCGGTCGCTCCGGCTGTCGTCGAGCGGCGACACGCAGGTGGGAGTGTGGAAGATGGTGTCCGGGCGCACCGCCCTGGGCCTGGAGGCGGGCGTCGCGCTCGGCCGCGAGAGCCGCGACGACGAGGACCGGACCACCTGGGGGCTCACGGCGGCTCCCTCGTTCAAGCGCTACGGCGCGCCGGTGGGCCCGTTCGCGCCGTACCTGTTCGGCAGCGTGCCGCTGGGGCTGGAGCGGGTCGGGCAGCCCAGGGGGACCACCAGGACCGGCTGGGTCGTGGGTGGCGCGCTGGCGGCGGGGCTGGACTGGTTCCCGGTGCCCCGCGCGAGCGTGGGGGCCCACGCGGGCGTGGAGGCGCGCCGCGAGTCGCAGTCGTTCGACGACGGGTTCGTGGACGAACCCGGAGCGCGATCCACCGTGTTCAGGACCTTCGGCACAGGCCTCAGCCTGCACATCTACTTCTGACCTCCCCGGGAACATGAACCAGACGATCAGGCTTTCCGCCGCCGCGCTCGCCCTGGCGGCGGGGCTCGCGGCCGCCCCCCGCGCGCAGGCGCAGCAGGGCGCCGGCGACAACGCGCTCCGCCCCGGCGCCACTTCCATCACCATGGGCGTCGCCGCGGACCCGTCCGTGGGCATCTGGACCATGCCGTCGGGGAGGACCGCGGTGGGAATCGTGGGGAGCGTGCAGGGAATCCGCTCCTCGTTCGGGGACACCGAGTCGGACCAGACGCTGCTGGTGATTGCGCCCCAGGTGAAGCGCTACGGGTCCACGGACGGCGCGATCCTCCCCTACCTGCACGGGAGCGTGTTCGCCAGCCTCACCGAGTTCGAGGGCCGCAGCCCCGGCGCCACCTCCGGCGGCCGGTTCACCGCCGTGGGGGCGACCGCGGGCGTGGGGCTGGACTGGTTCCCCGTGCGCCGCGTCGGCCTGGGCGGGCACGCGGGGCTTGGGCTGACCCGCAGCGAGGCCGACCCGCTGCAGCCCGGGGAGGACGAGACGACCACCTGGCACCTCCAGACCTTCACCGCGGCCATCCAGGTGCAGCTGTACCTGTAGCCGGTCCGGCCGGGCCGCGCCCGCGGCCCGGCCCTCCCTTCCCCGTGCACCCCGTGTCCATGACCCGCACCGCGCCCGCCCTGCTCGCGCTGCTCCTGCTCGCCGCCGTCCGCGCCGCCCCGGCGCAGGAGGCGGTCTCCGCCCGCAACGGCCTGCGGGAGGGCGCCTGGTCGCTGTCGTTCGGCCTCCCCCTCGGCGGCGGCCCGGAGCCGGGGGCCGGGCTTGGGGCGTGGAGGATGGTGTCCGCCCGCACCAACCTGGGCGTGGAGCTGGACGCGTACCTGGAGCGCGCCGACCTGGAGGACCCCGCGGGCCGCGAGCGGGAGCGCGAGACGGCGCGGGCCGCGCTGGGGGTGGCGGCGCGGCGCTACCTGGACCTCGGCCGCGCGGTCGCCCCGTTCCTGACCGGGCGCGCCGGGGCCGGCCTGTTCCGCGAGGCCGTCGGCGGCGACGACGTGGACGGGACCGTGGTGGCCCGCGGCTGGGGCGCGGACGTGCGCGGGGGCGCCGGGGTGGAGTGGTTCCCGGCGCGCAGCGTCAGCGTGTCCGGGAGCACGGGCGTCGGCATCGGCTTCGACCGCACCCGCTCCCGGGGCGGGCCGGAGCCGGGCGACGCGCGGAGCACCACCGTTTCCGTCGGCACCTTCACCACCGAGCTCGGCTTCCGCATCTATTTCTGAGCCGGCCGGGGGGAGGGCGCGGGGTGGAATCGCGAATTCCAGCAGCATCTACTCCGGATGCGGCGGGAAAAGGCGCGGGCAGGGTTTCCCGCACCCCGGAGGCGGGCTTAGCTTGGGCGCCCCGACCGAAAACGGGCGTCCCCGCGCGGGGACGCCCCGAACCCGCCCCACGGACGATGCAGAACGCGACAGCCCGCGGTTTCGACGACCCGCCCAGCCCCATCGGGCGCATCCTCTCGCCCTTCCAGCGCTTCGCCGCGACGGAGTCGTCCGGCGGGATCGTGCTGATCGCCTGCACGGCCGCGGCGCTGGTGCTGGCCAACTCCCCGTGGGCGGAGGCGTTCCACCACCTGTGGGAGACCGAGCTGGGCCTGTCGGTGGGCGGCTTCCGGATGGCCTACTCGCTCCACCACTGGATCAACGACGGCCTGATGGCCGTGTTCTTCTTCCTGGTGGGGCTGGAGATCAAGCGCGAGTTCCTGATCGGCGAGCTGGCCTCGCCCCGGCGCGCGGCGCTCCCCATCGCCGCGGCGCTGGGGGGGATGGTGGTGCCGGCGCTGATCTACGCCGCGCTCAACGCGGGCGGGGCCGGGGCGCCGGGGTGGGGGATCCCCATGGCGACCGACATCGCCTTCGCCCTGGGGGTGCTGGCGCTGCTGGGGCCGCGCGTGCCGCTCGCGCTCAAGGTGTTCCTTGCCGCGCTCGCCATCGTGGACGACCTGGGCGCGGTGCTGGTGATCGCCCTGTTCTACACGGCGCAGATCTCCTGGGCGTCGCTGGGGGCGGCCGCGCTCTTCCTCGCCGGGATGGCCGTGCTCAACCGGCTGGAGGTGCGGCGGCCGGGGGCGTACCTGCTCCTCGGCGTGGGGCTCTGGCTCTCCTTCCTGTTCTCCGGGGTGCACGCCACCGTGGCCGGGGTGCTGGCGGCCATGACCATCCCGGCGCGCACCCGCATCGACACCGCGGGGTTCCTTGCCCGCGGGCGCTACCTGATGGACGAGTTCGACCGGGCGGGGGTGGAGGGCAAGGACGTGCCCACCAACCACGGCCAGCAGACGGTGATCCAGGCCATGGAGAACGCGTGTGACGCCGCGCAGGCCCCGCTGCAGCGCATCGAGCACGAGCTGCAGCCCTGGGTCGCCTTCGGGATCATCCCCCTGTTCGCGCTCGCGAACGCCGGGGTGCACCTCCCCGCCGACTTCGCGGGCGCGCTGGGCCACCCGGTGACGCTGGGCGTGATCCTGGGGCTGGTGCTGGGCAAGCCCATCGGCATCTCCCTGTTCGCCTGGCTGGCGGTGCGCGTGGGGGTGGCGGCCCGGCCGGAAGGCGTTTCCTGGCGCGCGCTGCACGGGGTGAGCTGGCTGGGCGGCATCGGCTTCACCATGTCGCTGTTCATCGCCAACCTGGCCTTTCCCGCCGGCGAGATGGTGGACGAGGCCAAGGTGGGGATCCTTTCCGCCTCCATCCTGGCCGGGACGGTGGGGTGGCTGCTGCTCCGCGGCAGGGCCGGCGCCGCGGCGGAGGACGCCTCGTGACCGGGGTGGAGCGCGCCGCGGCGCTGCGCGACTTCCGCCGCATCCCCGGCGTGGGCCGCACCATCGCCGAGGACCTGTGGGCGCTCGGGCTCCGCTCCGTGGACGACCTGCGTGGCGGCGACCCGGAGGCGCTGTACGAGCGGCTCTGCGAGCTGCAGGGCGTGCGGGTGGACCGCTGCATGCTGTACGTGTTCCGCTGCGCCGTGTACTTCGCCTCGCGCCGGGAGCACGACCCGGAGCTGCTGAAGTGGTGGAGCTGGAAGGAGGGCGGAGCAGCATTCCAGCCCGGGCGGGCCGGCGCGTGACGCCGCTGCGGGCCGCCGCCGCCCTCCTGGCGCTGGCCGGGGCCGGCTGCTCCGTCCCCCGCTGGCCGGTGGACGCCCCGCTCGCGTCGCACTTCGGCGCCCGGCGCGAGGAGGGGCTGCTTCCCCGCCTGCACGAGGGGGTGGACCTGGACGTCCCCGCGGGCACCCCGGTGCGGGCCATGCGCCCGGGGACGGTGAGGTTCGCCGGGGAGCGCGGCGGGTGGGGCCGCGTGGTGATCGTGGACCACGCGCGCGGCGTCTCCACCGTGTACGCCCACCTGTCGCGCCTGGACGTGCGCACCGGCGAGCGCGTCCGCGGGCGGCAGGTGGTGGGGCTCTCCGGCTCCAGCGGCAACGCCGAGGGGCCGCACCTGCACTTCGAGGTGTGGATCGACGGCAAACCGGCCGATCCCGTTCCCCTGCTGGGCGGCGAGCCCGGGCAGATTCCGTGGTGACGCCGGGTTCGTTGGAACGGCTTTGAACGGCGGGTTCGGGCGTGCCCCGGCTGCGCCGGGGTCGGGCTGCGGCTCCGTAGCCCGATTGGGTACTGGACGCACAATTGCCCCCGAACCCCCTCGCCAGGGTAGATGGTCCAGGGAAACGGACGGGGGAATCTCACCGCGAGATTCCCCTTTTTTTGTCACCCGTCGCACTCAGTCCCCTACGCGGTGAAGCACTCGCACGACCAGTAGGGGCCCCAGCCGCCGACGCAATAGCCCGTATTTTGCTCCCCCTCGGCCTTGCACCTGCGGTCGCATTCCGCATCCAACATTTCATTGCACGCGTTGCGCTTGGCTTCCGCCGGAGCGGCAAGCGCCTGCGTGCCCCCGAATCCGAACACGACCGCGCAGGAGACTCCGAACAGCACGCGACGCAGGTTGATGAACGAACGGCTCATGACGTCCTCCGGGTGTGGGGTGCAGCATGACTGGAGAGAGCACGTTAAGCGACATTCTGTCGCGTGGCAATGATCCCAGTCTCGCTGCTCGTCCGACTCCTTGCCAGGCCAGCCGATCCGCTTCCGAGAGGGCTTCCGGTCAGGCACTCTACCCGGAAGAACGGGCGGTGGTATGTTCGGGATGTATTCGGGACCGGGATGCCACATTGGGTGTAAAACGTTACAGACGAAACACCTGCCTGCACAACGCACCCGCGGGGTTTCCCCGCCCGTCCCGAGGAGCTACCATGAGCTTCACCGCCGCCGACGCCGCCCTGGTCCGCGCCGCGGCCAGCCTGGCCGCGCACGCCCCCGAGAAGATGCGCGCCGCGCACCTCGCGCCGCGCCTGGAGGACCTCGCCTCGCGCATCGCCGCGGGGCTCCCCCGCCCCGCCCCGGCGGTCCCCGCGGAGCCGGCCGACGAAGCTGCCGCGCCCGGGCTGCTGCGGGCCGCCTGACGCCCACCGGGGAGGCCGCCCGCGCGGCCTCCCCGCTTCGCCTCCCACCATGCCCGCCGATCCCGACGCCCTCCCCGGCTCCGCCCCGGCCTCCGCCCCGCTGATCGACCGCTTCCTCCCCGCGTACGACGTGGCGGCGAGCTACGCGACGGAAGTCGCCGCGCCGCCGGAGCGCGTCTGGGCCGCCGTGCGCGCGCTGGAGATGCGCGGCTCGCCGCTGGTGCGCGGGCTCTTCCTGCTGCGCGGGATTCCTGCGTTGGTCGCCCACCCGCGCCGGGTGCTCGCCGCGCGACGCGCGGGCGGCCGCGGGCTGGGGCTGTCGCTGGACGAGCTGCTGCGCGGCGGCTTCACCCTGCTGGGCGAGCGCCCCGGCGAGGAGCTGCTGCTGGGCCTGGTGGGGCGGTTCTGGCGGACGGACGGCGGCATCGTCCAGGTGAGCGCGGAGGACTGGCGGGAGTGGGAGCGCCCGGGCTACGCGAAGGCGGCGTGGAGCTTCACCCTCGCGCCAGGCGTGGACGGCACGGTCCGGCTCGCCACGGAGACGCGGGTGCGCTGCACGGACGGGGAGAGCCGGCGGCGCTTCCTGCGCTACTGGCGGGTGGTGGGCCCGTTCAGCGGGCTGATCCGGCGCGACATGCTGCGCTCGCTGCGCCGGGCGGCGGAAGGGTAGGGGAGCGCGCCCCGCTCAGCGGCCGGGGCGCTGCCGGGCCAGGTGCCAGGAGAGCACGGTGTAGAACGCCGGGTACGCCAGCGACGCCCACAGCATCCAGCGCGGCGAGCGGGGGTAGTCCGGGAGCATCGCCAGCATGATCCCCAGCCACGCCGCCGCCCCCAGCAGCACGGGAAGCCGCCAGGGCCGCGGCGCCAGGTTGGGGTAGACGAACCTCACCGGCAGCACCGTCAGCACGGCGAGCGCGAGGAACATCGCGGCCACCGGCCACCGGCCCGACGCCGTGAACAGCAGCCCCGCGTAGAACGCCGCCACGTTCCAGTACGACGGGAACCCCAGGAAGAAGCCGCCCCCCTCGTCCTTGGCGGCGGTGTTCGCGAACCCCATCAGGCTGGCGATCAGCACGGGCCCCACCCACAGCCACCCCGGCTCCGGCAGCCACCCCATCCGCCACACCAGCAGCATGGGGAGGAAGGTGAAGGTCAGGTAGTCCACGATGTCGTCGATGGTCCGCCCGTCGATGCGCGGCGCGTTCGTCTTGGTCTTCCAGGCGCGCGCCAGCGGGCCGTCCGTGGCGTCCACCAGAACCGCCAGCGCGAGCCACAGGAAGACCCTGCGCGGGTCCGTGTCCCGCGACGCCGTCTCCGCCGCCGCCACGAAGGCGAAGACCACGCCGGACGCCGTGTACACGTGCACGGCGTAGGCGCGCACCTGCTCGCCCCGGGTGGGCGCCGCGGCGGGGGGCGCGGGGCTCATTCGCGGGAGGGGCGGTCGTCGCCGGTGGCCGCCGCCTCGACCTGGTCCTGGATGCGCTCGTCGGCCTCTTCCTGGTCGCCGTTCTCCTCCTGCGTCTCCGGCTGCTCCAGCCGCGCCTCCGGCACGTACACCAGCTCGATCATGATGGGGAAGTGGTCCGATCCCACGTGCTCCAGCCGGTGAAGCCCCACCAGCTCGAACTCGTTGGAATGGAACACGTGGTCCAGCGGAAAGCGGAAGACCGGGTTGTTGGCGTTGAAGCTGTTGTAGAACCCGCGCCCCATGCGCGGGTCCAGGAGCCCGCTCAGCCGCAGGAACAGCTCGCTGGTGGGCGACCAGGCCACGTCGTTGAGGTCGCCGGCCACCACCGTGGGCACGCTGCGGTCCCCCTCGCCGATCATCCGCCCCATGGTCACCAGCTCCGCGTCGCGCGGGGTGGACATCTGGTCGCGGATGGGCTCGGGCGGGCGCGGGTGCAGGCCGTGCAGCACCAGCACGTCGCCGCTCCGCAGCCGGATCCCGGTGTGCAGGGAGGGGATGTCGTCCTGCACCAGGAACTTGATCTGCGGGTCCACCAGCGGGAGCCGGGAAAAGAGCATCATCCCGTAGTAGTTCTCCTGCGGCCGCAGCACGGTGTGCGGGTGGCTCCGGGTCAGGGGCTCCAGGTCGCGCGCCCATGCGGCGTCGGTCTCCAGCGCCAGCACCACGTCCGGGTCGTGGCGGCGCACCACCTCCACGAACCGGCCGTGCTCCCGGTTCTCCATCAGCACGTTGCAGATGAGCAGCCGGAGCGTCGCCTCCTCCCGGCGCTTCCGCGTCTCCGGGGTGGCGAGCTTCACCGTGATGGGGTGCAGGCGGGTGTACGGGCGGATCTTGTAGCACTGCCACGCCACCACGGCGGCCATCGCGGCCAGGAAGAGCCACTCCAGCGCCGCCTCGCGCGAAAAGAATGCCGCGTAGAGCCCGCCGATGGCCGCCGCGGCCACCGCGATCTGCACGCGGGGGAAGTCCCAGTTGCGGACCGCCCAGTGCGGGCTGTGGGTGAGGCTGGCGACCGTCCCCGCCGCCAGCAGCACCCCGAAGCCGATCAGGACCCACTGTAGAACGCTATGCATACACGGGCGGCTCCGCGGGGTCGGTGGGTCGGATCGGGGGCCCGGCCGCGGGCGCGGCGGGCGCAATCCGGAGTTCCTGCCGGCCCTGTTCCGCAACCGCCGGGCCGCAGCGTCCGCCCGTGGCCCGGCGCGCCCGGATCCCGCGGCAGGCTGGCTCCGCCGGAGTGCCCGACCGCGTGCTCGTGGCCGCGTGCGCACGGGCCCCATCGGGCTGATTGACTTCCGTTCCGGCGCGGGACTACCTTGCGGGAGCCGACAAGAGCACACCCGTCGTGAGGCGGGGCCGCAAAGCCAGGAGTCTCCCGCGGGAGATCGTCCGGTTGCCGAAGCCGAGGATGGAACGACCCGGATCCCCGCTGCTTCGGATCAATGCGCCGGCTGTGCCGGCGCCCGAGGCGCGGGGATTTTGCCTGTCCTGCTCCTGAGCCGCAGCCCCCCTCTTGCATCCTCCAGCATCCGGCCTGCCGTGGAACGTGTTTTCACCCTCTTGGAGCGTGTCCGCTTGAAGCTGCACTTCTCCTTGGTGCTCACGGACCTTCGTCGCTCCAGCCTCCCCATTGTTCGCGCGGCCGAACGCGACCGAACCGTTGCACGTCTCGAGGAGTACGCGCGAGTCGGCCGGTTCCCACGCAATGCGGGAGGCATTCGCGCGGTCCCCATCTTCGTCGACAAGCAAGGCACCCACTGCGCGGTCGGGCATCTGCTCGCCTGCGACGGACACCAGAACCTGATCGCGGAGGTGTCCCGGAGCCGGAACAACGCGTACGTCCGCGAACTCGTCCATCTTCCGGGTGTGCTGCGTGCGCTGGACGGCCTGGGGATCACCCCACGCGAGGCTGCACGCATTCAACCAGCCTACACACCGGGTACGGCTACCTGCGTAGCCTACCTGGGTTTCCAGCTGTTCGCGGCGGTGTCCACTCTGGCCGCCGTGCCTCTCCTCGCCGCACTTGCTTGGTCGCGGCCGGCCCGCGCCCGGCTCTGGAGCAAGAAAGGCTGGCGCAGGGGATTTTCCGTGGCGGTGATCACCGTGGGGCTGGGCGGACTGGTCTTGTACACCGTGCGAAGCCTCTCTCCACCTCCGGAACACGTGGGGATGGAGCTTGCCGGCCATGGCGCCGATCCCCGCAGGTGTGGGGACGTGTTCCACCCTTCCACCTGGGACCTTACGGGCTGGGGATGGCTTTGATGGTCGCAGGGCCCGGGGAACAGCCCATCCTCCGTCACGAAAAGGGTGACGTTGGATAACGGATCGGCACGCCAGTCTCTGAGAAGCAGCCTCGCGTGAGGATTCGTCTTGTCACCTACAAGCGACTATGAAGTCCCGGTCCTTCTGCGAAGGAGTCGCGGGAGACCGCAAAACCGAGAACTCCAAACTGGAGGTAGAGGGTGCAAAGATTCAATTGCTGGATGGTCGGCATGTTGCTTTTCGCGTTGAGTTCTTGCAAAGAAGCATCAGAGCCAGGAATGCTTTTGCTGTCGGAGCCGGTCACGTTCGGAGACAAACCGCTAATCATAGCGCCGAACGAGTCGGTTCCAGCTACCGGCCCACTCTTTTGGGCGATGATACTTTTTCCGGCTGGCACTCCATGTAGTGAGGCACTTCTGACCTCCGATGGTCAGCCGATACGCCTGAAGGTGTCCGTTGTTGGTTCTAACGGTCGCAGCTACCCGCTTCAGCCGGGCTTTTGCGGTACTAATGATTATATCTCCTTTGAAACCGAGGTAACGGCGAGCAAGAGCCGGACGCTCCATAGGCTGGAACTCTCCGCCTCGGCTCCGGTTCGGATCAGGGCTGTCTCATGGCGGTGGAAAGACTTCGAGTTGGGGCCTCGCTGAGCAACGGATCGATTACGCCGCGCCATTCCTCCCCTTTCAAGGGCACTCCGGTCGTGCGGCCGGTCCAGGGGTCTCCGTGAGATTGCCCGGCCGTCTCGGAGGCGTCATGCCAGTCAGTGAATCGGCTCAACCATTTTTGTGAAGGAGTTACTGTGAAGATCATCGCGAGCAATTGTTCCACCTGCATTCGCACGCTGATGTTGCTCCCGTTCGTCGCGGGCATCGGCTCCTGCTCGGAGGGGGACCCTGTTAGGCCCGAGGCTGCTGCCCCCCTCTCATCTATTGGTGCGGCAGGAGTTTCGGTGGAGCGAGGATGCGCCCGCTTTGCGGTGCGTGTTTCCGGCAAGGACCGGATCGAGGTTGTGCCGGACACCTCTGTTCATTGTGGCTCCATCCACCCCGTCCTGAGTGGCAAGCCAGCCTTCGACGTTACCCGCAAGCTCGTTCGCCTGCCCGTTGCGCTTGAGAACCGCGGAGACCGCAGCGTCAAGGCACCCGCCCGGCTGTACGGCTGGGAGGACAGTCTGGCAATCTCCTCTCCGCCCGGAATGATCGGCAACGAACATACCTCTTCTCTCGACTTCATCTCGCCAGATTCTGCTGGCTCCGATCCAAGCGGACTGCTGGCCTGGCGTTACGATGATCGACTCCCGACAACAGGGACCACTCGCGTGCTCGCCTCGGGGCAGCGTTCGGATGCGCGATGGATTGAGATCTCGGTACACCCTGGAGTGGAGGTGCTCCGCGTCACTTTTCAGAGCTTGGCACGTCATTCCACGCAGCCCGTGCCCGCAGCTGCACCTGATACGATTCCGGACGGGCTCTATGGGAATCCCGACCAGATCCTGGAAGGATCACCTTACTTCAGCCTCTCCGACAAGGTGCTGAAGAACGTGGTCACAATCCGCTTCAGGGACGGTACCCCACAGGCGGCACGCCAGGAGGTCGTAGATGTGGTGGGTGCAGAGCTGATCGGTGGCCAGCAGTTCCCCGGGATGGAGGGCTACTATCTGATCCGGGTGGAAGACGAGGGAACTGGGAAGCAGATGAGAGAGGTGATCGATCAGTTGAATGCCATGCCGCAGGTTGCTGCAGCCGAACCGGAGTACCTTTTCGACTCTGGCGAACTCTCGTTGTACCTGAAGCCCCGGGAAGCGGACAGTTGGGCCTGGGACAATGAGTGGCAGCTCGATCCGGTGAATGCAGACGGCAACAACTGGGCGCTGGAGGCGATTTCCGCCCCTATGGCGTGGGGGTGCAGCACCGGCGATCCGCAGGCGAAGCTTGCCGTGCTTGACGTAGGGTTTCTGAATGTGCCAGATATCACGTCCAACACGGTGTACGCACCGGCTCTAGGCCGCTACAGATTCTGGGGGTTTGTCAACAACGATCATGGGACCCGTGTCGCCTCGGTCATTGCGGCACGGGGCAACAACCATCAGGGAATCACGGGTGTGATGTGGCAGGCGGGCTTGCACCTCCTGGATAACTCAGTGGGCGAGAATGGCCGTTCGTATTTCGAGAGGAAGATGTTTGGTGCTTTCTTTCAGCCGAGGCCTGAGCTCAAAATTCTTGAATACCAACTGAAACACGCAGTCGATCGTGATGTGAGTATCATCAACATCTCGTCCGGGATATTGAACCTTCACAAAGAAGCAACGACGCCGTTTTCCGTAAAGTACCGACAGATGCTGGTCCGCGCCGAGGCATACAGAAGCATTATCAGCAAATCAAGAAATCACCCTCTGATCGTGATCGCTGCTGGTAACGCCCCGGTAGATGCTGCTTGGTCCGTGTTCCCGCTTCTCGGAGCAGATCCCAGCATCTGGCAACAGAGGGACCGAGATATTCGAGATCAGGTGCTGGTCGTAGGCGGAGTTGAAGCCCTGCAGGAGGAGAGCGCAACCATCTGGACGAGGAACGCGCAGATCGGTTCAGCCCTTAATACGGCGAATTCCCCATTTCCTGCACATGGTCTGGTCGAGATCTATGCGCCGGCCTCCAATGTAGCAACGCTGGCAGAAAGATCGTTCGGGGGAGCCGCCGATGCAGACTGGACAATAACCAGCACGAGCGGTACGTCCTTTTCTGCCCCCCTGGTCGCCGGTGTTGCGGGCCTGCTGAAGTCTTTTGACCCCTCGCTCACGACCGCTGATGTCAAGAGACTTCTCATAGAAGGATCAAACCGGGGTCGTCGGTTTGTGAGGGGGGATGAAGGTCGTAAGCCGGTTTATCTGGCCAACGCCTACGAGAGCCTCAAGCTGGCGGCGCAGCGGCCCGGCGCCCCGTTGTGCGGCAATCGCATGTGGGCGCGCGACGGGGAGGTGGTCGCGCAGCGCGGCGCCGGGACCGAGACGCTGTTCCGGGTGGACGGGCCCGTCTGGGAGGTCAACGCGCTCCACGGGGGCCGCGACGTCCGCATCATGCACCCGCGCGGCTACCGCTCCTTCCACTACACTCCCGGCCCCAGCGGCGGCACGTGGGCCGAGGTCGCGGACACCAGCAGCGCGGACTGGCCCGCGGGGACGAGCGGCGCGACGCTCTCCTTTTCCAGCCGCTCGCACGACGGCGACCTGCGCGTGCGCGAGCGGACCTCGGCGAGCGCGGGCAAGCTCTCCGTGCGCCTGGGCCTGGTGGACACCCGGACGCGCGCGGAGACGCCCCTCGCCACCCTCGACCTTCCCAGGCTGGCTCCTCCGCGAACCGGCGTCTGTATGCTGCAGTTCCTGGACGTCCGGCCGGTGGACCTCCCCTCCGAATGGGAGCCCGAGTACGAGAGCTGGAGGCGGCACGTCAAGGAAGGGCTGTACCGGCTGCGGAGCGACAGCACCTGCCACTTCTTCGCGACGACCACCTCCGTGGCGCGGGATGCGACGACGGGTCTCGGGAACGGCGCCTACTCCCCCACGGGCGAGACCTACCTGTACGTCGCCAGCTACCGGACGCACCGGGAGCAGGTCGTCCCCCGGGCCTGCGACAGCAGGGAAAGGCTGTTCCGCACGCAGGGCACCGACACCGACAGCGTCGAGGTGACGGTGAAGTACACGTGCCGCGACATCCGGCACCAGGACGAGGACTCCGGCGCCGAGGTGTACGCCGTGCCGCTGCCCGGCGGTCAGGGCTGGAAGCTGCGCCCCGAGCTGGGCGAGCAGGGGGCGACGCTGTGGGGCCCGCGGATCTCGGAGGACGGAAAGGAGTGGAGCGCCACCCGCGTGTCGTACCGGCAGGACTACACCGAGGGCTTCACCTGGCACCCGGGCTGGCGCGAGTGGACCAGCGTCCGCACGCTCCACTCGTTCGAGCGGAGCTGCACGACGCGCTTCCGCAGCCTGGAGACGGGTGCCGTGCGCGAGGAGGTCGCCGCCTGCGAGAGCCTGGACGACTTCGTCCCCACGTTCGCTCCCTCGCTGCTCCCGGGCGCCGCGGGCGGTACCTCCGGCACTCCCCGGCCTGCCGCTCCCCCGCGACACCCGGCGGCCCCGACCCGACGGTCCCCCGTTCGCACGTAGCGCCGGGGGGCCGCTGCACGCCTGACCCGGCAGCCGCCGCGCTTGCCGCGCATCCGCCCGCCCCGGTAGCTTCCCGACGCCCGCCTGCCTCGACGCCGGCGGGCGTCCGGTTTTTCCATTCCCGCGGCAACGGAGCGAGAGCAGAGTGAGCGAGCTGAGGCGGATGTGCGTGTTCTGCGGGTCCAGCCCCGGCGTGCGCCCCGGGTACGCGGCGGCGGCGCGGGCCATGGGCGGGCTGCTGGCCGAGCGTGGCATCGGGCTGGTGTACGGCGGCGGCAGGGTGGGGCTGATGGGGATGGTGGCCGACGCCGCGCTCGCCGCGGGCGGCGAGGTCGTCGGGGTGATCCCGGAGGCGCTCGTGGCGCGCGAGGTGGGGCACGCCGGCCTCACGGAGCTGCGCGTCGTCGGGACCATGCACCAGCGCAAGGCGCTGATGGCCGACCTGTCCGACGCCTTCGTCGCCCTCCCCGGCGGCTTCGGCACCTGGGAGGAGTACTTCGAGGTGCTCACCTGGGCCCAGCTCGGCATCCACCCGAAACCCTGCGGGCTGCTGAACGTAGAGGGCTACTACGACCCCTTCCTGGCGATGATGGACCGGTCCGTGGATGAGGGCTTCGTGAAGCCGGAGCACCGCGCCACGGTGCTGGAGGCCGCGGAGCCGGAGCGGATGCTGGAATTGCTGGCCGCCTTCCGGGCGCCCGCGGTCGCCAAGTGGATCGGGCGGGACGAGACGTAGCCCGGGGCTCCGGGGGAGGTGCAGGGTTGGATCCCCCGTTGCGGGGGCTTATCTTGCAGAGAGGCCGCGTGACGACGAAACACCCTTTCGGTGAAAGAGCCATGCGCCGTTCCGACGTGAATCGCACCCCCCGCGGCCCCGTCCTGGCCGCGCTCCTCGCCCTCTTCGCGCCGGGGCTCGCCGCGGCGCAGCAGCCGGCCACGGTGTACCGCATCCCCGTCACCGGCACGGTGGAGATGGGGCTCGCCCCGTTCGTGGAGCGCTCGCTGGAGGAGGCCGAGAAGGCCGGCGCCGCCGCGGCGGTGCTGGACATCGACACCCCGGGCGG
Source organism: Longimicrobiaceae bacterium (assembly GCA_036389055.1). Classification (GTDB taxonomy): domain Bacteria; phylum Gemmatimonadota; class Gemmatimonadetes; order Longimicrobiales; family Longimicrobiaceae; genus JAFAYN01. The sequence goes on along the minus strand of DASVQR010000067.1, from coordinate 8,932 downwards.
GCGCATCGACGCCGCGGAGCAGATCGCCGACGCGCTCCGCGACGCCCGCATCCCCACCTACGCCTACGTCAACCGCCGCGCCTTCAGCGCCGGCGCCATGATCGCGCTGGCCACCGACGGCATCCTGATGCGGCCGGGCTCGGTGCTGGGCGCGGCCACCCCGGTGGACGGCGGCGGCCAGAAGCTCTCCGAGAAGATGGTGAGCGCCATGCGCTCCGAGTTCCGCGCCCTCGCCGAGGCCCGCGGGCTGGACCCGCGCGTCGCCGAGGGGATGGTGGACGAGACGCGGGGCGCCCCCGGCGTGGCGGAGCCGGGGCAGCTGGTGTCGCTGAGCACCGGCGAGGCCGCCCGCGTGGGCTACGCACGCGAGGTGGGCGACTGGCCCGGCGTGCTCGCCGCCGTGGGCGCCCCCGGCGCGCGCACCGTGGAGGCGCGGGTGAACTGGGCCGAGCGGGTGGTCCGCTTCTTCACCAACCCCGTGGTCGCGCCGTTCCTGCTCACGCTGGGCTTCCTGGGGCTGGTCGTGGAGCTCAAGACGCCGGCCTTCGGCATGGCCGGGCTGGCGGGGGCCACCTCTCTGGGATTGTTCTTCGGGAGCCACCTCATCGTGGGGCTGGCCGGGTGGGAGGTGCTGGTGCTGATCGCCGCCGCGCTGGTGCTGCTGGCGGTGGAGGCGCTGGTGCTCCCCGGCTTCGGCGTGGCGGGGATCCTGGGAATCCTGGCCTTCTGCGGCGCCATCGTCCTGGCGCTGCTGGGGAGCTTCCCCACCACCGGGGACGTGCTCGTCGCGCTGAACATCGTGGGCGGCTCGCTGGTGGCGGTGGGGATCCTGGGGTGGATCGTCCTGCGGCACCTCCCGCACGACCGGCGCGCCGGCCGGATGATCCTGCAGGGCTCCACCTCGCGCGAGGCCGGCTACCTGGCCGCCCCGGTGCGCGACGAGCTGGTGGGGGCGGAGGGGGTGGCGCTCACCGACCTGCGCCCCTCCGGCACCGGCACCTTCGGCGAGGAGCGCATCGACGTGGTCTCCGACGGCGCCTACGTCCCCGCGGGGACCCCCATCCGCATCGTCCGGGCGGAGGGGTACCGGCACGTGGTGGCCCCCGTCCCGGCGGCCTGAAGCAGCATCTACTCACCGCAACCCTCCGCGTCCGCCCGCGTACTACGGGGTGGACGCGGGACTCCCCGCTCCGCCGCTCCCGCCCTTCCGGGCGGGGGCACCTCTACTCCAACGGGAACCGACCCATGGAAGAAGCCGCCCTCGGCAGCCTGCTGTTTTTCCTGTTCATCGGGATCATCGTCCTGTTCGTCTTCTTCCGCTTCATCCCCATCGGGCTCTGGATCCAGGCCTTCGCCTCGGGGGTGCGGCTGTCGTTCCTGAACCTGTTCGGGATGCGCTTCCGCAAGGTGAACCCGTCGCGCATCGTCAACCCGCTGATCACCGCGCGCAAGGCGGGGATCGTGCTGAGCGCGGACGCGCTGGAGGGGCACTACCTGGCCGGCGGCAACGTTGAGCGGGTGGTGCAGGCGCTGATCGCCGCGGACAAGGCGAGCATCGACCTCCCCTTCGAGCGCGCGGCGGCCATCGACCTGGCCGGGCGCGACGTGCTGGAGGCGGTGCAGACCTCCGTGAACCCAAAGGTCATCTCCACCCCGCGGGTGGCGGCCATGGCCAAGGACGGCATCCAGCTCATCGCCATCGCGCGGGTGACGGTGCGGGCCAACATCAACCGCCTGGTGGGCGGCGCGGGCGAGGAGACCATCCTGGCGCGCGTGGGCGAGGGGATCGTCTCCACCATCGGCTCGGCGGCCAGCCACAAGGCGGTGCTGGAGAACCCGGACGCCATCTCCAAGACGGTGCTGAGCAAGGGGCTGGACGCGGGCACGGCGTTCGAGATCCTGTCCATCGACATCGCCGACGTGGACGTGGGCAAGAACATCGGCGCCGAGCTGCAGACGGACCAGGCGGAGGCCGACAAGCGCATCGCGCAGGCCCGCGCCGAGGAGCGGCGCGCCATGGCGGTGGCGCACGAGCAGGAGAACCGGGCCCGCGTGGAGGAGATGCGGGCCCGGGTGGTGGAGGCCGAGGCGCAGGTCCCGCTGGCCATGGCGGAGGCGTTCCGCAACGGCAACCTGGGGATCATGGACTACGCCCGCTACAGCAACATGCAGAGCGACACGGCCATGCGCCGCGCCCTGGCCGCCCCGGACAAGGCGGCGGCCGGCAACGGCGAGCTGGGCTGAGCCATGGACTGGATCGAGCTGCTGATCGTCGTCGTCTTCTTCGGCGCGCCGCTGATCGGGCGGCTCTTCCAGCAGAAGCCGCCGGCGCCTCCCCCGCCGGTGCCGCGCGGCGACGCCCCGCCCCCGGCGGACCTGCAGCCGCGGCTCCCCGCCCCCGCGCGCACCGGCGCCGCGCTCCCCGCTCCCGCCGGCGCGGACGGCGGGTGGTCGGCGGGGTGGAGCCAGTGGCCGGAGGGCGCGACCGAGGAGGAGGACGCGTTCGAGGAGGGCGCCGAGGAGGAGGGGGTCGCCGGCGACCACGACCTGGCCGCCGACTCCATCCACACGCGGGAGGCGGTCTCGCTGGAGCCGGTGACGGCCGCGGAAGGGCTGGTCCGCGCCCTTCCCGAGGCCCCCGTGGGGCTGGACACGGTGCCGGTGGACTGGAACCGCGAGCACGTGCGCTTCCACGACAAGTACTTCAAGGCCGCCCCCCCGCCGCCCCGCGCGGACCGGCTGGCGGACCACCTGCGCTCTCGCGCCGAGGTGCGCCGCGCGATCCTGCTGGCCGAGGTGCTCGGCCCGCCCCGCTCGCTCCGCGGCCTGGAAGACGACGGCTGAGCCGCAGGCGAAGCGAAGCACGAGAAACGACACGGCGGGACGGCGCGCCCAGCGCCGTCCCGCCTTCGTCTTGGGGCCCTCACGGCCCTCACCCGGCTCGCTTGAGGCTCGCCACCCTCTCCCAATCCTGGGAGAGGGGGCAACTGCGGGATATCCAGGTACGGCAGGCAGTTGCGTGAGGGATGTCGGCCCGAAGGGGCGAGACCCGGCGGGGCTGTTTCCGCCGGGTCTCGACTCCGTTACGCACAGTTTTATCGTGCGTTACGGAGCCGCAGCCCGACCCCGGCGCCATCCGGGGGCACGCCCGAACCCGCCGTAAAAGCTGTTCAGCGAGGATCCCGCCGCTGCTCGGGATTGGGAGGCGTACGCGGCGGACCGCCCAGCGAGTACGACTCCGCCACCCGGTCCTCCAGCCGCTGCAGCCGCCCGTTCAGCCGCCCCACCAGGATCCGCGTCGCCCGCAGGTCGTGGTTGGACTCGATCAGCATCAGCGCCAGGTCCGCCGCCCCCCAGAGCAGCCCCGCGAACACGATCAGCCGGGTGGCCTCCACCAGCAGCAGCGGCACCGCGTCCGACCCCTGCCGCACCAGGTTGATGACGATCTCGCCGATGAGCAGCAGGATCAGCAGGATGGAGAGCAGCTTGAACAGCCGGGCGATGTAGCGCAGCCCGGCGTGCGGCTCCAGGTCCTCGTCGCGCACCATCATGGGCGCCGGCGTGTCGTCCTGCGGGCCCTCGGTGCGGCGGTCGCCGGGGGAGGGGGCGTGGCGGTGTGGCTCGTGTGCGTCTGCCAAGGTGTGCTCCTCGGGAGGCCGGTTCGGGTTCACCAGCGGGCGCGGTTGCCGCGGGTGTCGATGTGCACCATGCCGCGGTGTCCGCCCGTGGGCGGGTAGTAGTGCATCCCCCCCACCAGGCTCGGGTACTTCTTCTCCACCCGGTCCACCGCCTGGCCGATGACGCGGGCGTCGGCCAGGGTGATGCTGCCGTCGCCGTTCAGGTCGTCCATGATGCCGTTGCGGTCGTTGTCCACCGCGATGTCCATGGCGTCGCCGTACATGTGCCGCGACAGCTGGCCCCGGCCGGAGGTGGTGCCCCCGTTGGCGTTGTACCACGGGCTGCGGAAGCCGCTCACCGCGAACAGGTTCTCCACGGGGTGGCCCATCGCCTCCAGCTCCTGGCACACCAGCTCGATCTTGTCCAGCAGCTGGGGGTCCGCCACCACGTACTTGGGCCAGACGCTCTCCTGGAGCTTGGTGATGAAGTCCTTGAGCTGCACGTGCTCGCTCAGGAACATCTCCTTGTTCTCGGGCGTGACCTCGATCATCCCCGGCGGGGTGGCGTAGATGGGGTTCCCCGGGCAGCCCCCCTTCTCGCAGGGCCAGTCGCCGATGCGGTACGCCCCGATGCGCCCGTTCTTCTTGGCGGACATGGGGACCATGCGGATCACCGAGAAGTTGGGCACCTCGCTGGACATGCTCCCGGAGCGCAGCACCACGTCCCACACCCCGGTGCCGCCCGGGCTGCCGACCATGCGGTCGCCCACGGCGAACGCCAGCTCGCCGGCGCCGGCGGCGGGGAGCTGCGGCGTCTCGCCGGGGGCGAGGATGTCCACGTACACCGCGCCGCTCATCCCGCGCACCTCCGCCGGGAGCCGGGCCGCGTAGTCGCGGGCGGTGCGCTCCAGCAGCGCGGCGGTGATGGTGACGGCGATGGGCTCGGCGCCGCGGCGCAGCGGGTTGCTGGTGATGCGCTCGCCCACGGTGGGCGGGGCGTTGGGGTCGCCCAGCTGCGACGGGTCGTACGGGCCCAGGATGGGGGTCAGCGTGCCCGAGGCGTCGGTGGGCGCCGGCTGCGTGAGCCGCAGGGCCACGGTGTAGCCCCAGCCCAGCACGAACACCACGAACAGGACGGTGGAGACGCGGTTGAACCAGCGCTCCTGGCCCGGAGTGAGTCCGGAGCGCTCCCACCGCGACGCCGGTTCCCGGACGAGCGGGAAGAGCAGGGAATCGTGCGCGTGTTCCATGGGGCGACGGCCTCTTCATAGTCCGTGCCGTCCGGGCGCGTGGTTGCGGGGTTTCGAGGCGTTTTGGAAGGGATCTGAACGGCGGATTTGGGCGTGCCCCCGGCTGGCGCCGGGGTCGGGCTGCGGCTCCGTAACGCACGATACGACCGTGCGTAACGGAGGCGAACCCCGCCAAACTGCCGGCGGGTTTCGCCGCTTCGCGCTCGCATCCCTCACGCGGGGGCAGGCCCCCTCCCCCGGCCCCCTCCCCCGCAAGCGGGAGAGGGGGAGCACTGCAACAGCCGGGCGGCGCGGTTGCAGTTCTTGGATCTGCGCAGGGAGGTCGGGGGAGGCTGCGCAGGGGGAACGTCATGTTCGAAGCCAGCGTGATCCCGAAGGCGCAGGCGGAGGGCGGGCGAGTGCTCTGCGAGTCCCTTCGGGTGCGGCTCCCCCGGAGCAGCATCCCCCGGCTGACCCCCTGCGCCGGGGTCCAGTCGGAGCGCGATGTCGTTGCGGGTGGTCGCCTGTTTCCGGAGGCGGCGGATTCCCGTTGCGGCGCAAGCACCCTCGTACGGCGCGGCTCGCGGGCTGTCGCGACGGGTGCTGCCGCGGGGGTGACCCTCGCGGGGGGGTGCGCGTCCCGGGCGTGGAGCGGCGCGCGTGGTGCGCGCCGCGGTCACGTGGATGGAGAGGACTCGACGGATGGCGAAGCGTTGGATGGCAGGAGCTGCGGTGCTGCTGGCGATGGCGGGCGGCGCGTGCACGGAGACCACGGCGGACGACGCGCGGGGCGCGGTGGTGGTGTTCGCCTTCGATGGGCACCCGCAGGACACGCTGCGGGTGGAGGTGACGGACCCGGAGACGATCCTGCAGGCGGAGGCGTACGTCCGCACCGGGCAGGGCGCGCACATCCCCATCGGGCCGGTGGTGCGGGGCGCGGGGGCGGACCCGCGCTACCCGTTCCACTTCGTCGCGGACTCGGTGCGGCTGGCGGAGATGACCATGGAGCTGTGCGACGGCGCGCCCATGCGCACCGCGGCGCAGGTGGACGAGCTGTTCGAGCTCACCGGCAGGGCGGGGAAGGAGACGGCGCCGTACTGCCCCTGGTCGGCGCGGCCCATCGCGGTGCGCGCGGCCGAGTAGCTTGCGTCGCGGCTGAAAACATGGAGGCCCGTGCTCCCGGTCGGGGGCACGGGCCTCGCTCGTTCCGCGCGGGACGGCTACCGCGCGCCGGAGATGCGCAGCAGGGCGGCGTCGATGACGCGGTCGGCGTCGCGGGCGCTGCGGGTGTGGTGGTTGAGCAGGATGGAGAACACCAGCGGCTTGCCGTCCGGGCCGGGGACGTAGCCGGAAAGGGCGCGGACGCCGGACAGGGTGCCGGTCTTGGCGCGCAGGCGCCCCTCCAGCGGCGTGCCGCGGAAGCGCCCGGCGAGCGTGCCGTCCACCCCGCCCACGGGGAGCGAGGCGTACCAGGCGTCCCAGTGCGGGCTCTTCATCATCTGCTCCAGCAGGGCGGCGAGCAGCTCGGGGGCGACCAGGTTGTAGCGCGACAGGCCGGAGCCGTCCGCCTGGGCCAGCGCGCCGGCGGGGAGCCCGCGGGCGCGGAACAGGCTGTCGATGACGGCGGCGCCCGCGGAGGCGGTCCCCTCGCCACGCAGCTCGCGCCCCAGCGTCTTGAGCAGGATCTCGCCGATCTGGTTCTGGCTGGGCTTCATGAAGGCGGCCAGCACCTCGCGCATGGGCGGGGACGCGTGCACGAAGAGCGGGGTGGCGGCCGCGGCGCGCTCCGCGGGCGGGAGGGCGTCCGCGTCCACGGCGGGGCCCTGCACCTCGACGCCCGCCTCGCGCAACGTTTCCCGCAGCACCGTGGCGAAGTACAGGGTGTTGTCGCGGACGGCCACCTCGTCGTCCACGCCCGCGGTGTCCAGCGGCACCGTGCCGGACACCACGATCCCCGGCCCCTGCGCGGCGCGGTCCGCGCGCACCCGCGCGGGCGTCCCCGCGGCGACGGTGACCGCGCGGCTCTCCACCGGGACGTACCCGGTGGGCGGGGCCAGCGTCACCCGCGCCGGCTCGCCGGCGCGCGCGCCGGGTGAGACGCGCACCTCCACCACGCCCTCGTTGAACTCCAGCCCGCCCACCTCGGCGGAGTAGCCGGCGCCCAAGTCGTCCCAGGCCCAGCCGCGCCCCAGCGGCACGTCGTCGAACACGTCGTCGTCGCCCACCACGCGGCCCGTGATGCGGGTGATGCCGCGCCCTCGCAGCGAGTCCGCCCAGGCGCGGAAGGCGGCGCGCGCGTCGCCGCCCTGGAGCCGGCCGGACAGGGTGGGGTCGCCGCTGCCGCGCACCACCAGGTCGCCGCGCAACGTGCCGCCCTGCACCGGCCCGGCGGCGGCCACCGTGGTGCGGAAGCGCCAGTCGGGCCCCAGCGCCTCCAGCGCCGCGGCCCCGGTGACCACCTTCATGTTGGAGGCGGGCACCAGCATCTTTTCCGCGCCGCGGCGGTACAGCGTCGCGCCGGTGGCCGGGTCGCGCACCAGCACGGCCCAGGTGGCGCGGCCGAAGGCGGTGTCCGCGAACACGGAGTCCAGCGCCGCGGCCAGGGGCGCGGCCGCCGGGGCGGGGGAGGGGGCGGCGCGCACGGCGGGGGTGCACCCCGCGGCGGCCACCAGGAGCGGGAGGAACAGGCGTCGCGCGGTACGGGGCATCGGCTCTGCGGGTGTGGGGTGAGCCTGCAAGCTACTGCGCGCCCGGGGGACGGGCCAGCTTCGCCTCCAGCCCCGCCCGCACGGCGGGCCACTCGTCGTCCAGGATGCTGAAGTACACGCTGTCGCGCATGCGCCCGCCCTGCGACCGCATGTGCTTGCGCAGCACGCCCTCCTCCACGGCGCCCAGGCGCAGGATGGCCGCGCGCGAGCGCGCGTTGAGCGCGTCGGTCTTGAGCTCCACCCGCACGCACCCCAGCGTCTCGAAGGCGTGGCGGAGCATCAGGTACTTGGCCTCGGTGTTCACCGCGGTGCGCTGCCAGGCCCGCGCCACCCAGGTCCACCCGATCTCCACCCGCCCGTCGGCCGCGCTGGGGTTGCCGAAGCGCGTGCTGCCGACGGCCCGCCCGCTCGCCGCGTCCACCGTGGCGAAGGGGAGCGCACGCCCCGCGTCGCGCTCGCGCAGCGCCGTCTCCACGTAGGCGCGCATCTCCTCCGGGGTGCGGATCACGCTCAGCGTCCAGCGCCACAGCTCGGGGTCCAGCCCCACCTCGCAGAGCGCGGGGAGGTGCTCCGGCGACAGCGGCTCCAGGCGCACGTGGCGTCCGGCCAGGGTGACGGGCTCCAGCATCGGCGGGTCTCCGGGTGGCGGACGGGTCAGGCGCGCGGCACCTCGCTCATCAGCGCGAACGGGTTGTCCTCGCTGTCGCGCAGGAAGGCCATCCACAGGTCGTGGTCGGGCATGCGGGCGAGCAGGTGGGGCTCCCCACCCTCGGCCTCCACCCGCACCCCCGCCGCCACCAGCGCGTCGAACGCCGCCCGGATGTCCGCCACCCGGTAGTACAGGATGGACGCCGGGTGCTCGAACTCCGGCCGCTCGGCCGTGCCCAGCATCAGCCGCACGGCGCCGCACTGGAAGAACGCCGCCCTGGGGATCCGGAACAAAAACGGAAGGCCCAGCGTGTCGCGGTAGAAGCCGATCGCACGGTCCAGGTCGCGCACGTTGATCGCGATCTGGCCGACGGAATCGATGTGGATGGGAGGCATGGGGAGGGGAAGTGCGTGAGTGCGGGAGTGCGAAAGTGCGGAACGGCGGGCCCTCACCCGGCTCGCTTGAGGCTCGCCACCCTCTCCCGATTCTGGGAGAGGGGAGCAACTGCGGGTACACGTGTCGTGCTCCCCCTCTCCCGCTTGCGGGGGAGGGGGCCGGGGGGAGGGGGCCGGGGGGAGGGGGCCTGCCGTCGCGTGAGGGATTTCGGCCCGAAGGGGCGAGACCCGGCGGCAGTTTGCCGGGGCTCGACTCCGTTACGCACGGTTGTATCGTGCGTTACGGAGCCGAAGCCCGACCCCGGCGCCAGCCGGGGGCACGCCCGAACCCGCC
>DASVQR010000066.1:0-15672 GCA_036389055.1 Longimicrobiaceae bacterium | reverse complement strand
CGAGTGCGCGGTGGTCGTGCGCGAGGACCAGCCCGGCGACAAGCGCCTGGCCGCCTACGTCGTGGGCGACGCCGGGGCGGACGTGCTGCGCGAGCACCTGCGGCGTGATCTGCCGGAGTACATGCTGCCGGCGGCGTTCGTAGCCGTGGACGCGCTGCCGCTGACGCCGAGCGGCAAGCTGGATCGCAGGGCGCTGCCGGCGCCGGACTTCGGGTCCGCGGAGGAGCGGTACGTTGCGCCGCGCACGTCGGTGGAGGAGGTGCTGGCAGGGATTTTCGCCGAGGTGCTGGAATTGGAGCGGGTGGGGACCGAGCAGAACTTCTTCCACTTGGGCGGGCACTCGCTGCTGGCGGCGCGGGTGGTGGCGCGGGCGCGGGCGGCGCTGGGGGTGGAGATCCCGCTGCGCGCGCTCTTCGAGGCGCCCACCGTCGCCGGGCTGGCCGAGCACGCCGAGGCCGCGCTGCGCGAGGGCGCCGGGGTGCGGCTCCCGCCCATCGTCCCGGTGCCGCGGGACGGGTCGCCGCTGCCGCTGTCGTTCGCGCAGCAGCGGCTGTGGTTCATCGACCAGCTGGAGCCGGGGAGCGCCACCTACAACCTTCCCGTCCCGCTGCGGCTGCACGGGGCGCTGGACGCACGCGCCCTGGCGGCCGCGCTCACCGGGCTGGCGCGGCGGCACGAGTCGCTGCGCACCGTCTTCCGCACGGCCGAGGGCGAGCCGAGCCAGGTGGTCCTCCCCGCGGCGCCCGTTCCGCTCCCGACCGTGGACCTCGGCGCGTTGCGGCAGGCGGCATGCGAGGCCGAGGTGCTGCGCCTCGTGGCGGAGGACGCGGCGCGGCCGTTCGACCTGGCGCGCGGGCCGCTGCTGCGCGCGACGCTGGTCCACGTGGCGGAGTTGGAGCACGCGCTGCTGGTGTGCATGCACCACGTCGTCAGCGACGGGTGGAGCATGGGCGTCTTCTTCCGCGATCTGTCCGTGCTCTACGCGACTGCCGTGGAGGGTCGTCCCTCGCCGCTGCCGGAGCTGCCGGTGCAGTACGCGGACTTCGCTGTGTGGCAGCGGACCCACCTGTCGGACGAGGTGCTGCGGACGCAGGCCGGCTACTGGCGGGAGCGCCTCGCGGGGATGCCTCCGCTGCTGGAGCTGCCCACCGACCGCCCCCGCCCGGCCGTCGCTGGCGACCGCGGCGGCGCCGTGGGCTTCTCGCTCCCGACCGAGACGACGGCGGCCCTGCGCGTGCTCGCCCGGCGCGAGGGCGCGACGCTGTTCACCGTGCTCCTGGCCGGCTTCCAGGCGCTGCTCTCCCGCTACACGGGAAGCGCGGACGTGCCGGTGGGCACGACCGCGGCCGGGCGCAGCCGGCTGGAGACGGAAGGGCTGATCGGCTTCTTCGTCAACACGCTGGTGATGCGTGCCGAGCTTGGCGCCGACTTCACGGCCCGGGCGCTGGTGGAGCAGGCCCGGACGCGAGTGCTGGAGGCGCATGCGCACCAGGACCTGCCCTTCGAGCGCCTGGTGGAGGAGCTGCGCGTGGAGCGCACGCTGGCGCACGCGCCGCTCTTCCAGGCGATGTTCACCTTCGACCTGGGCGGACAGGGCGGAGGTGCGCGGTTGGGCGAGGTGGAAGTGGAGCCGCTGGGGGCTCAAAGCGGGCGGGCGAAGTTCGACCTGACGCTGGGGATGGGCGTGGAGGGGGACCGGCTGGCGGGCGGCCTGTCCTACCGGAGTGACCTGTGGGAGACCGCGACCATCGAGCGCATGATCGGGCACTTCGTCCTGCTGCTGGAGGGGCTCGCGCAGGAGCCGGAGCGGCGCGTGGCGGAGCTGCCGCTGCTGGACGATGGGGAGCGCGCGCGGGTGCTGGAGCAGTGGAACGCGACGACCCGCGTTCCCCCGTCGGAGAAGTGTGTGCACGAGCTGTTCGCCGTGCAGGCGGAGCGCACGCCGGACGCCGTGGCGGTCTCCTGGCGCGGCGCAGCGATGACCTACGCCGAGCTGGACCGGCGGTCGGCACGGCTGGCGAACGCGCTGCGGAGGCGGGGCGTCGGGCCGGAGACGCGCGTGGGCGTGTGCCTGTCGCGCACGCCGGAGCTGATCGTGGCGCTGCTGGGGGTGCTGAGGGCGGGCGGCGCGTACGTCCCGCTGGATCCGGGGTACCCGCGGGAGAGGCTCGCCTGGATGCTTGAGGACGCGGCTGTCGACGTGGTCCTCACGGAGTCGCACCTTGCGGAGCGGCTTCCCGACAGCGCGGCCGAGCTGCTCCTCCTGGACCGGGCGGACCTGTCGGCGGAGCCGGACCGCGCGCCGGAGAGTGGCGTCGGCCCCGAAAACCTGTCGCACGTCATCTTCACTTCGGGCTCTACCGGCCGGCCGAAGGGGGTGATGATCCGCCATTCGTCCACGGTCGTGCTGCTGCACTGGCTCCGTGACACGGTCTCGGACGAAGAGCGCTCGGCGCTGCTGTTCTCGACCTCCATCAACTTCGACGTCTCGGTCGCGGAGATCTGGGGCACGCTGTGCTGGGGCGGCAGGGTCGTTCTCGTCGAGAACGCACTGGAGTTGGCGACGGTGTCGGAGCCGGTGGTCCACGCCAGCATGGTCCCCAGCGCGGCGGCGGAGCTGCTGCGCGCCGGCGGGATCCCGGCGAGCGTGCGCACCATGAATCTCGGCGGGGAGGCGCTGCCCGCGACGCTGGCGCAGGGGCTGTACGCGCTGGGCCACGTCGAAAGAGTCGGCAACCTGTACGGCCCCACCGAGGATACCACGTACTCCACCTACTCGCTGGTCGAGCGGGGCGCGGAGCAGGTCCACGTCGGCCGTCCGGTGGCGAACACGCGGGCGTACGTGCTGGACGGCGAGCTTCAGCCGACTCCGGTGGGCGTTGTGGGCGAGCTGTACCTGGCGGGCGACGGGCTGGCGCGCGGCTACGCGGGCCGGCCGGACGCGACCGCCGAGCGCTGGCTGCCGTGCCCGTTCGGGGCGCCGGGGGCCAGGATGTACCGGGTGATGGACCGGGTGCGCTGGCGGCCGGACGGAGAGCTGGAGTACTTCGGGCGGACGGACTTCCAGGTCAAGGTGCGCGGCTTCCGCATCGAGCTGGGCGAGATCGAGGCTGCGCTGCGCGGGCACACGGCAGTGCGCGAGGCCGTCGCCGTGGTGCGGGAGGACGCGCCGGGGGACCGGCGCATCGTGGCGTACGTCACGGGCGAGGGTGTGTCGCCGGTGGAGCTGCGGGCGCACGCCGGCGCGCGCCTGCCGGAGTACATGGTGCCCTCCGCGGTGGTCGTGCTCGACCGGCTCCCGCTCACCCCCAACGGCAAGACGGACCGGGCCGCGCTCCCCGCGCCGGACCTGGCCGCGGACGCGGGCGGCTGCGTGACCCCTCGCGACGAGCTGGAGCGGACGCTGGCGAGCATCTGGGAGGAGGTGCTCGGGGTCTCGCCGGTGGGGGTGAGGGACGATTTCTTCGCGCTGGGCGGGCACTCGCTGCTGGCGGTGCGCCTCATGGCGCAGGTGGAGCGCGCCACGGGGGTGCGGCTGCCTCTGGCGGTCCTCTTCGCCGCCTCCACGGTGGAGGCGCTGGCCGCGGAGCTGCGCGGGGGGCGGGCGGCGGGGGAGCGCTCGCCGCTGGTGCCCATCCGGCCGGAAGGAAAGCGGACCCCGCTCTTCCTGGTGCACCCGGTGGGCGGCGACGTGCTCGCCTACGCCGCCCTGGCGCGGCACCTGGACCCGGACCAGCCGGTGTACGGCCTCCGCTCCCGGGGTCTGGCGGACGGCGAGGAGCCCGCCGCGACCGTGGAGGAGATGGCCGCCGACTACCTCCGCGCCCTGCGCGAGGCGCAGCCGGCCGGACCGTACCGGCTGGGCGGGTGGTCCATGGGCGGCGTGGTCGCCTTCGAGATGGCGCGCCAGCTGGAGGCCGCGGGGGAGGCGGTCGCAACGCTGGCGCTCATCGACTCGTACCTCCCGGCGCTGCACGGCCGCGCCGCGCCCGTGGACGAGCGGGTGCGGGTGCGGACCTTCGCCGCCGACCTGGGGCTCCCGCCGGAGGCGCTGGAGCTCGTCGGCGAGGAGGACGGCGGCTCGCACCTGCACCGCGTGCTGGAGGGCGCACGCGCCGCCGGCCTGCTCCCCGCCGACGTGGACGCCGGGCGGCTGGAGCGGCTGTACGACGTGTTCGGGGCCAACCTGGCCGCCCTGTACGCCTACCCCGCGAAGCCCTACGGCGGGGCGGTGCTCCTGCTGCGGGCCGCGGAGCACGACCCGGCCGAGACGGAGAGCGCCGGGTGGGAGCGGATCGCGCGGGGCGGGGTGGAGCTCCACGCCGTGCCGGGGAGCCACTTCACCCTGGTGCGCGAGCCGCACGCCGCCTCGCTCGCCGCGGTCCTGGGCAGGGGCCTGGACGGCCGCGCCCCCGTCCCGTGAGGGTCATTCCTGCCGGAGCAGCCCCACCGGCTCGATCCCGGCGGCGCGCCGGGCGGGAAGGTAGCAGGCCGCCAGCGCCACCAGGGCGAGCGACGCGCCGGCGGCCACCAGGGTGAGGGGATCGAACGGGGAGATCCCCACGAGCACGGCGCCGATCAGCCTCACCGAGGCCCACACTCCAGGCACCCCGGCCAGGATCCCGAGGAGGACCAGCGACATCCCCTCCCCGATCACCAGCCGGAGCACCTGGACGCGCTCGGCGCCGAGGGCGATGCGGACGGCGATCTCGTGGCGGCGGCGCGTCACGGACCCGGCGACGATCCCGTACAGGCCCATGCCCGCCAGGAGGAGCGCGCCCAGGGAGAACCCGGCGATCAGCACCGCGCTCACCCTCTGCTGCCGGAGCGAATCGTCCACCACCCCTTCCATGGGGCGGATCTCGGAAACCGCGAGCCGCGGGTCCACGCGCCAGATCGCCGTCTGCGCCTCGTAGGCGAGGGAGAGCGGAGGGCGATCCGTTCGCAGCGCCCAGGCGAGGCCGCCCCCCGGGTAGTCCTCGCTGCGCACGTAGATCTGGGGGCGGCCGTCGCGGTGCACGTCGTACTGCCGCGCGTGCTCCACCACGCCGACCACGGTCACGGTGTCGGTGCCCGCGACCACGGCGGCGGCGCCGAGGGGGGAGCCCGCGGGGAAGAAAGCGGCGGCGAGGGTGCGGTCGATCACCGCCTCCCGCGTCCCCGCCTCCCCGGCGGCGAAGGGGCGGCCGGCGAGAAAGCGGATGCCGAGCGCGTCGAAGTAGCCGCTGCGCGCCGGCACCACGTCCACCAGCGGCAGGTCGCGGTCCGGGTCGCCGGTGTTGCCGGGTGCCCGCGGAAAGGCGACGCCGGTCTGGCTCGTCCCGGAGGTGAGGGGGAGGTTCTGCCCGGCGCCCACGGCGCGGACGCCGGGAAGGGCGGCGATCTCGCGCTCGACGCGCTCGTGGAGCGCGTTGACGGCGGCCGCGTCCGGGTAGCCGTCCCCCGACAGGGGGATGCGCAGCGTCAGCACCCCGCCCGGGTCGAAGCCGGGGTCGGCGCGCAGCAGCTCGCCGAAGCTCCGCACCACCAGGCCGCCGGTGCTGAGCAGCACCAGCGCCAGCGCGACCTGCAGGACCACCATCCCGCGGCGCACCCGGCCGTGCCCGCCCCCGCCGCGCACCGCGGTCGCGCGGAGCAGCGTGGGCAGGCTGCTGTGCGCGGCCCAGAACGCGGGAACGGCGCCCGCCAGCAGCCCCAGGAGCGCGCCGGTCCCCACCACCACGGCCGCGACCCCCCAGTCCACCCCGATGGAGTCGCGCCGGGGGAGGTCCAGGGGGGCGAGGGCAACCAGCGCCCGCGTCCCCCACACGGCGGCGACGGCGGCCGCCGCGCCGGAGAGCAGCCCCAGCGCGCCGCCCTCCAGCAGGGTGGCCCGGACCAGCGCCACCCGGTCGGCGCCCAGGGCCCGGGAGATCGCGAACTCCCGCTCCCGCTGCGTCGCCCGCACCAGCAGGAGGGTGGCGAGGTTGACGAGCAGCACGAGCACCAGCAGGAGGGCGGCCAGCCCCAGCGCGACCAGCGCGGGGCGGGCGCGGGCGACCAGGTCCTCCTTCATCCCCACGGGCCACAGCTTCACGCCCCTGCCCTGGAAGTCGCGCTCGTCGATCACCCGCCCGACCCGGCCGACGGCGGCGGCGAGCGCCTCGGGGGAGGTGCCGGGACGGGCGCGCACCAGCGCCGCGTAGGAGGCGGAGGCCGGGTCCGTCTCCGCCAGGTCGACGTCGAAGGTGGTGTACAGGTCGGCGCTCCGGGCGGCGCCGTGGCTCGCCTGGTGGACGAAGCGGAAGTCGGGGCCCATCACCCCCAGCACGGTGTAGGGCGTCCCGTCCAGACGGATCTCCCGGCCGACGACCGCCGGGTCGCCGCCGAAGCGCCGCCGCCACAGGGCGTGGCCGAGCACCGCCACCGGCGGCCGCCCCGGCCCCGCCTCCGACGCCGCGAAGCCGCGCCCCAGCGCCGGCCGGGCGCCCAGCAGGGGGAAGAGGCCGGGGGACGAGACCATCACCCCCACCTCCTCCGGCTCCCCGCCGGCCTCCGCCGCCAGCGTCGCCGTCTCCCGGACGATCCCGGCGGCCCCCGCGATCGCGCCGCCCGCCCCGCCCAGCGCCGCGACGTCGGTGCCGGCGAGCGAGCCGCGGTCCAGGTCGAGCCAGGCGTACTCCCGCCAGACGAAGTACAGCTCCTCCGGCGCTGCGTAGGGGAGCGGCTCGATCAGCACCTCGTCCACCACCGCGTAGACGATCGCGAAGGCGCCCAGCCCCACGGTCAGCGTCCCCACCATGCTCGCGACGAAGAGGGGCGCCCGCGCCAGCCGCCGCACCACCAGCTCCGAGTCGCGCCCCCAGTCCCCCATCCGCCGCCAGGCGATGGAGGGGCGCAGCCGCTCGCCCAGGCCGTTGCAGACGGAGTCGGCGAGCGCCCGGACCCAGACGGCGAGCATCGACCCGACCCCGCCCCGCCGCAGCGCGGCGCGGCAGCCGTCGCGGTACGCTTCAACCACCTCCTCCCCCATCTCCTCGCGGAAGTGCGCGGGGTAGAGCCGAAGGAGCAGCCGCGCCCACGCCTCGGACCGCCGGAGCCAGCGCGCCTCGCTCATGCGCCCCCCTCCGCGAGGAGCCCGCCCACGCGGGCCGCGGCCGTCAGCGCCGCCAGGCGGCGCGCCTCCGCCCGCGCCACCCGCAGGCCGAGCGGGGTGATCCGGTAGTAGTGCCGCCGCTCGTTCCCCGCGTCCGGCGCCTGTCGCCGCTCCGCCGAGCCGATCAGCCCCTGCTCCTCCATCCGCCGCAGCGCACGGTACAGCGTCCCCACGTCCGGGGCGGAGGTCTCGCCCCGCGCTTCGGCGTCCTGGATGATCCCGTACCCGTGGCGCTCGCCGGCCGCCAGGCTCAGCAGCACGTGGAACTCCACCGGCCTCAGCGGCAGGAAGCGGTCGATCGGCAGCTCGCGGTCCATTCCCATCCTCCGGCCCCGGTGAGGGTGCGATCACATATATGCGTGACGCAGTGTTGGCGCGATACATATATGCGCGACGCATAGGCGGCTGTCAACCCGGTGGCGCCGATCCGCCGGTGCGCCGGCGGGGCGGCGCCCGGTCCGTCTCCGGGGTTTTCCCGCCGCCCACAGTCCAGTCTTTCCCTAAGAACTGAGGCACTTCCCGGCACCTTGCGCCTTTCCGGAATTCCGGATAACCTTTTGCCGTTCTGGAGGACGTGGCGGATTATGCAGGGTCTACAGCGGACAGCCAGCGCCCGAAGTCCACCGCCCCGGCGCAGGGCCGGCGAGTGGCGCGGGACGATCGTTCCAGTCCACCCTCACGCGCTCCGTGCGCGGCCCCACCTGCTGCCCATGATCCAGCCGAAGCGCTTCGACGCCTTCCTCGTCGGGGAGGGCTCCCTCCTCGTCCGCTGCGGGGACGCCCTGCTCCGCCGGGGCCACCGGGTCCGCGGCGTCGCTTCCCCGGGCGGCGCGCCCGAGGAGTGGGCGGCCCGCAACGGCATCCCCCACGCTCCCCTGGCCGGCGACCTCGCCGCCTTCCTGCGCACCGCCCCCTGCGACTACCTGTTCAGCATCGTCAACCGGCGCGTCCTGTCCGCGGACGTGTTCGGGCAGGCGGCGCGCGCGGCGATCAACTTCCACGACTCCCCGCTCCCCCGGTACGCCGGCGTGCACGCCACCTCCTGGGCGATCCTGCACGGCGAGCGGGTGCACGGCGTCACCTGGCACCTGATCGCCGACGAGGTGGACGCGGGCGACGTGCTCGAGCAGCGCCTGGTGGAGGTGGAGCCGCGCGACACCGCGCTGGAGCTGAACGCCAAGTGCTACGACGCCGCCCTGGAGTCGTTCGAGGCGCTGGTGGAAGGGCTGGCCGAGGAGCGCTGCGTCCCCCGCCCGCAGGACCCGGCCGGGCGGAGCTACTTCGGGCTGCACGCGCGCCCGGCCGCCGCGTGCACCCTGGACTGGGATCGCCCGGCGGAGGAGATCGACGCGCTGGTCCGCGCCCTGGACTTCGGCGGCTACACCAACCCGCTGGGCCTCCCCCGCGCGTGGATCGGCGGCGTGCCCTTCCTGGTCGCCCGCGCGGAGCCGGCCGAGGCGATGGCGGGCTCCGCCGCGGCTCCCGGCACCGTGCTCGCGCTCGCGGACGACGAGATCCTGGTGGCGACGGGCACCTCGGCGGTGCGCGTCGGCGGCTTCCGCACCCCCGACGGACGCCCGGTGCGCGTCGCGGAGCTGGCCGCGCGCTCAGGCCTGGCGGCGGGCGGGCGGCTCCCGGCGCTCGACCCCGCGGAGGCCGCGCGCCTGGACGCCGCGTACGGCGAGCTCTGCCGCCACGAGCGCTTCTGGGTGCGCCGGCTGGCCGGCGCCGACCCGCTCGCCCTGGGGCAGGGCGCCGCGCCGTCGGAGCCCGGGCCCGCGGAGGCCGTCGACACGCCGCTCGCGGACGAGGTGCGCGAGCTCCTCGCCGCCCTGGACCCGGCCGAGCGGTTCCCCTGGCTGGCGGCGGCGTGCGGCTGCTTCCTGGGCCGGGTCGCCGGCGCCGGCCGCTTCGACGTCGGCCTCGACCGCGGCCTCCCCGCCGCGGCCCGGGGCGTCCCCCACGTGTTCGCGGAGGTCGTCCCGCTGCGCTTCGAGCTGCACCCGGGAGAGACCTTCGCGGAGGCGCTCGGGTCGCTCCGCACCCGGCTGGACGAGATCGACCGGCGCGGCACCTTCGCGCGCGACCTGCCGCTCCGCCACCCGGAGCTGCGCGCCCTGGAGGCGCGGCTCCCCGGCGGACGGTGGCCGCTCGTCATCGCCCGGGAGGGCGCGGCGGCGGGCGAGGCCGGGCCGCTCCGGCTGGTCCTGGCGGCGGAGCCCGCCGGGGTCCGCTGGGAGCACGACCCGCGCGTCCTCCCCGCCGCGGAGGTGCGGGGGCTGGCGGCGCAGCTCGGGGCCTTCCTGCAGGGGATCGCCCGCGCCCCGGACCGGCCGCTGGACGCGCTCCCCCGCGTGGGCCCGGAGGAGCGGCGCCGGCTGGTGGAGGAGTGGAGCGGCCGGGACGCGGACCCCGGCGCCGGGCGGACGCTCCAGGAATTGCTCGCGGAGCAGGCCGCGCGGACCCCGGACGCGGTCGCGGTGGAGTGCGGCGGCGAGCGGCTGCGCTACGCCGAGCTGGAGGAGCGGGCGAGCCGGCTGGCGCGCGCGCTGCGGCGGATGGGCGCGGGGCCCGAGCGGCTGGTGGGGATCTGCCTGGACGGCACCACGGACGCGGTGGTCGCCATGATCGCGACGCTCAAGGCGGGGGGCGCCTACCTCCCCCTGGACCCGGCGTACCCGCGGGAGCGGCTGGCGTACATGCTGGAGGACAGCGGCGCCGTCGCGCTGGTGACCCGCACCGAGCACCTGGGGGCGCTCCCGGAGGCGATGGTCCCCGTGCTGTGCCTGGACGGGGCGGGGGACGGGCCCGAGCGCGAGAGTCCACAGCCCCTTTTGGGACAGGTAACGGACGACAACCTCGCCTACCTGATCTACACCTCGGGATCCACCGGGCGGCCCAAGGGCGTGCTGGTGCCGCAGCGGGGCGTGGTCGGCCTGGCGCTCTCCTTCCGCGACAGCTTCGGGCTGGGCCCGGGGGACCGCCTCCTCCTCATGGTCTCCCTGAGCTTCGACGCCTCGGTGGGGACCATCTTCTCCACCCTGCTGGGCGGGGGGACGCTGGTCCTCCCGCCCGAGCGGGCGGCGCTCGGCGGCGGGGAGCTGCTGCGCTTCTGCGAGGAGCACCGGATCACCGTGGCGGACATGCCCGCGGCGCTCTGGAAGCACTGGCTGGAGGCGCTGGAGGAGGCGCCCGCCGGCCCGGTGCTCCCCGACCTCCGGCTGGTGCTGGCCGGCGGCGAGAGCGTGCAGACGGAGCAGCTGCGGCGCTGGGCCGAGCGGACCGGCGGGCGCGCGGACTTCGTGGGGCCGTACGGCCCCACCGAGGCCACCGTGTGCACCACCTTCCGCAGGGCGGCGGCGGCGGAGACCGCGCGGATGCCCGAGGGGCGCCTCCCCATCGGGCGGCCGGTGCCCGGCGCGCGGGTGTACGTGCTGGACGAGCAGCTGGAGCCGGTCCCCGCCGGGGTGCCGGGCGAGCTGTACGTGGGCGGCGCCGGGGTGACGCGCGGCTACCACGGGCGCCCGGAGCTGAGCGCCGAGCGCTTCCTCCCCGACCCGTTCCGGCCGGGCGGCCGGGTGTACCGCACCGGCGACCGGGTCCGCTGGCTCCCGGACGGCGAGCTGGAGTTCCTGGGGCGCACCGACCACCAGGTCAAGGTGCGCGGCTTCCGCGTGGAGCCGGGGGAGATCGAGGCCGCGCTGCTGGCGCAGGACGGGGTGCGCGAGGCGGTGGTCGTGGTGCGCGGCGAGGGCGCCGCCCAGCGCCTCGCCGCCTACGTGGTGGGGGAGGGCGCGGCGGACGCGGCGCGGCTGCGCGACGGGGTGCGCGAGCGGCTGCCGGAGCACATGGTGCCGGCCGCGTTCGTGGCGCTGGACTCCTTCCCGCTGACCCCGAACGGCAAGGTGGACCGCGCCGCGCTCCCGGAGCCGCGGTGGGGCTCCGCCCGCGAGTACGTGGCGCCGCGCGACGAGACGGAGGCGCGGCTCTGCGAGCTGTGGAGCGAGGTGCTGGGGGTGGAGCGGGTGGGCGCGCACGACAGCTTCTTCGACCTGGGCGGGCACTCGCTCACCGCGACGCAGCTCATCTCCCGGGTGCGCGAGTCGCTGGGCCGCGAGATCACCTTCCGCACCCTGGTGCAGGCGCCCACCGTGGCGGAGCTGGCCCTCGCCGTCGCGGCCAGCGGGGGCGGGGAGGAGCCGGCGATCATCGGGCGGGACGCGGCGGAGCAGCTGCTGGCGGGGCTGGACGAGCTCTCGGAGGAGGAGGTGGAGCGGCTGCTGGCCGGGCTCGCCGGCGACGGCGGGTGAGCCGGTGAGCCCTCCGACCGGCGCGGACGAGAAGCGCCTCCTCCTCGGCCGGCTGCTGAAGCAGAAGGCCGCCCGCGCCACGCGCTTCCCGCTCTCCTTCGCGCAGCAGCGGCTCTGGTTCCTGCACCAGCTGGAGCCGGCCAGCCCGCTGTACAACATGTTCTCGCCGTTCCGGCTGCTCGGCCCGCTGGACGCCGCGGCGCTCGGGACGGCGCTGGGCGAGATCGTGCGCCGGCACGAGGCGCTGCGCACGGTGTTCGCCGCGGAGGCGGGCGAGCCGGTGCAGGTGGTGTCCCCCCCCGGCGGCTGGAAGCTCGACGTCGAGGAGCTGTGCGGGCTCGACGAAGCGGGGCGCGAAGCCGGGGTGCGGCGCCGCATGCAGGCCGAGGCGGTGCGCCCCTTCGACCTGGCGGCGGGGCCGCTCTTCCGCGCGCGGCTGCTGCGGCTGGGCGCGGAGGAGCACGTGCTGCTGCTGTGCGTGCACCACGTCGTCGCCGACGGCTGGAGCATGGAGGTGATCTTCCGCGAGCTGGACGCGCTGTACTCGGCGTCGCTGCGCGGGGAGCGCTCGCCGCTGCCGGAGCCGCCGCTCCAGTACGCCGACTTCGCCGTGTGGCAGCGGGAGCGGCTGCGCGGCCCCGCCCTGGAGCCGCTGCTCCGCTTCTGGCGGGAGCAGCTGGCCGGCGCGCCCGCCGTGCTGGAGCTGCCCGCGGACCGGCCGCGCCCGGCCGCGCAGGGCTTCCGCGGGGCGACGCTCCCGGTTGCGCTGGACGCCGCGCTCGCCGGGAGGCTGAACGCGGTGGCGCGCGGGGAGGGCGGCACGCTCTTCATGGCGCTGCTGGCCGCCTTCGGGGTGCTGCTCGCCCGGTACGCGGGGGCGGAGGAGGTGGTGGTGGGCACGCCCATCGCCGGGCGCACCCGCCGGGAGACGGAGGGGCTGGTCGGGCTGTTCGTCAACACGCTCGCGCTGCGCATCGGGCTGTCCGGCGACCCGGCCTTCACGGAGCTGCTGGGGCGCGTCCGCGAGACCGTGCTGGGAGCGCACGCCCACCAGGAGCTCCCCTTCGACCGGCTGGTGGAGGAGCTGCAGGTGGAGCGGAGCCTCAGCCACGGCCCGGTCTTCCAGGCGCTGCTCTCCATGCAGGGCCTCCCCCGTCCCTTCGACTTCGGCGGCGTCCGCGCCCTGCCGATCCCGGTCGACTCCGGGACCGCCAAGTTCGACCTCTCCCTCGTGCTGCAGGAGGAGGGAGGGGGCCTCCACGGCTGCCTGGAGTTCAGCACCGAGCTGTTCGAGGCGGCCACCGTGGAGCGGATGCGGGGGCACCTGCGGACGCTGCTGGAGGGGATCGCGAGCGATCCCGGGCGGCGCGTCTCCGCGCTGCCGCTGCTGGACGCCGCCGAGCGCGGGCAGGTGGTGGAGGCGTGGAACCGGACCGCGCGGCCGTACCCGCGCGGCGTCTGCATCCACGAGCTGTTCGCGGCGCAGGCGGCCGTCCGCCCCGACGCGCCCGCGCTGGTCTGGGGCGACGCGGAGCTGACGTACGCGGAGCTGGACGCGCGGGCCAACCGGCTTGCGCACCACCTGGCCGGGCTCGGTGTCGGGCCGGACGCGCGCGTGGGCGTGCTGCTGGAGCGCGGCGTGGAGCTGGTCGTCTCCATCCTGGCCGTGCTCAAGGCCGGCGGCTGCTACGTCCCCCTGGATCCCGGCTACCCCGCCGAGCGGCTGCGCATGATGCTGGACGACAGCAGCGTGCGCGTGCTCCTCAGCCGCGGCGACGTGGCCTTCGCCGCCGAGGCGGGGGCCGTGCCCGTCGTCCTGCTCGACCGGGCAGCCGACGTGCTCGCGGCCGAGCCGTCGGATCCGCCGCGGAGCGGGGCGACGGCGGAGAACCTTGCCTACATCGTCTACACCTCGGGATCGACCGGGCGGCCCAAGGGCGTCATGGTCGCCCACCGCCACGTCGTCCAGCTCGCGGTCGAGACGGACTACGTGCGCTTCGGCCCGGGCGACCGCGTGGCGCAGGCGTCCAATGCGAGCTTCGACGCGCTGACCTTCGAGGCGTGGGGCGCGCTGATGAACGGCGCCACCCTGGTCGGCATCCCCCGCGACGTGCTCCTGTCGCCGGCGGCGTTCCGCGAGACGCTGCGCCGGGAGCGCATCACCACGCTGTACCAGACCACGGCGCTGCTCAACCAGCTCTCGCGCGAGCAGCCCGACGTCTTCGACCCGCTGCGCGAGGTGCTCTTCGGCGGGCAGGCCGTGGACGTGGACAGCGTGCGGCGGCTGCTCCGGGCCGGCGGTCCGCGGCGGCTGCTGCACATGTACGGGCCCACCGAGACCAGCGCCTGGTGCTCGTACGAGCAGGTGGAGCGGGTGGACGACGACGCGGCGACCGTCCCCGTGGGCCGCGCGACCGGCAACCAGCGCATCTACCTGCTGGACGCGGCGCTGGAGCCGGTGCCGGTCGGCGTGGCGGGCGAGGCGTACGTGGGCGGCGACGGGGTGGTGCGCGGCTACCTGGACCGCCCGGAGCTGACGGCGGCGCGCTTCCTCCCCGACCCGTTCGCCGTGGAGCCGGGGACGCGGATGTACCGCACCGGCGACCGGCTGCGCTGGAGGGCGGACGGCCGGCTGGAGTTCATCGGCCGGGTGGACGAGCAGGTCAAGGTGCGCGGCTTCCGCATCGAGCCGGGCGAGATCGAGGCGCTGCTCTCGGCCCACCCGGCGGTGCGCGAGGCGCGGGTGATCGTGCGCGAGGACGAGCCTGGCGAGCAGCGCCTGGCGGCGTACGTGGTGGGCGAGGTGGACGCGGGGGAGCTGCGCGCGCTGCTGCGGCGGAGCCTGCCGGAGTACATGGTGCCCGGCGCGTACGTGGTGCTGGACACGCTCCCGCTCACCCCCAACGGCAAGCTGGACGTCCGCGCGCTCCCGGCTCCCGAGTACGCCGGGGCGGGGGAGCGGTACGCGGCGCCGCGCACGCCGGTGGAGGAGGTGCTGGCGGGGATCTGGGCGGAGGTGCTGGGCGTGGAGCGGGTGGGGACGGGCGAGAACTTCTTCGACCTGGGCGGACACTCGCTGCTGGCGACGCGGGTGGCGGCGCGCGCGCAGGCGGCGCTGGGGACGGAGGTCCCGCTGCGCGCGCTCTTCGAGGCGCCCACCGTCGCCGGCCTGGCGGCGCGCGTGGACGAGCTGCTCCGCGACGGCGCGGGCGTGGCGGCCGGGCCGATCGCGCGGGTGCCGCGGGACGGGTCGCCGCTCCCGCTCTCCTTCGCGCAGGGGCGGCTCTGGTTCATCGACCGGTTGGAGCCGGGGAGCGCCGCGTACAACGTCCCCTTCCCGCTGCGGCTGCGCGGCCCGCTGGACGCGCGGGCGCTCGCCGCGGCGCTCACGGAGATCGTGCGCCGCCACGAGGCACTGAGGACCGTCTTCCGCGCGTCGGACAACGAGCCGGAGCAGGTGGTCCTCCCCGCCGCGCCCTTTCCCCTGCCGACGGTTGACCTGGCCGGGCTGCCGGACGACGCGCGCGATGCCGAGGTGCGGCGGCTGGCCGCGGAGGACGCTGCCCGCCCCTTCGACCTGGCGCGCGGGCCGCTCGCGCGCGCCGCGCTGCTGCGCGCCGGGGCGGACGACGCGCTCCTGCTGCTGGGCATGCACCACGTGGCGAGCGACGGGTGGAGCCTGCGCGTGCTGCTGCGCGAGCTGGCGGCGCTCTACCCCGCCTTCGCCGCGGGCCAGCCGTCGCCGCTGCCGGAGCTGCCGGTGCAGTACGCCGACTTCGCCGCCTGGCAGCGGACCCGCCTGGCGGGCGAGGCGCTGGAGGGTCAGCTCGGCTACTGGCGGGAGCGCCTGGCGGGGATGCCCCCGCTGCTGGAGCTGCCCACCGACCGCCCGCGCCCGCCGGTCGCCGACGACCGCGGCGGCGCGGTCGGCTTCGCGCTCTCGCCCGAGGCCGCGCAGGCGCTGCGCGCGCTCGCCCGGCGCGAGGGGGCGACCCTGTTCGCCGTGCTGCTGGCCGGCTTCCAGGCGCTGCTCGGCCGCTACGCGGGGAGCGAGGACGTGCCGGTGGGCACGGCCGTGGCCGGGCGCACGCGCCTGGAGACGGAGGGGCTGATCGGCTTCTTCGTCAACACGCTCGTCCTCCGCGGCGACCTGTCCGGCGGTCCGACGGGGCGCGCGCTGGTGGGGCAGGCGAGGGAGCGGCTGCTGGAGGCGCACGTCCACCAGGA
>DASVQR010000065.1:0-43988 GCA_036389055.1 Longimicrobiaceae bacterium | reverse complement strand
CGAGTGCGCGGTGGTCGTGCGCGAGGACCAGCCCGGCGACAAGCGCCTGGCCGCCTACGTCGTGGGCGACGCCGGGGCGGACGTGCTGCGCGAGCACCTGCGGCGTGATCTGCCGGAGTACATGCTGCCGGCGGCGTTCGTGGCCGTGGACGCGCTGCCGCTGACACCGAGCGGCAAGCTGGACCGCAGGGCGCTGCCGGCGCCGGACTTCGGGTCCGCGGAGGAGCGGTACGTTGCGCCGCGCACGCCCGCGGAGGAGGTGCTGGCGGGGATCTTCGCCGAGGTGCTGGAATTGGAGCGGGTGGGGACCGAGCAGAACTTCTTCCACCTGGGCGGGCACTCGCTGCTGGCGGCGCGGGTGGTGGCGCGGGCGCGGGTGGCGCTGGGGGTGGAGATCCCCCTGCGCGCGCTCTTCGAGGCGCCCACCGTCGCCGGGCTGGCCGAGCACGCCGAGGCCGCGCTGCGCGAGGGCGCCGGGGTGCGGCTCCCGCCCGTCGTGCCGGTGCCGCGGGACGGGTCGCCGCTGCCGCTGTCGTTCACGCAGCAGCGGCTGTGGTTCATCGACCAGCTGGAGCCCGGGAGCGCCACCTACAACCTACCCGTCCCGCTGCGGTTGCGGGGGGCGCTGGATGCACGCGCCCTCGCGGTCGCGCTCACCGAGCTGGCGCGCCGGCACGAGTCGCTGCGCACCGTCTTCCACGCGATCGCGGGCGAGCCGACCCAGGTGGTCCGTCCCGCCGCCCCCGTCCCGATCCCGACTGTGGACCTCGGCGCGCTGTCCCCCGAGATGCGCGAGATTGAGACGAAGCGCCTCGTGGCGGAGAACGCGGCGCGGCCGTTCGACCTGGCGCGCGGGCCGCTGCTGCGCGCGACGCTGGTCCGGACGGGTGAGGGCGAGCACGCGCTGCTGGTGTGCATGCACCACGTCGTCAGCGACGGGTGGAGCATGGGCGTGTTCTTCCGCGAGCTGTCCGTGCTCTACGTGGCGGCCGTGGCCGGGCAGTCGTCCCCACTCCCCGAGCTGCCGGTGCAGTACGCGGACTTCGCGGTGTGGCAGCGCGCCCACCTGTCGGACGAGGTGCTGCGGACGCAGGCCGGCTACTGGCGCGAGCGCCTCGCGGGGATGCCTCCGCTGCTGGAGCTGCCCACGGACCGGCCCCGCCCGGCCGTCGCCGGCGACCGCGGCGGCGCGGTCGGGTTCGCGCTCCCGGCCGACGCGACGGCGGCGCTGCGCGCGCTCGCCCGGCGCGAGGGCGCGACGCTGTTCACCGTGCTCCTGGCCGGCTTCCAGGCTCTGCTCTCTCGCTACACGGGGAGCGCGGACGTGCCGGTGGGCACGACCGCGGCCGGGCGCAGCCGGCTGGAGACGGAAGGGCTGATCGGCTTCTTCGTCAACACGCTGGTGATGCGTGCCGAGCTTGCCGCCGGCTTCACGGGCCGGGCGCTGGTGGAGCAGGCCCGGACGCGGGTGCTGGAGGCGCACGCGAACCAGGACCTGCCCTTCGAGCGACTGGTGGAGGAGCTGCGCGTGGAGCGCACGCGGGCGCACGCGCCGCTCTTCCAGGCGATGTTCACCTTCGACCCGGGCAGCCAGGGTGGGGCGGCGCGGTTGGGGGACGTGGAGGTGGAGCCGCTCGGGGCACAAAGCGGGCGGGCGAAGTTCGACCTGACGCTGGGGATGGGCGTGGACGGTAACCGGCTGGCGGGCGGGCTGTCCTACAGGAGCGACCTGTGGGAAGCCGCGACCATCGAGCGCATGGTCGGGCACTTCGTCCTGCTGCTGGAGGGGCTCGCCCGGGAGCCGGAGCGGCGGGTGGCGGAGCTGCCGCTGCTGGACCGCGCCGAGCGCGCGCGGGTGCTGGAGGAGTGGAACGCGACGGACCGTCCATACGCCGCCGGGGATTGCGTCCACGACCTGTTCGCCGCGCAGGCGGGGCGCACGCCTGGCGCCGTGGCCGTCTCCTGGCGCGGCTCGCCGATGACGTACGCCGAGCTGGATCGCCGGTCGGCCCGGCTGGCGAACGCGCTCCGCACGCGGGGCGTCGGGCCGGAGTCGCGCGTGGGCGTGTGCCTGTCGCGCACGCCGGAGCTGATCGTAGCGCTGCTCGGCGTGCTACGCGCGGGCGGCGCGTATGTGCCGCTGGATCCGGCGTACCCGCGGGAGAGGCTCGGCTGGATGCTGGAGGACGCGGCCGTCGACGTGGTCCTCACGGAGTCGCACCTCGCGGAGCGGTTGCCCGACAGCGCGGCCGCGCTGCTCCTCCTGGACGGGGTGGACCTGTCCGCGGAGCCGGACCGCGCGCCGGAGAGCGGGGTCGCGCCCGAAAACCTGTCGCACGTCATCTTCACCTCGGGCTCCACCGGCCGGCCGAAGGGAGTGATGATCCGCCACTCGTCGGTCGTCGTGCTGCTGCACTGGCTCCGCGAGACGGTCTCGGACGAGGAGCGCAGCTCGGTGCTGTTCTCGACCTCCATCAACTTCGACGTCTCGGTCGCGGAGATCTTCGGCACCCTGTGCTGGGGCGGAAAGCTGGTGCTGGTCGAGAACGCGCTGGAGCTGGCGACGGTGGCGGAGCCGGTGGTCCACGCCAGCATGGTCCCCAGCGCGGCGGCGGAGCTGCTGCGCGCCGGCAGGATCCCGGCGAGCGTGCGGACCATGAACCTCGGAGGCGAGGCGCTGCCCGCGACGCTCGCGCGGGGGCTCTACGCGCTGGGCACGGTGGAGCGTGTCGGCAACCTGTACGGCCCGACGGAGGACACCACGTACTCCACCTACTCGCTGGTCGGGCGGGGCGCGGAGCAGGTCCACGTCGGCCGCCCGGTGGCGAACACGCGGGCATACGTCCTGGACGGCGAGCTTCAGCCGGTCCCCGTGGGGGTGGTCGGCGAGCTGTACCTGGCGGGCGACGGGCTGGCGCGCGGCTACGCGGGTCGGCCGGATGCCACCGCCGAGCGGTGGCTGCCGTGTCCGTTCGGGACACCCGGGGCCAGGATGTACCGTGTGATGGACCGGGTTCGCTGGAGGACCGACGGGACCCTGGAGTACTTCGGGCGGACGGACTTCCAGGTAAAGGTGCGCGGCTTCCGCATCGAGCTGGGGGAGATCGAGGCCGCGCTGCGCGGGCACCCGGCGGTGCGCGAAGCCGTCGCCGTGGTGCGGGAGGACGCGCCGGGGGACCGGCGCATCGTGGCGTACGTGACGGGCGACGACCTGGCCGCGGCGGAGCTGCGGGTGCACGCCGCGGCGCGCCTGCCGGAGTACATGGTGCCCTCCGCGATCGTCCTGCTTGACCGGCTCCCGCTCACCCCCAACGGCAAGACGGACCGTGGCGCGCTCCCCGCGCCGGACCGGGCCGCGGACGGCGCCGCCGGCGGCCACGTGGCCCCACGCGACGAGCTGGAGCGGGCGCTGGCGAGCATCTGGGAGGAGGTGCTCGGGGTCTCGCCGGTGGGGGTGAAGGACGACTTCTTCGCGCTGGGCGGGCACTCGCTGCTGGCGGTGCGCCTCATGGCGCAGGTGGAGCGCGCCACGGGCGTCCGGTTGCCCCTGGCGGTCCTCTTCACTGCCTCCACGGTGGAGGCGCTGGCCGCGGAGCTGCGCGGGGGGCGCGCGGCGGGGGAGCGCTCGCCGCTGGTGCCCATCCGCCCGGAAGGAAAGCGGACGCCGCTCTTCCTGGTGCACCCCGTGGGTGGCGACGTGCTCGCCTACGCCGCCCTGGCGCGGCACCTGGACCCGGACCAGCCGGTGTACGGCCTGCGCTCCCGGGGGCTGGTGGACGGCGAGGAGCCCGCCGCCACGGTGGAAGAGATGGCCGCCGACTATCTCCGGGCGATGCGCGAGGTGCAGCCCGCCGGCCCATACCGGCTGGGCGGGTGGTCCATGGGCGGCGTGGTGGCGTTCGAGATGGCGCGCCAGCTGGAGGCGGCCGGGGAGGCGGTGGAGTCGCTCGCCCTCATCGACTCGTATCTTCCCGCGCTGCACGGCCGCGCCGCGCCCGTGGACGAGCGGGTGCGGGTGCGGACCTTCGCCGCCGACCTGGGGCTCCCGCCGGAGGCGCTGGAGCTCGTCGGCGAGGAGGACGGCGGCTCGCACCTGCACCGCGTGCAGGAGGGCGCACGCGCCGCCGGCCTGCTCCCCGCGGACGTGGACGCCGGGCGGCTGGAGCGGCTGTACGCCGTGTTCGGGGCCAACCTGGCCGCCCTGTACGCCTACCCCACGAAGCCCTACGGCGGGGCGGTGCTCCTGCTGCGGGCCGCGGAGCACGACCCGGCCGACGCGGAGAGCGCCGGGTGGGAGCGGGTCGCGCGGGGCGGGGTGGAGATCCACGCCGTGCCGGGGAGCCACTTCACCCTGGTGCGCGAGCCGCACGCCGCCGCGCTCGCCGCGGTCCTGGAGCAGCAATCGGACGGCCGCGCTCCGCGGGCCGCCGACCATTCGAACACCGAGGAGACGGGATGCCGCTGAACCTGGGGGAGGAGGATCGCCGGAAGCTGTTCGATCCGGAGCGGGGCGCGGCCCCGCTGCTCGACATGGTGAGCGCCTACGTGTTCCGCATGGCGAGCACGGGAATGAGGCTGGGCCTGTTCGAGCTGTTCCGCGAGGGCTCCTGCACCGCGGCCGAGGCCGCCGCCCGCCTGGACGTGGACGAGCGCGGGATCGGACTGCTGCTGCACGGACTCGCGGCCGGAGGCTATCTGCAGCGGGACGGGGAGCGATACTCCATCGACCCCGTCGCGGAGAAGTTCCTGTTGTCGGACCCGGGGGCGGTGGAGATGATGACCTTCTACGACACCCTGCTGGTGCACCAGTGGGCGGACCTAGAGACGTCCGTCCGCAGCGGTACGCCGCCGCGCGACTACTTCCGCTGGCTGAGCGAGCACCCCGACACCCTCCGCCAGTTCCAGCGCATGCTGAGCGAGGGCGCCCGCCAGCTGGGCGACAAGGTGGTGGAGCTGGCCGCCCTTCCCGACACGGCCCGGCGCATGCTCGACCTGGGGGGAGGGCACGGCATCTACGCCGCCGCGTTCTGCAACCGCCACCCCGAGCTGCACGCCACCCTCTTCGACCTCCCGGACGCGCTGGAGGCCGGGCGGGAGATGCTGGCCGACGCGGGGCTGGAGGGCCGGGTCGACTTCCTCGGGGGCGACATGCTGCGCGACGACTTCGGCAGCGGCTACGACGCCGTCCTTCTCGCGAGCGTGGTGCACTGCCTCGGCCCGGAGGACAACGCGCGCCTGCTGGGCCGGGTCCGCGACGCGCTGAACCCGGGCGGCGTGGTGATCGTCTCCGAGCAGGTGGTGGAGGGGCGCCCCAACGACACCATCCTGCGCCAGGCGTTCCTGCAGATGTTCAGCCTGAACCTGTTCCACCTCATGGGCGGACAGCTCTACTCCCGGGAGACGATCGCCGGATGGCTGACCGGCAGCGGCTTCGAGCCGCCCGTGCTGAACCCGGTCGCGGAGTCCAGCTTCACCCTGTTCGCCGCGCGGCGCGCCGACGGCTGAAGTCCCTCCCCTCAAGTCCGATCGCAGGCGAGGGGTGCGAACCACGGCGGGCCACCCGGGCCGGCAGCCTGAAAGCGGATGCGGGCGGCAGCGCCCGGGTGGGGCGCGGGGAGGGCGAAAACCCGCACGGCGACAGAAAAACGACGGGTTGCGCAAATTCCTGCGAGTGGTTAGATATGTCGGCGAATTCGCGGCCCCGGTCCGAAGCCGGGCGGCGCCTCTCCGGAGGGGGCCTTGACAGGCTCGGAAAACGCTGTAAATTCAGGGCTCTTCAGCAGTTGAGGCCCCGTTCGTCTAGTGGCCTAGGACAACGCCCTCTCACGGCGTAAACAGGGGTTCGATTCCCCTACGGGGTACTTGCTGAAACGTGTCGCGGGGTGGAGCAGCCTGGTAGCTCGTCGGGCTCATAACCCGAAGGTCGCGGGTTCGAATCCCGCCCCCGCTATTGACAAAGGACTGGGAGGCAAAGGGTCAGGGCCCCGCAGGCAGCAGCCCACTTCCTGGCGCAGGCGCGGGTACCCCCCGGCCTGCGATACGGTCGATTAGCTCAGTTGGTTAGAGCGCTCGCCTCACATGCGAGAGGTCCGGGGTTCGAGTCCCTGATCGACCACTGAAACACCGAGAGCCGCGCCGCGACACCGCAGCGCGGCTCTCGTGCGTCCGGCGTCCTGGCCCGCGGGGGCTCCCGCGTCGTCCACTTCCCGTTATCTTTGCTCTCCCCCGCGGCGGACCCGGCACGGCGCTTGCCCTCCGCTCCCGTCGCAACTCGTTGTCCTTTCGTGTCATCCGCACCCGTAGCAGCATGAAGATCGTCCGCCTGGCCCTGGCCGCGCTCGCCTTCGCGGCCGCACCGCTCCACGCGCAGGACGCCGGGGAGCTGCGCCTCAGCCTCAACATCCCCGAGCTGGTCCTCCGCGTCCACGACGGCGACCGCGTGGTCAAGGAGTACCCGGTGTCGCCGGGGCTCCCCGGGCACGACACGCCCGACGGCGACTTCACCATCCAGCGGGCCGAGTGGAATCCCTGGTGGCGGCCGCCGGCGCGCGAGTGGGCCAAGGACGACAAGGTGACGCCGCCGGGGCCCAACAACCCCATGGGGCGGGTCAAGCTGTTCTTCGCGCCGTACTACTACCTGCACGGCACGCCGCACGAAAAGGACCTGGGCACGCCCGCGTCGCACGGGTGCGTGCGCATGCGCAACCGCGACGTCATCGAGCTGGCGACGCTGCTGCACCGGCGGGCCAGCCCCACCGTCGCGCCCTCGGAGATCCCGGCGATCCTGGCCCGGCCCAGCGCTACCCGCAACTCCACCTTCCGGAGCCCCGTGCCGCTGGAGATCTCCTACCAGCCGGTGGTGGTGCGCGACGGCGAGCTCAGGGTGTACCGCGACGTGTACCGGCGCGGCCGGATCCACGCCGAGGGGGTCAGGCAGGCGCTCATGGCGGCGGGGTACGACGTGTCGCGGCTGGATCCCGCCGCGCTCCGGAGCGTGGTGGCGCAGGCCCGCGAGGCAAAGGGCGTCTTCAAGGTGGCGATCGCCGAGGCGCTGGGGGTGGAGCGGACCGCCACCGCCGCGGCGCCGGACTGAGCGGCGCGGGCGCCGCTGTAAACGTGGACGGACGGGAGCCCGGCGGCGCGCCGGGCTCCCGTTCGGCGTTCGCGGGGGCGCCTCCCCCGGGAAC
The DNA here is from genome assembly GCA_036389055.1 of Longimicrobiaceae bacterium. Lineage (GTDB taxonomy): Bacteria > Gemmatimonadota > Gemmatimonadetes > Longimicrobiales > Longimicrobiaceae > JAFAYN01. The sequence continues at coordinate 36,801 of DASVQR010000065.1, read as the reverse complement.
GCGACTTGCGAGGTCGCCGGGGCGATGCGCACACGGCGAGGCGGGGGGAGCGGAGAAGGCGGCCGGCGCGGCGGGCCGGCGCGGTACGCGGTGCTGCGGCCGCGGGAGCGGGCCGCGGCGCTGGAGCTGGTGCGCCGCGTCCGGGAGCGCGTCCCGGCGCAGCTGGCCCGGGCCTTCGTGTTCGGCTCCAAGGCGCGCGGCGAGGCCCGCCCCGACTCCGACGTGGACGTGCTCCTGGTCTGGCGGCGGCTCCCGCCCGACCGCGAGCCGCAGGCGGGGATGGCGGAGGACGTCGCGGAGGAGGTGGCGGCGGACACGCAGGTGCCGGTGACGGTGTGGTCCGTGTCGCTCCCGGACCTGGAGGCGGGCTTCCGCACCCCCATGCTGGTGGACGCGCTGGACGACGGGATCCCGCTCTGGCCGCCGGGGGCGCCGCGCTGCCCGCTCCCCTTCACCCCCGCGGACGCGCTCCGCTGCGCCGGGTCGCTGCTCGCGCGCGTGCGCGAGGGTGGCGAGGAAGCCTCCGGGCACCTGCTGGACGGGGACCGCGGCGCCGCCTGGAAGCGGATGCGCGACGACCTGGTGCGGCTCTGCACCGCGGGGCTGCTGCTTGCCGGCGAGACCCGGCCCCGCCGCGGCGACGCGGTGCGGCGTTTCCTGGCGCGGCGCGGGGGGGAGATCCCGGGCCGGTTCGCGCCGCTGTTCCGCTGGGCGGCGGAGTCGTACGGGCCCGCGGGGCGCGACGACGACGCGCCCGTGGCGCGGCCGCCGGGCGGCACGGGGGAGGCCGCGGCGCTGATCGACCTGCTGCGGCGGCGGGTGGCGGGGTGGGGAGACGCGCTGGCGGGGCGGCTGGCGGCGGGGAACCCGCCCCGCGCCCCGAAGTAGTACCCGGGGAGGAACGGCCCCTCCGCCGGACCCCGGACAACCTGCCGGGGCGGCCGGGCGGGAGGCGCACACCGTGACAAGCATCGTACCATGAAGCTCTTCCAGCCCGATCCCAGGCAGCGCAGGACGCTGGGCGCGGTGTTCATGATCACCCTGGTGATCAGCACGCTGATGACCGCGTTCTTCCAGACGCAGGTGCTGGCCGGCGAGCAGTACGCCGCCCGCTCCGAGGAGAACCGGCTCCGGCCCATCAAGATCCCCGCGCCGCGCGGCACCATCTACGACCGCGACGGCGAGGTGGTCGCCACCAGCATCACCGGCTACTCTGTGTCGCTCCTCCCGGCCTCCGAGGAGACCATCCGGGAGACGCTGGGCGACCTGATGCCCTTTCTGGGGCTCTCGCAGCAGGACGTGGACGCGCTGATGAAGAAGCGCAACGCGCGCCCCAACGACCTGGTGGAGATCACCCAGCGGGCCACCTTCCCGCAGGTGGCGGCCATCGAGGAGCGGCGGGCCGCGTTCCCCAACCTGATGATCGTGGAGCGCCCCATGCGCCACTACCCGAGCGGGCCCGCCATCGGGCACATCGCCGGGTACGTGGGCGAGATCACCCGCGAGGAGCTCGCCAAGCCCGAGTTCCGCGACGCCGGCTACGAGCAGGGGGTGTGGATCGGCAAGGCGGGGATCGAGAAGGAATACGAGATGGAGCTGGGCGGGCGGGACGGCGCCCGCTTCGTGGAGGTGGACGCCATGGGCCGGGTGGTGGACCCGCGCTCCTCGGTCGGCGCGCTGGCGCCCAAGCCGGGCAAGGACCTGAAGCTGACGCTGGACCTGCACCTCCAGAACTACATCCACCAGATCTTCCCCGACAGCATGAAGGGGGCGGTGGTCGCGATGGTGCCGTCCACCGGCGAGGTGCTGGCGATGTACAGCCACCCCACCGTCGATCCCAACGAGTTCGTGGGGTCCATCAAGCCGTCGCTGTGGCGGGCGCTCCAGTCCGACCCGGCGAAGCCGCTGCTGGACCGCACCATCACCGCCCTGTATCCGCCCGCCTCCACCTGGAAGCTGGCCACCGCGGCGGCCGGGGTGAAGGCGGGGATCCTCAAGGCGGGGACGCGCATGCCCATTCCGTGCAACGGCGGCATGGCGTACGCCGGGCGCTACTCCCGCTGCTGGGAGCGCGGCGGCCACGGCGCGCTGGACCTGGCGGGGGCGATCGAGAAGTCGTGCAACGTGTACTTCTACCAGGTGGGGATCCGGCTCGGCCTGGCCAAGCTGGCCGCCGAGGGGACGCGGATGGGCTTCGCCAGCCGGTCGGGGATCGACCTCCCCGGCGAGGCAAAGCCGCGCTTCCCCACGGGGATCCCCTGGTACGAGGAGCGCTTCGGGCACACGCCCACACCGTCCGAGGTGATGAGCCTGTCGATCGGGCAGGGCCCGAACTCGCAGACGGTGCTGAACATGGCGCACTTCTACTCCGCCATCGCGGGGAACGGCACCGCGCCGGAGCCGCACCTGGTGTCCCGCCCGGGAGCGGGCCAGGGGTCGCGCCAGATCGACCTGGGGCTCGACTCCAAGGGGCTGGAGGCTCTCTGGGGCGGGCTGGCGCTGGTGACCTCGCCCACCGGCACCGCGGTGCTGTCCTCCATCCCCCGCTGGAAGGTGTACGGCAAGACGGGGACGGCGCAGAACCCGGGCGGGCCGGACCACGGCTGGTTCGTGGGCTTCTCGGGGCCCCCGGGCGGGCACCCGGAGATCGTGGTGGCGACCATCATCGAGCACGGGCTGCACGGGAGCGACGTGGGCCCGGTTGCGACCAAGGCGATCAACTTCTACCTGAACAAGAAGCACGGGCTCCCCTTCGACCCGCGGCCCACGCTGATCGAGCGCTGGCAGTCGCAGCGGATGACCTGGAGCCAGTTCGACACCTACCCGGCGCCGCTCACCCCGCTGCCGCGGGGGGCCTCGGCGGCGCGGACGGCCGCCGCCCCGGCCAAGGCAAAGGCCAAGCAGGCGGACTAGGCTCCGCCCGCGCGGGCGTACGCGCGGAACGGGCCCGGGGCGATCCCCGGGCCCGTTCTGCATGGCAGGGCTCAATTGTTGCTCCAGGGTTCCCCGCGCAGGAGACCCCGGCCGCGGAGCGCCGCCCGTGCAGCCGCGTCTCCCATCATCCTTCAAGCCACCGGAGGACGCTGATGAAGTCCATCACCCGGGCCGCATACTCGCTGCTCTGCGCCGCCCTCCTCGGGGGGACGCTGGCCGCATGGCCCGCCCTTTCGGGGTCGGACGGCTCGCTGTACGCCAGGGGACCGATCTGCACGCCGGCGCAGTTCCCGCCGGGGCCCAACTGCTCCTGCACGGGCACGGCCGTGGACAACGGCGAGTGCAAGTGCGTGAACTACGAGTGCAACTGGTGAGCTGAGCGCGGACGGGGCAGGGCGGGGCCGGGGGCGGCGCGCGGAAGCGCCGCCCCCGGTTTCGCTTGACGGGGCGCGGACGGGGTGGCAAGTTGTCCGCCGATCCGCCCCCGGGCCACCCGGGCGGCGCAAACGGCATCCGGAACCGGCTTTCATGGCGAGACCCAAGCAGTCCCCTCCCGCGGCGATCCCGCACGGGCTCACCCGGGAGCAGCTCCTGGAGATGTACCGCTACGTCCGCCTGACGCGGACGCTGGAGGAGAAGCTCGAGAACCTGTTCCGGCAGAGCAAGGTGGTCGGCGGGCTGTTCCGCTCGCTGGGCCAGGAGGGCGAGTCCGTCGCCAGCGCGTACGCGCTCCGCCGCCGGGACGACGGGACCGGCGACATGCTCTCGCCGCTGATCCGCAACCTGGGCTCCATGATCGTGATGGGCGCCCGGCCGGAGGAGGTGCTGCGCCAGTACATGGCAAAGGGCGACTCCCCCGCGCGCGGCAAGGAGCTCAACATCCACTTCACCGACTACCGGCGCGGCTTCATCGGGCAGATCTCGCCGCTGGGCGACCTGATCCCGGTGATGGCGGGGGTGACTCTCACCTTCAAGCAGCGCCGGGAAGATCGCGTGGGGATGGTGTACATCGGCGACGGCGCCACCTCCACGGGCGCGTTCCACGAGGGGATCAACTTCGCCGCGGTGCAGCGCTGCCCCCTGGTGGTCGTGGTGGAAAGCAACGGCTGGGCGTACACCACGCCCACCCGCCTGCAGACCGCCGCCGCGAGCTTCGTGGACAAGGCGCCGGGGTACGGGATCGCCGCCGAGCAGGTGGACGGCAACGACATGCTGGCCGTGTACGGCGCCGCCCGCCGCGCCGTGGACCGCGCCCGCGCCGGCGAGGGCGTGACGCTGCTGGAGGTGGTCACCTACCGCCGCCGCGGCCACGCGCAGCACGACAACCAGTCGTACGTGGACCCGGCCGAGATCGAGCGCTGGGCCACCACCAACGACCCCATCGACCGCTACGTCGCCGCGCTCACGGGGCATGGCTGGGCGAACGCGGAGGAGCTGGCCGGGATCGACGCCGCGGTGGACGCCGAGCTCGAGGCCATGATCCCCGAGGCGGAGGCCGCGCCCATGCCGGAGCCGGAGGACACCCTGGACGACGTGTACGCCGGCGAGCGGGCCAGGGCGCCCTGGACCCGCCACACCCCCCCCGATCCCACACTGGCCTGAGCAGGAGCATGGCGACCGCGACCAAGTCGAAGCCCGAGCACGTCCGGCTCAGCGCAGAAGGCAAGCCCGTCACCTTCCTGGAAGCGATCCGGGAGGCGATCTGGGAGGAGATGGAGCGCGACGAGCGCGTCTTCCTGATGGGGGAGGACATCGGCGCGTACGGCGGCGCCTTCAAGGTGACCGAGGGGATGCAGGAGCGGTTCGGCGCGCTGCGCGTGCTGGACACCCCCATCTCCGAGATCGGCTTCACCGGGGCCGCCGCGGGGGCCGCGCACATGGGGATGCGCCCCATCGTGGAGATGCAGTTCATCGACTTCATCTCCACCGCGTACGACATGATCACCAACTACATCGCCACCTCGCGCTACCGCGGGTCGGGCGGGGTGCCCATGGTGATCCGCGGCCCCTCGGGCGGCGGCGTGCGCGGCGGGCCGTTCCACTCGCAGAACCCGGAGATGGCGTTCTTCCACACCCCGGGGCTCAAGATCGTCTACCCGGCCACGGCGTACGACGCCAAGGGGCTGTTCAAGGCAGCCGTGCGCGACGACGACCCGGTGCTCTTCTTCGAGCACAAGTGGCTGTACCGCCGCCCGCAGGTGCGCGAGATCCTCCCCGCCGAGGACTACGTGGTGCCGCTGGGCAAGGCCCGCACGCACCGCGAGGGCACGGACCTGACCATCGTCACCTACGCGGCCATGGTGCACAAGAGCCTGGAGGCCGCGGAGCTGCTGGAGAAGGAGGACGGCCTCTCGGTGGAGGTGATCGACCTGCGCACGCTGCTCCCGCTGGACGAGGACGCCATCATCGCAAGCGTCAAGAAGACCAGCCGGCTGCTGGTGGTGCACGAGGACACCCGCACCGGCGGGATCGCCGGCGAGATCGCCATGCGGGTGAACGAGAAGGCGTTCGAGTGGCTGGACGCACCCATCCTGCGCGTCACCGCGCTGGACGCCCCCATCCCGTACTCGCCGCCGCTGGAGGACTACTTCCTCCCGCAGACCGAGGACATCGTCAAGGCCGCGCGCCACCTGGCGGCCTACTGAGACCGACTACGGAAACCCTGACCCGCTGATCCTCACATGGCCCGTGTAGAAGTGCCGATGCCCCAGATGGGCGAGTCCATCGCCGAGGGGACCGTCTCCGTCTGGCTCAAGAAGGTGGGCGACCGCGTCGAGCGCGACGAGCCGATCATGGAGATCTCCACCGACAAGGTGGACGCCGAGATCCCCGCGCCCGCCGCCGGCACCCTGGTGGAGGTGGTGGTGACGGAGGGGCAGACGGTGGAGGTGGGGACCGTCGTGGCCTTCATCGAGACCGAGGCGGGCGCCGCCGCGGCCGCTTCCGCTCCCACGCCCGCCCCGGCCGAGCCGGCCGCCGGCGTGCCGGGCGAGCAGCCCACCACGCTTCCCGAGGCAGCCGCGGGGCAGGGCGAGGTGCGCGCGCCGCAGCAGGGCACCCCGCAGGAGGAGCCGGCCACCCCGGTGCCGGGCGACGCCGAGCCCAAGGCGCAGCGCGACGCAGCCTCCGGCGACGGCGGGCCGCAGTCGCTGGAGGAGCGGCTCCGCACCCGCTCCACGCCGCTGGTCCGCAAGATCGCCGCGGAGCACGGGGTGGAGGTGGCGGAGGTGCAGGGGACCGGCCGCGGCGGCCGGGTGACCAAGGAGGACATCCTGCGCCACGTGGAGGAAGGGAAGAAGGCCCCGGCGGCTCCCGCGACGCAGCCCCAGGGCGCGCCGGCCCAGCCGCAGCGCCCGGCCGCCCCACAGCCCAAGGCGGCGCCGTCGTACGAGGGCGGCTTCCCGTGGGACGAGTTCTATGGGGCGCCGCAGCACCCCACGGTGCAGGCCGGGCCCAACGACCGCGTCGAGCCGGCCAGCCGGATGACGCAGATCATCGCCAACAACATGGTGCAGTCGCGGCGCATCTCGCCGCACGTGCACTCGTACTTCGAGGTGGACTACACCCGGCTCGACCACATCCGCGCCAAGAACCGGCGGCTGTGGGAGGAGCAGGGGGTCAAGGTCACCTACACGCACTTCATCGCCTGGGCGGTGGCGCGGGCGCTGCGCGAGCACCCCAAGCTCAACGCCTCGTACTCCAACCACGAGATCATCTACCGGGCCGACGTCAACCTGGGGATCGCGGTGGCGCTGGACCACGGGCTGATCGTGCCGGTGATCAAGCAGGCCGACGAGCTGTCGCTGGTGGGGATGGCGAAGCGCCTCAACGACATCGCGACGCGGGCGCGCGGCAAGAAGCTGTCGCCGGACGAGATCCAGGGGGGGACGTTCACCATCACCAACCCGGGGATCTTCGGCACCACCATCGGCTTCCCCATCATCAACCAGCCGCAGGTGGCGATCATGGGCGTCGGCGGGGTGGAGATGCGGCCGGCCGTGATCACCGACGAGTACGGGGGCCACGCCATCGTGCCGCGCAAGCGGGGGTACATCTCGCTCGGCTACGACCACCGGCTGGTGAACGGGGCGGACGGGGACCAGTTCCTGGCGCGGGTGAAGCAGATCATGGAGACGTTCCCGGAGCAGGCGTAAGAGGCGTTTCCTTGGGCTTCGGCGGGCCGCTACGGAGCCCGGACGGTACTGCTGTCCGGTCTCCTCCGCGGGCTCCGGGAGCCAGGCCAAACTGCCGGCCTGTCTCCCTGCGCCGGAGTGAGCCTCGCCAAACTGCCGGCGAGTCTCCCTCCGAACCGATGGATATGGGTACTGCTTGAACTGCAACGGCTCCGGGCCGCGGCGTTCGACTGTCTTCCGGGGGCTCGCGAATACCGTTCGCGGGCCCCCGGCGCTATCTTGGGGCATGGACGCGACTCGGACACTCTCGGACCCCACGCCGGCTTCCGCTTCGTCGCTTCGGCCTCTCCAGGTGCGGCGGCTGGGGCTGGTCCGCTACGCGGACGCGCTGGAGATGCAGGCGGAGCTGGTGCGGCGGCGGCGGGCGGGGGAGATCCCCGACACGCTGCTGCTGCTCCAGCACCCGCACGTCATCACCCTGGGGAGCGGGGCCCACGACGAGAACGTGCTCGTTTCCGCCCAGGAGCGGGCGGCGCGCGGGATCGAGCTGTTCGAGACGGGGCGGGGCGGGGACGTCACCTACCACGGGCCGGGGCAGCTGGTCGGCTACCCCATCCTGGACCTCAAGCCGGACCGGCAGGACCTGCACCGCTACCTGCGCGACCTGGAGGAGGTGCTCGTCGCCGTGCTGGCGGAGTTCGGGCTGGTGGGCGGGCGCAAGGAGGGGCTCACCGGCGCGTGGGTGGACGACCGCAAGCTCGCGGCGATCGGGGTGCGCGTCTCCTCGGGGTGGATCACCAGCCACGGCTTCGCCCTCAATGTCAGCACCGACCTGTCGTTCTTCGGGGCGATCGTCCCGTGCGGGATCACGCAGTACGGCGTGGGCTCCATCTCGGGCGAGCTGGGGCGCCCGGTGGCGATGGAGGAGGCGGAGGCGGCCGTGGTGCGCTGCTTCGAGCGGGAGTTCGGGCGGGTGGCCGTCGGGGACTGAGACGGGGCAGGGGAACGGAGCCGGGAGGGGCGGCGGACGCGTGTCCGCCGCCCCTCCTCGTCTTTCCGGAGAGCGGATGCGTGCGCACGCGGCTTGCAGAGTGGCTCCAGGTTGGCCCGCCCCGAAGTTGCTCCCGACCACACCCAACCCGCGGCCCCGGAGGCACACCATGCGCTCTCTGGCTCTCCTCGCGCTCGTGCTCGCCCTGGCCTCCTGTGGCGACCCCACTACCACACATGGCGTCGCCGCCACAGCGGCGGCCGCATCCTTCGCGCGCGGCGGCAACCAGGGCGCCCCGCTGGCCGTCTACACCACGCAGCTGCGAGCCCAGGACGAGCTCCCCGCGCCCTCCGGCTCGAAGGCGTGGGGGTTCGCGCAGGTGAAGGTCAGGGCGAACGGGGTGATCGAGTGGACGGTGCGCGTCCACAACCCCTCGCGCGAAGCGTTCCGCGCCGGGCACGTCCACGTCGTCGACCAGGCCAACGGGACCGGCCCGGTCGTCCTGACGCTGCTCGGCGGCAGCTACACGGACCGGCAGTTCGAGGTGAGCGGGAGCGCGACCAACACCGCGCTGGCCAATGCGCTCCTCGCCGACCCGGACGACTACTACGTCAACCTGCACACGGCGGCCATTCCGGCCGGCGCGATCCGCGGCAACCTGCCGTAGGCGCCGCCACACCCGGCCGGGACCGGAGAACGAAGGGGAGCACGGCATCCGCGGTGCTCCCCTTCGTCGCGCTTGTGGAATCCGCGGACACGCCTAGATTCAGAATGGTTCCATTTCGAAACCGTTCTGGAGACTCCCATGGCGAACTTCACGGTCAAGAACATCCCGGACGACCTCTACGACCAGCTCAAGAAGCGCGCGGAAGAGCACCGCCGCAGCCTCAACGGCGAGATCATCCACACGCTGGAGCAGGTGGTGAGGGAGCCCCGGGCCGGCTACAACCGTCCCAGCCTGGACGAGATCCGCGCGCTGCGGGCGCGAATCGCCGCGCCGCCGCTCACGGACGAGCTCCTGGACGAAGCGATCGACCAGGGGCGTCCGTGATCGTCGCGGACACCAACCTGATCGCGTACCTGCTGATCCAGAGCGAGCGCACGGCGGAGGCGGAGCGGGTGCAGGCCAGGGACGGGACGTGGCTCGCTCCGCCGCTCTGGCGGAGCGAGTTCCGCAACGTGCTCGCCCTGTACGTGAAAAGCGGAAAGCTGGGGCTGGCGTCGGTGCTGGAGCTGGCCGCGGCGGCCGAGGCGCTGATGCACGGACGGGAGGTGGAGGTGGACGCCCCCACGGTGCTCCGGCTGGCGGCGGCGTCCGGGTGCACGGCCTACGACTGCGAGTTCGTAGCGGTCGCGCAGGCGGCGGGCGTGCCGCTGGTCACGGTGGACCGCAAGCTCGTCGCCGCCTTTCCCGGGGTTGCCGTCACCCCGGCGGAGTTCCTCGGGAAGGTCAGCCCCGCGGGAGTGCCCGCGCCGCCTTGAACTCGAACTTGGTCGGTGGCATGGGAAAGAAGTCCAGGTAGCGCTCCTTCCCCTGCTCCTCCGCGATCCACTCGTCGAAGCGCGACTCCACCAGCCCGCCGCTGGAGTCCTGCTTGGCCGCGGCGCGCGTGGCAAGGTAGTTGGCGTACTCGTTCTGCGCGTGGCCGGCGTGGCCCTTCACCCAGCGCCACTGCACCTGGTGCCGCCGCGCGATCCCCAGCAGCTCCTTCCAGAGCGCCAGGTTCTCGATCTCCCCGTCCTTGCGCTTCCAGCCGCGCGCGGCCCAGCCGTGCACCCACTGCGTCATGCCGTCCACCAGGTAGCGGCTGTCGCTGGTGAACACCACCCGCGAGGGGCTGCGGAGCGCGGCCAGCGGGAGCGCCGCGCTGCGGATGGCCATGCGGTTGTTGGTGGTGTCCGGCTCGGACACCCAGAAGTCGCGGCGGACCCAGCCGCGCTCCGGGTGGAAGTACTCCACCAGCCCGGCGGCGCCCCCGGGGCGGGCCTTGCCCTTGAACTGGTTCCCCAGGCAGGACTCGTCGGCGTAGATGAAGACCAGCGGCTCGCTCATCGTTCTCGGGTGCGGGTGGGGCGGCAAAGCGGGGGAATCTACTCCCCGGCGGCGCGGAAACCCAGGGGCGGGGAGGGCGGCGCTTGACAGATTTCGCGGGGGCGGTAGATTGCCGCGGTCGCATCCACCGATGCGGCATGCACTTGACCGAGCGAGCCGACGGGGATCGGGGGAGAGACGACTTGGGCCAGACCGCCGTGCTGATGCTGGAGGATGGGCGCGTGTTCACCGGGGAGGCGTTCGGCGCCCCCGGGACCGTGTTCGGGGAGGTCGTCTTCAACACCTCCATGACCGGGTACCAGGAGGTCCTCACGGACCCGTCGTACACCGGCCAGCTGGTGACAATGACGTACCCGCTCATCGGCAACTACGGCGCCAACGCCGAGGACCAGGAGTCCGTCGGGCCGCAGGTGGCCGGGTTCGTCATCCACGAGGCCCCGCCCGCCTTCAGCAACTGGCGCGCGAGCGAGTCGCTGGAGGAGTACCTGCGCCGGCACGGGGTGGTGGGGATCTCGGGGGTGGACACCCGCGCGCTCACCCGGCACATCCGCTCGCTGGGGGCCATGCGCGGCGCCATCGCCCACGGCGAGCAGGACCCGGAGGCGCTCCGCGCCCGGATCCTGGAGCAGCCCTCCATGGCCGGGCTGGACCTGGCGTGCGGCGTTTCCACGGCGGAGCGCTACGTGGTCCCGGCCGCGGGCGAGACCCGCTTCCGGGTGCTCGCCTACGACTTCGGGGTCAAGTCGCACTCGCTCAAGCTGCTGTCCGAGCGCGGCTGCGAGGTGACGGTGCTCCCCTCCGGCACCCCGGTGGAGGAGATCGTGGGCGCGGGGGCGGACGGGATGTTCATCTCCAACGGCCCGGGCGACCCCGAGGCGGTGGGGCACGCGCTGGACTCCATCCGCGAGCTCGCGGAGCGCGACACCCCGGTGTTCGGCATCTGCCTGGGGCACCAGCTGATCGCCCGCGCCTTCGGGGCGGAGACGTACAAGCTGCACTACGGCCACCGCGGCGGGAACCACCCGGTGCGCCGCATCCTGGACGGGGCGGTGGAGATCACGGCGCAGAACCACGGCTTCGCCGTGCGGGGCGACGAGGGGGGGATCCCCGGCGCGCCCGAGCTGCGGGTGACCCACCTCAACCTCAACGACGGCACGGTGGAGGGGCTGGAGCACACCGGCCGCCCCGTGTTCTCGGTGCAGTACCACCCGGAGTCGGCCCCGGGGCCGCACGACTCGCGCTATCTCTTCGACCGCTTCGTCGCGGAGATGGAGCGGCGCACCGGCGGCGGCGTCCACGACGCTTGACGGTTTCTACGCGTCGCATTATCCTTCGGCTCAGATAAACCGCCGTCCGTCAACCTCTTAGCTCCCTCCCTGTCCGCCCCGCGGAAACGTCTGCGCGACGGCCGAGCGGTGAGATCCGCCGTTCCGGCCCTCCGATCGACACGATCTTCCCAGCGAACCGAGAGCGCCAGAGGGACCACACGCACTGCCGGAGCACGGCAGGGCTCGGGCGGGACCTGTACCGGGACGGCAACCCCGGGCAGCGCGTCCTCCCGGACGTACGTCTTGCGCACGCGCGCACCAACACGGGGCCCCGCCCCGGCTTCCAACCCCCCAAGGAGGGACTTCATGACGAAAGCGGATCTGGTCCAGCGGGTTGCCGATGCGATCGGTCCCGGGATCACCAAGCGGGACTGCGCAGTGGTCGTTGACTCGTTCCTGAACGCCGTCAAGGACGCGATGGCGGACCATCAGAACATCGAGATCCGCGGCTTCGGCACCTTCAAGGTCCGCGAGCGCAAGAGCCGCCTGGCGCGCAACCCGCGCACGGGCGACCCGGTGGAGGTTCCCCCGCGGGCGGTTCCGGTGTTCAAGCCGTCCAAGGAGCTCCGCGCCATGGTGGAGGAGAAGCCGCTCGAGGTCTGATCCCCGGGGCGGCGACGCCCCGCGGCCGGCCTGAGCAGACGCGGGCTCCGCCCGCGAGAAGGCGCCCGGCCCCCGAGAGGGGCCCGGGCGCCTTTCTTGCGTCCCCCGCAGTCGTCCCGAACCGCCCCCTTTCCGCAGGACGACCTCCATGCCGAACCCGACTCCGGAAGCCCTCCGCGGGGCCTCCGACGCCCGCACCCGCGTGCTGGGCCCTTACGAGACCGCCTACGACGTCCGCCACGGCTACGAGGGCGCCGACCCCGCCGCCCCCGGCTTCCACCTGGTCTCCCGCGCCGCCGCGCCGGACCCGGTGTACATCGGCCGACGCCGGGAGCGCTGAAGCAGCACACAGGACGGATCCCCGCGGGCGCCAGCACCGGCCCCGCGTGAGGGATTTCGGCCCGAAGGGGCGAGACCCGCGGGCAGTTTCGCGGGGCTCGACTCCGTTGCAGACGGTAGTTTCGTCTGCTACGGAGCCGCAGCCCGACCCGAGCGCCAGCGAGGGGCACGCCCGAACCCTGCAGTCCAAAGCAGTCGCCGGCACTGGCACGCCTCCTGCCCGCACGCGACCCCATCGAACCCGAACCGGAGGCCGTATGCTGATCCAGGAAGTGGAGACCCACCTCTCCCCCGCGGAGGTGATCGAGCAGGCCCGCTCGTTCTTTTCCATGCAGTTCTCGCCGTACGCGGGGTTCGAGGAGGATTCCAGCGACTCGCACATCCGCCTCGCCACGGAGGCGGGGGACGTGACCATCGGCGTGGGGACGCGCGACGGCAAGACCGTGGTGCGCGGCTCCAGCTCGCGGCTCCACCACGAGGTGTCGCAGTTCATGGTGACGCTCGCCCCGCCCGAGGAGGTGCGCCAGAACGTGCCCGGGCCGGGCTCCTCCGGCGCCGGCTGACCGCGCCGCCCGAACCTGCGCGGCGGGGCGGGGTAGCAGACTCTCCTGCTGCCCCGCTCCTCCTTCGTGCTCCCATGACCGTACGCTCCCTGTTCTTCGCCACGTACCGCGACCTGGCCGGCGCCGACGAGCTGCTGGTGGAGCTCCCCGCGTCCGCCACCGTGGCCGACCTGGTGCGCGAGCTGCGCGGCACGCGCGCCGGGCTCGCCGCGCTCCCCGCCGCCCCCGCCGTGGCCGTGAACCTGGAGTACGCCCCGCTCTCCACCGCGCTCCGCGACGGCGACGAGGTGGCCTTCATCCCCCCGGTGGCGGGAGGGTGAGCGTGGCCACCTTCCGCGTCACCCGCGACCCCATCGACCCCGCCGCGCTGCTGCGCGAGGCCGTCGCCCCGTCGGACGGGGCGGCGCTCCTTTTCTGGGGGGTGGTCCGGGCCGAGCACGGCGGGCGGGCGGTGAGCCACCTGGAGTACGAGGCGTACGCGCCCATGGCCGAGGCGAAGCTGGCGGAGATCGCCGCCGAGGCGCGCGGGCGCTGGGGCACCGGGGAGATCGCGGTGGTGCACCGGGTGGGGCGGCTGGAGGTGGGGGAGGCGAGCGTGGCCATCGTGGTGGCGTCGCCGCACCGGGCCGAGGCGTACGACGCGTCGCGCTACGTGATCGAGGAGTTGAAGCGGCGGGTGCCGGTGTGGAAGCGGGAGGGGTACGTGGACGGCGACTCGGAGTGGGTGCCGGGGTTCACGCCCGTCGTCGAGGAGGCTGCGCCGTGAGCGGGCCGCTCGTGCGGATCGGCGGGGTGTTCCCGGCCCCGGAGCGGCGCGAGGTGCCCGCGGACGGGCCCATGCACGACGGCTTCGGGCGGCGCGTGGAGTACCTGCGCATCTCGGTCACGGACAAGTGCAACCTGCGCTGCGTGTACTGCATGCCGGAGGAGGGGCTCCCCTGGCTGCGCCGCGAGGAGATCCTCCGCTACGAGGAGATCGCCGAGGTGGTCCGCGTCATGGCGGGGATGGGGCTGCGGAGGGTGCGGCTGACGGGCGGGGAGCCGCTGGTGCGGCGCGACCTGCCGCGCCTGGTGCGGCTGATCCGCGCCGTCCCGGAGATCGAGGACGTGGCGCTCTCCACCAACGCGGTGCTGCTGGCGGAGCTCGCGGACGAGCTGCGCGACGCGGGCGTGGACCGGGTCAACGTGTCGCTGGACTCGCTGCGCCCGGAGCGGATCGACGCCATCTCGCGGCGCCCCGGCTCGGCGGCGGCGGTGCTGGAGGGGCTGGACGCCGCGGAGCGCGCGGGGTTCGCGCCCATCAAGGTGAACTGCGTGGTGATGCGCGGCCGCAACGACGACGAGGTGGCGGACTTCGCGGCGGCCACGCGCGAGCGCCCCTGGCACGTCCGCTTCATCGAGGTGATGCCCACCGGCGAGAACCTGGACGTGTCGCAGGACGAATTCGTCTCGTCCGACGAGATCCTGGAGTCGGTGGGCCGGCTGGGCGAGCTCCAGCCGGTCGCGGGGCCCAAGGGCAACGGGCCGGCGCGCTACTTCGCGCTGCCGGGCGCGGCGGGCACCGTGGGCGTCATCACGCCCATGAGCCACAACTACTGCGGGAGCTGCAACCGCATGCGCCTCACGGCGGACGGCCAGCTGCGCCCCTGCCTGTTCGGCCATGCGCAGACGGACCTGCGCGGGCCGCTGCGGCGCGGCGAGCCGCTGGAACCGCTGGTGCGCGAGACGCTGCGCATCAAGCCGGAGCGGCACTGGCTGGTGCAGGGGAGCGACACCGGGAGCGGCGGGCTGCTCGCGCTGTCCCAGGTGGGAGGGTGACACGGGCTCCAGGTGAAACGGCTTCCAACTGCCGGTTTGGGCGTGCCCCTCGCTGACGCTCGGGTCGGGCTGCGCGCTGCGTAGGCGAGCAAACAACGCTCGCCAACGCAGCCGAGCCCCCGCAAACTGCCGCGGGGTCTCGGCCCTGCCGGGCGCGCATTCCTCACGCGGGGTCCGGTTCGCGCGGTCCGGGACGAACGGGGGCGGGAGCCATGCGGCTCCCGCCCCCGCTCACGTTTCCGCCGGGTCGGCGCGCGGAGCGCCTACGACTCCTCGCAGGTGCAGCTCCACGAGGTGGAGCAGTAGCCCCAGTCGTAGCCGTTGCTCACGCACAGGCGGTTGCACCGCGTGTCGTCGCAGCCGCGGGCGAACTCGGGCGGCTGCGGGGTCGCGAACGCCTGCGCCGTCCCGAAGCCCAGGGTCGAGGCCACCGCCAGTCCGAACAGCGCCGCGCGCACCTTTGCGATCGTGCTCTTCATGCGTCCCTCCACTGAGATGGATGTGGTTGCCTTCGGCGGCGGTCCGGGTGGCCAGTCCGCCCGCAGCCGGCTCGCACTCCCAGTCTACCGCGGGCGCACGCGGTGCACATGATCGTTTCGACCCATTTGTAGCAGTCCGAGCTGCCCGAGATCGCGAAAGGATCTCCCGCGTGCTCCGGGTGGCACTCAGCGGTGCGCGGGCTCGCGGCCGGCGGTCGCGCCGGCCCCGACGGTGGGCAGGTCCACCACGAAGCGCGCCCCGCCGCCCGGCGCCTCCTCCACCCGCACCTCGCCGCCGTGCTGCGCCACGATGCTGCGCACCACGGCCAGCCCCAGCCCGCTCCCCCCCGCGTAGCCGTCCCGGTCGTCGAGGCGCACGAACGGCTCCCAGAGCCGCTGCCGGTCCGCGGCCGGCACGCCCGGCCCCTGGTCCTCCACGGACAGGAGCACGCGACCCGGTTCGCCGGGGTGCAGCCCCAGGGTGACGGTCTGCCCCTGCGGCCCGTACTTGAGGGCGTTGTCCAGCAGGTTGACCACCACCTGGCGCACGGCCCGCGGGTCCACGTCCGCGGGCGCGTCCGTCCACACGTCGGTCACCAGCCGGGCCCCGCGCGCGTCCACGAAGGGCGCGTACACCTCGGCCACCTCCTCCAGCAGCTCCTCCAGGCTGGTGGGCTCCCGCGCCAGCCGCAGCCCCGGGCCCTCCAGGTGCGAGAACAGGAGCACGTTCTCCACCAGGTCGCCCAGGCGGCGCGCCTCGCGGTGGATGACGGCGACCCAGCGGTTCCGCTCCTCCGGCGAGCGCTCGCGCCCCAGCAGCAGCGTCTCGCTGAACATGCGGATCTGCGCCAGCGGCGTGCGCAGCTCGTGCGAGACGCCGGCCACGAAGTCGCGGCGCGCCCGCACCAGCTCCCGCTCGCGGCTCAGGTTGACCAGCGCGCTCGCCGCCAGGACGATGGACACCAGCGGGAGGAGCAGGAAGAGGCGGCGCTCCTCCTCCGTGCGGTGGGAGCGCCGGATCCGCTCCACCACCGCGGGGTTGAGGGCGGTGCGGACGACGAAGCCGCCCGGGTTGGTGTTGAAGGCGAACTCGCCGCGGATGGGGGAGGAGAACTGGAGCGGCGAGCGGAACAGGACGCGCCCCTGGTGGTCCGTCATCACCACCGACACCACGGAGTCGCTGCGGACCAGGTCGCGCCCGTAGTGCCAGTCCGGCGAGATGAACGACGGCGGGAGGAGCGGGATGCGCTCCAGCGCGCGGTTCGCCACCCGGGTGAGGGCGGGCGTGCGCGCGTGGGTGAGCCCCAGCACCCCGGCGGTCTCGCCGGCTGCGGTGAGTTGCCGCGCGAACGCGATGGTGACCGGCTCCCCGCCGAAGAACACGTGCGCGATGGCGGGCTCGTCCTCGCGGCGCAGGGTGGGGAGCCGCGCCGCCACCGCCGCGGACACGGCGCGCGCCACCTCCGGCCGCAGCGCGGCGCCGGATCCCTCCGGCCGCCCGTCCGCGGGGGCGAGGCGGAAGTAGCCGCGCCAGGGGTCGCCGCCCAGGCCGGCCTCGTCCAGCACGGCGCCGGCGCGCGCGGCGAAATCGTCCAGCGGCATGGCGCCGCCCGGGCCGGCCGCCGGGTTCCCGAAGACCACGGCGAACGCCCGCAGGCGCATCTCGCCGGAGGAGTGGATCACCTCGTCGCCGAAGGTGCGGCCGGCGTAGCGGGCGTACTCGTCCAGCGACTCGCGCACAGCGCGCTCGTGCTCGCGCCAGGAGCGGAGGATGCCGTACGCGGCGCCCGCGGCCAGGACCATGGTCCCCACCAGCGAGCCGGTGACGAAGGCGAAGCGCCAGTTGGGGAAGCGCCGCGCGGCCCGGCGCAGGCCCCCGGCGCGCGCCATCAGCCGCGCCCGCGCAGGATGGCGCCCACCCGCGCCCGCGCCGAGACGCCCAGCTTGCCCAGCACCTGCTCGGTGTGGTTGCGGGCGGTGAAGGCACTCACGCACAGCCGCTCGGCGATCTCCGAGTTGGTGCACCCCTCCCCCAGCAGCCGCGCCACGGCGATCTGCCGCTTGGTGAGGCCGTAGCGCTCGCGGAGCGCCTCGTCGCTCAGCTCGGCCGGGCCGTCGGCGGTGCCCACGGCGGCGTCGGCGGCCACGCGGGCGCGGCGCATCAGCGCGGCCACCCGCGCCAGCAGCTCCATCACCCCGAAGGGCTTGGTGACGTAGTCGTCGGCGCCCAGGCGGAAGCCCTCCACCTTCTCGGTCTCCAGGCTGCGCGCGGAAAGGATCAGCACGGGCTTGTGCGAGCCGCGGGCGCGGAGCTGCTGGAGCACCTGGAAGCCGTCCATGTCGGGGAGCCCCAGGTCCAGCACGACCAGGTCGTGCTCGTCGCTGGCGGCCATGGCCAGCGCCTCGGAGGCGCGGAAGGCGGTCCGCACCTCGTAGCCTTCCACCTCCAGGTTGCGCTGGAGGCCGTCTGCGAGGTCCGCGTTGTCTTCGACCAGGAGGATGCGCTGCATCGGCGTTCGGAAATGGGGGTGCCGCGGAGAGAAATGGGGACCGGCGCGGGAAAGATAACGCCCGGGGGCTTCCGCGGGATGGGTAGAATCGTTCATTCCCGCGCGAGGACTCTTGTCGGGCGGGGGACGGGCGTCCAGCTTTGGGCCCGAACCGCCTCGCTCTCACCGAACCCTTCGCCATCGCCGGGAATGGAGCCGATCCACGTCGCGCTGTACGAGCCCGAGATCCCCGGGAACGCCGGGGCCGTCGCGCGCACCTGCGGCGCGGCGGGCGCCCCGCTGCACCTCATCGGCAAGCTGGGCTTCTCCTTCACCCACCCCAAGGCGAAGCGCGCGCTGATGGACTACTGGCAGCACGTGGAGTACCGAGTGCACGTGGCCTGGGACGATTTCGCGGCGGAGGCGGCGGGGCGGCGCATCTGGGCGTTCACCACCCGCACGGAGCGCGGGCTGTGGGAGGCGGAGTTCGCCCCGGGGGACGTGCTGCTGTTCGGGCCGGAGTCGCGCGGGCTCCCGGACTCCATCCTCGCGGCGGTGCCGGACCGCCTGGTGCGCATCCCCATGCGCCCGGAGACCCGCTCGCTCAACCTCTCGACCTCGGTGGGGATCGCGCTGTACGAGGCACTCCGGCAGGTGGGCTTCCCGGGCGGGCGCTAGGAGAACAGCTCCTTCACGGGAAGGGTCCAGCCGGGCACCACGTCGCCTCCGTCCAGCACGTCGTTCTCGCCGAGCACGTGGATATCGGCGCGAGAATGGTAGACTGTCACCCAGCGCTTCCACGGGTCCACCACGATCACCAGGCGAGTGCCCGCGTCCAACCACTCCAGCACCTTCTCTCCGACCTCGGTGTAGGTATCGCCGGGGGAGATCACCTCCACAGCCAGATCCGGCGCACCGGGCACGTACCCGCGGACGACTCCCAGTGCCTGGACACGCTCGCTGCGGATGAAGGAGACGTCCGGTGCACGAACTGTGTCCGGGTTCGAGGCGAGTCTGAAGCCCGTCTCCGCCAGGTACACCGCTCCAAGCTGGTGCACTCGCACGTACGCCCCGAGCGAGATCATCAGGTTTCCCCCGACCCGGCCGTGCTCCCCTCCCGCTGGCGTCATCTTGCGGATCTCTCCTCGAACGAGTTCGTACCGGTAGCCGTCGCTGGGAATCTGGAGAAGCTCGTCGGCGGTGACCGGACGGTCCTTGATCTGGGTGCTCATCTTGCCCTCGTGGTTGAAGCCGTTTCCAAGTTCGGCACACCCGAGAAATACTGCAAGCATGCCGCGTTCCGGGGACCCGAAACAAATCCGTATCCGGGGCGTCTCGTTCCGTTGACACCGGGGGGGCGCCGCTCTAAGTTCCCGCGCGAACCCGGGGGGAACCGGGGTTTATAAGCATCACACACTCAGCCTTCCGGATACATGGACAAGATCACCGTCGTCGGCGCGGGCAACGTGGGCGCCACCGCGGCGCAGCGCGTCGCCGAGAAGGAGCTGGCCCGCCAGGTCGTCCTCATCGACATCGCCGAGGGGATCCCTCAGGGCAAGGGCCTGGACCAGTGGGAGTCCGCCCCCATCGAGGGCTTCGACTCGCGCGTGATCGGCACCAACGGCTACGAGGAGTCGGCCGGCTCGGGGATCTACATCGTCACGGCCGGCATCGCCCGCAAGCCGGGGATGAGCCGCGACGACCTGCTGACCACCAACGCGGGCATCGTCCGCCAGGTCAGCGAGAACATCGCCCGCGTCTCGCCGGACGCGATCATCATCATGGTCAGCAACCCGCTGGACGTGATGTGCTACGTGGCGATGAAGGCCGCCGGCTTCCCGCGCGAGCGGGTGATCGGCATGGCGGGGGTGCTGGACACGGCGCGCTACCGCTCGTTCATCGCCGAGTCGCTGGACGTGTCGGTGGAGGACATCCAGGCGATGGTGCTGGGCGGCCACGGCGACACCATGGTGCCGCTGATCTCCTACACGACCATCTCCGGCATCCCCGTCACCCAGCTGATGGACCAGGCCACGCTGGACGCCATCGTGGACCGCACCCGCAACGGCGGCGCGGAGATCGTCAAGTACCTCAAGACCGGCTCGGCCTACTACGCCCCCTCGGCGGGCGCGGTGCAGATGGCCGAGGCGATCGTCAAGGACAAGAAGCGCATCCTCCCGTGCGCGGCCTGGCTGCAGGGCGAGTACGGGATGAGCGACCTGTTCCTGGGCGTGCCCTGCAAGCTGGGGCGGAACGGCCTGGAGCAGATCATCGAGGTGGAGCTCACCGCTCCGGAGCGGGCCGCGCTGGAAAGCTCGGCCGAGGCGGTCCGCGAGCCGATGAAGCTGGTCTGAGCTCCGACCCGGCGGCGCGCCCCGGCCCACGGGGCGCGCCGCGCTTGCGAAGTGTGTTTTCCGTTTCCCCGGAGACTGCATCATGGCCAACGCGCGGCGCACCTCGCTCGGCAACTCGCTGAAGTACCGCGGGCGAGAGGGGATGTGGACGTGGATCCTTCACCGGCTGACGGGGCTGGGCGTCCTGCTCTTCCTGATCATCCACGTGGTGGAGACCTCCACCGTCATCTACTTCCCCGAGATCTACGACAACTTCCTGGCCGGCTACAAGACGGGGCTCTTCCGCTTCGCCGAGCTGGTCATCTTCTTCTCGGTGCTGTACCACGCGGTCAACGGGACGCGCATCATCGTGCAGGACTTCTGGCCGTACGTCATGCAGCGGCAGCGGCGGCTGGTGTGGGCCTCGGCGGTGGTGGTGGTGCTCGCCATGCTCCCGGTCAGCTGGATGATGCTTGCCCCCCTGTTCGGGCTGGCGCAGGAGCCGGGCGTGGAGCGGCACCGCCAGCGCTGCGCCGAGTTCCCGGAGGCGCCGGCCTGCCTGCAGGACGGCGGCGCGGGCGAGGGCTCCATCGCGGCCGGCGAGGTGTCGCTGTGAGCGCCCCCGCGCAGGTCGCCGAGCGCGGCGCCGCCCGCCGCGGCGGCGGGTACCGGAAGCCGGGAGCCAGCCGGAGCAACTTCGAGCTGCTCTCCTGGTTCTTCATGAGGATCTCGGGGCTCATCCTGATCTTTCTGTCGCTGTACCACCTGATCTGGTGGAACCTGGTGATCGGGGTGGAGCACCTGGACTCGCAGGTGGTGATCGAGCGCTGGAACAACCCGTTCTGGCGGCTCTTCAACGTGGCGCTGGTGCTGTTCGCCATGCTGCACGGGCTGAACGGCGCGCGCTACTCCATCGAGGACTACGTCCGCCGGCCGGGGCTGCAGGTGGCCGTCAAGTCCGTCGTCTACACCCTGGTGCTCGGGGCGATGACGGTGGCGGTGTTCGCGCTGCTCACCTTCGACCCCGCCACCCTGATCAACCGATGATCCACACCCATACGTACGACGCCCTGGTGGTCGGCGGCGGGGGCGCCGGGCTGATGTCGGCCATCTACCTGTCCCGGCAGCCCGGCCTCCGCACCGCGGTGATCTCCAAGCTGTACCCCACCCGCTCGCACACCGGGGCCGCCCAGGGCGGCATCGGCGCGGCGCTGGCGAACCTGGAGGAGGACCACCCCGAGTGGCACGCGTTCGACACCGTGAAGGGGTCGGACTACCTGGGCGACCAGGACGCCATCGAGACCATGTGCAACGAGGCGGTGGACGTCATCATCGAGCTGGAGCACATGGGGCTGCCGTTCTCGCGCACCGAGGACGGCCGGATCGCGCAGCGCCCCTTCGGCGGGCACACGCACCACTTCGGGCAGGGCCCGGTGCGCCGCTCGTGCTACGCGGCCGACCGCACCGGCCACATGATCCTCCAGACGCTGTACCAGAACTGCATCAAGAACGGCGTCGACTTCTTCGACGAGTTCCAGGTGGTGGACGTCCTCATCGAGGGCGGCCGCTGCTGCGGGGTGGTGGCCTGGCACATCCACACCGGCGACCTGCACGTCTTCCACGCCAAGGCGGTCAACTTCACCACCGGCGGCCACGGGCGGATCTGGTCCATCACCTCCAACGCGCAGGCCAACACCGGCGACGGGGTGGCGGTGGCGCTGCGGCGCGGGATCCCGCTGGAGGACATGGAGTTCTACCAGTTCCACCCCACCGGCATCTACAAGCTGGGGATCCTGATCACCGAGGGCGTGCGCGGCGAGGGCGGGGTGCTGCGCAACGACCACGGCGAGCGCTTCATGGAGCGGTACGCCCCCACCATGAAGGACCTGGCGTCCCGTGACGTGGTGGCGCGCGCCATCAACAGCGAGATCCGCGAGGGGCGGGGGATCAACGGCAAGAAGTACGTCTACCTGGACGCCACGCACCTGGGCGCAGAGGTGATCGAGAAGAAGCTCCCCGACATCGCGGACTTCTGCCGCACGTACCTGGGCGTGGACCCGGTCAAGCAGCCCATGCCCATCCAGCCCACGGCCCACTACGCCATGGGCGGCATCCCCACCGACGTCAACTGCCGGGTGGTGATCGACGGCAACGGCACCGTGGTGCCGGGCTTCTACGCGGCGGGCGAGTGCGCCTGCGTCTCCGTGCACGGCGCCAACCGCCTGGGGACCAACTCGCTTCTGGACCTGGTGGTGTTCGGCAAGCGCTCGGGGGTGGACATGGCGCGGTTCTGCGCGGTCGCCGACCTGCCGCCGCTCCCCGCCAACCCCACCGAGCGGGTGGAGGCCATCTTCGCGCGCCTGCTGGCGACCGAAAAGGGCGAGCCCGCGGCGCGGCTGCGCGAGGAGATGCAGGACGTGATGCAGGACCACGTGGGCATCTTCCGCGAAGGGAAGGGGATGGAGCTCGCGCTCGCAAAGGTCCGGGAGCTGCAGGACCGCTACCGGGGCGTGGTGGTGATGGACAAGGGGCGGCGCTTCAACACGGACCTGATGGAGGCGTGGGAGCTGGGCAACCTGCTGGACCTGGCCGAGGTGACGGCGCTCAGCGCCGTCAACCGCACGGAGAGCCGCGGCGCCCACATGCGCGAGGACTACGAGAAGCGCGACGACGTCAACTGGCTGAAGCACACGCTGGTGACCCGCGGCGAGGACGGGAGGCTGGACATCTCGTACAAGCCGGTCACCATCACCATGTTCCAGCCGAAGGAAAGGGTGTACTGATGGCGCAGACGGCGACTCTCGAAAGGGCCGCTCCGGCGGCCGGGCCCCGCGGCTCCGGCACCGGGGCGCCGACGCGGAAGGTGACCATCCGCGTGCTCCGCTTCAACCCGGAGGTGGGCGGGGAGCCCGCGTTCCGCGACTACGCGGTGCAGGTGGAGCCCACGGACCGGGTGCTGGACGCCCTCAACCAGATCAAGTGGTACCAGGACGGCACGCTCACCTACCGGCGCTCGTGCGCCCACGGGGTGTGCGGCTCGGACGCCATGCGCATCAACGGCGTCAACCGGCTCGCCTGCAAGGTCCTGATGAAGGACATGGGCGACACGGTGACGGTGGAGCCTCTCATGGGGTTCCACGTGATCAAGGACATGGTGGTGGACATGGAGCCGTTCTTCGCGCAGTACCGCTCCGTGCTCCCGTTCCTGATCAACGACTCCCGTCCGCCGACGCGGGAGCGGATCCAGTCCGTCGACGACCGCGAGCGCTTCGACGACACCACCAAGTGCATCCTGTGCGCGGCCTGCACCACCTCGTGCCCGTCGTTCTGGGCGAACGAGGAGTTCGTGGGCCCTGCGGCGATCGTCAACGCGCACCGCTTCATCTTCGACTCGCGCGACCAGGGCGGGGGGGAGCGCCTGGAGCGGCTGAACAACCGCGAGGGGGTGTGGCGCTGCCGCACCATTTTCAACTGCACCGAGGCCTGCCCGCGCGAGATCCGGATCACGCAGGCCATCGGCGAGGTCAAGAAGGCGATCCTGTACAAGCAGACCACCTGACGCGGCCGCGGGCCGTGGGGTGAGAGAGCGAAGAGAGCCGGTCCCGTTTCGCGGGGCCGGCTCTCTTCGCACGGGGGGGCGGGGAGTGGCGGAAGCGGCGCGTTTGCTTGCGGGTCGGCATCTCCTGGCTAATTTCAAGCTGTTCCCCCGCCGCCCCGCGTTCCAGCCCGGTCCCCCGTGTACCGGATCCTCTTCGTCGACCGCACCTGCCCGCACCCCTACGACGGGAACACGCTCGCGGCCCGGCCGCAGGGCGGGAGCGAGAGCTCCCTGACCCGGGTCGCGGAGGCGCTGGCGCGCAGGGGGCACCGGGTGCGCGTGACGCAGCACAACCGCCCCGAGCGCGCCGTGGTCAACGGCGTGGAGCATACCCCGCTCGCGGACAACGACGACTTCACCCCCACGCACGTGGTTGCGTTCAGGGACGCGCGCATCCTGGCCCGGGCGCTGGAAGCGTGGCCCGGGGCCAGGGGCTACGCCTGGTTCCAGGACTTCCCGAACCCGGGCGGGCGCTTCGCCGCGCAGGCGGAGATGCTGGCCCGCCACGGGGCGACGGTGGTGCTGGTCAGCCGCTGGCACCGGCGGCTCTGGACCGACCACCTGGGCGCCTACGGCTTCGGCGACCGGGTGCGGACCCGGAGCATCTACAACGCGATCCCGGACGACCTGGGGCCGGACGCCACGCCGGTGGACCGCGACAAGCTGGTGTTCTTTTCCAGCCCCCACAAAGGGCTCCGGGCGACGCTGGAGTTCTTCGCGCGCTTCGCGGACCACCCGGAGCTCGCGGACATGCGCCTGCACGTCGCCAACCCCGGGTACGCGCAGGGCGGTCCGCCGGCGGGCGGCGGGCGGGTGGTGGAGCTCGGCGCCCTGCCCTGGAAGCGGGTGATCGAGGAGGTGAGGAGCGCGTTCCTGGTGCTGCACTACAACGCCGGGTACCCGGAGACCTTCGGCCTGGTGCACGCGGAGGCGGACGCCGTGGGCACGCCCTGGATCAGCGGGAGCCAGGGGGCGAACCCCGAGGTCTGCTCGCACCCCGACGAGCTGGCGGATCTGTCCGACCCGGAGGGCGTGCTGGAGCGCATCGCCCGGTGGAGGAGGGAGGGGAGGATCCACGTGGAGGCGGGGGAGCGGTTCCGCATCTCGCGGATCGCGTCCGAGTGGGAGGAGCTGTTCGGCATCGCCCCGCCGGACGCGGCCCGGCTTCCCGCCCTGCCGCTCCGCGAGCCCGGGGACGCGGTGCTCCCCGCCGCCGCCGAGCCGATGGAGTGGGTGGTGGAGCGCGACGCCGTGGAGGCGGGGGACACGAGCGGAGCGGAAGCCTTCCTCGCCGGCGCGGGAGCCGGCCAGGGGCGGGTGGAGCTGCGCGTGGCCGGCTACGAGGGCGACCCGCGCGAGCCCTGGGAGATCCCGGAGGTGCGCGCCTGGCTGCGGGCGCTGGACGAGCAGGGGGCGGCCTGGTTCTGGCACCTCTCGCCGCGCCCGGACTCCGACGGGCTGCTGCTGGTGACGCTCGCCCTGTGCGAGGCGGTCCGCGCCGATCCGGGCCGGCCGGTCGTGGAGCCCGGCCGGCGCGCGGAGTTCCTGGCGGGGAACTACCGGCGCTTCCACGGGGCGGCCGGAGCCGCGGGGTGGTCCGACACGGAGATGGTGCGGGGGACCCAGGCGGTGGCCCGCTACTTCGCGGCCCGGCTGGGGCCGACGCAGGGCTCCGACTGACCGGGGCAGGGAGGAGGGCACAGACCGAAGAGCCGGCCCCGCGCGCTGCGGGACCGGCTCTCCTTGCTGGGAGCCTGCGTGAGTTCACACCGTCTGCGCCGACCCTGTCGCATGAAACATTTGTAGCGCGGCTAAGGTGCCTTCCCGGCTATAGATGCGACCTTTGAGTTCGTTCTGAACCCGGGGTTGTTTCTATTCAGGGATGTCGGCCCGAAGGGGCGAGACCCGGCGGGGCAGTTTCCGCCGGGGCTCGACTCCGTTGAGCAGCGTTGTTTGCTGCTCTACGGAGCCGCAGCCCGACCCCGGCGCCAGCCGGGGGCACGCCCGAACCCGCCGTCGATCAGTTCGTCGCTGCCGGCGCCGCGCCGAAGGGGAGCCGCTCGGGCATGTCCGCCACCACGTAGGCCATCACCGCCAGGGTCGCCACGCACTCCGCGAACTCGCGGGCGTCCAGCTTGTCCATGGTGTCCGCCTCGGTGTGGTGGTACCAGAAGTACTCGGTCTCGTCCACGTTGAGCCCCATCCCCGGCACGCCCAGCGCCATGATGGGCCCGATGTCCGCCCCGCCGCCGCCGCGGGTGATCGCCCCCGCGCCGATGCGGTCCAGCAGCGTCCCCACCTGGCGGACCAGGGCGTAGGCCGAGTCCGTGCCCGCGAAGCCGAAGCCCCGGGGCTTGAACACGCCGCCGTCCGACTCCATGGCGAGCACGTGCTTGGGCAACTCGGCGCGGTGGGCGTCGCGGTAGGCGTTGCCGCCGCGCAGCCCGTTCTCCTCGTTGGTCCACCCCACCACCCGCACGGTGCGGCGCGGGCGCAGCCCCAGCTCCTTCATCAGCCGCACCGCCTCCCACGCGGCCACCACCCCGCCGGCGTCGTCCATGGCGCCCTGGCCCACGTCCCACGAGTCGATGTGGCCGCCCAGCACCACCACCTCGTCCGGGCGCTCGCGGCCGCGGATCTCCGCCACGATGTTGCGCGAGGGCGCGTCGGGGAGGGTCTGCGCGCTCATCTTCAGCGTCACGCGCGGGCGCACCCCCTGCTCCTGCAGGCGGTGCAGCAGCATGGCGTCCTCCACCGTGATCGCCGCGTGCGGGATGCGGGCGACGGCCGTGTCGTACCGCATGCTCCCGGTGTGCGGCGTCTTCATGGAGAACGGCGTCACCGAGCGGATCAGGCTGGCGACGGCGCCCACCCGGGCCGCCTCGATCGCGCCGTTGGTGCGGTAGCGGACCGTCTCGCCGTAGGTGGTGAAGGGAGCGTCGTACACCACGATCCTGCCGCGCGCCTCGGCGGCGCGGCGGGTGAGCTCGTCGAAGCTCCCCACCACCAGCACCTCGGCGGTGATCCCCCCCGGCGGCGTGGCGATGCTCCCGCCCAGCCCCAGCATGGGCAGGGCCTGGCGGCGCGGCGCCACCATCTCCGCCGACTCCTGGCCGCGCACCCAGCGCGGCACCATCACCGGCTCGCCGCGCACGTTGTCCAGGCCGTCCTTCCTCATCTCGGCAAGGGTCCAGTCGATCGCGCTCTCCAGGCTCTGCGTGCCGCTGAAGCGGTGGCCGAAGCGGTCCACCAGCACGGTGAGCCGGCGCCAGGCGGAGCTGTCGGCCAGCGCCCGGTCGATCAGGCTGTCGGCGCGCTGCCGGTACTGCGCCGCCAGGGGCCCGGGGCGGGCGGCCGGCTGTGCCGCCGGCTGCTGGGCGGCGGCGAGGGACGGAGCTGCGGCCGCGACGGCGGCGGTCGCGGCGAGGACGCGTGCGAACGATGCTGTCTTCATGGGCATTGGCGGGAGGGTCGGACGTTGGCGGCGTGAGCCCTGAAGATAGGCCGAAGGCCCCGTTCCCGCCAACCGCGCAAACCAAACCGCGCTCCGCGTGTACAAGGACGGCCTCCCCGTCCGTGTCACGCAAGTCGTTGCGATCCAAGTGCGTATGCGCAGCATTCGAAGCCTACTCGCCGCCCTCGCCCTGCTCGGCGGAGCCGCCCTCGCCGCCCCGGCCCCCGCGCAGTCGGGCGGTGATGCCGCCGTGACGGGCCGGGTGGTCGCCGCGGACGGCGGGAGCGCCGCCGGCCTCCGCGTGGTGGTCTCCGGTTCCACCTTCGCCGACTCCGCGACCACGGACTCCACGGGGGGCTACACCCTGCGCCTCCCCGCGCGCGTCGCGGACGACTCGGTGGAGCTGGTCGCGCGCGAGGCGGAGCCCGCCTCCGGGCGCTACCACCCCGCGGCGGTGCGCCTGGGCCGCCGCGACCTGGCGGGGGAGCACGCCTTCGTGCTGGTGCCCCGCGCGTGGACCATCCCCGCGGGCACGTACGCCGGCACCACGGTGGAGATCAGCCCGCGCCTGGCCTTCCAGCCGGTGTGCGGGGGCTGCTCGGCGTTCCTGAAGCGCAGCAGCCTGGTCGGGGGCGGCGTGCGCACCTGGCCGGACGCGCTCTTCCCGCTGCGGGTGGTCTTCGACCGCGAGTTCTCGCCGCTCCCCATCAGCCCGCGCGACTCGGTGTCGTTCTGGCGCGGCGCCGAGGAATTGGAGCGCGACTTCGGCGCGGACCTGCTCCGCCCGGCGCCCTACTCGGCCTCCGCGTCGGTGGGCGACAGCGTGCCCAGCGACCTGATCTTCGTGCTTCTGGACCCGTCGCTGCGGGTGTCCGGGCTGGGCACGGCCGGCGCGTACGGCGACGACATCGTGTTCGGGGAGGTCCGCTTCAAGGGGAGCAGCCTGCTCTCCGGCGGGGAGGGGCGGGACGTGGTGGTGCACGAGCTGATGCACGCCATGGGGCTGGGGCACACGTGCAGCTGGCGCTCGGTGATGGCGGTGTCCACGCGTTGCCCGGGGATGCGCTCCGAGCGCGCGACCCCGGAGGACGTGGCCTACGCGCAGGTGGTGCGGCGGGTGCGGCAGCTGCAGCGGCAGGTGGGGGCGCGGTGGGGGCTGGAGGCGGCTCTGGCGGGCGAGGAAGGTGTGATCGGGTCGTTGGCCGCGGTTGCGTCTTCGGGACGGCCGGCTGACGAACGGCACTGAGGTTCGGGTTCGGGCGTGCCCCCGGCTGCGCCGGGGTCGGGCTGGCGTCCGCGAGGGCCCCCACCCGGCGGCCTGAGAGCCGCCACCCTCCCCCGTGCCGGGGGAGGGCTTCCTGGGGAGCGGCGCGCCGTGGCAGGCCCCCTCCCCCCGGCCCCCTCCCCCGCAAGCGGGAGAGGGGGAGCACTGCGACAGCCGGGCGGTGCAGTTGCAGTTCCTGGGATCTGCGCAGGAGGTCGGGGGAGGCTGCGCAGGGGGAACGTCATGTTCGAAGCCAGCGTGATCCCGAAAGCGCAGACATAGGGCCGGCGAGTGCTCTACGAGTCCCTTCGGGTTCGGCTCCCCCGGAGCAGCATCCCCCGGCCGACCACCTACACCGGAGCCGTCCGAAGCGCACGATCGGGGAGGGGCCAGACGAAAGCGCCCCCGCCGGAAATTCCGGCGGGGGCGCTGCTTTTCGTACTTTCGCACTCACGTACTCACGCACTTTCGCACTGCCGTTCGTCAGGCCGGCAGCGCGTCGCCGTCGCCGAACACGCGCACGCTCACGGACTGGAGGATCAGCTGGCGCGAGCGCTCGGCGATCCCGTCCAGCGAGGGCGTGTGGGCGAACCTCTCGCGGGTGCGCTCCCGGAGCTCGTCCACGGTGGGGACGTGCGGGAGGTGGACCTCCGCCCAGGCGGCCTCGTCCTGCGGAAACGGAGCCGCCCCGGGGGCGGCGCCAAACGCCGGCAATCGAACGGCGGCGCGCGCCGGCAAGGAAGGCGGCCGGGGAGCGGGCGCGGACGGCTCCCGCACGATCTTTGCTGCTGCGCGTCCGGTTGGAGCTCGGCCGAAGAGGAACCTGTCCCGCCGTGCACCGGTAGACAGGTGGGGAAAACCGTTCGACCTCGTGGCGTCGGAGGAGAAGTTGAAGAAGATCGCCGTCGCGGCCCTGGCCGCTTCGTCGCTCGCCATGGCTCCCATGGCCCGTGTCCCCGTGTCGCTGAGCGGCTCGCCTGAGTCCATGGCGCGGCAGAACGCCGTCGCCCGGGAGTACGGGCTCCCGTTCGTGCGCACCCCCGCGGAGCTGCGGCGCCTCGCCTCGCGTGGCGAGCTGGTGCCGCTGGCCGGCAACGCCGACTACGAGGTGGTGGAGGAGGCGGCGTCGCGGGTGGCACGGCCGGAGGTGAAGGGCTTCCTGGAGGGCTTCGCCGCCGGCTACCGCAGGGGGTGCGGCGAGCGGCTGGTGGTCACCAGCCTCACCCGTCCGCGCAACCGCCAGCCGCCCAACGCGCACCCGCTCTCGGTGCACCCGGCCGGGATCGCCATGGACCTGCGGGTGAGCCGGAAGGCGTCGTGCAGGCGGTGGCTGGAGAACACGCTGCTCGCCATGGAGCGCAGGGAGCTGCTGGACGTCACCCGCGAGCAGACGCCGCCGCACTACCACGTGGCGCTCTTCCCGGACGCCTACCGGGTGCGGGTGGAGGAGCACGAGGCCGAGGTGGCGCCGGTGCTGGCTCTGCCGACCCCGGCGGTGGTGGGGGATCGGCGCTAGCGACCGCCGGCCCGCCTGCGAGAGCGCCCCGGCAGGGTCTTCCCTGCCGGGGCGCTCTCGTGTGTGTGTGCATCCCGCCGCCGGGCGGCCGCTACACCCGCTGGGTCACGATGCGGTGGCCGGTGACCTTCCCGCCGGCCACCCCGAAGCGCAGCTCGTCCAGGTCCATGATCCCCAGCCCCGGCCCGAGCCGGTAGGCGAGCTCGCCGCCGACGGTGCGGTCCGGCGGGCCGAGTAGCGCCTCCAGGTCGGCGACGGTCATTCCCTCGAAGGTGACGCGCTCCCGCAGCTCCTTGAACATCCGGTAGCGCTCCCGCCCGGCCCCGCTTCCCGCCGCGCGCCAGGCCTCCCGGCTGAACGGGAGCGGGGACAGCGGGTACATCTTCGCCAGCCACGCCGCCAGGAACGCGGTCCGGCCCCGCCCGTCGTTCTCCGGCATGCGGACGAACTGCGAGTCCGGGACGGTGGCGAACATCATGGACATGTAGTACGCGTCGAACTCGGCCTTGCCGTCGATTCGCACCGGGACGCCGGCGCGCGCGTACTGGGCCTCCAGCCACTCGACCGCGGAGCGCAGCTCCGGCGCGGGGAGGCTGTCGGCGAGGAAGGCCGTCTTGTGGGCTTCGAGCCCGGCCCGGACCTCCCCCGCCACCGCGGCGAGCGGGTCCTGGGCCGCGGCGGGCGTCGCGGCGAGCAGGAGGACGAGAAGCGCGGCGAATCGCATCATGTTCCGCTGACCTGGAATCGCAAAAGGTGTCATCGCTGCCCGCCCGTTCACGGCGGGCATGCTTCGGGGCGCCAGGGTGGGATTGCCGGGTCCGCGGGCCGGTCGCCCGAAAGCAGGTCCCGGAACAGCGACCTGCGTGCGACCTCGACGAAGAGGCTGGGCGGTGCCTCCGATGCTTCCCGTTGACCGGTACGCGGGTCGATCATAGGCGTGATGCGCGAGCCGGATACGGCGAGCGTCAGGTCGCTCCCGTCGGACAGCCGCCAGAGGGCGAACCGCCCGGCCGCACCGGCGCGGCAGGTGGGCCGGCGGCCCAAGGCGCGGGTCGTCCGCTGCACGAGTCGCGTGTACGCGCGCGCCGCTACCGAATCGGCAGGGAAGGGGCGGTGAGCCCGCACCGCCTCCAGCCGCCAGTGCCGCGGCACCCGGCCGCCCTCGTACCGCTCCGCCCCACGAAGCTGGTAGCCGACCTGGTACGGCCCCACCACCTCCGAGTATCCCAGGTAAGCGGCGGGGCGGGCATGTGGCCGCGCGCTCGCCACCTCCGCCCCGGTGGCCCCGAGCGCGATGCTCCCGAGCCGGTCGAACGGCTCGATTCCCGGGGCCATGTCGCCGACCGGGCGCTCGCCCGGTTCGCAGCCTGCGAGGGCGCACGTCAACAGCAGAAGTGGCAGGCCCAGTCGAAAAAGCTGGCGCATCAGTAATCGAGGATCACGCTCATCTCGCCGAGCGCGCCCGTCAGTGCCCCGGGGCTGACCCGCCGGCCGACGGCATTGTTGTGCAGGTCCATCGCCGTGTAGGGGTGAGTCGCGTCGTTGTTCCATTCGTGCGCGTTCGCCCAGATGTGTCGGTGGGGTTCAGCAATCCGCCACGGCGGGCGGGGCTCTCCCCTTGCGCAGGTTGTCCAGCCCGCGCGCCGCGGCTAACGTTTGTGGGGCTCGTATCGGCTCCCGCTGCGTTCGATCCATCCACCTCCACGACGTCCGCCGCATGTCGCTGCAGCTCCGCGCCGTCCTGCTCGGCATCCTTCTCCTCCTCGCTCCCGGTGCGCTCGCGGCGCAGATCCCCGGCGGCGACATCCAGAGCCCGAACGGCTGGCGCAGCCAGTACCTGGCGGAGGTATACCGCAACGTGGACATCACGCTGCGGCAGTGGATGGCGGCCTGGGAGAACGACGACGCGGGCGGCGCCGCCGAGCTGTTCGCGGCGGACGGGACGTACGTGCCGCCGGAAGGAGGAGAGGTCCGCGGGCGCGCCCGCATCCGCGAGAGCCTGGCGTGCAGGCTCCCGCGGGCGGACGGGATCGAGCTGAAGATGGCCGACTTCGCCGCGGGCGGCGACCTGGCGTACCAGGCCGGGCGCTTCGCCTACCGCGTGGGCGCCCCCGCCGACTCCGCCGCCGTGCGGACGGGCAGGTACGTGGCGGTCCTCCAGCAGGAGGGCCGGCGCTGGCGCATCCGCTCGCTCCAGGAATACGCCGACCCCGGACAGCCGCCCGCGAGCGGCCCCGCCTGCGCTCCCGCCACTGCGGCGGCGCCCTCGCGCTGAAGGGCCCGCGAGTCCGCCTGCCCGGGCCGACCTCCCCTACGGCCGCCGGTCGGGGTGCGTCCAGGCGAGGTCCTCCATCCCCGCGTCCAGCCCGGTGCCGGCGAGCGCGTTGGCGAAGTTGGCAAGCTGCGCGGCGGCGAGCCCCACCAGGACCTCCAGCGCCTGCCGGTGGGAGAACCCGGCGCCCAGGAATTCCCGGAGCGCCTCCGGCCCGACGTGCCCCCGCGCCTCCACCAGCCGCCGCGCGAAGGCGCGCAGCGCCTCCAGCCGGGCGTCCCCGAGCGGAGCGCCTTCCCGGAGCGCCTCGATGACGTCGGCCGGCATCGCGCAGGCCATCATCCAGGCGGTGTGGCCCGGGACGCAGTAGTGGCAGTCGTTGACCCAGCTCGCCGTCATCAGGACGACCTGCTGCTCCAGCGGCGAGAGCGTCGTCGCCTGCTCGAAGAGGCGGGAGGTGGCCAGGTACGCTTCGTACGCCGCCGGGGCCCCGGCGAGCACCGCGTGGAGGTTGGGAAGGAAGCCGTACGCGGCGACCGTCGCGTCCACGAGCGGCCGGGACGCTTCCGGCGCGGTGTCCCGGTCCACCGCGGGGAAGCGCCCGGAGGGCGCGTCGGCCGCGGATCCTCCCGCCCGTCCCCCCGAGTCGTCAGCCATGCGTCTCCCCGTGGTGTCGTTTCCCGCGCCCCCCAGGCGCGCCAGGATCTCCCGCGCCGCGCGCCGCCCGGAGCGGATCGCCCCCTCCACCGTCCCGGTCCACCCGTCCGCGGCGGTCGCCTCCCCCGCGAAGTACAGCGTGTCCCCCACCGGCCGCGCCAGCTCGTCCCGCGCCTCCAGCGCGCCCGCCGGCACCCAGCTGTACGCCCCCCGCGCGAACGGGTCGGCGTCCCAGTCGTGGCGGTGGCACGCCTCCAGCTCGGCCTCCACCCGGGCCCGCTCCGTCCCCAGCATCCGCGCCAGCGAGTCCAGCGCCGCGCCGACGGGGTCGCCCCCGTCCAGCACGCGCCGGGCCGCGCCGCCGCCGGCCCACGCGGTCAGCAGCGGCGCCTGCACCGGCGAGGGGGTCCACCAGGTGGGGAACGCCCCGTCGCCCATCAGGAACTTGAGCTCGCGCGTCCCCGGGCCATCCTCCCCGCCGAAGCGGAGCGCGTCCTCCCAGAACGGCCGGCGGAAGCGGAAGACGATCTTGACCACGCTCCCCGTCGCCAGCGCCGCGGCGGCCTCCCGCCTGGCCGGAAGCTCCGGGACGAAGCGCACCGCGCCCTCCGCCCCGCCGGGCGCCCGGAGGACGCCGAGCGGGAGCGTGACCAGCACGCGGCGCGCCCGCACCGGCTCCAGCTCCCCCCCGAAGCGGGAGCGGCAGCGGACCTCGGCGCCGTCCGCGCCCCAGCGGAGCTCCGTGGCGACGGTGTTCAGCCGCACCCGGCAGCCGGGCTCCAGCCCGGCCCGCAGCCCCTCCGCCACCCGCCCGAAGCCGCCCAGCGGGTGAAAGCGCACCTCCCCGCCGCCGCCGCCCTCGTCCTGCGTGGTCTCCGCCAGCCAGCGCACGCCGACGCGGTCCAGCTCGGCGGCGTGGAAGCCCTCCACGTAGCGCAGGGCCAGCTCCCGGTCGTGCTCGCCGAGGCCGTGCTGCTCCGCCAGCCACTCGAGGAACGGCCGGTCGGGCTCCGGCGGCGGGTCCAGCCGGCCCAGCACTCGCTCCACGACGGCTTCCATGTCGAGCGGGGCGGCGGATCCCGCGCGGACCTCCCACATCCCGCCGGCGCTGCGGTACGCCGCTCCGCCCGCGGCGCGCATCGCGTCCCACGCGGCGCCCGGGACGTCGATGAACTCCGCCCCCAGCTCCACGGGAAGGGGCGAGCCCGGGTCGTGCACCGTGTGGACGCGCCCGCCGACGCGCCCCCGCGCCTCCAGCACCAGGGTCTCCACGCCGCGCGCCGCCAGCTCGCGCGCCGCGGCCAGGCCGGCGACGCCGGCCCCGATCACCACCACCTCGCTCATCCGTCGCCACCCTCCGCTCGCGGGCCCGGATTCCCGCGGGGGAGCCGCTGCAAGGCCGGGGCCGGTCGCGCCGGCGCCGCGCGGCGTGCGCGTGGAGCCGACCGCGGGGCGGAGGCGGCGCTCACCCGTAATCGGCGCCTACGGCGCGCTGCGAAGAGCCTCGGTCGCCGGTCGTGGCTTCGCCGCCTTCCAGCACCCGGGCGAAGGCGTTGTACGCGAGGGTGAGGCCGAGCGCGAACAGGGCGGCGCCGAGGCCCAGGAGCGCGTTGACGTAGGCGGGGGCGGTGAGCGCCAGGCGGATCAGCACCGTGGCCGCGGCGAACCCGGAGTTGCGGAAGACCACCGCGAAGTGCGAGCTGTAGCGCAGCGACACCAGCACGACCAGGACGTCGCAGAAGATCAGCACCGTGTAGAAGGTCTCGAACACGGCTCCGGTGCCGCGGCCTCCGGCGATGCTCCACGCGTCCCGCAGCACCAGCGCGACGAAGGCGGCCAGCAGCACGACCGCGATCAGCTTCTTCGCCGCGACGAAGCTGGCCCGGTCGTCCGGGTCGGCGGTGATGGGGATGTGGCGCTGCGCGCGGTAGTAGAAGCCGAGGACCACGAAGATCAGCAGCGCCCCGCCGATGTCCGCCGCGATGTGCCCGATGGCGGGCGACACGTCGTCCCAGCGGATGGGCTCCGGGAGCTCGCCGAACTCCAGGAACGCCTTGCGGAGCAGGATGAGCGAGAGCAGCTCGAACTGCTTTCCCACGGAGTCCGCGACCGAGCGGGCGAGCGCGAACACCAGCCCCACCACCTCCGCGAAGAGGAGGAGGGTGAAGGCGACGTAAATGGCCCCCAGGTGGCTGGTGGTCAGCCCGGGGAGCGCGCCCGCGGGGAGCCAGCCGCGCCGGTTCAGCTCGATGGCGACGACGGAGGCCAGGAAGGCGGCCACCAGCAGCGTGCCGATGCGCCGCTGCGTCGCCGGACCCTCCCAGGCCGTCTCCAGCCGATCGAAGAGCGCCGCCGCGGCGCGCAGGGTGCGGCCGGTCGCGGGCGCCGCCGGGACGTGGTCCATGCAGGGGCTCCGTGCGGGTGGGGCAGGGAGGAGCGGAGGGAGGGCAGGATCCAAGATACACGTCGTGCTTGCGCCGTGCACGGGCTTTGTGCAACCTTGCGGGACGGGCGGGGGGTCCGTCCGCGTCCACGCGGAGGTGCGAATGGCGGAGGTCCCGGCGGTGGCGGTGGTCGGGGCGGGGCTCGCCGGGCTTGCCGCGGCGTGGCGGCTGTCGCGGGCGGGGGCGAGGGTGCGGGTGTTCGAGGCGGGCGGGCGCGCCGGCGGCGTCGTGCGCACCGCGCGCGCGGGCGGCTGGCTGGCGGAGGAGGGCCCCAACTCCATGGCCGATCCGCCGCCCGCCGTCCGCGCGCTCCTGCGCGAGGCCGGGCTGGAGGCGCGCCTCCTCCCCACCGGCCCCGCGGCCCGGCGCCGCTACGTGGTCCGCGGCGGCCGCCCGCTCCCCGTGCCCCTTTCCCCGCCGGGGCTCCTGGTGTCGCCGCTGTTCTCGCTGGGGGGGCGGCTGCGAGTGCTGCGGGAGCCCTGGGCCGCGCCCGGCGGCGGCGCGGAGGAGAGCGTGGCCGCGCTGGCGCGCCGCCGCTTCGGGCAGGAGGTGCTGGACTACGCGGTGGAGCCCTTCGTGGGCGGGATCTTCGCGGGCGATGCCGAGCGGCTCTCCGCGCGGCACGCCTTTCCGCGCCTGGTGGCAATGGAGGAGCGCCACGGCTCGCTGCTGCGCGCCGCCGTGGCCGCGGCCCGCGAGCGCCGCGCGGCGGGGGCGGCCCCCGGCCCGGCCAGCTTCTCCTTCGCGGAGGGGATGGAGGAGCTTCCGCGCGCGCTCGCCGCGGGGCTGGGGGGCGCGCTGTCCACGGGCTCGCCGGTGCGCGCGGTGCGCCGCACGGACGCGGGGTGGGAGGTGCGGGCCGAGGGCGCGGGCGGGGCGGAGGCGTTCGACGCGGTGGTCCTGGCCGTGGCCGCGCACCAGCTGGCCGCGCTGGACTTCGAGGGCGCGGAGGCGCACGCGCTGGGGTCCCTCCAGGAGATCCGCCACGCGCCCATCGCCGTGGCGGCGCTGGGCTTCCGGCGCGAGGACGTGGCGCACCCGTTGGACGGGTTCGGGATGCTGGTGCCGCGGGTGGAGCGGCGGCGCGTGCTGGGCGTGCTCTTCACCTCCACGCTCTTCCCGGGCCGCGCGCCGGAAGGCCACGCCCTGCTCACCGTGTTCCTGGGCGGCGACCGCAGCCCGGAGCTGGCCGCCCTCCCCGCCGCCGAGCGCGAGGCGATCGTGCGCGGGGAGCTGGCGGCGCTGCTCGGCGTCCGCGGCGAGCCGCTGTTCCGCCACCACGCCGCCTGGCCGCGCGCGATCCCGCAGTACCTGCTCGGCTACGGCGAGGTGAAGGCACGCATGGACGCGCTGGAGCGGGCCAACCCCGGGCTCCACCTGGCCGGGAGCTACCGGGCCGGCGTGTCCGTGGGCGACACGCTGGCCTCCGGCCTCGCGGCCGCCGACGCGGTGCTGGCGCGCGCCGGGGCGCTTGCG
This sequence comes from Longimicrobiaceae bacterium, assembly GCA_036389055.1. Taxonomy (GTDB): domain Bacteria; phylum Gemmatimonadota; class Gemmatimonadetes; order Longimicrobiales; family Longimicrobiaceae; genus JAFAYN01. The sequence goes on along the minus strand of DASVQR010000065.1, from coordinate 57 downwards.
CCGGCGTAAGGGCGCCTCCCTGGCGACCCTCGACCCCCCTCCCCCCGGCCCCCTCCC
>DASVQR010000064.1:0-47834 GCA_036389055.1 Longimicrobiaceae bacterium | reverse complement strand
AGAACTGCGTTTCCAGCGTTTCATCCGGATCCTCGATCCGCGGTGGACACCGTCGTGTGATCCGGGCGCGGCGCCGGCGGCGAGACCGTGCGGGGGCGCGCGCAGCGCCGGGAGAATGGTACGGGCCGGCGGCCGGGGCGGATCTTTTCGCGGTGAGACATTTGCAGCGGCCCACCGTCCCCGCGGACGATTCCGCCGCCACACCAGCGCGAGGGACGCATGGACGACCGGAGACCCCCCTTCACCCCCCGCCGCGAGCTGGGGCGCACCGGCTTCCGCGCCAGTGTGCTCGGCATCGGCGACCTGGCCGACCGCTCCGTGCCCGTCGAGGAGTGCGTGGCGACGGTGCGCCGCGCCATGGACGCCGGGCTCAACGTCGTCGACACGGCGCCGGGCTACGAGGACGGCTACTCGGAGGAGATCGTGGGGCGGGCGCTGCGCGGGCGGCGCGAGGGGATCTTCCTCGTCGACAAGATCGACCACCTGGCGGATCCGGTGGAGCCGCAGCTGGAGGCGTCGCTGCGGCGGCTGGGGACGGACCGGGTGGACGCGTACGTGTTCCACGACCTGTCGGACATGGCGACCTACCGGGCGCTGCGGGAGCCGGGAGCCGGCTTCGACCAGCTGGCGGAGTGCGTGCGGGCGGGGAAGGCGCGCTTCCGCGGCATCGCCTCGCACCACCCGGACGTGCTGCTGGCCGCCATCGCGGACGGGGTCTGCGACGTGGTGATGTTCCCGCTGGGTCCGTTCGTGGACGCGCGCTACGTGGAGGAGGTGCTGCCGGCGGCCCGGCGGGGCGGCGTGGGGACGGTGTGCTTCAAGACCTTCGGGGCGGGGAAGCTGGTGGGCGACACGGCGGGCTACGACCAGCCGCTGGCGCGCCCCCGCGGCAAGGTCTCCTCGGGCGGCTCGGACGCGGTGGCGGCGACGCTCCCCCGCCTGGACCCGGCCGAGTGCGTCCGCTACACGCTGACCCTGGACCCCGACGTGGCGCTCCTGGGCCTCAGCTTCCCCAACGAGCAGGACCAGGCCTTCGCCGCCGCCCGCGCCTTCGCGCCGCTCACCCCCGACGAGATGGCCGACGTGCGCCGCCGCGCCGCCGACGCTCGCCGCGGCAAGGGCCCGTGCTGGTGGAACCCGGACCCGGAGGCGTAGGGAACGGCGAGGTTACAGGGGACAGGTTACAGGGGACAGCCTGCGACGACGGCCCCCCCTCCCCCACGGCTTGCCCCCTCCAATCCCCCGCAAGGGGGGAGGGGAGAACGACAACGCGGCCAGGCGGGTTCCGGGCGAGGGGCTACCCCTCACCCCCCGGCCCCCTCTCCCACACGGGGAGTGGGGGAGCACGACAATCCCGAACCCCGGACAGCCCTCCCCCGGCACGGGGGAGGGTGGCGGCGATAAAGCCGCCGGGTGGGGGCCTCCCGCGGACGCCAGCGCGAGCGCCGCGTGAGGGATTTCGGCCCGAAGGGGCGAGACCCGGCGGGGCTGTTTCCGCCGGGGCTCGACTCCGTTGGGCTGCGTTGTTTGCAGCCCTACGGAGCCGAAGCCCGACCCCGGCGCCAGCCGGGGGCACGCCCACACCCGCCGTTCCGAGCCGTTCCTAACTCGCCGCCAGCACGGGAAGCGGTTGGGGGGAACCGGAGTGCAGGTACGCCTCCGGGTCGTGGTGCAGCGCCTCCTCCGGCAGCCACTCCCACAAAGGCCCCAGGTGGGTGCGGATCTGGTCCGTGAGCACCGCCGGCAGCTCCGTCGTGTCCCCCTCGAAGAACGCCCTGAACCGGGGCTCGTCCATCCAGCGCCGCATCTTCCGGTGGTAGGCGTTGCGGTTGTTGCGCTCGGACGAGATCCCCCGGAAGAACTGCTCCCAGCAGATGTACGAGCGCCGGTTCTTTGCCAGCCGCTTCACCAGCGCGCGGGCCGAGAACGCGTAGTCGAAGGTGGCGATGACGTGGTCGTAGAACTCGGGCCAGCTGTAGTTCTTGGGCTTGACGTTCATGCACTGCACCAGGTCCAGGAAGTGGAAGGGCACCGGCAGCACCCGTCCCGCCTTCTGGTATTCCAGGTTCAGCACGGCGTTGCGCCCGAACGCCGAGAGCAGCGCATAGTGCGGGTACACGCCGGGAGCCAGGTCCACGAAGCGCCGGGTCAGCTCGAACGGCTCCGGCCCCTCGTCCGCGTCCAGCCCGAAGATCAGGTTGCACTGCGTGTACGGCACGTACTCGTTGACCAGGTTGGCCTGCTCGGCCACGGCCTGCACCTTTTCCATCCCCCGCGTGCTGCGCATGCGGCTCTTGTCGCCGATGTCGAACCAGCTCTCGATCCCCGGCGCGATCGCCTTGAAGCCGTTCTTCTTGAGGCGCCGGAGGTTGTCCTCCTTGAGCAGCGACAGCGAGGTCTCGGCCACGAAGGTCACCGAGCCCGGCGGCACCACCTCCTCGATTGCGTCCAGGTAGTCGTCGAAGCGGATGCCGAAGTTGGGGTCGTGCCACACGGCCACCCCCTGCCTCATCTTCAGCGACTGGAAGAAGCGCAGGTCGTCCTTGAGCCCCTCGTAGGGGAGCGGCTGGTAGGCCACGGTGGAGTCGATGCAGAAGCTGCACTTGTAGGGGCAGCCCAGGCTCCCCAAAAAGGGCACCAGCTTGAGCACCTTCGCCCGGTCCATGGAGGGCTGGAGGAACTTCCAGCGCTGGCGCAGCCCCGGCAGCTCGTCCGGCTGCTTCGCAGCCGACAGGTAGGCGCCCAGCGGCCGCTGCGGCGCGGGGTCGCGGAGGAGGTCGCGGATCAGCGCCCGGTCGCAGAAGCCGACCACGTAGTCGAAGTACCTGCGGGAGTCCTCGGGATACGACCGCGCGTGGGGCCCGCCCAGCACGGTGGGCACGCCGCGGTGCCGGTACCAGGCGCTGAACGCGTAGGCCAGGAGCGCGCACTGCGAGAAGGCGTTGATGAACAGCAGGTCCAGCTCCTCGGCCTCCGGCAGCCCGCCGGCCAGCAGCTCGGTGCCGGAGTAGTAGGCGATGTGGGCCCGGTGCCCCTCCTCCTCGCACCACACGCCCACCACCTGGGGCATGATGCTGGTGTTGTTGGCCCGCATGAGGCGCGAGTACCCGTTGCGCGGGGGCTCCTTGCCGAGCAGGTCGATGATCCCGATGCGCATGTCGCTCCTTCGTCTGCGTTCACGAGGCGGACAGCTCCGGAAAGGTCCCGGTGGACACACCGTAAGGAGCGCGGGGGGAGGAATCAAGCAACTCGTGCCCCGCCCGCCGCGCGTCCACTCTGCCATCCGTTTTCGCGGCCCGGGTGCAGCGCGTTGCGCGGCATGGATTTGGCTATGGCGGAAGCGGCGGGCGGAACGGCAACCAGGGAGCGAGAGATGCGCGTGGAACGGAAGTGGGTCGCGGCGGGGGTGGCGGCGGCGATCGCGGCCGGCGGGTGCGCCCGGGCCGAGGGCGCGCGCGAGGAGGCGCCGGCCCGCGCCGCGGCGGCGGAGGCGCCCGCGCCCGCCCCGGCCCGGGCCGCGAGCCCGCAGGAGGTGGACGCGGCGCGCCTGCGGGTGGCCGCCCGGGCGGACTCGGCGAGGCGGGCGCTGATCCAGGTGCGCGGGCTCACGCGCGAGGAGCGCGCCGAGCTCCGCCAGGACGTCAACGCGCGGCAGGTGGCGGTGGCGCAGAGCCTGGGGGTGCGCGCGCGCGACGAGGCCGAGATCCAGCGGCTGGTGCGCGAGGGGCGCCTGGTGGCGCTGGAGGACAGCACGGAGCACTGGGTGCTGCGCGACCTGACGTACTCGGTCCCCTACGTGACGCCGGACACTCGGGCGATGCTGGTGGAGGTGGGGCGCCGCTTCCACGAGCGGCTGGACAGCCTGGGGCTGCCGCGCTACCGCATGGAGGTCACCTCCGTGCTGCGGACGCCGGAGACCCAGGCCGAGCTCAAGAGCCGCAACTCCAACGCGGCGCGCGACGTGAGCGCCCACGAGTTCGGCACCACGCTGGACGTGGCCCACGTGCGGTTCGCTCCGCCCGCCGCTTCCGCCCTCCCCGCCGAGCCCGCGCAGGTGCGTGCCGAGGAGGCGGCCATGCTGGAGGAGGTGGGCAAGCAGGGGGCCTCCGCCCTGCAGGCCGAGCTGGGCCGCGTGCTCGCCGAGATGCGCGACGAGCGCAAGCTCCGCGTGATGATGGAGCGCCGCCAGGCCGTGTACCACATGACCGTGGCGCAGCGCATGGCATCCGCCGCCGACTGATCCCGCCGCCCCGCGGCCCGGCCCCGGCGCCTCCCGGGGGCGGGCCGCGCCGCCCGCCCCTGCCGCCCGCCTGGATTCCATATTGCAGTCCGCCTCCGACCGCACGGGGGCCACTCCACCGGATGAACCGCCGCAGCGAATGAAAAAGGACCGAGCCACCGGTCCCGAGGTCGAGCCGTCCCGCCCGCGGGTGGAGCGGCCCGCGCGGCGCGTCCGCGCGGCGACCCCGGAGGAGGAGGCGCCCGCCGAGGTGCGCGCCCAGCTGGACGACCTGCGCATCCAGCGGGAGATGCTGGACACCGTCCGCCGGGAGCTGGAGACCGAGCGCGAGCAGCTCCGCGAGCTGTTCCGCCTTGCTCCCGAGGCGTACCTGGTCACCGACCCCGCGGGCGTGGTCCAGGAGGCCAGCCGCGCCGCGGAGGAGCTGCTCCGCGAGCCGGAGGGCGCGCTCGCCGGCCGGGCGCTGGCGGAGCTCCTGACGGAGCCACGGCGCGCGACGATGCAGCGGCGGCTTCTGGAGCTGGGGCGCGGCGGCGAGCGGGCCGAGTGGCAGACGCGGCTGACCCCGCGCACGGGGGAGCCGGTGGACGTGGCGGTCACCGTGGCGGCGGCGCGCGAGGGGGGGCAGCTGGTGGGGCTGCGCTGGCTGCTCCGCGACGTCACGCAGCAGAAGCGCACCGAGGCGGCCACCCGCCGGCTGCTGGAGGAGCAGGCCGCCCGGGTGCAGGCGCAGACCGCCGAGCGCCGCAACGCCTTCCTGGCCGGGGCCAGCGAGATCCTGGCCGGGTCGCTGGACTACGGCACCACGCTGGCCAGCGTGGCGCGGCTGGCGGTGCCGCAGATCGCCGACTCGTGCATCGTCTACGTGGTGGAGGAGGACGGCGGCGTGCACCGGCTGGGGGTGGCGCACGCCGACCCCGAGCGCGAGGCGGCGCTGCGCCGCCAGCTGGAGCTGCGCCCCTTCGACCCGGGCTCGCTCACCGGCCCCGTGGCGCGCGTGCTGCGCACCGGCCGCCCGGAGATGCTCCCCGAGAACCACGACGCCGACGTGGAGCCGGCCGGCGGCGCGGACGACGCCTGGGAGGCCGCCGCCCTCAACCCGCGGTCGCTGATGGTGGTGCCCCTCCTGATCCGCGACCGGGTGCTGGGCGCGCTCAGCCTGGGGTGGGACGAGGCGGGGAAGTACACCCCCGACGACCTGTGGCTGGCGCGCAAGCTGGCCGACCGGGCCGCGCTCGCCATCGAGAACGCCCGGCTGCACCGCGAGGCCCGGCAGGCGAGCGAGGCCAAGTCGGAGTTCCTGGCGGCCATGTCGCACGAGTTCCGCACCCCGCTCACCGCCATCCTGGCCTTCGCGGAATTGCTGGTGGACGGCATCCCGGAGCCCATCTCCGGCCCGCCGCTTCGGCACTCGGAGCAGATCCTGGGCGCCTCCCGGCACCTGGCGCAGCTCATCGACCAGGTGCTCACCCTGTCGCGGCTGGACGCCGAGCGCGAGCGGGCGAAGCCGGAGCCCACGGACCTCGCCGCCCTGGCCCGCGACACCGCCGGGCTGGTGGAGCCGCTGGCCCGCCAGAAGGGGCTGGAGCTCGTGGTGGAGGCGCCGGAGTCCGGGCCCGTGGTGGAGACCGACGCCAACAAGATGCGTCAGGTGCTCTTCAACCTGCTGGGCAACGCGGTCAAGTTCACCGAGCAGGGCGAGGTCCGGCTCCGCGTGAAGGTGGAAGGTGGCCGCGCCCGGCTGGAGGTGTGCGACACCGGCGAGGGGATCGCGCCGGAGCACCTGGAGCGCGTCTGGGAGCCGTTCTGGCAGGCGGGGCGGGCGGTGCAGGGGCGCCCGCCCGGGACCGGGCTCGGGCTGGGGATCGTGCGGCGGCTGGTGCGGCTGCTGGGCGGGGAGATCCGCGCCCGGAGCGAGCCGGGGCGGGGGAGCGTGTTCACGGTGGAACTGCCGGCGACGGAGGGGCGCGTGCACGCCACGACGCAGGGATCACCTGCATAGCCACGGGAGAACGCGGATGGAACGGAATGCGTGAAGGCGCGGCGGAGCGGATCGGGCCGGAGCAGCTGCCGACCGGGGTCCCGGGTCTGGACCGGCTGCTGAACGGGGGGCTGCGCCGGGGCGGCCTGCACGTGGTGCTCGGCGGCCCCGGCGCCGGCAAGAGCGTGCTGGCGCACCAGGTGGGCGCGCACCAGATCCGCGCCGGCGGCAAGGTCCTGTACCTGACCGCGCTGGTGGAGACCCACCAGATGCTGCTGTCGCAGGCGCGCACCTTCCGCTTCTTCGACCCGGCCTTCGTCCCCGGCTCGTTCTACTACGCCAGCCTGTATCCCGCGCTGGCCGCGGGGGGGCTCCAGGGCGCCAGGGAAGAGATCGGCCGGCTGGTGGCGCACCACGCCCCCACGCTGCTGGTGGTGGACGGGGTGCACGCGCTCAAGGCCGCCGCCGAGTCGCCCATGGACTACCAGCGCTTCATGCACGACATGGAGGCGCAGGCCGCGGTGGCCGGCACCACCACGCTCATGCTGGTGCACCCGCCGGAGACCGGCATCGCCACCGACCCCACCTTCACCATCGCCGACGCCATCCTCCACATGCGCAGCCGCATGGTGCGATTGCGCGACGTGCGGATGTTCTCGGTGGGGAAGCTGCGCGGGGTGGCCCACGTGGGCGGCTGGCACACCTTCCGGATCACCGGGGACGGCGTCCACGTCTACCCGCGCGTGGAGGCGCTCGCCTCCGGCATGCACGCCCACGTGGCCGGGACGACCGCGCCGCCGGATCCGGGCGAACCCCTGGACATCCGAATCAGGGGCGTGGACGAGATGCTGGGCGGCGGCCTGGACCGGAACACCGTCTCGCTGGTCGTGGGCACGCCCGGGGCGGGCAAGACGCTCTTCGGGCTGGCTTTCCTGGCCGCGGGGGCGGAGGCGGGCGAGCCCGGGCTCTTCCTCGGCTACCACGAGGCGCCCGAGACCCTGATCCAGAAGGGCGAGGGCGTCGGCCTGCCCATCCGGCGGTACGTGGAGGAGGGAGCGATCCACCTGCACTGGCGGGCTCCCGCCGACCTGCTGGTGGACGAGGAGATCGAGCGGCTGCTGTCGCTGATCGAGGAGCACAGGATCCAGCGGGTGGTGATCGACGCGCTGGAGGACCTCCGCCAGGCCGTGATCCCCCGCAGCCGCGAGCTGTTCGTCCTCGCCTCCCTGGCCAACCTCCTCCGGGAGCACAAGGTCACCACGGTCGTGATGCACGACCTCCAGCGCATCGTGGGGGTGAGCTTCGACATGCCCATGGCGGAGCTCTCCGCCCTCATGGACAACGCGCTTCACCTCCGCGCCGTGGAGCAGAAGGGGGAGCTGAAGCGCATGATCGCCGTCCTCAAGGTCCGCGCGCGGGCGCACGACCACGCCCTCCGCGAGCTCCACGTCACCCCCAGGGGGATGAGCGTGGGCAAGGCCTTTTCCGGGTCCGAGATGGTGCTCACCGGCCTGGGGCTCCCCCGCTGAGCGAGCGCATCGTGAGCCCCAAGCCCCGCGTCCTGGTCGCCGACGACGAGCCCGCCATCACGGCGCTGGTGGCCGAGATGCTGGGCTACGCGGGCTTCGACGTGGTGCGCGCCGGCGGCGGGGCGGAGGCGCTGGTCCTGGCCCGGGCCGAGCGGCCCGCCCTGGTGCTGCTGGACGTGATGATGCCCGACCTGGACGGCCGCGACGCCTGCCGGGCGCTCAAGATGGACGCGGAGCTGCGGGACGTGCCGGTGGTGCTGTTCAGCTCCGCCGACGAGCAGGACGTGCACTGGCGGGGGGCGGGGGCGGATGGGTTCCTGCAGAAGCCGTTCGCCATCCGGGAGCTGCCGGGGTTCGTGCGGGGGTTTCTGAACGGCGGCTGAGATGCGGAAGGGTGAACTGCGGGTTCGGGCGTGCCCCCGGCTGCGCCGGGGTCGGGCTTCGGCTCCGTAACGCACGATACAACTGTGCGTAACGGAGTCGAGACCCGGCGGAAACAGCCCCGCCGGGTCTCGCCCCTTCGGGCCGAAATCCCTCACGCGGGGTTCGCGCTGGCGTCCGCGGGGGTGGACCCCCTCACCCCCCGGCCCCCTCTCCCCCGCAAGCGGGGGAAAGGGGGAGCACGACGGTGCGTCGGTCTGGCTTGATGCCCAGAGGCGCCGGGTGGGGGCCGCGGTCAGAACGCGGTGCCGTTGGCCCGCGTCCCGGCGGACGAGGAGAGGGAGCCCAGCGCGGTGTGCAGCACGAACGAGCCGGTGGCCGATGTGTCCGGGCTGCGGTTCATCGAGACGCCGTCGGTGCTGCTGAGCGAGGACGGGTAGGAGTAGCTGGTGACCGTCGTGGCGCCGTTCTTCAGGATCACCGAGTCGCCGCTGTTGCCCAGGGCCAGCGACCCCGTGCTCGCCGCCACGGCGTTGGCGAGGCCGGCCGGGATCGCCGAGGCTCCCGCGAACACCACGATCGCCTTGCCCGGCGCCAGCGTGGTCCCCGCCGCGAAGGTGTGCTTCACCCCCGCGCCGTCGCTGAGCGTCCACCCCGCGATGGAGATGGAGGTGCCGCCCACGTTGACGATCTCCACGAACTCGGCGGCCGTGTTGCTCCCCGGCTCGTTGGCCATGATCTCGTTGAGGATCACCTGCGCCGGCGTGCTCGCGGGCGCCGTGACGGTGAACGCCGCGTCGCTCGCGTCCGAGACCGCGGCGTTGGCCGCGTCGCTCACCCGCACCCGCGCGGCCGTACTCGCGGTGGAGGGCACCGTCCACGCCCAGCTCCCCGCCGCGGCCGGCGTGCTCGCCGCGATGGTGCTCCAGGCGATGCCGTCCAGCGTGTACTCCAGCTTGACGTTCGCCACCCCGGTCGCGGTCCAGGTCACGCTCTGCACGCTGCCGCCGGCCCAGGACTCGCCGCCGTTGGGCGCGGTCAGCGTCACCGAGCCCGGGGTCCCGCCGCCGTTCCCCCAGGTGTAGCGGCTGAGCACCGGGAAGTGGTCGCTGGTGGTGGCGTCGTAGCTCGCCACGTACGAGTCCACCCGGTACACCTCCGTGCTCCCCGGCACCAGCGCGGCGTACAGCTCGTCCGTGTCCAGGTGGTGGTCGATCATGTCCGGGTAGCTGGTGGTGGACGACACCCCGGCCAGCGACAGCGCCCGCGTGGGGAACGCGTAGTCCGCCGCGTCGCCGACGAAGTTCTGGTACGGCGACGGGCTCCCCGAGGTGATGGAGGTGTCCACGTCGTCGTTCCAGTCGCCCACCACGATCACCTTCTGCGTGGGGTAGGTGGCGTCCAGGTACGTCTTCAGCGCCACGGACGCGTTCTGGCGGCGCTGCCAGCTCGCCGCGTCGTTGAACGCCTTCATGTGCAGCACGATCACCACCACGTCCTCCGTCGCGCCGTTCAGCGTCACGCGCAGCTTCACCTCCAGCGGCGGGCGGCCGGCGAAGTCCGCGTCGTTCGCCGTCAGGATCACCTTCGCGCCCAGCAGCGTCGCGACGGAGCTCTTGTACAGGATCCCCACCTTCTGCTCGGTGGCGCCGTAGTACGCGGAGCCGTTGGTCACCGTGCTCTCGCTGGCCAGGAAGCCGGTGTAGCCCGTGAGCTGCGACTCCAGGCTGTTCCACTGCGTCTGACCGGCGATCTCCGCCACGCCCCAGACGTCGAAGTCGGTGCCGGCGATCACGTCGCGCGCGTTGCTCAGCTGGAGCGTCTCGTTGCTCGGGCCGTTGGACGTGTCGCCGAACCACTCGATGTTCCAGCTCGCCACGTCCAGCGTGTTCGCGGCTCCCTTCGCCGGCACGGTCGCCAGCGCGGGGCGCCCGGGCGCGGAGATGCTTTCGCCGCGCATCGCCGTGGGGGTGTCGCACGCGCCGAGGGCGGGCGCGAGGAGGGCGCCGAGCAGCAGCGCGGCGCGGGGGCGGAGTACGCGGTTCATCCGGTCACCGTGTTTTCAGGGGTGCGGGGGCGCCTCGTGTGGCGGGCGCGGGATAACGTGTCGCGTAATGTACGTTTCGGGGCGTCGCGGCACCACGTCCGCATGCAACGGGTCCGTCACGTTTCCATCGACGGACTGCTTTGGGCGTGCCCCCGCTGGCGCGGGGTCGGGCTGCGGCTCCGTAGCGGACGAAACAACCGTCCGCAACGGAGGCGAGCCCCGCCAAACTGCCGGCGGGTCTCGCCGCTTCGCGCTCGCATCCCTGAATAGAAACAACCCCGGGTTCAGAACGAACTCAAAGGTTGCATCTATAGCCGGGAAGGCACCTTAGCCGCTCTACAAATGTTTCATGCGACAGGGTCGGCGCAGACGGTGTGAACTCACGCGGGGCTGGTGCTGGCGTCCTCAGGTATGGGCCCCCTCACCCCCCGGCCCCCTCTCCCCCGCAAGCGGGGGAAAGGGGGAGCACGACGGAGTGTCGGTCGGGCTCGATATCGACGTTCAGGAAGCCCTCCCCCGGCACGGGGGAGGGTGGCGGCTCTCAGGCCGCCGGGTGGGGGCCCTGCAAGGTCTCGCCGGTCTCCAGCAGCGTCTTGAGCCCGGCCAGGATCTCGGGCCAGCCGCCGCTCTCCTTCTTGCGGCCGCTCACGGCGCGCAGCATCTCGGTGTCGCCCCCGAAGCCGTCGTGCGTGAGCGTCAGCTTCACCATGCTCCCCATCGGCTCGATCTCGAACGTCACCCGGCTGCGCGGCTCCTTCACCAGCTCCGCGAAGTAGTCGTCGCTCCAGCCGAAGAACTCCGCGTGCTCCGGCTGGTAGTTGTGCCACGTGTAGCTGAGGCGGCGGGGCGGGTCCGCCTCCAGCACCACCTGCTCCAGGTCGCGCGGCTCCGCGCCGGGGGCGTCCTGCCAGAGGATCTTCGACCCCGGCTTCCAGTCCGAGACCAGCCCGGCGCCCCAGTAGCGGTGCGTGAAGGCGGGATCCGTGAGCGCGCGCCACAGCTCCTCCGGGGTGGTGCGGATGTAGGTGGAGTAGACGAAGGCGGGGTGGCTCATAGGGCGGTCCTCCAGGGCGTGTTTGAGGTCGGCGAGCGCTCGCGCCCGCTCGCGGTGGTACCGGCCGATCCAGCGGTCGGCGACGTCGTTGATGGGGGCGGCGTTCAGGTAGTGGAGGCGCTCCCGGCCGCGGCGGGCCGTGGTCACCAGCCCGGCGGCTTCCAGCACGGCCAGGTGCTTGGTCACCGACTGGCGCGCCATGTCCAGGCCCGCGCACAACTCGCTCAGGCTCTGTCCGTTGCGGGCCTGCAGGCGGTCCAGCAGCAATCGCCGCGACGGGTCCGCCAGGGCTTTGAAGACGTCGTCCATGTCCATGAACGGCTTTCGACTGCGGGTTCGGGCGTGCCCCCGCTGACGCGGGGTCGGGCTTCGGCTCCGTAGGCGAGCAAACAACGCTCGCCAACGGAGTCGAGCCCCCAACGATACAGCCGTTGGGGTCTCGCCCCTTCGGGCCGAAATCCCTCACGCGGGGCTGGTGCTGGCGTCCGCGGGAGGCCCCCCGGCTCGCTCAAGGCTCGCCACCCTCCCCCGTGCCGGGGGAGGGCTTCCTGACCCTCGGGCCTGCCGTGTCGTTCTCCCCCTCTCCCAGCATTGGGAGAGGGGGCCGGGGGGTGAGGGCCCGGTCCGGTGCCCCGGCACTCCGTCATGCAGCCTCGCGGCTGCATGCTCGCAATATGCAGCCCGCTGGCTGCATGTCAAGGCGATCGTGTTCCGGCGCGGGAACGGAGCGCACTGCACGCGCCACCCGCAGCCGCGCAAGTCGTGCAGCCGCAGCGCGCTTGACGCGCCCCGGCGCTCCGTCCATATTGGACCCCTCAACCGCCGGCCGCTTCCGTGGCACCCTTTCCCGCCACAGGAAGCATCTGTTTCCGCCCGCCACATCCCGCGGGGGCTCCGCATGGAGCTTCCCGCTCGGCTTTTTTCCCGCCGCCTCGCCGTTCCCCGTCCGAGCCCCCGATGGTCGCAGACCCCAGGACACTGATCGACAAGCTCAACCCGGCGTGCCGCGGCGCGCTGGAGAGGGCAGCCGCGGTCTGCGTCCGGCGCACGCACTACGGGGTGGAGACCGAGCACCTGCTCGCGGAGCTGCTGGAGTCGCCGGGCGGGGACGTGCTGGCGGTGCTGCGGCAGTACGACGTGGACCCGGCGGTCCCCCTCGGCGAGCTCGCCCTGGCCACGGAGAAGTTCCAGCGCGGCAACGGCCGCACCCCCTCGCTCTCCCCGCACCTGCTGCGCTGGCTGGAGCGGGGGTGGCTGGTGGCCTCGCTCCGGCTGGGCGAGGACGCGGTCCGGCCCGGCGCGCTCCTGCTGGCGCTGCTGGACGACGACCTGCTCCGCGCCGCCGTTCTGGACTCCGCCCCGTCGCTGGGCCGCATCCCGCGCGACGGGCTCCGCGACAACCTGCGCGACCTGCTCGGCGCCCCCGCCGCGGCCGCCCCCGCCCGCTCCGCCCCGCCCTCCGCCGCCCCGCCGGCCCCCCACGACACGCCCCGCGCCGCCCCCGCCGGCTCCGCCCTCGCCCGCTACACCGTCGACCTCACGGCCCAGGCCCGCGCCGGCCGCATCGACCCCATCCGCGGGCGCGACGGCGAGATCCGGCAGATCGTGGACATCCTCATGCGCCGCCGCCAGAACAACCCCATCCTCACCGGCGAGGCCGGGGTGGGGAAGACGGCGGTGGTGGAGGGGTTCGCGCTGCGCGTGGCCGGGGGGAGCGTCCCGCCGGCGCTGCGCGACGCGGCGGTGCTGGCGCTGGACCTGGGCGCGCTCCAGGCCGGCGCCGGGGTCCGCGGCGAGTTCGAGAACCGCGTCCGCTCCGTGATCGAGGAGGTGGGGGCGTCGCCCGCGCCGGTGATCCTGTTCATCGACGAGGCGCACACCCTGATCGGCGCCGGGGGCGCGGAGGGACAGGGCGACGCGGCCAACCTGCTCAAGCCGGCGCTGGCCCGCGGCGAGCTGCGCACCGTCGCCGCGACCACCTGGTCCGAGTACAAGCGCTACGTCGAAAAGGACCCCGCCCTCGCCCGCCGCTTCCAGGTGGTGCGCGTGGACGAGCCGGACGAGGACACGGCCGTGGACATGCTGCGCGGCGTCGCGGCGCAGCTGGAGAGGCACCACGGCGTGCGCGTGCTGGACGAGGCGCTCCGCGACGCCGTGCGCCTGTCGCACCGGCACATGCCCGGCCGCCAGCTCCCCGACAAGGCGATCGGCGTGCTGGACACCGCCTGCGCCCGCGTCGCCGTGGCGCAGCACGGCGCGCCGGTGGCGGTGGAGGCGGCGGCGCGGCGGATGGAGCAGGCCGCGCTGGAACTGGCCGGGCTGCGCCGCGAGGCCGCCGCGGGCGCCGACCACGCCGCGCGCCTGGCCGCGCTGGAGGACGAGCTGGACGCCGCCCGCGCCGAGCGCGCCCTGCTGGAGGACCGCTGGCGCGCCGAGCTGGAGCGGGTCCGCGAGATCGTCCGGCTGCGCGCCGGGGCCGAGGCCGGCGGCGACCCGCACGGGCGCGCGGCCCGCGAGGTCGCCGCGCTGGAGGCCGACCTGGAGGCGCTCCAGGGCGAGGAGCCGCTGGTTCCCAGCTGCGTGGACTCGCGCGTGGTCGCCGCGGTGATCGCGGGGTGGACCGGGATCCCGCTGGGCAAGATCCTCAAGGACGAGATCCGCACCGTGCTCGGGCTGCGCCACCGCATGGCCGACCGGGTGATCGGGCAGCCGGAGGCGCTGGACACCATCGCCCGGCGCATCCGTACCTTCCGCGCCTCGCTGGACGACCCGGGCAAGCCGGTGGGGGTGTTCCTGCTGGTGGGGCCCAGCGGGGTGGGGAAGACCGAGACCGCGCTCACCCTGGCCGACCACCTGTACGGCGGCGAGCGCAACCTGGTGGTCGTCAACATGAGCGAGTACCAGGAGGCGCACACCGTCTCCGCGCTCAAGGGCGCCCCCCCGGGCTACGTGGGCTACGGCCGCGGCGGCATCCTCACCGAGGCGGTGCGGCGCAGGCCCTACAGCGTGGTGCTGCTGGACGAGGTGGAAAAGGCCCACCCGGACGTGATGGAGCTTTTCTACCAGGTGTTCGACAAGGGGCGGATGGAGGACGGCGAGGGCGTGTCCGTGGACTTCCGCAACACGCTGATCCTGCTCACCTCCAACGTGGGCTCCGAGACCGTGCTGGACGCCTGCCGGGGCGGGCGCCGCCCCGGCCCCGCGGAGATGGAGGAGCGGATCCGCCCGGAGCTGCTCCGGCACTTCCCGCCGGCCCTGCTGGGCCGGCTCACCGTGGTCCCCTACTTCCCGCTCGCCGACGCCGAGATCCGCGAGATCGTGGAGCTCAAGCTGGCCGAGGTGCAGCGCCGCTTCTGGGAGAGCCACGGCGCCGAGCTGACCTACGACGACGCCGTGGCCGAGGCGGTGGCGCGCCGCTGCACCGAGACCGACGCCGGCGCCCGCAACGTCGACCACATCGTCTCGCATTCGGTGCTGCCGGAGCTTTCCACGCTGGTGCTGGAGCGCATGTCCCGCGGCGAGGCGATGGGCGCCGTGCACCTGTCGCTGGCCCCCGGCGGCGGCTTCGCCTTCCGCGTCGCGGGCCCTGCTCGCGCGCCCTCCCCGCTGGCGGTGCTCGCGTGACGCTGGCGCAGACGGCCCACCAGCTGACGGTCTCCTCGCCGCTGGGCGAGGACGTGCTGGTCGTGCGCGACTTCCACGGCGAGGAGCGCATCTCCGGGCTCTTCCACTTCTCGGTGAGCATGGTGTCCGAGGACGCCGCCCTCGCCTTCGACGACATCGTGGGGCAGGGGCTCACCGTGGCGCTGGAGCTGCCGGACGGCACCAGCCGGTACTTCCACGGCCTGGTCACCCGCTTCTCGCAGGCGGGCGGCTACGGGCGGACCACGGTGTACCACGCCGAGCTGCGCCCCTGGCTGTGGATGCTGACGCTGACCGCCGACTGCCGCATCTGGCAGGCGCAGACCGTCCCGCAGATCCTGGAGGCGCTCTTCGGGGAGCTGGGCTTCACCGACTTCCGCAACGCGCTCACCGGCACCTACGCGGCGCGCGACTACTGCGTGCAGTACCGGGAGACGGCGTTCGCCTTCGTGTCGCGGCTGATGGAGGAGGAGGGGATCTTCTACTTCTTCGAGCACGCCGAGGGGGCCCACACCCTGGTGCTGGCCGACGACGCCGACGCCCACGCCGCCTGCCCGGGGCTTGCAACCGCGCGCTATCGCCAGACCGCCACCACCGCCGAGTACGGCGACGTGGTCACCCGCTGCACGCTGGAGCGGCAGGTCACCACCGGCAAGGTGGCGCTGGACGACTACAGCTTCGAGACCCCGTCCACCGACCTGGTGGTGACGGTGGAGGGGAGCGGGGGGACGCTGCGGGTCTACGACTACCCCGGCGGCTTCGCGCAGACCTCGGACGGGGAGCGCATCGCCAAGCTGAGGATCGAGGCGGCCGAGGTGCCCGCCAAGACGCTGCGCGGCGACAGCTTCTGCCGGGCCTTCACCGCGGGCTGCAAGTTCACGCTGGAGGGGCACGAGCGGGAGGACGCCAACGCCGCGTACGTGCTGCGCTCGGTCTCCCACTCCGGCTCGCAGGAAAGCTACTCCAACTCCTTCGAGGCCTTTCCGGCCGATACTCCCTTCCGCCCCGCCCGCGTCACCCCCAAGCCCTCCATCCCCGGCGCGCAGACCGCGGTGGTGGTGGGGAAGAGCGGGGAGGAGATCTGGACCGACTCGTACGGGCGCGTGAAGGTGCAGTTCCACTGGGACCAGAAGGGCACCAACGACGAGAGCTCGTCGTGCTGGATCCGGGTAGCGCAGGGGTGGGCCGGCAAGGGGTGGGGCGCCTTCTTCCTGCCTCGCATCGGGCAGGAGGTGCTGGTCTCCTTCCTGGAGGGCGACCCGGACCGCCCCATCGTCAGCGGGTGCGTCTACAACGCCACCATGACCGTCCCCTACGCCCTCCCCGCCGACCAGACGAAAAGCACGATCAAGGGGAAGTCGTCCAAGGCGGGGGAGGAGTCCAACGAGCTGCGCTTCGAGGACAAGAAGGACTCGGAGGAGGTGTACGTCCGGGCCGCAAAGGACATGACCGTCTCGGTCAAGAACGCCCGCACCACCACGGTCGAGGAGGCGGACGACACCCTCACCGTGACCAAGGGGAAGCGCACGGTCACCGTCAGCGAGGGCGACCAGACCGTCACGGTGAGCAAGGGGAAGCGGACCGTCACGGTGGCCGAGGGCGACGAGGCGCACACCGTCACCAAGGGGAAGCGCGACGTCACGGTGGGCGGCGACGAGACCCACAAGAACGACGCCAAGTTCACCCACGAGACCGGGGGCAACTACACCCTCAAGGTCACCGGCGACCTGGTGATCGAGGCCACCGGCAACATCACCATCAAGGCCGGGCAGGCGCTCACCCTCAAGTCCGGCACCGACTTCGGGATCGAGGCGGGGACGGCGCTCAAGGCCAAGGCCGGGACCGAGCTGGGCGCCGAGGCCGGCACCTCGCTCAAGGGCAAGGCGGGGCTCGACCTGTCGCTGGAGGGGCTGAGCGTCAAGGCGAAGGCCAGCACCAGCGTCGCCATCGAGGCGGGCACCACCTTCGAGGTCAAGGGGAGCGCGATGGGCACCGTGGACGGCGGCGGGATGCTGACGGTCAAGGGCGGCCTGGTGAAGCTCAACTGACCATGGCCGACGCCGTCGAGCAGGTCGTCACCGACGAGGCGGGGGCCGTCCTGCAGCGCGCCTGGATGCGGGGCGGCGTCCCCCACGGCGAGACCGTCGTCTACGGCCCCGGCGGCGCCGTCCGCTCCCGCGCCGACTTCCGCGACGGCAGGCTGCACGGGACCGTGGTCACCTACGGCGAGGACGGCGGCGAGCTGCTCCGCGCCGAGTACCTGGACGGCGAGCGCGACGGCGAGTCCACCGTCTACGCCGACGGCCGCGTGCAGATGGTGATGAGGTACGCGGCCGGCGCGCTGGAGGGCGAGACCACGGCGTACCACCCCGGCGGCGAAGTGTCCGCCCGGCTTCCCTACAGGGGAGGAAAGCTGAACGGCGAGGCGGCCTGGTTCGACGCCGGCGGACGCGTGCTGCGCCGGGTGGCCTACGTGGATGACCGGCCGGAGGGCCCCGCCCGCGAGTTCTTTCCGGGCGGCCAGGTCCGTGAAACATCCACCTACGTGGCCGGGCTGCTGGACGGCGAGGTCGTCACCTACGACGAGGCGGGCGAGGTGGTGGGCGTGAAGCGCTTCCGCGCGGGCAAGCCGCTGGACGACCCGGCGGGAAGCAAGGGCGGCGGGCTCAGGGACCGGGCGGGGGTGCTCGCCGCGGCGCTCAAGACGCTCACGGGAGGGAAGTAGACGTGGGACAGGCCGCGTGCATGGGCGGGATGATGACGTGCAGCTTCGGGGTGGCGCCCAGCTCGCTGGTGGTGCTCCCCGCCAACCGGGTGATGATCGGCGGGCCGCCCGCGGCCACCATCATGGACCACGCGCCCATCGTCAACGTGCCGCCCTTCGGGATGTGCAACTCGCCGTCCAACCCCACCGTGGCCGCCGCCACCGCCGCCGCGCTGGGGGTGCTGACCCCCATGCCGTGCGTGCCCATGACCGCGGCGCCCTGGGTGGTGGGCGCGCCCACCGTGCTGATCGGCAGCATGCCCGCGCTGAACGACAGCTCCAAGCTGATGTGCAGCTGGGGAGGGGTGATCCAGCTCACCTTCGCCGGCCAGGCAACCACGCAGGTGCCGTGACCCCCCGCGCCCCCGACCGCGTGCGATGAGCGCCTACACCTTTTCGCTGGACCGCAGGGGCCTGGTGACCGTGGTCGCCGGCCTGGCCGCCGTGGGCGTGCTCCTCTTCTTCACCGGCGTGCTGGTGGGGGTGGGCGCCCGCCTCCCCGGCGGCGTCCCCGCCGCCGCGCGGCTCCCCGGCGCCATGGCGTCGGCGCGGGAGCCGGCGGACGGGACGGACGCGGAGAGCGGCGCGGACGACGCCGTCCGCATGGTGTCGGACGGGGAGGAGGCGGTGGAGGACGCGACCGGCGGGCCGGCGGGCGAGGAGCCGCTGTACGCCGTGCAGGTGGGGGAGTTCGCGCGGGAGGAGGCGGCGCTGGCGCTGCTGGAGAAGCTGGCCGCGCGCGGCTACGAGGCGTTCCTGGTCTCCGGCTACGACCCGCGCTGGCGGCTGCGGATGCAGGTCAGGTTCGGCGCGTACGACGACGCCGACGAGGCGCGGCTGGCGGCGGACGAGGTGGCGGCGCGCGAGGGGCTGGCCGCCGCCGTCGTCCCGGCCGAGGAGCTGGTCCCCTGAGGCGGGCCTCCACGGGCCGCCGCGCCCTCGCCGCCCTGTGCGCCCTGGCGCTGCTCGCGGCCGGGAGCTGCCGCCCGGCGGTGAAGACCGGCTCCATGGCCGTGTACGTTGCCCCCGAGGCCAACAACACCAGCCCGGTGCCGGTGGAGCTGGTGGTCGCCTACGACGACGAGCTGGTCAAGGTGCTCGCCGGGATGACGGCGCGCGACTGGTTCCGGCAGCGGGCGCAGCTGCGGCAGGACAACCCGCGCGGGATGCGGACGCTGGCCTGGGAGTTCGTCCCCGGGCAGAGCGTGCCGCTGCAGCCGCTGCGCGTGCCCCGCAAAAAGGCCAAGGGCGCCTTCGTGTTCGCCGACTTCTACGCGCCGGGCGACCACCGGGTGCGGGTGGACCCCTTCAAGCGAATCCTGCTCACCCTCCGCGAGGATGGCTTTTCCGTTGACCCCACCTGACGCCGCGCTCCCGGGAGCCGCTCGATGATCCCCGGACGCCGGGTGCCGGACGCGGTGCAGTGGCACGAGGGGATGCTCCTCGCGCCGCAGCACTTCCAGCTCGCCGCCACGCGCGCCGAGGAGCTGGTGCACTTCCACGTCCGCGCCGCCTCCCCCTTCCACTGGGGGGTGCGCCGGGTGGTGTTCGACGACTCGCTGCTGGTGGGCGGGACGCTGCGGGTGACGGAGCTGGAGGCGGTGATGCCGGACGGGCTGCTGGTGGTGCACGGCCCCGACCGCGGCGCGCCGCTGGAGGTGGAGCTGGGGACGTACGCCGAGGAGGCGCGCCGCGCCCCGCTGCGCGTGCACCTGGCCGTCCCCGCCCGCCGCCGCGAGGGCGAGCCCTTCGCCGGGAGCCTGGCGCGCCACGAGTCGGTGGAGGGGCGCGAGGTGGCCGACGAGAACACCGGCGAGGGTGCGATGCCGGTGCCCAGGCTGCGCCCGCGCGTGTCGCTGCTGGTGACGCAGACGCCGCCGGACAAGTACGTCAGCTTCCCGCTGGCCCGCGTCTCGTTCAACGACGAGACCTTCGCCCGCACCGACTTCGTCCCGCCGCAGCTGGGCGTGGCCCACGCCTCCGGGCTGGGCGACGCGTGCGCCCGCCTGGCCGTCCGGGTGCGCGAGAAGGCCGTGTACCTGTGCGACAAGGTGCGCGCCAACGCCTCCGGCACCCGCAGCGCCTCCGTGGCCGACATGCAGCAGGCGGTGGCCGCGATGACCGCCGAGCTCCCCCGCCTGGAGGCGCTGCTCGCCACCGGGGTGTCGCACCCGCTGGAATTGTACCTGGCGCTCTGCTCGCTTGCCGGGCGCCTGGGCCCCCTGGCGATGCAGGTGCCCCCGCAGTTCCGCGCCTACGACCACGACGACCTGCGCGCCACCTTCGCCCCGGTGCTGGAGTTCTGCGGGCGGATGCTGGACGCGGTGCAGGAGACCTACACCGCCACCCCGTTCCACTTCGACGACGGGGCCTTCGGCCTGGCGCTCCGCCCCGAGTGGATGGCCCGCACCCTGGTGGTGGGCGTGGTCCCGCAGGCCGGGATGTCCGAGGCCGAGGCCGCAACCTGGTTCGAGGAGACGCGCATCGCCTCGCGCGGCCGGATGCAGTCCGTGCGCGAGCGCCGCATCCGCGGCGCGGAGCGCAAGCGCATCGACACCGTCGGCGACCTGGGGCTGGTGGGCGGCAAGGGCACCGTGCTCTTCGCCATCCGCGTGGAGCCCGAGCTGATCGAAGCGGAGGACGTCCTCCAGGTGGCCCACCCCGCGGAGCACACCGGCAGGGCCCGCCCCCGCGAGATGCTGCTGTACACGCGGAGCAGGATGTAGGGGAACGGCAGGTTACAGGGGACAGGTTACAGGGGACAGCCGGCAGCGGCGGCCCTCACCCCCCGGCCCCCTCTCCCAATGCTGGGAGAGGGGGAGCACGACGAAGCCGAACCCCGGACAGCCCTCCCCAGGAACGGGGGAGGGTGGCGGCGATAAAGCCGCCGGGTGGGGGCTCCCAGGAGGACGCCAGCGCGAGCCCCGCGTGAGGGATGCGAGCGCGAAGCGGCGAAACCCAACAGCAGTACCGTTGGGGTTCGCCTCCGTTACGCAGCGTTGTTTGCTGCGTTACGGAGCCGCAGCCCGACCCCGGCGCAGCCGGGGGCACGCCCGCACCCGCAGTCCAGAGCCGTCCCAAAGCAGTTTGCTCCTCAGAATCCACGCATCACCCGCAGCAGGACGACCGCACCGATGAGCCCCACCGCGACACGGACCGAGGACGCGTTCCTCCAGGACAGCTTCCGGGAGTTCTACGCCGACGTCGCCCGCCTGAAGCGCGCCGTGCTGGCGGACCCGTGGGGGATCGGCGCGCGCAGGGAAGCGGGAACCGACGCGGCGGCGCTGGAGGGGACGGCGGCGGGCACCCTGAGCGGGAGGCTGATCGAACTGCTGGAGCGGCAGGCGCGCGAGGCGGGGCGGAGGGGTGGGGAGCCGGGCGCGGCGTTCTACCGGGAGGCGCAGTACGTCATGGCGGCGCTGGCGGACGAGGTGTTCCTGAACCTGGAGTGGGCCGGCAAGCAGGCGTGGGAGGACAACCTGCTGGAGACGCGGCTGTTCGGCTCGCACATGGCCGGCGAGGTGTTCTTCCAGCGGCTGGACGTGCTCCTCCGGGACCGCGACGCCGTGTACCGCGACGTGGCCGCCGTGTACCTGATGGCGCTCTGCCTGGGCTTCGAGGGGAGGTTCCGCGGCACCCGCCACCGCGAGGCGCTGGACGACTACCGCCGGCGGCTCTTCGCCTTCGTGTTCAAGCGGCAGCCCTCGCTGCTCAAGGGTGAGAGGAAGCTCTTTCCGCAGGCGTACGACCACACCGTGCAGGAAAAGGCCGCCGTGCGCCTGCCGCACACCGGCCGCTGGATGGCGGCCCTGGCGGTGGTGTGCCTGTTCTACCTGCTGGTGTCCCACGGCCTGTGGCGCGACGTGACGCTCCCCCTCCGGGAGGTCAACGCCGAGATCGTGCAGCTCACCTCCGAGTGACGGGAGCCCCATGACCTCGGTCGCGCAGTTCCTCGCCGGGCTCGCCCCCGTGCTCCCCTACCTGCTGGTGGCGGCGGCGCTCGTCATCGTCCTCCTGCTGGTGTGGGTGGCGCTGACGCTGCGGCGCGCCCGCGCGGGCGCCGCAGCGCCGTCCCCGGCCGCCGCCTCCGCGGCCGGCGGGGAGGGCGGCGGGGTGTCGTCGCTGCTGCACCTGCGGCGCTCCTTCGTGCAGGGGGTGAAGACGCTGGGCGAGTACGTGCCCGGGCGGGACTTTCGCTACCGCGTCCCCTGGGTGCTGGTGCTGGGCGAGGCCGCCTCCGGCAAGAGCGCCGCGGTCGATGCCATCGGGCTGGACCGGCCGTTCGCCGTCCCCGCCGACCCGGCGGGCGCGGGAGCCGGGGTGCGCTGGGCATTCTTCAACGAGGGCGTGCTGCTGGACGTTCCAGGCGACCTGCTGCTGCGCGCGGGGGGCGGATCCGACGAGGCCGCGTGGAAGGTGCTCCTGCGCCTCCTCCAGGAGCACCGGACCGAGCGCCCGCTGGACGGCGTGGTGCTGGCCGTTCCCGCCGGCGACCTGGTGGGCCCGCGGAAGCTGGGGCGCGAGGCGCTGGTGGCAAAGGCCGAGGCCGCGTTCGGCAAGCTGTGGGAGATGCAGAAGACGCTGGGGATGCGCCTCCCGGTGTGGGTGCTGGTGACGCAGTGCGACCGCGTCCCCGGCTTCCGCGGGGTGTGCGCGCGGCTCCCGGCCCGGCTGCGCGACGAGGTGTTCGGGTGGTCGTCGCCGTACCCGGTGGACGCGGCCTTCGCCCCGGAGTGGGTGGACGAGGCGTTCGAGGCGGTCCACGCCGGGCTGTACGAGACCCAGGTGGAGCTGCTCTCGGTCGGCGAGGGGGAGGAGGCGGGCGACGCCGACGCGGTGTTCCGCTTTCCCGGCGAGCTGAAGCAGGCGGCGGCGCCGCTGCGCGCCTACCTGGCCGAGGTGTTCCGGAAGAGCGTCTACCACGAGTCGTTCTTCTTCCGCGGGCTGTACTTCACCGGCGACGAGAGCGCCGACGCGCCGGACCCCTTCGCCGCGGCTGCGGAGGGCGCCCCCGCGGCCGAGGGCGCGCCGGCCGGGCCGCGCCGCCCGGTGTTCCTGGACGACCTGTTCCGCTCCAAGGTGTTCGCGGAGGGCGGGCTGGCCCGCCCCCTCCCGCAGACGCTGCGCACCCGCGGGCGCGCCGTGCGCTGGGCGCAGGCGGCGATGCTGGCGATCGGGGTGCTGGGCGGCGGAGGTCTGTGGTGGTCGCACGGGCGGCTGCACGCCCGGTCGGCGGAGCTGCAGAAGACGCTGGGCGCGATCGAGTCGCGCCTGCAGGCCGTGCACGACAAGCAGGGGCACGGCGCCGGGCGGGGGCAGCGGGTGCCCTGGGAGCGGATCGGGGTGTCCGGCCTGGTGCGCGACATGGCGTCGGTGCGGGTCTCCCCCATGTGGTCGCTGGCGATGCCCACCTCGTGGTTCAGCGGCATCCGCGACGACGTGGGGAACGCGATGACCGCGGCCTTCAGCCGGGTGGTGCTCCCCGCCGCGCGCGACGCCCTGGTGCAGAAGGCGGACTCGCTCCTCCCCGACGACGGGGTGGTGGCCAGCGCCCACATCGGCGGCGGGGGGACCGGCGCGGACGAGCTGTACCGCTACGTGGGCGCGCTCCGCGACCTCAACGTCGCCATCCGCCGCTACAACGCCCTCTCCGCCCACGACTCCGCCGGGGTGGAGGACATGGCGCTGCTGGTGGCGTATGCCTTCAACACCGAGCCGCCGGCGATGACCCCCGGCCGGCACGTCTTCTACCGCAAGGCGCTGGCGGCGGCCACGGCGCGCCCGCTGGTCGGCCCCGGCCGGAGCGAGCGGGCGCTGTCGCGCAGCGACACCCTGGTGCGGCGCGCCTACGACGACCTGATCGGCAGGCTCAACCGCCTGGGCGAGCGGTCCCGCGGCGTGGCGCAGGCGCGCTTCGCCTCGGGCGGGGGCGACCTGGACGGCTTCCGGGTCCTCAACGAGGACATCACCGGGGTGCAGGGCTACTTCTCCGATGCCGAGGCTTACTGGCTGGAGGACGGCGCCCCGCTGGGCCCGTCGCTGCTGGCGATGCTGGACTCCATCCCCGACACCCCGCTGCTGAACGGGCGCGTGTTCCGCGAGCGCTTCGCCGAGCGCTTCGCCGAGGCCCGCTCGCAGAAGCTGCTTGGGCTGGAGGAGGAGATCCGGTCCTACGGCGAGGGGCTGATGTCGCTGGCCCCCGCCTACGAGGGCGGCGACACCTCCGCCGCGCCGCGGGGGGCGCTGGTGCTCCGCAACGCGCTGCGCACGCTGCAGCAGCAGAGCTTCTACGGCACCGACCCCGCGGTGCCGCTGCGGGCCACGGCCCCGCCCGGCGCCTACGTCACCTGGGACCCGGCGTACCTGGACCGCGCCCTGGCGTACCACGCCGACTACGAGCGCTTCGTGCAGACGGCGTTCAAGGAGCTGCCGGTGAGCGCGCAGGGCTTCGTGCGCGGGCTCGCCACGGTGCAGCTGGAGGCGCGCATGGCGCGCACCATCGCCCAGGGGGTGGCCGCGGCCCCGGTGGGCCAGTCGTTCGGCGACCGCGGCGCCGCCCGCGAGCTGCGCGACCGGATCGTCGCCTCGCGCGGCGCGGCCGGGCGGGTGGTCCGGATCCTGGGCGTGTTCCGGGCGCTGGGGCTGGAGGAGCGCTACCGCGAGCTGGCCGGGACGCTGCTGGCGCAGGACGACGCGCTGCTGCGCGAGACCGACCTGCTGCTGGAGCGGAGCGGGCTGTACGCCCCGCGCGGCGGCGACTTCGAGTGGTGGACGGGGAATCGCCCGGTGGCGCCGCCCGCCTTCGCCGTGGCCGACGCGGACGGGGTGGAGGAGTACCTGGCCGGGCAGCGCGGCCGGCTGCGGCAGCTGCTGGACAGCTACGCCGCGCCGGTGCTCGCCGACCTGGAGGCCGAGCCGCTGCGCGACTTCGTGGCGAGCGGCGACGCCGAGGAGTACGTGTCCGCCGCCCGCGTCGCCAAGTGGCGCGCCATCGGCGAGCAGCTGGACGCGTACGAGGCGAAGGCGCCGGGGAGCTCGCTGGCCGCGCTGGAGCAGTTCGTCCGCGAGGAGATGAACGCGGTGGAGGTGGGCGGCTGCGCCACGTCCCGCGCCCGCTCCGGCGACTTCTTCCTGGCGGCGCGCGAGCGGCTGCGCGCCTCGCTGGCGGCGCGCTGCCAGTCGCTGGCGCGCGGCGCCGCGTCCGCCGGCTACGAGCGGCTGCGCGAGCAGTTCCAGCGCACCCTGGCCGGCCGCTTCCCCTTCGCCGCGCGCGACGACGGCGAGGCGGGCGAGGCCTCGCCCGAGGCGGTGCACGACTTCTTCCGCGCGTGGGACGAGACCGCGGCGGCGCGCCGGGCCGTGCTGGCCGGGGCCGGCGGCGTGGGCGGGGAGGGCTCGCCCGCCGCCGAGTGGCTGGAGCAGATGGAGCGGGTGCGCGCCTTCGTGGCCCCCCTCCTCAGCGACACCGCCGCGGGGCCGCCCTACGCGGTGGCGGCGGAGTTCCGCGCCAACCGCGCCCGCGAGGCGGGCGGCGACCAGATCACGGCCTGGTCGCTGGACCTGGGCGGCTTCCGGCTGACCCCCTGGGACTCCGCGGGGAGCGCCGTCCCCTGGGAGCCGGGCGCCCCGGCCCGCCTGGCCATGCGCTGGGCCACCGAGTCCGAGGTGCGCCCCTCCGCCGCGGGGCTGCGCGGCGCCCGGGTGCAGGACCGCACCGTCACCTGGGCGTACGGCGGCGAGTGGGCGCTGCTGCGGCTGCTCCGCGCCAACGCCGCCCCCCCCGCCGAGACCGGCGGCTCCGCCGGCCGCGCCCGGCAGACGCTGCGCTTCCAGGTGCCCACCCTGCGCGGCGTCCCCGGCGACACCCTGGCCGGCCCGCCGGCGCGCGTGTACGTGCGGCTGCGCCTGCTGAATCCCGACACCCGCGACGAGATGACGGTGCCCGCGTTCCCGGTCTCCGCCCCCTTCATGCGCGCCTCCCGCGCGGCGAGGAGCGACTGATGGCGGCCGACCGGCCCTTCGCCGTGGACGTGGGGCGCTTCCTGGCCCCGGTCCCCGGCCCCGACCCCGGCGGCGAGTCGCTCCGCTACGAGGGCACCTGGGACCGCATCCAGGAGGCGCGGCGCCAGGACGACCGCAGCGTCCCCCAGGGGATCTGGCAGCGCGACCTGAAGCGCGCCGACTGGGGCCGCGTGGAGGCGCTCTGCGCCGAGGTGCTGGAATCGCGCTCCAAGGACCTCCAGGTGGCCGCCTGGCTGCTGGAGGCATGGATGCAATTGCACGGCTTCGCCGGGGTGCGCGAGGGGCTGGCCGTGATCCACGCCCTGTCGCGGACCTTCTGGGACGCGCTGCACCCCCGCCTGGACGACGACCCCGAGGCGCGCGGCCCCGTTTTCGACTGGATCAACGAGCGGCTGGTGCTCGTCCTGGCCGGGATCAAGGTGTCGCGCCCGGAGGCGGCGGACGCGCTCCCCTACTCGTGGTTCGAGTGGCAGGAGGCGCTGCGGCAGGAGAACCAGGCCCGCAGGGAGGGCGGCGGGCAGGCCAAGAAGCCGGACGCCCGCAAGGCCGTGGAGCCCGCCGAGCCCCCGCTCACCCGCGGCCGGGTGATGGCGAGCGTCACGCTCACCCCGCGCCGCTTCTACGAGGAGGTGTCGCGCGACCTGCGCGACGCCATCGAGACCGCCTACGCCCTGCAGGCGCTGCTGGACGAGCGGCTGGGGCGCGCCGCGCCCAGCCTGGTGAGGTTCACCGGGACGCTCACGGCCATACACGACTGGGTGGGGCTGGTCCTGGAGGACAAGCCCGCCCCGCAGGAAGAGCCGCAGCCCGAAGCGGCGCCCGCCCCGCGGGCGCCCTCGCCGGACCACGAGGAGGCGCCCGTGAAGATCGAGGTCGAGGGAGAGGGTCCGGTCCGCCGGGTCCGCACCATCACCAGCCGCGACGAAGCGTACCGGATGCTCAACGAGATCTCCGAGTACCTGCTGCGCACCGAGCCCCACAGCCCCACCCCGTTCCTCCTCCAGCGCGCGGTCGCCTGGGGAGGGATGTCGCTCTCGGACCTCCTGGTGGAGTTCCTGAGGGACGGGTACGACCTGAAGACGCTGCGCGTCTTTCTAGGGATGGTCGAGCCCGGCAACACCCGCTGAGCGGCGCCCGCCGCCCGGCACGTCCGTTCCCCACCACCCGCCTCGGACCCGAGGGGGTGAGCCTTTCACCGCTTCCTGAAAAGGAGTGCCCCCATGGCCGAGAGTACGCAGCACAAGCTCGACCGCGTGCGTCCGCCCCGCGTGCAGATCACCTACGACGTGGAGATCGGCGACGCCATCGAGAAGAAGTCGCTCCCGCTGGTGGTCGGCATCATGGCCGACCTGGCCGGCAAGCCCGCCGAGCCGCTCCCGATCCTCAAGAAGCGCCGCTTCACCGAGATCGACCGGGACAACATCAACGGCATCATGGCGTCCATCGGGCCGCGCCTCGCCTTCCAGGTGCAGAACCGGCTCACGGACGAGGACTCCAAGCTCAACGTGGAGCTGAACTTCCAGAGCCTGGACGACTTCGACCCGGCCGCGGTGGTCCGGCAGGTGGAGCCGCTGCGCAAGCTGATGGAGGCCCGCCAGCGCCTCTCGGACCTGCTCACCAAGCTGGACGGCAACGACGACCTGGACCGTCTCCTCCAGGAGGTGGTGGTCAACACCGAGAACCTGAAGCAGCTCCGCCCCGCCTCCGACGGCGACGCGGCCTGACACCCACTCGCCAACGGAGACACTTAAGATGGCAAAGACCGAGACTGCGACCGCCGGCGGCGGCGTGGCGATGGAGGAGCTGCCGCTCCTGGACCGCATCATCGTGGGCGGCCGCATGGCCCGCGACGACATGCAGCGCGACTACGCCCGCGACCTGATCGGCGAGTTCGCCGGCCAGGTGCTGGACGAGGCGATGACGGTGAGCAGCGACACCGTCGCCATGATCAACGCCCGCATCGCGCGCATCGACGAGCTGCTCAGCGCGCAGCTCAACGAGATCATGCACGCCCCCGAGTTCCAGAAGCTGGAGGCCACCTGGCGCGGCCTCAGCTACCTGGTGATGAACACCGAGACCGGCACCCAGCTCAAGCTGCGCGTGCTGCACGCCACCCAGAAGGAGCTGCTGGCCGACCTGGAGAAGGCGGTGGAGTTCGACCAGAGCGCCCTCTTCAAGATGATCTACGAGGAGGAGTACGGCACCTTCGGCGGGCACCCGTACTCGCTGCTGATCGGCGACTACGAGCTGGGCCGCCACCCGCAGGACGTGGCGCTGCTGGAGAAGATGTCCAACGTGGCGGCCGCGGCGCACGCGCCCTTCATCGCCGCCGCCAGCCCGCGCCTGTTCGACATGGACAGCTTCACGGAGCTGGGCGTGCCGCGCGACCTGGCCAAGATCTTCGAGAGCGCCGAGCTCATCAAGTGGCGCTCCTTCCGCGAAAGCGAGGACGCGCGCTACGTGTCGCTGTGCCTGCCGCACATCCTCATGCGGCTCCCCTACGGCCCGGACACGGTGCCGGTGGAGGGCTTCGACTTCCGCGAGGACGTGAGCGGCAAGGACCACAGCAAGTACCTGTGGGGCAACGCGGCCTGGGCCATGGGGCTGCGCATCACCACCGCCTTCGCGCAGCACTCCTGGTGCGCCGCCATCCGCGGCGTGGAGGGCGGCGGGATGGTGCAGGGGCTCCCGGCCCACACCTTCCGCACGGACGAGGGCGACGTGGCGCTCAAGTGCCCCACCGAGATCGCCATCACCGACCGCCGCGAGAAGGAGCTGAACGACCTGGGCTTCATCGCGCTCTGCCACTGCAAGGGGACCGACTACGCGGCCTTCTTCGGCGGGGCGACCACGCAGAAGTTCAAGGCGTACAACACCGACCAGGCGAACGCCAACGCCCGCCTGTCGGCGCAGCTCCCGTACGTGCTCGCCGCCAGCCGCTTCGCGCACTTCCTCAAGGTGATCATGCGCGACAAGGTGGGGAGCTTCCAGAGCCGCAGCTCGGTGGAGCAGTTCCTCAACAAGTGGATCGCGCAGTACGTGCTGCTCAACGACGACGCGCCGCAGGCCGCCAAGGCCAAGTTCCCGCTGCGCGAGGCCCGCGTGGACGTGACCGAGGTGGCCGGCAAGCCGGGGTGCTACAACGCCACCGTCTTCCTGCGCCCGCACTTCCAGCTGGAGGAGCTGACCGCCTCCATCCGCCTGGTGGCCGAGCTGCCGCCCCCGGCCGCGTAAGCCCACACGACCGTTCCGGCGCCGGGGAGGGGGCCCGCCCCCTCTCCCGCTCCGAACTCCGATAGCTACCGCATCACCCACACGCAGAGGCAACGATGGCGGACGTAATCATGCTGAGCATCACCGACGTGCCCGGGACCAGCCAGATCACCGGCTACGAGGCGCAGATCGAGGTGCTCTCCTACTCGCACGGCGTCTCCCAGCAGGTGACGGGCGACGTGACCAACACGGAGCGCACCTCCGGGCGCCCCATGCACCAGGACTTCCACCTCACCAAGTACCTGGACAAGGCGACCCCGCTGCTCAACCAGAAGTGCTGCGAGGCCACCAACCTGGGCCAGGTGATCGTCACCATCGGCCGCAACGACGCCGGCTCGGTGATCCCGCTGATCATCTACACCATGGAGGACTGCATCATCTCCTCGGTGTCGGTGGGCGGCGGCGGCGGCGACAAGCCGGTGGAGAGCCTCAGCCTCAACTACGCGTCGATCAAGTGGGACTACACGGCGCAGAACGAGGAGAGCGGCGAGGCCGGCACCGTGTCCGGCGGCTGGGACGTCTCGGCCAACGCCCTGCCGGCTTCCTGACGTAGCGCGTGCGCGAACCGAAGCGTACCCGGGGCGCGAGGGCGCCGCTCTTCGACCGACTGGTGGACCTGGATCCCCAGTCGCGCACGGAGGCGGAGCCCCTTCGCGTCCTGGACCGGGACGGCCTCCTGGCGTCGGTGCGCCGGGAGGTCGGCCGGCTTCTGAACACCCGCTGCACCCTGACCCTGGAGGAGCTGGAGGGGCGCGACCGTACGGTTCTGGAGTACGGCCTCCCCGACTTCTCCCACCTGCACACCCGCGACCCGCGCGCGCACGACGCGCTCGCGGAGCGCATCCGCGAGACGGTGTCCGCCTACGAGCCCCGCCTCCGCCAGGTCCGCATCTCCGTGGAGCCCCTGCGCAACAGCCAGCGCGAGCTGCTCGCCCGCGTCGACGCCCTGCTGGTCGTCGGCGACGTGATGGAAGCCGTGAGCTTCCCCGTCGCCATCGAGGACGCCTTCGCCGGAGGCGAAGCGTGAGCCGCGCGCCGCACGCACCCACCCGCCCTCCACGCGGAGCCCGCGTGAGGGATTTCGGCCCGAAGGGGCGAGACCCCGCGGGGCAGTTTCCGCGGGGGCTCGACTCCGTTAGCGAGCGTAGTTTGCTCGCTTACGGAGCCGAAGCCCGACCCGGCGTCAGCCGGGGCACGCCCGACCCCGCAGCTGCTTTTCCTGAAAGAGGTCTTGAATGAGCCGCCGCGCGCAGGAGGAATTGCTCGACCTGTACCAGGCGGAGCTGTCGTACCTCCGCCGCTCGGGGGCGGCGTTCGCCGAGATGTACCCCAAGGTGGCGGGACGGCTGGAGCTGGGCGGGGACGAGTGCCCCGACCCGCACGTGGAGCGGCTGATCGAGGCGTTCGCCTTCCTCACCGCCCGCATCCAGCACAACCTGAACGAGGAGTTCCCGGAGATCACTTCGTCCCTGCTGGACGTCCTCTACCCCCACTACCTGTGCCCCGTCCCCTCCACCACGGTGGCGCGGATGGAGGTGGACCCCGCCCAGGGCAAGCTGACCACCGGGCACCTGGTGCCCCGCCACACCCCGCTCTTCGCGCAGACGCGCGACGGCCTGCACTGCCGCTTCCGCACCTGCTACCCGGTGACGCTGTGGCCGGTGGAGGTGGCGTACGCCGGCTTCGAGAGCACCGACCGCTACGACTTCCTGGAGGGGATGCCGCAGGTGGCGACGGTGCTGCGCATCCGCGTGGAGTCGCTGGGCGGCTCGCTGCGGGAGCTGGACCTGCGCCGCCTGCGCTTCTACCTGGACGGGGAGATGAGGACGGCCACGGCGCTGTACGAGCTGCTCTTCGCCCACGCGACCCGGGTGGCGATCCTCCCGGAGGGCGCCGACCGCCCCGTGCTCCTCCCGCAGCCCTCGCTCCTCCCCGTGGGGCTGGGCGCCGACGAGGAGGTGCTGCCGTACCCGCCGCACTCGCATCCCGGCTACCGGCTGCTCCAGGAGTACTTCACCGCGCCGCGCAAATTCCTCTTCTTCGACGCGGACCACCTGGACGCGCACCGCTCGGAGCGGCACTTCGACCTGCTGGTGCTGCTGGACCGCCTGCCGCCCGACCGGCTGGCGGTGGACCGGCACAACTTCGTGCTGGGGTGCACCCCGGTGGTCAACCTGTTCCGGCGCACCACGGAGCCCATCCGCCTTCACCACCGCACCACGGAGTACCGCCTGGTGCCCGACGTGCGGCGCGAGCGCACCACCGAGGTCCACTCCATCCAGCGCGTCTCCGCCACCTCCGACCGGCACGACGAGACGCAGACCATCGAGCCGTTCTACTCGTTCTCGCACGAGGCGCGGGGGCGCGGGCCGCGGGCCTTCTGGACGGCGCGGCGGCGCCCCTCCGGCCGCAGGGACGTGCCGGGGACGGAGATGTGGCTGTCCTTTTTGGACCTGGACTTCCGCCCCGCCGAGCCGGACACGCAGACGGTGTACGCCCACACGCTGTGCACCAACCGGCGCCTGGCGGAGCAGCTCCCGGACGGCGCGCTCCTGCAGATCGAGGAGTCGGCGCCGCTGCACCGCATCGTGGCGCTGCACGCGCCCACCCGGCAGCTGGACCCGGCGCTGGGCGGGGCCGCGCAGTGGCGGCTGATCTCGCACCTGTCGCTCAACCACCTGTCGCTGGAGAGCGGGCGCGACGGCCTGCGCGCCCTGCGCGAGATCCTCCGCCTGTACGCCGCCTTCGGGCAGCCCTCCATCCACGAGCAGATCATGGGGATCCGCGAGATGGAGTGCCGGCGCGTGGTGCGGCGCGTGGGCGCGGACGCCTGGCGGGGCTTCTGCCGGGGGACGGAGGTCACGCTGACCTTCGACGAGGAGGCGTTCGCGGGGACCAGCGCCTTCCTGCTGGCGACGGTGCTCAACCACTTCTTCGGGCTGTACGCCTCGGTGAACTCCTTCACCCAGACGGTCGCCCGCAGCCGGCAGCGCGAGGGGACCTGGAAGCGATGGGAGCCGCGGGCGGGCGAGCAGACGGTTCTGTAGCGGAGCTCCTCTTCGAGGAGGGGTTCCGCTTCGAGTTCCACCAGGCGGTGCGGCTGCTGGAGATCCTGCGGCCGGACGCGGAGCCGCTGGGCCAGGGGCACGACCCCGCCGCCGAGGCGGTCCGCTTCCGCTCGCGCGTGGGGCTGGACTTTCCCGCGGCGGACGTGGTGCAGGTGTCCCGCCCGGAGGACGAGCGCGCCCCGGCGGAGATGGCGGTGGCGTTCCTGGGCGCGGCCGGCGGGCTCTCCCCGCTGCCGCGCCCCTTCACCGAGCTGGTGCTGGAGCGCACGGCGAAGCGGGACACGGCGCTGCGCGACTTCCTGGACATCTTCAACCACCGGCTGGTGTCGCTGATGTACCGGGTGCGCAAGAAGCACCGGATCGGGCTGGCGACCGTGCCGCCGGACGAGACCGGGCTCGCCGAGCACCTGTACGCGCTGATCGGGCTGGGGACGCCGGGGCTGCGCGGCCGGCTGGGGGTGGACGACCGCTCGCTGCTGGCCTACGCCGGGCTGCTGGCGCAGCGCCCGCGCTCCATGGTGGCGCTGGAGCAGCTGCTCACCGACTACTTCGGCGTGCCGGTGGACGGCGAGCAGCTGCGCGGCCGCTGGCTGGTGCTGGACGAGGAACAGCGCACCCGCATCGGCCGGCTGGGGGAGAACCACGCGCTGGGCGGCGGGGCGGTGCTGGGGGGGAGGTTCTGGGACCAGCAGGGGACGTTCGAGCTGCGGGTGGGGCCGCTCTCCCGCGAGCGCTTCCTGGACTTCCTCCCGCCGGGCACGGCGTTCGGGCCGCTCTGCGAGCTCGCCCGCTTCCACGCCGGCACCGAGCTGGACTTCACCGTGCGCCTGGTGCTCCGCGCCGAGGAGGTGCCCGCGTCGCGGCTGGGCGGGGCGCGGCTGGGGTGGACGAGCTGGCTGAAGACGCAGCCCCGCACGGAAGAGGGCGAGGTGAGGCTGTCGCCGCGCTGAGTACGAGCGTGATCGCGAAAACGGTCCCGGACCTCCTCGAACCCTGATGCCGCTCGAGTTTGGCGGGTTCCGACGCAGGGTACCGCGGCGGTGCCGACCCAACTCGCGCACACCGATTCCTGCGTCGGACCCGGCAACATGCTCAAGGAGGCGTACCGGAGCGGCGACGCGGTCCGCGAGTCCTTCTACGGCGGCTTCAGCCAGGCGGCCAAGATCCACGTTCGGGGTCGTGAACGGGGCAGTCGGCGCTGCTGCACACCGACCGCCTGCCGTTCTGTCGGGAGGACCGGGCGAAGCGGGGGGGATTCCGTCGTCGTCCCCGACCGTCTGGTTCCGGCCTGACCGGTCCGTCGGACCGAACGTGAAGCATCTGCGGGTGGCGCGGAACGCTGGATCGGGGTGACAGGCCGCCCGGACCGCGACGTGACCGGCACGGCCGACCCGCCATATGCGTCAGCTGCGTCCGCCGGCCCGCCGCCCGGTCCTCAGAACCGCGACCCGTTGATCTCCACGTCGGCGAACTGCCACGCTTTCCGGAACTGTCGCCGCACCCCGGCCGCCCGCTTCCCCTGCGCCTCCAGCGCCAGCGCCAGACCGAGCAGCGACCAGCCGTTCAGCCGGTTGCGGTTCGGGATCGTCTCGAGCCCATCGTAGTGCGCCAGGTCCGTGCGGTACACCCGCTCCGCTTCGGCCGGCCGGCCGAACCGCAGCAGCACCGCCCCCAGCGAGTGCCGCGCGGGAAAGTAGAACGGCGGCGGCTCGTCGTAGCGCAACCGGTCCTGGATCGCCACTGCGCACTCGAGGGCGCCGATGGCGGCGTCCGCGTCCCCGCGCTCCGCCAGGATCTCTCCCTCCAGCGTCGCCGCGGCCAGCCGCAGGAGCTCGCGCCCGGAGTTGATGCTCTGCGCCGGCACCGAGTCTGCCGACGCATTCCCGATGATCGCCTCCAGCGCCTTCCACTCCCTGAACGCGGTGTCCGGGCGCCCGGAGCGAAGCTCCGCGAAGCCGCGCGCGTAGTGCCAGGCGCCGAGCGCGAAGCTCAGGTCCGCCGGTGGCGGCGGCTCGTCCAGCATCTCCTTCCACATCCCGAAGCGCACCATCACGACCCAGGGCGTAACCAGGAAGTGTTGCGTGTTGGGCCACCGCCGCACCGAATCGGCCGGCCACTCCGCCGACTGGTCTCGCGCGGCTGCCAGCGAGACCTCCCGCATCCCCGCCATCCCCGCCGCCGACCAGAGGAACTCGAGGTTGTGGGCGAAGTAGCGGGGATAACGCCCCAGCGCCTGCCGGACGCGCAGGTACGCGGAGTCGGCCCGCACCGCCGCGCGGTTCGCCTGCGCCGCGTCGTGGTAGCGTCCCGCGCGCAGGTAGATGTGCGAAGGCATGTGCACGATGTGGCTGGCGCCGGGAATCAGCTCCGCGAGCCGCTTGGCGCTCCGAAGCGCGCGGTCCGGGCGCGACGACGCCTCCACCGCGTGGATGTAGAAATGGTTGGCGCCAGGGTGGTCGGGCCAGCGAGCGATCACCCGCTCCAGCGCGGCCACCGCATCGAGCGTCCCCGCCCGCGGCGTCCGTCCGTCGGGCGACCACTGGTTCCAGGGAGCCAGGTCCAGCAGCGACTCCGCGTACCAGGTCGCCGCGTCCGGGTCATCCGGGTAGTCGGCCGCCAGCTGCCCCATCGACTCGGCGTACGCCGAGTCCTGCCGCACCCGCAACCTGCGCACCTCGGCCGGGTCGCGGAAGTCCGGGAGCGGGTCGAAGCGCGAGAGCGACGCCTCCACGTAGCGACGTTCCCAGGCGGAAGCATGCTGCATCGCGTCCCGTGCCCGCAGGATCGCCGCGTTGGCCGCGCGCCAGCGCTCCTCGTTCATGTCCTGGTTGATGTCGGGCCCGAAGCTGGAGGCGACTCCCCATTCGCAGATGGCACACCGCGGGTCCCGCCGCGCAGCTTCCTGGAAGGCGAGCATCGCCTCCATGTGGTTGAAGCCGTACATCAGCCGGACGCCCTGGTCGAAGTAGCGCTGCGCCAGGGAGTCGCGGGTGGAGATCCGCTTGCTGTAGCTCCCCAGGTTGTCGAAGAGCGGGGGCGGACCTTCGGCGTCGGCCGCCGGGCCGGCGGCGTGATGGGCGTGCTGGGCGGAAAGCGTGGGCGCGAGGACGAACAGTGCGGCGAGCGCGGCGAGGCGTACCCTGAACATGCTTCCTCCGGCGGGGATGATTTGGCAGATGGAATCGCGGGGAAATCGGGACAGTTCCGGCAAGGATGTTTCGCGGAGGCCCGCGTGTTCGCGTCCCTCCGCGCCTCCGTCCCAACCTTCCGGCCGCCCCGGCAGTTCCCCCGCTTCCCGGAGTATCGGCAGCATGCGCGTCGTCCTCCAGAGAGTGTCCCGGGCCCGCGTCACCGTGGAGGGCCGCGTGGTCGGTGAGATCGGCCGCGGGCTGCTGCTGCTCGCCGGCTTCACCCCGCGTCGCGGCTGGGCGCCGCGGGCGGGGCGCGGCTGGGGTGGACCTCGTGGCTCCACACGCGCCCGCGCTCCGCGGAGGGGGAGGTCCGGCTCGCCCCCCGCTGACGACCCCTCCCGCCCGTCCTGCCTCCCCCGACCGGCTCCCCGGGCCTCCGCCACCTGGCGGATGCCGCCGTCCCTCCCCATCCATCATCGTTGACTCCAGGCGGGGGCAGCCTGCCCCCGCGCAAGCGAACGGAGGAGCGACGATGAGCACACCCGAGACCGGAGGCGGCGCCCTGGCCGCCTTTTCCAGCGAGCTGGCAGACGCCGTGGAGCGCGCGGGGCGCTCCGTGGTGGCGATCCACGCCCGGCGCCGCATCCCGTCCAGCGGAGTGGTCTGGCGGCCGGGCGTCGTCGTGGCCACGCACCACACCATCCGCCGCGACGAGGACATCCGGGTGACGCTCCCCGACGGGAGCACGGTGGGGGCCGACCTGGCCGGCCGCGACCCGGGGACCGACCTGGCCGTGCTGCGGCTGCGCGAGGGCGGGGCGGAGCCCGCGGAGCGCGGCGACACCGCGGAATTGCGCGTGGGGCACCTGGTGCTGGCGGTGGGGCGCCCCGGCGAGGGCGGCGTCACGGCCAGCCTGGGCGCGGTGAGCGCCGTGGGGGGCGAGTGGCGCACCTGGAGCGGCGGGAGGATGGACCGGCTGGTGCGGCTGGACCTGGCCGTCCGCGACGGCTTTTCCGGGGGGCCGCTGGTGGACGCCCGCGGCCGCGTGGTGGGGATCAACACCTCGGCGCTGGCGCGCGGCGCCGCGCTCACCATTCCCCTGTCCACAGTGGAGCGGGTGGCGGAGCAGCTCCTGTCCCGCGGCCGGGTGGCGCGCGGCTACCTGGGCGTCGGCACGCAGCCGGTGCGCGTCCCCGCCACGGTGAGGACCGCGGCGGGGACGGCGGCGGAGGTGGGGCTGATGGTGGTGCACGTGGCGCCCGGCGGCCCGGCGGAGCAGGGCGGGGTGCTGATGGGCGACGTGGTGCTGGAGCTGGACGGCACCCCCGTGGCCGACGCCGGCCACCTGGCCGCGCTGCTGGGCGGCGACCGCATCGGCCAGGCGATCCCGGTGCGGGTGCTGCGCGCGGGCGAGACCGCGACGCTCTCCGTCGTCGTGGGCGAGCGCCCCGAGCCGAGGGGGGCCTGACCATGGCGGCGCCGGAGACGCTGCTCCGCGGCGCGGGGCTGGACGGCGAGCTGGCCGGGGTGGCGGAGGCGCTGCGCGGCGCCACGGTGCAGGTGAGGTCGGGGCGGGGGAGCGGCGGGGCGGGCGTGGTGTGGAGCCCGGACGGGACGGTGGTCACCAACGCGCACGTGCTGCGCGGCGGCGGGGCGCGCGTGGTGCTCGCCGACGGGCGGGAGCTGCGGGCGCGGGTGGCGGCCCGGGACGAGGGGCGCGACCTGGCCCGGCTGGAGGTGGAGGCCGCCGGGCTCGTGCCCGCGGAGGCCGGGGACGCGGCCGCGCTGCGCCCGGGCGAGGTGGTGGTTGCGCTCGGCAGCCCGCTGGGGTGGGTGGGGGCGCTCGCCTTCGGGGTGGTGCACGAGGTGCCGCGCTCGCCGCGGACCGGCGCGCCGCGCTGGATCCGCGCGGACATCCGCCTGGCCCCCGGCAACTCGGGCGGCCCGCTGGCGGACGCCCGCGGCCGCGTGGTCGGCATCAACACCATGATCGCGGGCGGGGTGGGCGTCGCCATCCCGGTCTCCACGGTGGCGCGCTTCCTGGCGGACGGCGGGCGGACGCCCACGCTGGGGGTCACACTGCGCCCGGTGGGCGTGCGCGAGGGGAGCACGCTGCGCGCGGGGCTGCTGGTGCTCGGGTGGCGCCCGGGAGCCCCGCGGAGGCCGGCGGCCTGCTCCCTGGCGACGTGCTGCTCTCGCTGGACGGCGTGGCGCTGGACGGCCCGGGCGACCTCGCCGCCGCGCTTGCGGAGACGCCGGCCGGGGCCGCGACCCGGGTGGGGCTGGCGCGCGGCGGGCGGGAGACGGAGCGGGTGGTGGCGCCCCGCGCGGGGTGGGAGGAGGCGCGGGCGGCGTGACGCGCGTCCTGGTCGCCGCCGCGTCGCCGGTGGTGCGGGCCGGCCTGGAGGCGCTCCTCGCCGGGAGCGCCTCCCTGGTCGTGGTCCCCGGCTCCGGCGCGCCCGCCTCGCTCCCCGACGAGGTGGAGGCCGCCGAGCCCGACGTGGTGCTGCTGGAGGTCCCTGCCGGCGGCGAGCTTCCGCCGCTCCCGCTGGTCTCCTCCCCCGACGCCCTCCCCCGCGCCCCCGCCGTGGTCGCCCTCGCGGACGACCCGGGCGCCGCCTGGACCGCCGCGGCGCTCCGGGCCGGGGTGCGCGCCGTGCTCCCCCGCGCCGCCGGCCCCGCCGAGATCGTGGCCGCCGTGGAGGCCGCGGCCGCCGGCCTGGTCGCCATTCCCGCCGACGCCGTGGATGCGCTGCTCTCCGCCGCGCCGTCCGCCCCGCGCGCGCTCGGCCCGGCGGACGCGCCGTCGCTCACCGCGCGCGAGCTGCAGGTGCTGGCGATGATGGCGGAGGGCTTCGGCAACAAGGGGATCGCCACGCGCCTGGGGATCTCCAGCCACACCGCGAAGTCGCACGTGGCGGCGGTGCTGGCCAAGCTGCACGCCGCCACGCGGGCGGAGGCGGTGGCGGTGGGGGCGCGGCTGGGGCTGATCCTGGTGTAGGGGACGGCAGTACGGAGTACGAAGTACGCTGAAAAGCGGCGGCCTACCTCGGCATTCGAGGTGGGGCGCCGTTTGCTTGTGGGGGCGTCCTCCGGGAAAGCGCAACGCGGATGTTGCGCTTCGCGCGGTCGGGCGCTATGATGTGCAACACTCGTGTTGCATGAGCGGCCGCGTCGGCCGCGAACCTTTGCCGGGAGGCGCGAAGCCATGACCGTCACAGCCCAGGAGACCCAGGACCCGCCGAGCACGGACCGCATCGAGAAGAGGATCGAGCTCCGCGCATCGCGCTCGCGCGTGTGGCGGGCGATCAGCACCGCGAAGGAGTTCGGGGCGTGGTTCCGGGTGAGCCTGGACGGCGAGTTCGCGGAGGGCGCGACGGTCCGGGGCGACGTCACCCACGCGGACGGCAGGCACGCCTGCACGGTGGAGATGCAGGTGGAGCGGATCGAGCCCGAGCGGTACTTCTCGTACCGGTGGCACCCCTACCCGGTGGACCCCGCGGTGGACTACTCGGCGGAGCCCACCACGCTGGTGGAGTTCATCCTGGAGGAAGCGGAGGGCGGCACGGCCGTCACCATCGTCGAGTCCGGGTTCGACCGGATCCCGCCGGCCCGCCGGGCCGAGGCGCTCCGCATGAACGACCGGGGGTGGGAGGGGCAGGCCGGGAACCTCGCGCGGTATGTCGAGTAGCCGCGGCGCTGCGGCGCTGCAGGCGGCCGAAGCCGTGCCGGTGTTCGCCGCGCTGGGCGACGCGACGCGGCTCCGCCTCCTGGGGCGCCTCTCCAGCGACGGGCCGCTCTCCATCACCCGGCTCAGCGAGGGCACGGGGGTGACGCGCCAGGCGATCACGCGGCACCTGCACACCCTGGGCGACGCGGGCCTCGTGCAGAGCGCCCGCCGCGGGCGCGAGCAGGTGTGGGAGCTGGACCGGAAGCGCCTGGAGATCGCCCGGCGCTACCTCGAGCACATCGCCGCGCGCTGGGACGAGGCCGCCGACCGCCTGAAGGCGTTCGTCGAGGACGACTGACCGGATCTTCTTTTCCGATCCCGAGCACGGAGGTGGCGGCGCGTGGCGACGCTCCCCGCCTGAGGTGCGGGAGGGCAGTACGGAAGTACGGAGTACGAAGTACGCTGAACGGCGGCGCCCCACTCCCAGTCCCGGGGTGGGGCGCCGTTCGCCGTCGCGTGAGGGATGTCGGCCCGAAGGGGCGAGACCCCAACAGCAGTACCGTTGGGGGCTCGACTCCGTTGCAGACGGTCGTTTCGTCTGCTACGGAGCCGCAGCCCGACCCCGGCGCAGCCGGGGGCACGCCCGAACCCGCAGTTCCGAGCCGTTCTCAGTCCGTCCAGGGCTCGATGCGGCCGAGCAGGTAGTCGCCGGCCGGAGTGCGGGTGAGGTGGACCACGTACCGTCCACCCTCCGCGATGCCCGACCTGGTGGGGCTGTGGACGTGGAAGGGGAACGTGGGCTGGGAGAAGCTCCCGGCGACGACGGAATCCACCTCCAGCGTGGCCAGCCACTTCAGGTGCGGGTGGGCCCCGCGCGACGGCCGCAGTTCGGTGACCGTCCCGCGCAGGACCACCTCCTCGCCCCGGCTCCCGCCTCCCGTCATCGCCACCTCAGCAGATGTTGGTCAACGCCTTCAGCACGTCCTGGTAGAAGAGGCGCTCCCACCGGTACGAGTTCATCTCGTCCTGCGCCCATTCGTGCCCGTTGTTCCAGGTTTTCTCGAAGGCGGCCACCTCCGCGGGGAACTTGGCCCGCATGGTCTCCAGCCGTTTGTCGTCGCCCGCGAGCCGCTGCCATTCCTTGTAGAACGCCGCACCCTGGGATTTCGCCAGGTTCTCCGTGTAGCGGGCGTGAAAGGTCTCGTGCACCATGGTGCCCCTGTCCTCGATCCGCTGGCAGGGATCGGCGGAGGGCGGGGGGGCCGTGATCGTCCCGCTGCTGCTGGTCTCGGCGACCACGGTCGCGGTGGGATGGGCGGCCTGGAAGCACGCCTCGATCTCCGTGCTGGTGGGATTGGCGGGGACGTCGCAGGCCGCGTAGGTGGCGCTCGCGGTCTTCGCCCAGTCGATGTCTTCGCGGATGGCCTGCTGGCAGCCGCACATGCTCCTGGTGACCTTGAATCCCCAGACGTCCTCGCTGGCGGGCTTCGCCGCGGGCTCCCGCTGGACCCTGGCCCCCGCGGCGGGCGCGGGCGACGCGGAGCCGCGGTCCGCGTGCGCCGCCGGCGCGCCGCCCTGCTGCACCACGTGCGTCAGCTCGTGCGCCATCAGCCGCCGCGCGTCCCCGCTCCCCCGCGAGGCCTCGCCGCCGCCCAG
Source organism: Longimicrobiaceae bacterium (assembly GCA_036389055.1). Lineage (GTDB taxonomy): Bacteria > Gemmatimonadota > Gemmatimonadetes > Longimicrobiales > Longimicrobiaceae > JAFAYN01. The sequence goes on along the minus strand of DASVQR010000064.1, from coordinate 7,376 downwards.
GACGACGTGGCTCCCCACGGTGTACGCCCGCGCGCTCACCGCCCGCGCCGACTCGGCCGCCCGCGCGTCGGCATGGACGCGCACGCCGCCGAAGTCGTGCCCGAAGCGCGGCTCGAAGTAGGCCCGGCTCTCCGCGTCCAGCGGCTCGCCGGGCTCCGACAGCACCTGCCGGACCAGCGGCGGCGCCTCCACCGGCTCGGTGTCGCCGGGGCCGGCGCGCAGGGTCTGCAGGCGCTCCTGGACCTGCTCCCGCTCCGCCGCCGCCCTGCACGCCGGACACGTCCCGCCGCAGGAGCAGGCGTGCCTGCGGCGCGGCGGGTCCGGCATCCTCGTCACCCGCTCCGCCACGTGCTCGGCTTCCTGCTCGTGGGCGGTGCCGGGGGAATCCACCGTCAGCTTCCGCTGCATCCGCACCGGCGCCGATCCCGCCGGCCGGTCCACGTGGTACACCCAGCCCGTCCCCGGGCGCTGCGCTTCGCGCGTCCGGACCGGCGCCGGGGACTTCGTCGGCGGCGCCCGCTGGGCGTCCACCGGTCTTTCAGCGAAGGCGCGCATCCTCACCTCCTTTGGCCCCGTGGCGCGGGGCTCCCGTTCCGCGATCCGACCGGACCAATGTAAAGCGGTCCGCGCCGACGAAGTACAATCTCGTGCGCCGCCGGTCTCCAGGCCCACGCTGCCACCCGCGTGAGGGATGCGCGCCCGGCAGGGCCGAGACCCCGCGGGGCAGTTTCCGCGGGGGCTCGGCTGCGTTGGCGAGCGTTGTTTGCTCGCCTACGCAGCGCGCAGCCCGACCCCGGCGGAGCCGGGGGCACGCCCAAACCCGCAGTTTGCCTTTCGTTCGAAGCTCACCCCCCGGCCAGCGCCAGCATCTGCGGCGTGATGTCCGTCGAGGGGATCTTGAGGGCGATGACGGAAGGCCCGTCCCGGTTCTCCAGCGCCCGGGCCAGCGCGTCCTCCAGCTCCGCCATGGTGCTCACGGTGGCGCCCCACCCGCCCCGGAAGACCTCCACCAGCTTGGGATAGTCCCAGCCGTGCAGCAGGTCGAACTCCTCCGCCGGCTCGCCTTTCGTGAAGTACTTGACGTTCACGAACGCCTGCTCGATCCCGTACAGCGCATTGTCGAAGATGAACACGATCGCCCCCTGCCGCGCCCGCGCCACGTCCGAGAGCGTCTGGCACACCATCTGGAACCCCCCGTCGCCGGTGAACACCACCGCGCGCCGCGAGGGATCGGCGAAGCCCACGCCCAGGCACGCCCCCGTGGTGTAGCCGATGGAGTTCCACGCCGCCTGCGAGATGAACCCGTCCCTCCGCCGCACCGGCAATTCCGCCGCCGAGTACAGGGCGATGCTGGTGTCGGCCATGAGCACCATGGAGTCGTCCACCCAGTCCTGCACCCGCCGGAAGAACGCCTCGTAGCCGACCGGCTCCGGGGCGTCGAGGCTCGCCGCGCCTCCCCCGCCCGCCGCGCGGAGCAGGAAGGCGTGCTCGGGGGCGCCCGCCGCGGCCAGCTCCGCCACCGCCTCGGCCGGCGCGCCGTACTTCCTCTCGCGCAGCCGCCGCAGCAGCTGCTCCATGAAGTCGCGCAGCGGCACGCAGTCCCACACGTCCGTGCCCACCCGCACCGAGTTGTTCCAGGCCAGCGACATGGTGCCGTAGCTCTTCTTCACCAGGTCCAGGAAGTCGTCCGTGACCAGGTTGCCCAGCCCCAGCAGCCAGTCCGCCGTCTCCACCAGCCGCGCCGTCTTGGGGTTGGCCGAGGCGCCGTCGTACACGCCCACGAAGCCCGGCGCGTCCTCGGACAGCACGCTCTTGCCCAGCAGGTCGGTGGCGAAGGGGAAGCCGGTCTCCGCCACCAGCTCCTCCAGCAGCTCCTGGAGCCCGAAGCGCTGCACCTCCACCCCCGCCCAGATCACCGGGCGCTCCGCCGTCCACAGGTGCTCCAGCGTGGCGTCGAGCGCGGCGTCCAGCGACGCCTGGAGGGTGGGGAGCGGCCCCGGCTCCAGCCTGCCGCGGGGCGCCGCGCAGGGGAGGCTCCACACGTTGGCGTACACCTCGACGTACACCGGCTTGCGCCAGGTCAGGGCGGCGCGCAGGGCGGAGTCGATCTGCTCCGGGGCGCGCAGCGGGTCCATCACCACCACACGCGCCACGGTCACGTTCCTCACCGAGTCCTCGTCGGCGCTGAGGGTGCCGGTGGAGTGGTGGAAGAGCACGCCCTCCCGCCGCTCGGTGTTCCGCGACGCGGAGGCGGGGCTCCCCACCACCAGCACCACGGGGAGCTGCTCCACGTACGAGCCGGCCAGCGCGTTGAGCAGGCTGAAGGTGCCCACCCCGAAGGTGACGCACACCCCGCCCGCGCCGCGCAGGCGGGCGTACGCGTCGGCGGAGTAGCCGGCCTCCAGCTCGTTGCAGGTGCCCACGCGGCGGATGCCCAGGGACTCGCCCTCGGCGTCGATGGTGCTCAGGAAGGCGCCGGCGTAGTCGCCGGGGACGGCGAACAGGTGGCCGATCCCCATCTCCGCCATGCGCTGCGCCAGGTAGCGGGCGACGGTGCAGCCGCCCGCCGCGGCATCCGGGGCGGCGCTCACGGCCCCATCTCCGTGTCGTAGTACTTGCGCGGGATGAAGTCCGGCCGCTTCAGCCCGAAGTGCTCCTTGAGCATCAGCTCCGCCGTCTGCAGCGCGCCCTCCACCCACCCCTGGCCGATGGAATACGCCTCGCCGCACACGTGCACCTTCTCGCCGGGGATGCCGCGCATGTAGGGCATGATCTCCCAGAACTTCTCGCCCGCCTTCCAGGCGTGCCACCCGGCGCCGTACGGGTCCTCGCCCCAGTCGTGGTAGACGGCGGTGTACGGCTCCGGGACGAACTTGAGCCCGTGCACCTCCTTGACCTGCTCCTGCGCCGTCTGCACCATCTCCTGGCTGATCTGGAACTCGTGCGGCGCCACGGGCGCCTGCCCCTTGAGGAAGTAGTCGCGCCCGGGCTTCGCCGGGTCCTCCGCCGCCTCCGGGTTCTGGGTGCGCCCCCGGAAGCGCGGCCCCGCCTCCAGCGCCTTCCAGAACGGCACGCTCCCCAGGTCGTTGTAGCTCACCATCAGCAGCGAGTTGTGGTTCTCGGGCTCGCCGCCCGACTCGCTCTCCGTGCCGAAGTAGTAGGTCTGGCGGATGGGCATGTCGGTGATGGTGCGGCCGGCCTCCACGCCCAGCGCGCGCCACCAGGGGTAGGGGTAGCCCAGGAACATCTTGAACGCCGCCTGGCTGATGACGGACTCCACGCGCTTCCGCAGCGTGGTGCCGCCGGGGGCGTCCTCGTCGTCCAGCCGGTTCCAGCGGATCAGCTCGATGGAGCGGCGCGGCAGCGCCAGCACCACGCAGTCGGCGTCCACGTGCACCTCGGGGCGGCCGGGCCGGTCCTGCGTCTTCCCGCTCCCGTCCGTCTCCGTCTCCACGAAGCAGAGCGCGTAGTCGCCGTCCGCGCCCCGCCGCCCGAACGAGTCCAGCCGGTGGTTCAGGCGGATCTCGCCGCCCGCCTTCACGAAGCGCTCGGCAAGGGTGACGGGGAGCTCCTCGAAGCCCTGGTCCAGCGTGTAGTACTTGTTGTTGGGGTCGTACTCGGTGATGGGGAGCGACAGCGGGGCCGTGGAGTTGGCCACGTTGGTGTAGTAGCCGCTGGCGTCGTACATGTACTGGTACGCCTCGCTGCTCAGCACCCGGTAGAGCAGGTTCCAGAAGCCGATCTGGTACAGCGGCGTGCCGTTGAGCACCTTGACCGTCCACCAGTCCTCCGCGCTCAGCTCGCCGTTGAAGGGCAGCAGGCTGTTCATCACGTAGGCCTGGAGCTGGTCGGGGTTCATCCCCTGCTCGTCCGGGTTCATCAGGTACGGCACCATCGCCGGGTTGGTCAGGTCCTTGACCCGCAGCTGCCGCCGGCGCAGGTACATCAGGTTGTTGCTCCCGCCGTCCGGCCCCATGGGGAACTCGCGCGTCGCCAGGTTGAGGTGGTCGATGAGCCCCACCACGATCTCGTGCGACTTGAGCCAGCGCATGCCGCCCAGCTCGGCCTTGATGTGCGGCATCCCCGGCATGGGAAAGCTGTACAGCCGCCCCCCGATGCGGCTGCCGTACTCGAACACCGCCACGCGCAGCGACGGGTCGGACTGCTTGAGGCGCCACGCCGTGTACACGCCGGACACGCCGGCGCCGACCACCGCGACGTCGTAGCGCGTCTCCCCCTTCGCGAACGGCTCGAACGGGGCGTGGGTGAGGATGCGTCTGCTCACTGGGGTGCTTCCTTTCCGGGAGGGTGGGACGGAAGGAGCCCGGCCGCGGGTGGGGCGGACGGCCGGCGGGGGGTGCAGCGTGGGACGGGGAGAGCATACGGAACGCGACAATCGCCGGCAAGGAGGTTGCCTCTGCAACGGCTTCGAACGGCGGGTTCGGGCGTGCCCCCGGCTGCGCCGGGGTCGGGCTTCGGCTCCGTAACGCACGATACAACCGTGCGTAACGGAGTCGAGCCCGCGCAAACAGCCGCGCGGTCTCGCCCCTTCGGGCCGGAATCCCTCACGCGGGGATCGCGGCGGCGGCGGGCGTCGGGCGCGCCGGGGGGCGGGGCCTCAGGACAGCGAGCGCATCACGCCGGGGACCGCGTCCAGCAGCTCGCGGGCGAGGAAGCCCACGGGGCCCATGCGCTTCGCGAGCACGTTGCCCGCGCCGCCGTGCAGCGCCACGCCCCAGAGCGCTGCCCGCAGCGGGTCGGCGCCGCGCGCCGCCAGCCCCGCCACGATCCCCGCCAGCGTGTCGCCGGAGCCGGAGGTGGCCAGCCCCACGCCGCCCGACGCGTAGCGGAACGCCTCGCCGTCGGGCGCCGCCACGTGGGTCTCGCTCCCCTTGAGCGCGACCACGCAGCGCAGCTCCGCCGCCGCCCGGCGGGCGACGCGGAGCGCGTCCTCCGCCACCTCCTCCTTGGACATCCCCAGCAGGCTCGCCATCTCGCCGGCGTGCGGCGTCACCACGGCGCGCCCCTCCAGCCGGTGCAGCGCGTCCCGCGTCCCGGAAAGGCACGCCATCGCCTCGGCGTCCAGCACCACCACGCCCTCCTCCACCTCCGCCAGCAGGCGCAGGGTGAGCGCGGCGGTCGCCTCCGGGTCCACCATCCCCGGGCCCACCAGCAGCGCGTCCGTCCGGCGGACCCACTCCGCCAGCGCCTCCGCGCCCCCCGGGCCAAACCCCCCGGCCTCCGTCGCCGGCAGCCCGCGCACCCGCGCCTCCGGCACGGCGACGGCCACCATCCCTGCCACGTCGGCCACGGTGGCGAGCTGGAGCTTGCCCGCCCCCGCCCGCAGCGCCGCGACCCCGGCCAGCACCAGCGCGCCGGGCATCTCCGTCGCGCCGCCCACCACCAGCACCCGTCCCCGCTCCTCCTTGTCGCCCCGCTCGTCGGGGCGGGGGAGGGGGAGGCGGCGGAGCAGGGCGGGGGTGACGGCGCGTGCGCGTCCGGCCGCGCTCATCGGGCGGCCACCGCGGCGTCCGGCTCCGAGGTGACGGGCGTCCCCTCCTCCAGGAGCGGCGCCACGAAGTTGTAGGCCTCCAGCCGCATCTTCCCGTGGCGGCCCAGCGAGGGGTCAAAGCGGTACGAGGTGACGGAGCAGTTGGCGACGTCGCCCGCCCGGTCGATGGCGAGGATCTCGTCCTCGGTCAGGCACTCCAGCAGGTAGCGCAGGCACAGCACGATCACCTGGTGGCACACCACCAGCACCCGCTCGCCGCGGTGGTGCAGCGAGATGGTGTCCAGCGCGCTGCGCAGCCGCAGGATCACGTCGCACCAGCTTTCCCCGCCCGGCGGCCGGTGGTAGAACTTGCCCAGCAGGCGGCGGAGCTCGGCCTGGTCGGGGTGGCGCTGCTCGATGCCGACGCGCGTCAGCCGGTCCAGGATCCCGAACTCCTTTTCGCGCAGCCGCTCGTCCACGGTGAAGCCGTCCGCGTCGCCGGCCAGCCCGCCCTGGTCGCGCATCAATTCCGCGGTCCTGCGGGCGCGCAGGTACGGCGACACCAGCACCACCGTGGGCCTGCGGTCCTCCGGGAGCCCGGCGAACCAGCGCCCCACCGAGCGCGCCTGCCGCTCGCCCAGCGCGCTCAGCGGCACGTCCACGTCGCGCATGGCGATGTCGATGACCGGGTGCCCCGCCGCGTCCGCCGCGTCGCGGGCCACGTTCCCCGCGCTCTCCCCGTGCCGCACGATCCACAGCTCGTCCGGCCACCTCTGGTCCGTCATCCGCTCCCCCGGTCCGCGGTTTCCCCTGCGCTCCCTCGTCCGCGGAGCGTCGGGTCAAGGAGCATACCAGCCGCGCCGCCGGGCCGGTTGCGCCCCCTCCACCCCGTTCCTAACTTGCCGCCCGCCCGGCTTTCCCGCGTCCACCCCCGCCCCCCGCGGCATGCGCGTCGTCCTCCAGCGAGTCACCCGCGCCCGCGTCACCGTGGAGGGCCGCGTCACGGGCGAGATCGGCCGCGGGCTGCTGCTGCTCGCCGGCTTCACGGAGGGCGACACGGACGAGACGCTGCGCTGGATGGCGGACAAGGTCGTCGGCCTGCGCGTCTTCACCGACGCCGAGGGGAAGATGAACCTGTCGGTGGAGGACGTGGACGGCGCGCTGCTGGTGGTGTCGCAGTTCACGCTGTACGGCGACGCCCGCAAGGGGCGGCGCCCCAGCTTCGTGGACGCCGCCCGCCCGGAGACGGCCATCCCGCTCTACGAGCGCTTCGTGGAGATGCTGCGCGAGGCCGGCCGCCCGGTGCAGACCGGCGAGTTCGGCGCGATGATGCAGGTGGAGCTGGTCAACGACGGCCCGGTCACGCTGGTGCTGGAGCGCTGACCCGGGCCCGGTCCCCCACAACCCCTTCCGACGGAGGCATCCCGTGACGGAGCTGGACGATCGCGACATCGACAAGGTGTACTCGAAAAAGGACTTCGTCGCCAAGCTGCGCCGCCTGGCCGACGCCCTGGAGCAGGAGAAGCCGTTCACCATCCAGGTGGCGGGCGAGCGGATGGTGGTGCCCGTGGACGCCCGGGTCAGCGTGGAGCACGAGCGCAGCGAGGGCGAGGAGGAGCTGGAGTTCCAGCTGACCTGGAAGCGAGGCTGAACGGCAGTGCGAGAGTGCGTGAGTGCGTGAGTGCGTGAGTGCGGAAAAGCAGCGCCCCCGCCGGGATCTCCCGGCGGGGGCGCTGTCGCAGCTGCGTGAGGGATTTCGGCCCGAAGGGGCGAGACCCGGCGGGGCAGTTTCCGCCGGGGCTCGACTCCGTTACGCACGGTTGTATCGTGCGTTACGGAGCCGAAGCCCGACCCCGGCGCCAGCCGGGGGCACGCCCGAACCCGC
>DASVQR010000063.1:0-40830 GCA_036389055.1 Longimicrobiaceae bacterium | reverse complement strand
GAGGGCGGGCACCGCGATCAGCGCGCCGAAGAGCGCCGAGACCGGGAGCGAACGAGGGGTGATCATGGTTCCGTCTCCCCGAGGTGGGGTGGGTGTGGTGGGCGCCTTCCCGCGCCCGCGGGTCCTCCGGCCGGCCCCGTGCCTTCCGGGGCCCCTGCGCCGCCGATCGGTCGGGAGCGACTCGCTCCGCGTCGATCACGGGTTCAAGCTACCGGCGGCGGGGGCGGCGTTCTGTCCGCGTGCGGCGGGTTGGCGTGTGAGGGAGCGTGGGGCGGCGCGTGTGGTGGAACTCCCTACGGCAGCGAGCCCCCGCCGGATCTCCGGCGGGGGCTCGCTGCTGCTCGGACGGGACAGCCCGTGGCCCGGGCCTACGGGCGCCCTCCGCCCGGGCGGCGCCCCTCCTGCTGCCCGCCGCCGCCCGGACCGAAGCCGCGGCCGGGGTTGCGGATCTCCTCCGGCACCTTCTGCCACTGCGCGGGGGTGAGCACCTTCTGCGCCTCCCGCATGGCCGCCTGCGAGGCGGTGCGCGCCTCCTGAAGGCGCGGGCCGATGGCCTGGAAGACGGCGCCGGGGCCGCCCTGGCCGCCCCCCTGGCCGGCGGCGCGGTTGCCGCCCCGGGCCGCGCCGGGCCCGGCGGCGCGGTCCAGTTCGCGCTCGGCCTGCGCCTGGACGGTGTCCAGCCGCACCTGGAGCGAGTCGGCGAGCCCCTCCAGGCGCGCCACCTGCTCCGGCGTGAGCTGCAGCGTGTCCGACATCGACAGCAGGTCGCGCAGCGGGTTGGCGAGCGCGCGCTCCAGGATCACGCGCGGGTCGAAGCTGCCGCCCCCGCCGCCTCCCCCGCCGCCGCCGCCCAGCACCGCCCCGGCGATCCCGCCGAAGCCGCCCTGCTGCTGCCGCCCCACCGCGAGCCGCGCCTGGATCTGCAGCTGGAACGGGTTGCGGAAGGCGCGCGTCTGCCGCCGCGCGTCGCCGAAGCTCTCGTTGACCTCGTAGCGGAAGCTCGCCGTGGCCGGGTCGAAGCCGCGCGGGTACAGGAGCACCGGGTCGGCGCGGTTCTGCTCGCCCCAGCCGCGAAGGTCGCCGGAGCCGTGGAACAGGCGGTCCAGCCCGCCCAGGGTGTTCACCGCGTCCAGCGAGAGGGTGAGCCGGTTCCCCAGCCGCGGCAGGGTGGGCCGCACGTTGGCGCGCAGGTCCAGCCCGTAGCTCCACGGGTTGCGGCAGCTGTTGCGGCCGGCGATCTCGCCCAATTGCGACCGGAGGCACTCGCGCACCCGGTCGGACGAGCCCTCCAGGAGGCGCGAGATCCCAGCGGCGAGCGCGGGGTCGGCCGTGGTGGCCGGGTCGAAGATGAAGGCGCGGTCGTTGCGCGCGCCGTCGCCGTTGACGTCGCCGCCCACCGTGGGCGTGAAGGGGGAGCCGGAGGTGAAGCGGCCCACCACCGTGTAGTCCATCCACGGCCGCAGCTGGTGCCCCAGCGTCAGCACCACCTGGTGAGGGCGGTCGAAGTCGCTGGTGGCCCACTCGGCCTCGTTGGGGTTGCCGGCCGTCAGCGGCAGCCCGCCGCCGAAGCCCCCGAACCCTCCGAAGCCCCCGCCGAAGCCGCGCCCGAAGCCGCCCCCGGAGGTCCCCTGGTCGCGCGAGCGCGCGAAGGTGTAGTTGAGCTGCCCGAAGAGGCGCCGCTGCGGGACGGCTCCGGAAAGCCCCACCGTCACCTGGCCGGAGCGGGAGCGCAGGTCCGAGTTGTACTCCGTCACCTGGCCCAGCTCGGGGTGCAGGCGCGAGGACAGGTAGCCCACCTCGCCCGTCTCCGCGACGATGGCGCCCTGCGGCACGAACACCGGGCGCCCGCCCTCCTGCGCCAGCGCGAAGCGCGGCGTGGTGTTCAGGTTGAGGTCGCGCACGCCCTGCAGGCTCACGCCCTGGGCGAAGACGCCGTCCACCGACACCCGGAAGGCGCGGGTGAAGTTGCGCTGGAAGCCCAGCGAGGCGCGCCAGGAGCGGGAGGCCGCGAAGTCCGGGTCGAACACCGTGACGCTGGAGCCGCGCCCGGAGCCGCCGGTCGGCACGCCGGTCCCGCCGTCCAGGCAGGCGCCGGGGACGTACTCCTCGCCGCCCTGGAAGGCGGCCCAGTCGGGCACCGGCACCGCGCCGCCGATGCAGGTGAGCTGCGCCTGCGACTCCGGGAGCCCGGTGGCGTCGCGGGCCGCGGCGAACAGGTTCCAGAGCGGCCGGGAGCGGAACTCGCCGAAGCCGCCGCGCACCGTCGCCACCGGCGGGCCCTCTTCGTCGCGGCGCATGGTGTAGGTGAAGCCCACGCGCGGGCTGAGGGCGAAGTCCGAGGGGATGGCGTCGGTGCGCCGCCCGAACAGCGCCTCCACCCGCGGGTTGTACGCCGGCTCGTCGCTCGCTCGCGAGCCCTCCAGGCGGAGCCCGTAGGTGAGCTGCAGGCTCTGGCGCGGGCGCCAGGTGTCCCCCACGTACACCGCCGCGTTGATCCCGCCGGCCTCGCGCTCGCGCTGGGCGAGCGAGCGGGTGAAGGAGGCGGCGCTGTCGGCGGCGAAGGCGGCCAGCGAGTTGTAGGTGAAGGAGCCGAGCAGGTTGCTGCCGGACAGGCTGCGGTTGCTGGTGGAGTTCACCAGCCCGCCCACCCGCAGCCGGTGCTGCCCCAGCAGCAGCGACAGCTCGTTTGCCACCTCGACCGTGCGGTCGCTGGACTCGGTTGCCGTCCCCGCCCCCCCGAACGAGAGCGTGGAGACGGAGCGGGTGCCGTCCTCCAGCTCCGAGGTGATCCGCACCCGCCCGCCGGGGATGGCGGCGTACGGCTCGGTCTCGCGGCTCCCGGTGGAATAGAAGGAGCGCAGCTCGTTGATCCAGCCGTTGCCGAAGCGCGAGGTCAGCGACAGCATTGCCCCGCCGGAGGTGGAGCTCACGTCCGCGCCCGACTGCGGCAGCCCCAGCGCGCCGATGCGCGAGGCGCCCTGCTCGCTCCAGTTGCCGTTGCCGCGCAGCGTCAGGGTGTGCCGCTGGCTGAGGTTGTAGTCGACGCGCCCCAGCAGCGTGTACGAGGTGTTCACCTGGTCGGTGGGAGCGGCGACCCCGGCGGGGTAGATCCCCTTGGCGCCGAGCAGCGACAGGAAGCGGGCCACGGAGTCCGGGTCCACCCCCAGCGACTGGAGCGCGAGCGGGTCCGCGCTGGCGAGCGAGCGCAGCCCGGAGGAGCGCCGCTGCACCGCCGCCGAGCCGAAGTAGAACAGCCTGTCGCGCACGATGGGCCCGCCCACGCCGCCGCTGAAGCGGTTCTGGCTGAAGGCGCCGCCGAAGGCGTCGCTGCTCTCCGTCCACTGGAGCGCGGGGTCGCGCAGCAGGTAGCTGAACGAGCCCTGCACGTTGTTGGTGCCGCCGCGCGTGGTGGTGGAGATCTGCCCGCCGGAGAACTGCCCCTGCGACACGTCGTAGGTGTTGGTGACCACCCGGGTGGAGCGCACCGCCTCCTGCGGCACGCCCAGCCCCCCGCCCGCGTCCCCGCCGAAGCTGACGCCGTCCAGCGTCATCTGGTTCGCCTCCGACCCCTGCCCCAGCACCGAGAAGGCGAGCTGCAGCGAGTCGCCGCCGCCCAGCGCGGTGACGCCCGGGGTGAGGGTGGCGAGCGAGGTGACGTCGGCGGGGTCCACGGGGAGGCGGTTGAGCGCCTCGCCGGAGACCTCGCGCTCGGTGGCGGCCGGGTCGCGGCCCGAGGGCGGCGGCGTGCGCCGGGCGGTCACGGTGATCCCCTCCAGCGCCACGGCCGCGGTCGCCAGGCGGACGTCGGCCTGGAGCACGTCCTCGTCGCCCACGCGCGCCACCCGGCGCGATCCGGCGGGGAGGCCGGCGGCCGCCGCCTGCACCTGGTACTGCCCGCCGCCGTCCGGGAAGACGACCGTGTAGCGGCCCTGCGCGTCGGTGGTCGCGGTGCGGCGGACCCCGGTCTCCGCCGACGTCACGGTCACGGCGGCCCCCGCCACGGGCTCGCCGGCCGAGCCGGTCACCTGTCCGCGGACGATGTCGGTGGTGGAGCCGATCTGCGCGCCGGCGGGGCCGGCGCGCAGGAGTGCGAGCAGGAGGAGTACGACGAAGCTTGCTGCCTGGCGCATGGTCACGAGTGTCGGAGTGCACACCGCCCGTGCGGGACCCACCGGGTGGGTCGAGGTCTGAGCACGGCGCGGCTCCAGCGGACGGGCGGCGGTGAAGGCCCGCGCCCGTCCGCCCGCCACCAAGACAGGCGAGCCCCCCGGAACGTTGGTGGCCCCTTCTACCCGTCGGCAGCGAGGGGCGCGGCGGAACGGAGCGAGCCTCCGCCGGATCTCCGGCGGAGGCTCGCTCCCCCTTCCCTCAGGTCGCGCACCGGGCCGGCTTTACGCCGCCGCGGGACCCGGCCTCAGCGGGCCGGTGGCGGGCCGGCGCGCAGGTCGGCGTCGGCTTCCTTCCACGCGGCGCGGAAGCGCGCCTCCGCCGCGGCGGCCTCCGCTTCCCTCCCCTGCGCCCGGAGGCTCCGCGCCAGCCCCCGCAGCGACCAGCCGTTGTCGGGGAAGCGCTCCAGCTCCTCGCGGAAGGCCCGCTCCGCCTCCGCCGGGCAGCCGGCGGCGAGCAGCGCCTCGCCCAGCTCCTGCCGCACCGGCACCGTCCAGTCCGGCGGCTCGCCGTACACCAGGGCGTCCTCGCGCCGGACCGCCTCGCGAAGGTGGGCGGCGGCCGCGGCGTGGTCGCCGCGCGCCCCGGCGATGCTCCCGGCCAGCACCTCCTCCGCCACCCGCAGGATCGGCCCCGGCGGGTTGAACTCCATCCGCACGCCGTCCAGCGCGGGGTCGGCCGCGGCGGCGCGGACGCGGGCCAGCTCGGCCTCCGCGGCCGGCACGTCCCCGCGGGCGGCGAGCGCCCGGCCGCGCGCGTAGTGCCACATGGCGCGGGCGTGGCGCAGCTCCTCCGGGGGGGGCGGGCGCGCGCAGCACGTCGTCCCAGCGCCCGAACCGGACCTGGAGCTGGAGCGTCCGGGTCATGCGGTGCTGGAGGAACTCCATCCCGGGCGCCCGCAGCGCCTCCTCCGGGATCCCCTCGGCTACCTTCGCCGCGGCGTCCAGGGCCTGCGCGCGCCGGCCGGCCATCATCGCCGCGAAGGCGAGGAAGTCGTGGTTGTGCGGGTAGTACCCCAGCGTGTAGATCCCCGCCCCGGGGCGCTGGTCGCGGATGTAGGCCTCGTCCGCGTGCACGGCGTGCTCGTTGGCGCGGATGGCGTCCATCCAGCGCCCCACGCGCACGTAGATGTGCCCCGGCATGTGGACCAGGTGCCCCGCACCCGACATCAGCGCCGGCAGCCGCTCGGCGCAGGGCACGGCGCGCGCCGGGTGCACCGCCTCCACCGCGTGGATGAAGAAGTGGCAGGCCCCGGGGTGGTCCGGCCGCGCGGCGACCACCCGCTCCAGGCTGGCCAGCAGCGCCGGGGTGTCCGGGCGCGGCTCCCCCTCCGCCGTCCAGTACGCCCAGGGGCTCAGGTCCATCAGCGACTCGGCGTACAGCGTCGCCGCCTCGGGGTCGTCCGGGTGCTCGCGCGCCACGCCGGCCATTGCCCGGGCGTAGGCGGAGTCCAGCCCCGCCCGGTCGGCCGCGGGCGCCGGGGCGTAGCGCACGGCGAGCGCGCGGACCAGCGCCCGCTCCACGGGGGCGGCGCCGGGCGCCAGCCGGAGCGCCCGCTGCGCCGCCGCGTACGCCTGCACGGTGGACGCGGAGTCCATGGCCGGCGCGTTGACGTTGGGGCCCAGCGCCAGCGCGACGCCCCAGTGGCACATGGCGCAGCCGGGGTCCAGCCGCGCGGCCTCCCCGAAGGCGCGCGCCGCCTCGGCGTGGTTGAAGGCGTAGTAGAGGCGCAGCCCCTGGTCGAAGTAGCGCTGCGCCGCCGGCACGCGGGTGGTGACCGCGTAGCCGTGGCTCCCCAGGTCGCCGTACAGCGGCACGGCGCCCGCGGCGGCGGGGGGCCGGGCGGCGTGGTGCTCGTGCTGCGCCGCCGCCGGGCCGGCCGCGGCCAGCCCGCACAGCAGCGCCAGGATCGTGACGTGGATCTTCATGGTCCCTCCTCGCCGGCACGCGCCGCACTCCGCGGCCGGACGTTCGGTTCGGGTGGGTCGCGGAGGCCCGGCGGGCGCCCTGGCCCCCTCGGTGCTCGTCCTCACGGGCAGATGCGTAGTTTCGAGGGCGGAGCGGACATCGCGGGCGACGGGGAGCGGCGGACGGGAGGAAACGCGAGCCCCCGCGGGAACTCCGGCGGGGGCTCGCCGCGGGCGCGCGGGCGGGGGTCGGCGGCGGGTCAGCCCGCGGGCTCGGCGAGGCGGGTCTCCACCTGGAAACCGGCGGCCAGGGTGCGGTGCACCGGGCACTGGTTGGCGATCTGGAGCAGCCGGGCGCGCTGGGCCTCGTCCAGCGGCCCGGTCAGCTGGATCTCGCGGTCCACGCGGTCCACCCGCGACTGCGGCGACTGGCAGTTCTCGCAGTCCGCCGCGTGGGTGCGGCCGTGGCTCAGCTTCACCACCACCTCCTCCAGCGGCCACCCCTTGCGGTCCGCGTACATCCGCAGCGTCATCCCGGTGCAGGCGCCCAGCCCCGCGAGCAGGAAGTCGTACGGCGTGGGGCCGGCGCCGGTGCCGCCCACCGAGGCGGGCTCGTCCACGACCATGCGGTGGCCGCCGGCCTCCACCTCGCTGCGGAAGCCGCCCCGGGGGGTGCGGACGACGACGGGCGCTTCGGGCGGGGGCGCACCGGCGGAGGCGGCGGGCGCGGGCGTGGGGAGCGTGTCCATTGGACTCCGGAGTGCGGGGGAGGCGGACGACGGGCGGCGCCGTCGTTCGAAATGTGCAGCGGAACGCGCCGGGCCGCCACCGCCGCGCCGCGACGGCAACCCGGTGCAGGCGCGGGGCGCGGCGGCCGCGTACATTGTCGCCGGGGACGACGTGCCCGGACGCCAGGGAGGAGCGAAAGGAATGACCGATCCCGTGATGCCGGAGGTGGGCCCGTGATCGCCGCGGCGGAGCTGCGCGTGGCCCCGCTGCTGGCCGACCTCGCGGACGCCGAGCTGGAGTGGCTGGCCGGGGCCGCCGGGGAGGTGGTGCTGGCGCCCGGGCAGGCGCTCGCCCTGGAGGGCGACCCGGCCGACGCCATGTACGTGATCCTGTCGGGGGAGATCCAGTACCGCCGGGAGGGGGTGCCCGACGGGGCGGTCTTCCTGGGGGTGCCGGGCGAGCTGACCGGGCTCCTCCCCTTTTCGCGGATGACCCGCTACACCGGGACGATGCGCGCCACGACCCCCACGCGGCTGGCCTCCATCCACCGCGACCGCTTCCCGGAGATGCTCGGCCGCGTCCCCGCGCTGGAGCAGCGCCTGGTGGGCGCCCTCGCCGACCGGGTGCGCGAGGCCACGCGGGCGGAGCAGCAGCGCGACAAGCTGCTGGCGCTGGGGCGCCTCTCCGCCGGGCTGGCGCACGAGATGAACAACCCGGCGTCCGCCATCCGCCGCGGGGCCGCCCACCTGCGCGAGCGCCTGGGCGCCCTGCCCCGCCAGACCCTCGCCCTGGCCGGGTGCAGCCTGGGCGCGGAGCAATTGCGCGCGCTGGTGGCGCTCCAGGAGCGCAAGGCCCACGACGGCCCCGCCACGCCGCTGGAGCCGCTGGAGGCCGGCGACCGCGAGGCGGAGGTAGAGGCGTGGCTGGAGGCCCGCGGCATCCCCGAGCCCTGGCTGATGGCCCCCACCCTGGTGTCGTCGGGGGTGCGGCCGGAGGAGCTGCGCGAGCTGGAGGCGGCGCTCCCCGCGCGCTCGCTGGGCGACGCGCTGGCCTGGCTTGCCTCCGGGCTGGCGGCCGAGCTGACGCTGCGCGACGTGGAGGAAGCGGCGGTGAGGATCTCCGGGCTGGTGGCGGCGGTCAGGTCGTACTCGCGCATGGACGAGACCCAGGCCCGCGCCCCGGTGGACGTGCACGAGGGGCTGGAGACCACCCTGACCATGCTCGCCAGCCGCATCCGCGAGCGCGCCGTGCGGGTGGAGCGCGACTACGCCCCGGAGCTCCCGCACCCGTGGGGGAGCCCGGGCGACCTGAACCAGGTGTGGACCAACCTGATCGACAACGCGCTGGACGCCTGTCCGCCGGGCGGCAGGCTGGGGCTGCGCACCGCCCACCGCGGGGGCGAGGTGGTGGTGGAGGTGCGCGACGACGGGCCGGGGATCGCGCCGGAGGTGGAGGACCGCATCTGGGAGCCGTTCTTCACCACCAAGGACGTGGGCGAGGGGACGGGGCTGGGCCTGGACATCGTCCGGCGCATCGTGGTCCGCCAGCACGGCGGCGCCGTCACGGTGCAGTCCGCCCCCGGCGACACCTGCTTCCAGGTGAGGCTCCCCGTCCACCCCGCGGAGCGCCCCGCCCCGCCGGCGGGCGCCCCGGTCCGCGCCTGAGCCGGCGCGGCGGCCCGCGGCCCGTCACCCGCGGCCGGCGGGGGTCCTCGGCGCGTCGTCCTCGCGGCGCAGGGGGAGCCACAGGACGAAGGTGGCCCCGGCTCCCGCCGGGCCCTCCACGGTAAGGTCGCCGCCGAGCAGCCGCGCGATCCGCCGGGCGATGGCCAGCCCCAGCCCGTGCCCCTGCTGCGCGCCGCCCTCCTGCAGGCGCGTGAACTCGTCGAACACCGCGTCCCGCTTGGCCGGCGGGATGCCCGGGCCGGTGTCGCTCACCCGCACCGTGGCCCACGCCGAGCCCTGCGGCGCGTCCTCGCGGCGGGCCGTGCCCACCCGGACGGTGATCCGCCCGGGGGCCGGCGTGTACTTGATCGCGTTGGAAAGCAGGTTGCCGAGCACCTGCCCCACCCGGCCGGGGTCGGTGTGGACGCCGAGCGGCTTCTCCACGGGCTGGACCACCAGCGTGTGCCCGGCGGCCTCGGCGGCGGAGCGGTGGTCCTCCGCCGCGGACCTGGCCAGCGCCCCCAGGTCCACCTGCACGCGGTGCAGCGCGAGCGCCCCGCTGTCCGCGCGCGCCAGGTCCAGCAGGTCGGCGATGATGGCGAGGGCGCCGTCCACCGAGCGCTGCACCCCCTTCACCAGCGGGGCCTGCTCCGGGGCCAGCGGGGCCCTGACCCCCATCTCCAGCAGCTCCGCGTACCCCTTGGCCGCGCCCAGCGGGTTCTTGACGTCGTGGGTGATCCCGCGGATCATGCGCACCCTGCGGTCGGTGATCCGCTCCAGCTCCTCGCCGCGGCGCTCCGCCAGCACCCGCTGCCGGTTCGCCTCCTCCAGGCCGAGCCGGACCTCGCGCACCAGCGCCCGCTGGCGCCACGCGAACCACCCCACCAGCAGCGCGGCCAGCAGCGCCACCGTTCCCAGGACGATGGAGAGCACCCGCTGCATCCCCGCCCAGCGCGCCTCCTCCGCCGCGCGCGCCGCGGTGGTGCGCGCCAGGTCGTCGCGGAGCCCCCTCACCTGCACCAGCATGCTGTCGCGCAGGGCGTCGAACGCCGGCAGCGCCGCCCGGTACGCGTCGGGGCCCCCGCCGGCCGCGAGCACCGCGGCCTCCAGCGAGTCCCTCCGGGCGATGGTCCGGCGGAGCGCCGCCAGCTGCGGCGCGGCCGCGGGCCCCAGCCGGGGCGCCAGCGAGCCCAGGGCCCGCAGCGTCCGGGCCTCGGCGGCCCGGGCGGAGGCGAGGTCGGCCGCGTAGCGCGGGTTCCCGGTGAGGAACAGGCTGCGCGAGGCGGCGACCTGCCGCTCCATGACGAACGCCAGGTCCTCCAGGCGGTCGTTGGCGGGGAGGATGGTGGTGGTGATCTCCTCCGTCGCCGCGGAGATCCGCCGCAGCAGGACGGCGGGCGCGACGGCGAGCGCCACGAGCGCGAGCACCACGAACACGAATGCCGCGAGAGGGAGCCAATCGCGCTCCCGCGGCGCAGCCTCCGGCGGTCCTTCCGCAGACGGATTCGAGGTCATCGCTCCATGGCCGTGGCGTCGTCTCCGCACCGGACCCGGCATCCGCGCCGCGTCCCCCCGACAGCGCTCCCCATGCGCCGTGCGGAGCAACATGCGAGCCCGGCGGCGGCCGCGCCATGGGCGGAAGCCCGGGGACGGGCGCCGTCGCTCGCGGGCCGGCAAGAAGACCGCGGGGCGGGAGGCACCGTGCCCCCCGCCCCGCTCTCACCTCGCCGTGCGCGCGGCTTCGACGAACGCGCGCACGGGCGGCCCGGCCTCGTCCTCGCGCCACCAGACGGTGAGATGGGTCGTCATCGCGGCCTCGTCCACGGGCCGCGCCACCACCCCGTCCGGCAGCTCCCGCATCTCCTCCACCGCCAGCATCCACCCGAGGCCCGCGCCCACCGCCGTCTCGTACGCGCTGTGCATGTGCGGCCATGTACGCAGCTCCGGCTCCAGCCCCCGCTCGCGCAGCCCCGCCATGACGCAGTCGTGGAGCGGCGGATTGACGTCCCGGGGGAAGAAGAGGAGCGGAAGCCCCGCCAGGTCCGCGAAGCGCAGGAGGCCGCGGGACGCCAGCGGATGCTCCGCGGGGAGGAGCACGCCGGTGAACGTGAGCGCGGCGACGTGCTCGTGCGCCAGGCCGGTCCCTTCGGGGGGCACGCCGTAGCCGAGCCCCACGTGGAGCCGCCGCTCCCGCAGCGCGGCCCACTGCTCCGCCGAGGACATCCGCCGCGACGCCACCGTCAGGCGGGGGTGCCGGCCGACCAGCGTGGCCAGCGCGGAGGCGAGCAGCGCTTCGTGCGGCCGCATCATCTCGGCGCAACCCAGGTGCAGCGTGCCCGCGGT
This sequence comes from Longimicrobiaceae bacterium, assembly GCA_036389055.1. GTDB lineage: Bacteria > Gemmatimonadota > Gemmatimonadetes > Longimicrobiales > Longimicrobiaceae > JAFAYN01. Next base: position 30,020 of record DASVQR010000063.1, on the reverse strand, counting down.
GCTGTTCGCCGCGGCCCGCGTGCGCGCGACCGCCCGCTCGCTGGTCTCCAGCAGGCCGCGCGCTTCGCCGATGAACGCCTCGCCCGCCGGCGTGAGCGCCACCTCGCGGGGCCCGCGGACGAAGAGCGCCGCGCCGAGCTCGCGCTCCAGCGCCGCCACCTGCTTGGAGAGCGCCGGCTGCGCCACGCTCAGCTCCCGCGCGGCCCGCCCGAACGACCGCGCCTCGGCCACGGCCACGAACGCCTGCAGGTGCCTGAGCTTCATCGCCGGCCCCCGGCGGGCCGGGTGGGCGAGCACGCTTGCGCGGCGGCCGCGGGGTGTCGCAGGTGCATGAGCTCCATCGGATCGTCCCTCCGCGCCGGGTGCGGCCGGGTGAGTCCCCGCCGCGACATGATCAATAATGGACACGCGGGGGGAAGAATCACAACGACTTCGAAGGGGCGGGTACGGCATGCGAGGCGCCAACGTACGCTCCCATTGCGACAGCGCTGCCCAGGAGGCCGGCGGCTGGGCGGAGAAAACCGCTCTTCCCGGAGCACTCGCCGCGCTCAGGGTCCGGCCGGGGCGTCGGCCAGGATCTCCAGGAGCACGCCGCGCGAGATGGGCGGGCGCACGAAGCGGAGCACCGACCGGGGGAACACGGTGCCGCTCGGCGGCAGGGTGGCGGACATCAGCACGACCCGCACGGCGGGAGCGTGCATCGCCACCCACTCCGCCAGCCAGATCCCGGAGCGGCCCGGCAGTTCCACCTCCGTCAGCACGAGGTCCACGCCGCCCTCCGGGAGGCGCGCGGCCGCCGTCTCCGCGTCCGCGGCGGCGAGCACCCGGGCCCGCGCGAGGCCGGGGAGGGCGGCGAGCGCCGCCCGCACGGGCCGGTCGTCGCCGACCACCAGCAGCAGCCGGGGGGTCGCGGAGGCGGCCGCCGCGCCGGGTTCGTCGCGGCCGGGGGGCCGGGGGCGCTGACGGGTCACGGGGCGGGTCCTCCCCCTTCGGCGGTGGACGGGAGACCGGCGGCGGGCCGGGGCGAACCTTGCACAAAGATTGACGCCCCGGCGCGGCCATGGGGGCGCGCCGGGGGGCACGGGGCGGACGGACGCCCGCGGGGCTACGGCGCGTCGGCCGCGAACGCCATGGGGGCGGGGACGGCCAGCTCCACCTCCGTCCCCCGGGCGGGCTCGCTGCGGATGCTGAGCGTGCCCGCGGCGGCGGCGGCCCGCTCGCGCATCAGCGCGAACCCCAGGTGGCCGTCCCGCCCGCCGGCCCGCAGCACCTCCGGCTCGATCCCGCCCCCGTCGTCGGCCACGCGGAGCCGGAACAGGTCGTCCCCGTACTCCAGCACCACCGTGACCAGCGCGGGCGAGGCGTGCCGGAGCGCGTTGGCGATCGCCTCGGCCCCCACCCAGTACGCCGTCTCCGCCACGCTGGTGCGCAGCTCGCGGCGGCTGCCGCTCTCGCGCAGCCGGAACCGAGCGTCCGATCCGCCCCGCAGCGTCGCCGCGACCCCGGCGAGCGCGGCGGGGAGGTCGCGCGCGCCGGAGCCCACGGGGGTCAGGTTGCGGAGCACCTCCCTGCCGCTGCGCGCCGCGCGCTCCAGGCGCTCCACCACCTCCCGGATCTCCCGGCTCTCCCGCTCCAGCCCGGGCGGAAGCCGCCGGGTCAGCGCCTCCAGCTGCAGCTCGCTCCCCACGATGTCCTGCAGCAGCGTGTCGTGCAGCTCGCGCGCGACGCGCGCCCGCTCCGCGTAGCGCTGCGCGAGGAGCGGCCCGTGGCCGCCGCGCACGGCCTCCGGCAGCTTGGCCGGGGGCGGCGCGGCCGCCTCGATGACGTCGCGGAGCTCGAACACCAGGCGCGCGAAGGCGGCGGCGACCGGGTCGTCCCGCTTCCACATCAGGTACAGGTCCACCCCCAGCAGCGGCCCGTCCGCGAGCGGCACCACCTCCACCCCCGGCGGCGCCCACTCCACCAGGTCGGACGGGGCGGGCGCCCAGCCGGCGCCGCACGCCACCGCCGTGATCACCTCGGAGGGCCGCGACGACCCGGTGGTCTGCCGCCCGTGCCACCCGCCGCGCGACACGCCGTCGTGCACGCCGGCCATGATCTCGGGCGCGTAGTCCATGCGCAGGGAGTGGAAGGGAAAGCCGCTCAGGTCGCTGAGCGAGAGCCCCCGGACGCCGGCCAGGCGGTGCCCGGCGGGGAGCATCGCGCTCCCCACGGTGTCGGGGAACAGGACCTCCACCGCCAGCCCCGGCAGGTCCGGCTTGGGGCCGGTGTAGAAGCCGGCGTCCAGCAGGCCGTCGGCCACGTCCCGCGGCTGGTCCCGGAAGAGCGACGGCACCAGCTGCACGGGGACGTGCGGGTAGCGGGCCTGGAACTCGGCGAGCGCGGCGCGCTGGATCGCCTGGCCGCGCCCGAAGTCCATCCACCCCACGCGCAGGCTCTCGCCCTCCAGCTCGTCCAGGCCCGCGCCGATCCGGCCGGCGAGGGTGCAGCGGGCGATCTCGGCGATCTCCGTCCCCGCGGCGGTGGCGACCGTCCGCCCGCCCCGGCGCTCCACCAGTCGCGCGCCGAGCGCGCGCTCGATGCGCGCGATCTCGCGGGCGAAGGCGCGCACCGGGATGGCCAGCTGCGCGGCCGCCCGGCGGGAGCTCCGCAGCTCCACCAGGGCGAGGGCGTAGCGGAGCTGTCGCAGGTCGAGGTGGCTGATGCGGGCAGCGGCCGCTTCCATGGGCGCCTACCTGTTCGCGAAGGCCGAGTGCGCGGGCACCACCAGCTCGACGACGGTGCCGCCGGCGGGGCCGCCGCGGACCGAGAGATCGCCGCCGGCGGCGGAAGCCCGCTCCCGCATCCGGGCGACGCCGCCGCGCCCGTCCGCCGCCCCGGCCTCCAGCCGGGCGGGGTCGGCGCCGCCGCCGTCGTCGGCGACGCGGAGGCGGAACCCGTCGTCCCGGTACTCCAGGGTGACGGCGACCCGGGTGGGCGAGGCGTGGCGGAGCGCGTTGGAGATCGCTTCCACCCCCACCCGGTGGACGGCCTCCTCCACGCCGCAGCGCAGCTCGCGCGGGGCACCGTCCCGCCGCACCGCCACCTCCACCCGCGAGCCGGCCCGCATCTCCTGCGCCAGCCCCGACAGGGCGGCGGCAAGGTCGCGCACCGGGGCCGCCACGGCGGCGCCCTGCAGCAGCTCGCGGCCGCTGCGCGCCGCGCGCTCCAGCCGCTCCACCACCTGCTGCAGCTCGCCGCTCTCGCGCGCCAGCGCGGGCGCGAGCCGCCGCCTCACCGCCTCCAGCTGCAGCCCGCTCCCCAGGATCTCCTGGAGCAGCGAGTCGTCCGGCTCGCGCGGGGCGCCCCCCCGCTCCGCCGGGCGGCGGGCGGACGGGGCGCCCCCCCGCGGCACCGCAGCCTCGATCGCGTCCCGCAGCTCGAAGACCAGCCTGGCGAAGGCGGCGGCGGCCGGGTCCGTCTCCCGCCACAGCACGTACAGGTCGATCCCCATCAGCGGCCCGTCGGCGAGCGGCACCAGCGCCACCCCGGGGGGCGCCCAGCGGACCAGGTCGGAGGGGACCGGCGCCCACGCGGCGCCGCACGCCACGGTGGTGATCACCCCCGAGGGCTGCTGCGACCCCACGGTCTGCCGGCCGCGCCACCCGCCCCGCGACACGCCGTCGTGCACCCCCGCCACGATCTCGGGCGCGTAGTCCATGCGCATGGAGTGGAGGGTGAAGCCGCTCAGGTCGCTGAGCGACAGCGCCTCGCGGTCCGCCAGGCGGTGCCCGGCGGGGAGCATCACGGTGCCCACCACCTCCGGCACCAGCACCCGGACCGCCAGCCCGGGCATCTCGCGGAGCGGGGCCGGGGCGAAGCCGGCCTCCAGGAAGCCCTCCTCCAGGTCGCGCACCTGGTCGCGGAAGGGGGCCGGCACCAGCTGCACGGCGACGCCCGGGTACTGCGCCCGGAACTCGGCGAGCGCGGCGCGCTGGATCGCCTGGCCGCGCCCGAAGTCCATCCACCCCACCCGCAGGGCGGCCCCGCCGGCCGAGGTCTCCAGGCTCTCCGCGCCCTGCGCCGCGAGCCTGCGGCGGGCCAGCTCGGCCACCTCCCGGCCCGCGGCGGTGGGCACGGTCCTGCGCGGCTGGCACTGGAAGAGCCGGGCGCCCAGCGCGCGCTCGATCCCGGCGATCTCGCGCGAGAGCACGCCGGGGGGGACGGCCAGGAACGAGGCCGCCCGCCGGACGCTCCGCAGCTCCGCCAGCGCGAGCACGTACCTCAGCTGCCTGGGCTCCAGGCGATCGGCGTTCCCCTCTTCCGCCATGGTCTCCACCCCATCGCAATGGGCGCCGGGGTCCCGGGTGCGGCCGCGCCGCGGCGTCGCTTCAGTCGATCTGGATGAACCCGCGCCGGACCGCGGTGAGCACGGCGGCGGTCCGGTCGGACACGTTGAGCTTCAGGTATATGTTGCGCAGGTGCACCTTGACCGTGGCCTCGGTGCGGAAGATCCGCACGGCCACCTCGGCGCTGCTGAGCCCCTGCGCGGCCAGCTGCAGGACCTCCAGCTCCCGCGGGGTCAGCCTCACCCGCGGGGTGTGCTCGGCGATGCGCGCCGCCACCGGCGCCGGGATGCTGCGCCGCCCCGCGTGGACCGTCCTCAGCATGCTGAGCAGGTCGTTGCGGATCATGTCCTTGAGCGCGTAGCCGCGCGCCCCCGCCTCCAGCGCGCGGTAGATGTTCTCGTCGCCGTCGTAGCTGGTCAGCACGATGATGCTGGCGCCGGGCGCCTCCGCCAGCAGCGCCCGCGTCGCCGCCACCCCGTCCAGCACCGGCATGCGCAGGTCCAGGAGCACCACGTCGGGCCGGTGCTCGCGGAACCGCTCCACCGCCTCCCGCCCGTCGGCGGCCTCGGCGACCACGCGCAGGTCGGGCTCGGTGGCGATGATGGCGGCCAGCCCCGCGCGGAACACGGGGTGGTCGTCGGCGATCAGGATGCGGATGGGGGCCCCGCTGCTCATGCCAGCCTCGCCGGGTGGCGGGTCCGCGGGGGCGCCGCGCGCGGCGCCCGCATCGACGTTACATCGCGCGCGGGCCGGGCGCATACCCCGAACGGGGTAATTGCTCCCGGCCCGCGGCGCGCGGGGCTCACGCCCCCGCCTGGTCGCAGGTGCGCGCCCAGGGAACCACGTCCAGCCGCTCGAAGGGGATCTCGCGGCCGGTGTCCTCGCAGGTGCCGAAGCGCGCCGGCTCCCGGTACAGCCGCTCCAGCGCGGCGTCGATCTCGCCGAGCTCGCGCGACAGGCGGACCTCGTTGGAGCCCGCGAGCTCCGCCTCCAGGGTGTCCGAGCCCACGTCGCCGGGGTGGAAGGGGACCTTGCTGAGGTCGCCGGCGCGGTCCTGCCCGTCCTCGCCGGCGTGGCCGGCCAGCGACCGGCCCAGGGCGCCGCCGAGCCGCTCGCGCTCCTCCAGCAGGCGCCGCTCCAGGTGCCCGCGCTGTTGGTCGGTCAGCGGCATGGCCGCCTCCTCCCCGCGCGGGGCGCCGGGCGCGCGCTCACCGGGCCCCCGCCGTGCGCAGCTCCCCCACGGCGGCCGCGACCAGCCCGGCCACCACTTCCGGGCGCGACACGTACACGGCGTGGCTCCCCGCCTCCTCCACCACCCGGGCCCCGGCGCGGCCGGCCATGGTGCGCTGCAGCGGCGGCGGGATCATCAGGTCGTCCCGGGTGAGCAGGTACCAGCTCGGCTTGCTGCGCCACGCCGCGGAGCCGACCGTGCCCTGGAAGGCGCCCAGCCCCCACGGCAGCTGCGCGTCGGCCATGAACCGCGCCGTCTCCTCCGGCACGTCCGCGGCGAACGCCGCGGGGAACCGGGCACGGTCCAGGAGCAGGAAGCCGTCCCGGGGCGGCAGGATCGGCGGCAGGGTCGCGCCCGGCGGGGGGTCGGCGATCAGCGCCGCGATGGACTCGCCGTCGTCCAGCGCCCACCCGGCCACGTAGACCAGCCCGACGACCCGGGGGTCGTTCCCCGCCTCCGTGATCACCGCGCCGCCGTAGGAGTGGCCGACCAGGAGCACGTCGCCCCCCACGTCGTCCATCACCCGGCGCGTGGCTGCGGCGTCGTCGGCCAGCGAGATCGTGGGGTGCTGCACCACGCGGACCTCGTAGCCGTCCCGCCGCAGCAGCCGATGCACGCCCTGCCAGCCGGACCCGTCCGCCCACGCCCCGTGCACCAGCACGATGGTGGGACGCCCCTCCGGGTCCGTGTCCGTGGCGGTGGCGCTCCGTCCGGCGGCGCCCATGTCGATCGTGGTGCTCATCGCGGTGTGGGGTTGGGGGTGATGAGAGCGGGCGCCGGAGCCGGCGTCAGACCTGGGCCAGCCCGCCGTCCACGAACAGCTCGGCCCCGTTGACGAAGCTGGCGTCGTCCGAGGCGAGGAACACGGCCGCCCTGCCGACCTCGTCGGGGTCGCCCAGGCGCCCCATCGGCACTTGGGAGGCCATCTGCTCGAACATGCCGGTCCTGGCCTCGGGGGAGTCGGCGAGCCCGCCCAGCCCGGGCGTCTCCACCGGGCCGGGGCTGAGCACGTTGATGCGGATCCCCCGGTCGCCCAGGTCCAGGATCCAGCTGCGCGCGAAGTTGCGCACGGCCGCCTTGGAGGCGCTGTAGACGCTGAAGCCCGGCGTGCCCTTGCTCCCCGCGGTGGAGGCGGTGAGGATCACGGACGCGCCGTCCGCCAGCAGCGGGAGCGCCTTCTGCACCGTGAACAGGACGCCCTTGACGTTGGTGGCGAAGGTGTCGTCGAACTGCTGCTCGGTGATGGAGCCCAGCGGCAGCATCGACCCGCCCCCGGCGTTGACGAACAGCACGTCCAGCCGGCCGGCCTCGTCCGCCACCCGCGCGAACACCCGGTCCAGGTCGTCCAGCCGCGCCGAGTCCGCCTCGATCCCCACGGCTCCCCCGCCGATCCCGGCCACGGCCGCCGCCAGCTCGGCGGGGCGGCGGCCGGTGACGAACACGCGCGCGCCCTCCGCGGCGAAGCGCTTCGCCGTCGCCAGGCCGATCCCCGTGCTGCCGCCCGTGACCAGGGCGACCTTGCCGTCCAGCTTGCCGCTCATCGCGGGGTCCTCTCCGGTGGGTGGGTGGCGGGAGCGCGGGGCGCGCTCCCGGTGCCGTCCGCCGCGGCCAGCGGCAGGGTGAAGTGGAAGGTGGCGCCGGCGCCCGGCTCGCTCTCCACCCAGATGCGCCCCGAGTGCGCCTCCACGATGGCCCGGGCGATGGCCAGCCCCAGCCCGATGCCGCGGCCGTCCCTGCCGCCGGCCTGCCAGAACCGCGTGAACACGTGGGGGAGCTGCGCCGGCGCGATCCCCGGCCCGCTGTCGGCCACGGACAGGCGCAGCTCGCCGCCGCGGCGCTCCGCCCGCACGGCGATGGTGCCGCCGCGCGGGGTGAACTTGATGGCGTTGCCGACCAGGTTGGAGAGCACCTGCTGCACCCGGCCGGGATCGATCCACACCTCCGGCAGGCCGTCCTGCACGCTCGCGCACAGGTACAGCCCGTTGGACTCGGCGAGCGGGCCCAGCAGCTCCAGGGCGTCGGCCAGCAGCGCGGCCACGCTCTCCGGGCGCGGGTCGACGCCCAGCCCGCCGGCCTCGATCCGCTTGGCGTCCAGCAGGTCGGCGACCAGGCGGTTCATCTGCCCGGCGGCGCGCTGCACGATGCGCAGGTGGCGCCGCTCCGCCTCGGGCTTGCCGGCGAACACGCCGTCCAGGATGGACTCCGCCGCCGAGGCGATCAGGTGGATGGGGTTGCGGAGGTCGTGGGCGACCACGCCCAGCAGGTCGTCGCGGGCGCGCGCGGCCCGCACCGCCGCGTCCAGCAGGCGGGCGCTCTCCAGGGCGCTCCCCGCGCGGAAGGCCAGCTCCTCGCCCAGCGCCAGGCTGGCGGCGTCCAGCTCGCGCTCCGGCCGGGCCGCGGCCAGCACCAGCAGCCCGACGCGGGCGCCGGAGGCGGACAGCGGCACGCAGGCCAGCGAGCGCGGCGCCAGCCCCTCCGGGAAGCGCGCGAGCAGCTCCGCCAGCGGCCCGCCGCCGGCCGCCGCCTCGCGCACGTCGCGGACGAGCACGCTCCCCTCGCCGCCCTCCCCGCGCGCCAGGCCGTCCGCCACCCCCGCGGCGAGCGCGTCGGCCAGACCGCACAGCGCCGCCTCCATCCGTGGGTCGGCGTGGGCGGCCACCGCGCCCGCCGGCCGGCCCTCCTCCAGCGCGCAGGCGACGGCGAAGTCGCCGATCTCCGCCGCGGCGAGCCGCGCCGTGGCGGCCAGGGTGGCGCGGGGGTCCAGCGACGCGCCGAGCACGCGCCCGGCCCCGGCCAGGAAGGCCGCCCGGGCGAGCGCGGCGCGCTCGGAGGCGAGCTGGAGCGCCTGCTCCTCCACCCGCTTGCGGTCGCTGAGGTCGCGGATCACCACCACCCGCAGGTCGCGCCCGCCGCGGACGATGGAGCGGGCGACCGCCTCCAGCGGCACCGTGGAGCCGTCGGCGCGGACGCCGAGCAGCTCGCGGGGCTCCTCGTACCAGCGGAACCGCGCCGCGGCGTCCGGCTCCCCCAGGTCGGGGAGGCGGAGCAGGTCGCCGATCCTGCGCCCCGGGAGCTCCGCGGCGGGGTAGCCCAGGATCGCGGCGCAGCCGGGGTTGGCGTCCAGCACCACGCCGCGGTCGTGGACCAGGATCCCCTCCACCGCGGCCTCGGCGAGCAGCCGGAAGCGCCGCTCGCTCTCCCGCACCTCCGCCTCCGACCAGGCGCGCGCCACCGCCAGGGCGATCCGCTCGGCGCACGCGCGCAGCGACTCCAGCGTGGTGGCGGGGAGCGGCCGCTGCGCGAACATCGCCAGCACCCCCACCAGCCTCTCGTCGCACAGTAGCGGGTACCCGGCGAACGCCGCCATCCCCGTGCTCCGCGCCCACCCGGGGTCGGTCAGGTACGGGTCGTGGAGCAGGTCGTTGGTGAGGTGCGGCGCCCGCGTCGCGGCGATCCGGCCGATCTTGGCGTGCCCCAGCGGGATGCGCGCGTGCCGCCCGTCCAGGTTGGTGTGCAGCCCGGCGCTTGCCTCCAGCGTGAGCACCCCCTGCGCCTCGTCCAGCACCCACACGCGGGCGAAGGCGCCGTCCAGGTGCCGGACCACGGCCTCGGCGCAGCGCTGCAGCACCTCCCGCAGCGGCCCGCCCGCGGTCACCGCCGCCCCCACGTCGTTCCCCAGCGCCACCCCGCGGTTGCGCTCCAGCAGCCCGGCCTCCGCCCGGTACCAGGGCGTCAGGTCGCGGAAGCGCCAGACCCGCCCGGCCGCCTCCCCGTCGGCGCGCTGCCGGCGGCAGGAGCAGTCGAGCACCCGCCCGTCGGCCAGCCGGACCAGCTCGGACACTTCGTCGCGGACGTCCGCCGGCGCCCGGCCGGGGTGGAAGAGTGGGTGCAGCGGGTCCTCCAGGCGCGCGGCCATGAGCCGGAAGAGCGCGGAGGCGGGCCCGGCGGCCGCCCCGTCCGGCAGCTCCCACAGGCGCAGCAGCCGCTCGTTGCACGCGGCAATCTCCCCGTCCGCGGCCACCGCCAGCAGCCCGTCGGAGGCGGAATCGACCACGGCCTGGAGCGCCGCCAGCCGCCGCTCCAGCGCGCGCACGGCGTCGTGCGGCCGCGCCGCGTCGCGGACCGGGCGCGCGGGGTCCGCGGGGACCGGGGAGTGGCCGGCGGCGGGGCGTCTTCTCTGCGGCATCTTGCGGTTCACGCGCGGAGCGGCGGCAGCCCCTCGCCCGCGGGGACGAAGCGGAGCGCGACCCCGTTGTTGCAGTAGCGCTTTCCCGTAGGGGGCGGACCGTCGTCGAACACGTGGCCCTGGTGCCCGCCGCAGCGCGCGCAGTGGTACTCGGTGCGCGGCAGGAACATCCCGAAGTCGCGCCGGGTCGCCAGGTGGCCGGGGATGGCGTCGTAGAAGCTGGGCCACCCGGTGCCGCTCTCGTACTTGGTGCGCGACTCGAAGAGCGGGAGGAAGCACGCGGCGCACACGAAGATGCCCGCGCGCTTCTCGCCGTCCAGCGGGCTCGTGCCCCGCCGCTCCGTCCGCTCCCGGAACAGCACGTCGAAGGCGGGCGCGGGGAGGAGCCGGCGCCACTCGTCCCTGGACTTGACGAGCGGCTGCACCGGCGATTCGGTCTGGCTGCTCATGGGGCTCGACCTCCTTCAGCGGGGCCGGGCGGCGGGCGCCGCCCCGGCCCGGGTCGCCGCGTCCACGATCACCGCCGCGACCTCCGCGGGCTTCGACAGCATGGGGACGTGCCCGGAGTCGATGGTGACCAGCGTCGCGCCGATCTTCCGGGCGGAGTCCCGCTCGTGCTGGGGCGGGACCATGCGGTCGTTCACGGCGATCACCCAGGAGGGCCGGGTCTTCCACGCGGCGGTCGTCACCCGCTCCTGGAGGAAGGTGGAGTTCCAGTCGCCCTGGGTGGCCAGCACCAGCTCCCGCTCGGCGACCGGGATGTCGGGGACGAAGTCCTCCATCATCCCCTTGCGGGTGAGCGTCAGGTAGCCGGACGCGTCCGGCTTCTGCTCCGGCCCGCCGGGCGTGGGCGGGTAGCCCTTGAGCGCGTCGGTTGCCGACTGGCCGTCGTCGGGGATGATCGCCGAGATGTACACGAGCCCCGCCACCCTGGGGTCGTTGCCCGCCTCGGTGATCACCATTCCGGCCGAGGAGTGCCCAACCAGGATCACCGGCCCGTCCTGCCGCGCGATGGCGCGCCGGGTGGCTGCCACGTCGTCGGCCAGCGAGGTGAGCGGGTTCTGCACGGCGGTGACGACGAGCCCGCGGGCGCGCAGCAGGGGGATCACCCGGGCGTAGCTCGACCCGTCGGCGTAGGCGCCGTGCACCAGGACGACGTTGCGCACGCGGGGCGCGCCGCCCTGGGCCTGCAGGGGGTCCGGGCCGGCCAGGAGCAGGGCGGCGAGGACGAGCGGGAGGATCGCGATCGTGTTCGGCATCCGGTTCTCCGGTAGGGGTACGCGCCGCCCCGAGGGCGGCGGTCTCACACGCCCTTGTAGGCGAGGCGGGTCATGAAGGCGCCGTCGACGGGTCCGCCGGACCACTGCGCGTCGTACGGCGCGGTGGGCCGGGCCGCGACCGCCTGGGCCGCGGTCATCCCCCGGGCCTTGAGCGCCGCCACGCGCTCGCGCAGCTCCACCAGCATGTCGCGGTACCCGGCCAGGTCGGCGCGGCCCCCGACGGGGCCGTGGCCCGGCACCAGGACCGTGGTCGGCGAGCCCATCGCCAGCGTCGCCTCGGCCGCGCGGATCGTCCCGTCGATGCTGCCCCCGGTGGAGTAGTCGATGAACGGGTAGATGCCGTTCCACCAGGTGTCGCCCAGCACCAGGACGTCGGCGTCCACCAGGTGGACGGCCAGGTCGGTGTCGGTGTGCGACGGGGGGTAGGGCCGCACCACCACCTCCGCGCCGCCCGGCCGGAGCGTGCGCTCGGCGGCAACCAGGGTGGCCGGGAGCGCGCCGCGCGGCGACGGCGGAAAGGTGAAGTCCCAGTCGTCCACGCGCGTCCGGGCGGCCATGCGCCGGCGCGCGTTCTCGTGGGCCGTGACGGCGGCGCCGCGCGCGTGGTGCCACTCGTTGCCGTCGGTGTGGTCGAAGTGCCAGTGCGTGTTGACCACGTGCCGGATGGGCGCCCGGGTGAGGGTCGCCACGGCCGCCGCCACCTTGGGCGCGACGATGCCGCTGTCCACCAGGAGCACGCCGTCCCGGCCGGCGAGCGCGGTGACGTTGCCGCCGTTGCCGCTGAGCACGCTCACGCCGCCGCGCAGCCTCTGCACCTGCACGGGGTCGCCGGCCGCGGCGCGCCGGATCTGCTGGACCGGGCCGTCCCCGCCCTGGGGGAGCGGGTGCGGGAGGGGACGCGGCGGGGCCGCCCCTCCGAGCAGCTCCCCGGGGCCGAGCCAGGCGGCGGCCCCCAGCGCTCCGGCGGAGGCGAGGAAGCGGCGGCGGGAAAGGCGGTGGGCTTCGTGGCCGTCCATGGTGGGCTCCTTCGAGGACGCGGCGGGCGCGCTCCGGGGCGGCGCGCAGGGGTGCGCGCCGCCCTCGCCCGCCCGCTTCAGGGGTGCAGCGCCGCGCGCAGGTGGGCGATGGCCTGCCCGACCGCGCCCCGCGTTGCCGGCGTGTCGGCCACCGGGTTGAGCATGGCGAAGTCGTGGAAGGTGCCGTTGTAGCGCACCGTGGTCACCCGCGCCCCCGCCTTCGCCAGCCGGTAGGCGTACTCCTCCCCCTCCACCTGCAGGATGTCGTCGTCGGTGACGATCAGGGCGTCGGGGAGCCCGCGGAGCTGCTCGTCGGTGGCGCGCAGCGGGTAGGCGTGGTAGTCCTCGCTGCCGTCCATCCCCTGCAGGTCGAACATCCACTTCATGGTCTTGGTGATCAGCCACGGGCCCTCCTCGAACCTGCGGTACGAGGCGTTGTCCGTGATGTAGTCCACCAGCGGGTAGAAGAGCACCTGGTAGGCGATGCGGGGCCCGCCGCGCTCCTTGGCGAGCAGCGTCACCACCGCCGACATGTTCCCGCCCACGCTGTCCCCCGCGATGGCCAGGCGCGAGGCGTCCACGTTCAGCTCCCGGGCGTGCTCCACGGCGTAGAGCATGGACGCGTACGCCTGCTCGTTCTGCGTGGGGTACTTCGCCTCCGGCGAGTTGACGTAGTCCACGAACACCACCGTGGCGTTCACCCCCACGGCCAGCTCGCGCACCAGCCGGTCGTGCGTGACCTTGTCGCCCAGCACCCAGCCGCCGCCGTGGAAGTACATGAGCAGGGGGAGGGTCTCCGTCGCGCCCTGCGGGCGGACGATGCGGATGCGCGTGGAGCCGGTGGGGCCCACGGGCCACTCGGTGTCCTCGATGTCGGCGGGGAGCAGCGGCACCGGCTGGGACTGCAGGTCGGTGAGCACGGCGTGGGCGGCCTCCGCGCTCAGCGACCACAGCGGCGGCGAGCCGGCGAGACTGTCGATGAACGCCTGCGCGATCGGCTCCAGCCGGGAGCGCGGCGCCCCGGACGCCGGATCGACCGACGCGGGTCCGGCCGGCGCGATCGCGGGCACGGGAACGGCCGTGGCCACGGCCTGGTCGGTCTCGGGGGTGTCGTAGGGCTGCATCGTGCTCCTCCCTGGGGTCGGGTCGGGCGCTTCGCCCGACGTGTCTCGTGCCGCCTGCTTCCTCGCGACCGCGCCGGCCGCGTACAATCGATGCGGGAGCGCCCCCCCGGTGTCCAATACATAGCGGGGATCGCGGCTATCGCCCCCCGGAATCACCCGCGCAAACCACCCTCTCACAGACACCTGCAGCGGCCCGCCGCGGTCAGCCCGGCAGGGGCGTCACCATTTCGTCGCCTCCGCCGGCGGGCACCGCGCGGAGCGGGGCCGCGGGGGCCGGGGCGCTTTCCGCGGCCTGGGCGACGGCGGCGACGTGCTCCACCAGCGAGGTGGTGAACCCGCGCTCGTTGTCGTACCAGCTGTAGACGGAGCACAGGTCGCCGTCCACCACCTTGGTGAGCGACAGGTCCACGATCGCCGCGTGCGGCTCGCCCACGATGTCGGAGCTGACCAGCTGGTCGCGGGTGACGGCGAGCAGCCCCCGCCAGCGCGGCTGCCGCGCGGCCTCCTCCAGCACGCCGTTGATCTCCTCGGCGGTGGTGGGGCGCCCGGACACGAAGACGATCGCGGACAGCGACCCGCTCAGCACGGGGACCCGCATCGCCACGCCGTCGAAGCGCCCGCGCAGCGACGGGATGGCGCGGGCGACGGCCGTCGCCGCGCCGGTGGAGGCGGGGACGATGTTCGCGGCGGCGGCCCGGCCGCGCCGCATGTCCTTTCCCCGTGCCGGGGCGTCCACCAGGCTCTGCGTGGCGGTGTAGCCGTGCACCGTGTTCAGCATCGCCTTCTTCACCCCGACCGTGTCCCCGAGCACCTGCATCAGCGGCGAGGCCGAGTTGGTGGTGCACGAGCCGTTGGAGGAGACGGCGACCTCCCCCAGCGCGTCCAGGTTGACGCCCACCAGCACCGTGCGCGCGTCCGGGCCGTCCTCGTCCTTTGCCGGGGCGGTCAGCACCACCCGCCGGGCGCCGGAGCGCAGGTGCACGCGCGCCTCCTCGTACGTCTCGAACACGCCGGTGGCCTCCACCACCACGTCCACGCCCAGCTCCGCCCAGGGGAGCCGCGCCGGGTCGCGCTCCCGCAGGAACCGCATGCCGCGTCCGCCCACCACCAGGCGGGCGCCGCCCCCTTCCCCCTCCTCCACCGCCACCTCCTCCCCGAACCGGCCGTACGCCGAGTCGAAGCGCAGCAGGTAGGCGAGGTTCTCCGGGTCGCCCAGGTCGTTGACCGCCACCACCTCCAGCTCCGGCCGGGCGAGCGCCGCCTTGAGGAAGCTGCGCCCGATCCTCCCCAGCCCGTTGATCGCGATCCTGGCCATCGCCCGCCTCCACGGTGTCCGCGTTCGCCGCGCGGGCCGCCGGCGGCGGCCGCGTCCAATCCATGCCGGCGCGCCCCTCCGCTGTCCAATACATAGCCGCGATGGCGGCTATCGCCCGCCGGAATCGCCGCCCCGCGCCGCGGCGCGGACGGACAACGGCGTGCAATTGCCGGCCTGCGCCGCCGCGTAACGTACGCGGAGGGCGCGGCGGCGCCCGCGGCGAGACCGGCACAGGGAGGACTGCATGCGTGCCCGAGCGATTGCGATCCTGGCTCTCGCCGCCTGGCCGGCGGCGCCCTCGGCGCTCCCGGGGCAGGCGTCCGGCGCGACGGCGACGGTGGTCCCCGGCGCGGAGTACCGGGCCGGGCGGGTGCACACCGCCCTGCTGGGCCGGGGGTACCGCGGCCTGTGGACCACCCCGCTGGAGGCGCCCGTGCTGGACCTGCGGGGCCACGCCGGCGGGCTCACGGTGACGCGGGCCGGCGGCGACCGGCAGACCCGCAGCCTGCGGCTGCGCGGGGCGGACGGGCGGGAGTACGTGTTCCGCTCGGTGCACAAGGACTTCCCCTCGCTCCCCGAGGAATTGCGCCGCGCGTACGCGGGGCGCGTGGTGCTGGACCAGCTGGGGGCCGAGTTCCCCGCGGGGGTGCTGGCGGTGCCGCCGCTGCTGGAGGCGGTGGGCGTGCTGCACCCGGCGCCGCGCCTGGTGGTGATGCCGGACGACCCCGCGCTGGGCGAGCACCGCGCCGCCTTCGCCGGGATGCTGGGGACGCTGGAGGAGCGCCCGGCGGAGGGGGCGGACGGGGCCCCCGGCTTCGCCGGGGCGCGGCGCGTGGTGGGGACGGAGCGGCTGCTGGAACTGCTGACGGAGGGGACAGCGCCCGTGGACACCCGCGAGTACCTGGACGCGCGGCTGGTGGACCTGCTGGTGGGCGACTGGGACCGGCACGGCGACCAGTGGCGCTGGGCGCTGGACGAGAGCGGCGCCGCGCCCCGCGCTGGCGCCCGGTGCCGCGCGACCGGGACAAGGTGTTCTCCCGCTACGAGGGGCTCCTGCTGGGCCCGGTGAGGTCCCGCTACCCCCGCGCCACCCGCTTCGGGCCCGGCTGGAAGGACCTGTACGGGCTGTCGTACGGGGGGCGGGAGCTGGACCGCCGCCTCCTGGCCGGGGTGGACCGCGCCGGGTGGGAGGCGGCCGTGCTCCGCGTGCGGAGCGCCGTCACGGACGCGGTGATCGACGCCGCCGTGGCGCGCCTCCCCGCCGAGCTCCGCCGGCAGGAGGGCCCCGCGCTGGCCGCGGCGCTGCGCGCCCGGCGCGACGCGCTGGGGGAGGCGGCGGAGTGGCTGTACCGCTTCCACGCCGGCGCCCCCGAGGTGCACGCCACCGGCCGGGCCGACGCCGCCGAGGTGGCGCACCACCCGGACGGGCGGCTCACCGTGCGGATCTCCGCCGCGGGGGCCGGCGCGGAGCGCGCCGCCCCGTGGTTCCAGCGGACCTTCGTGCCGGGCGAGACACGGGAGGTGCGCGTGTACCTGCACGGCGGCGCGGACAGCGTGTGGGCCACGGGGGAGGAGCGCGGCAGGATCCCCGTGCGCCTGGTGGGCGGCGGCGGCGACGACCACTTCAGCACCGCGTCCCGCTCCGTGCGCCTGTACGACCACGCCGGGCGGAACACGGTGGACGGGCCCCGCCCCGCCCCGCTGGACGCCCGCAGGTACGAGCCGCCGCGCGCCCCTGCGCCGCTGGTGGGGGAGGGCTGGCGCGACTGGGGCGGGTGGAGCATGCCGCAGGCGTGGGTGGGGTACCGGCCCGAGATCGGGGTGTTCGCGGGCGGCGGGCGCACCTGGTACCGCAACGGCTTCCGCGCGCACCCGTGGGCCGCCCGCACCCGCGTGCGCGCGGCCTTCGCCCCCGGCGGCCTCCGCTTCGGCGCGGAGGCGGAGCACGTGCGGCGCATCCCCGCCTCGCCGGTGGCGGTGGGCGTGTTCGCGCGCGCCTCCGACCTGGAGGTGGCGCGCTTCTACGGCTTCGGCAACGACGCGGAGGCGCCCGGCCGCTCCTCGCGCCCCACGGTGGCCCAGCGGCAGCTGCTGCTCCAGCCCACCGTGACGCTGTCGCTGGGGCGCGGGGCGGAGGTCGCGGCCGGCCCGGTGGCCCGCTGGTCGGACACGCGCGACGAGCGGCGCTCGCTGCTGGCCGAGCTGCGCCCGCGGGGCGTGGGGAGCTTCGGCGAGGCCGGCGGCCGCGTGGAGGCGGGGTGGCGGATGCGGGACTCGGCGGGGGCGCGGGGGCTGCGCCTCTCGGCCGGGGGGAGCGCCTTCCCCGCGGCGTGGGACGTGGAGTCGGGGTACGGCGAGGCCCACGCCGCGGCGCGCCTCCACTGGCGGCCGGCGCTGCCGCTGCGCCCCACGCTGGTGCTGCGCGGCGGCGGCGCGCGGGTGTGGGGGGACTTCCCCTTCCACGCGGCCGCCGCGGTGGGCGGCGCCGAGACGCTGCGGGGCTTCCCCTCGCGGCGCTTCGCGGGGGACGCGGCGCTCTCCGGCTCGGCCGAGCTGCACGTGAAGCTGGCGGAGTGGCGCTGGATCTTTCCCGGCGACGTGGGGGTGCTGGGGCTGGCGGACGCGGGGCGCGTGTACCTGGACGGCCGCTCGCCGGGCGGGTGGCACACCGCCGCCGGGGGCGGGGTGTGGTTCCGCCCGCTGGGGAGCGGGCCGCTGCTCGCCGCCACCGCCGCGCGGGGCGACCGCACGCGGGTCTACGCCGGGCTGGTGGCCGACCTCTGAGGGGGCAACGTCGTCCAAGCGCCGCCGCGGCCGGGCCGGCAGCTTGGGGGGTGGCCGGGACGGCCGGGGATGGACCCGCGAGCGCAAGGAGGTGTGACCATGGCCGAGGTGCCGTTCATCGCGCGGGGCTTCCGGGGGCGCGGCACGGCCGCGTCGCCGGGGCGCCTGCCGCCGGGGCAGTACGAGACGCGCGAGTTCCCGGTGCTGTCCGCCGGCCCCACGCCGCGCACCCCGCTGGCGTCCTGGGACTTCACGGTCCGGGGGGTGGGCGGCGGCTCGGCGCGCTGGTCGTGGGACGAGCTCATGGCGCTGCCGCGCGAGACGCCCACCGTGGACATCCACTGCGTCACCAAGTGGTCCAAGTTCGACACCACCTGGGAGGGCGTCTCGGTGGACACGCTGATCGAGGCCGCGCGCGCCGCCGGCGTGGAGGCGGGCGACTACGTGCTGGCGTTCTGCGACGGCGGGTACACCACCAACCTGCCGCTCTCCGACGTCACGGGCGGCAGGGCGTGGGTGGTGTGGGGGTACGAGGGCGAGCCGCTCCCCCCGGAGCACGGCGGGCCGGCGCGCCTGCTGGTGCCGCACCGCTACTTCTGGAAGAGCGCCAAGTGGGTGCGCGGGCTCCAGCTCCTCCCCCGGGACCAGCCGGGCTTCTGGGAGCAGTACGGCTACCACAACCTGGCGGACCCCTGGCGCGAGCAGCGCTACCAGGGCGACGCCTGAGGTGATCCCCGGGGAAGTGGCCGTGGCCCCGGCGCCGCCGCGGCTGGAGTGGCGGGTCGCCACGGTCAGGGAGGTGCGCCGGGAGACGCCGCGCGCGCGGACGCTGGTGCTGGACGTGCCGCGCTGGCCCGGCCACCGCGCCGGGCAGCACCTGGACGTGCGCCTGGTGGCCGAGGACGGCTACCAGGCGCAGCGCTCGTACTCCATCGCCTCGCCGCCGGAGGAGGCCGCGGTGGCGATCACGGTGGAGCGGCTGGAGGACGGCGAGGTGTCGCCGTACCTGTGCGACGTGCTCGGCCCCGGCGACGGGGTGGAGGTGCGCGGCCCCATCGGCGGGTACTTCGCGTGGGACGCGGCGCAGGGCGGGCCGCTCTTCCTGGTGGCGGGGGGCTCGGGGGTGGTGCCGCTCATGGCGATGCTGCGCCACCGCGCGCTCGCTGGCGCGGCGGCGGCGGAGGTGCCGGCGCGGCTGCTGTACTCGGCGCGCGAGTGGGACGACGTCATCTACCGGGACGAGCTCGCCCGGCTGGCCGCCGACCCGGCGGTGCGGGTCGCCTTCACGCTGACGCGCGGCGCGCCCCCCGGCTGGGACGGCTTCCGCCGCCGCATCGACCGGGAGATGCTCGCCGAGGCGGGCTGGCCGCCGGAGGACCGCCCGCGCGTGTTCGTGTGCGGCCCCACCGCGCTGGTGGAGACGGCGGCGACGCTGCTGGTGGGGCTGGGGCACGATCCCGCCCGCGTGCGGCTGGAGCGCTTCGGCGCCACGGGGTGAAGGCGAGCTGAAACCACCTGACCGGAGCACGAGATGCGGACCGAGGAGATGCGGCTGGACGGCAACGCGGCGGGGGGCGCGCTCCGCGAGGTGTTCGCGTGGGAGATGACGGCGGCGCTCGCCACCTGCGCCGGGTGCGGCTCGGCGAGCATGGTGGGGGCGCTGCTGGAGTACGGCCACGCCATGGGGGTGATCCTGCGCTGCCCGGCGTGCGACGCCCCCATGCTGTGCATCGTCCGCACGCCGGGGGCGGTGCGCCTGGACGCGTCCGGGACCGCGCTGCTGGTGATCCCGACCGCGTCCGCGTGACCTTCAGACGCGGGCCTTGAGCTGGATCTCCACCAGCTGCGTGGGCAGCGCCAGGCGCGGCGTCTCCAGGATGGTGCTCGCCACCGCCGGCTTGGCCACGCCGTAGGCCTCCTTGCGGACGGGACCCGCGGCGGCGAAGCCCGCGCGCATGTCGGTGACGTAGATCACCTCCTCCACCACGTCGTCCAGCGTGGCGCCGAAGCGGCCCAGGAGGGTGCGGGCGTTCACGAAGCTCTGCCGCATCTGCGCCTCCATGTTGGAGTGGTCGCGGATGCGGCCGCTCTCGTCCAGCGGGGCGGGCGCGACAATGTTCCCCTGGTCGTCGTGGCCCAGCTGGCCGGACACGTAGATGGTGTCGCCCACCTGCACCGCCTGCGCGTACCCGAACTCGTCCTCCCAGGGCATCCCCAGCCCCTGCACGATCTTTTCGGCTCCCATCCGGCGCCTCCTCCGCTCGGCGTGTCGATCCCGGCCCGGAAGGATGGGTGGCTGCCCCCGCACCGCCGGCGAACCGCCCGGCTTCCCCGCCGCCCCGGCGCCTCCACCCACCCCCGGCCGTGAGGCGCAAGGTGGCGCGCGCGGGCGCCGCGGTCTTGGATCCCGTTGGCCCCGCCCGGTGGACACCGCCGCCCCGCCCGCCCATGCGTCTCTGCAAGCTCCTGCCCCGCAACGATTTGCCTGCGCAATTCCGGCCGGCGATGGGTCCGATCACGGCTTTGTATTGGACATGGCCGGGACGGCTCGGCATGGATACAGCGCGGCCGACGGGGACGGTCCCGGATCGGCCGGTCGCGAACACCCGAGCGGAGGGGCGGTCCGATGTACGGATCACTGCGCAGCGTGGAGCCCGGGAGCGCCGGCGGGGCGCCGGCCGCCGTCCCGGGGCGGCGGGAGCGGGGACCCGCGGTGCGGACGTGGCGGGCCTTCTCGCCGGAGCTGGCGGACGTGCTGTGCGTGGAGTGCGCGGGCGCGGGGCTGCCGATGCAGGCCCGCGACGAGCTCGCGCTGGTGCTGTCGCCCACCTCTGCCCGGATGGTGGACCCGCAGGGGCGCGGCTGGGCGGTGGGGCCGGACGACGTGGGCCTTGCCCGCCCCGGCGAGATGTACCGCATCGACGCGCCCCCGGACGGCGGCGCGCTGCGGGTGCTCCTGGTGGGGCCGGAGATGCTGGCGCCGCCCGAGGGGGCGGGCCCCGTGCGCCCGGCGACCCAGCCGCTGCGCTTCCGGGCGCCGGTGGCGCGCGACCCGGCGCTCGCCGCGCGGCTGCACGCCCTGTTCGGCGAGATGCGCCGCGGGCTCACCGCGCTGGACGCGCTCGCCCGCTTCCGCGGCGCGCTGGGCGACCTGTGCGCCCGCCACCTGGCGGACGGGCCCGCGCCGGGGGCCGCCCGCCGCGTGCACCCCGGCGCGGCGCGCGCGCTGGCGTACCTGGCGGACCGCTTCGCCGAGCCGGTCTCGCTGGACGAGCTGGCGGAGGTGTCGCGGCTGAACCGCTTCTACCTGCTGCGCGTGTTCCGGCGCGACTACGGGGTGTCGCCGCACGAGTACCAGCGCCACCTGCGCCTGGCGCGCGCCTGCCGGCTTCTCGCCGCCGGGGCGTCGCCGTCGCGGACCGCGTACGAGGCCGGCTTCTCCGACCAGAGCCACCTCAACCGCCTGCTCAAGTCGCTGACCGGCCTCACCCCCGGGGCCTTCGCGCGGCAGTGGACGGGCGCAGGCGGCGGCGCGGGCGCCCGGGAGCGGGAGCGGAGCCGCGCATGACCTCCCCCGCGCGGATCGAGACCCCGTTCACCCGCGAGTCCACCGCCGGGGAGGTGATCGCCGGCGTCGACCTGGCGGGAAAGCGCGCCGTCATCACCGGCGGCGCCTCCGGCATCGGGGTGGAGACCGCCCGCGCCCTGGCCGCGGCCGGCGCCGAGGTGACCCTCGCGGTCCGGGACGTGGAGGCGGGCGCCCGGGTGGCCGCCGGGATCGCGCCGGGGACCGGGGCCGGCAGCGTCCGGGCCGCGCCGCTGGAGCTGACCGACCGCGCCTCCGTCGCCGCGTTCGCGTCGGCCTGGCGGGGGCCGCTGCACGTCCTGGTGAACAACGCCGGGATCATGGCGCTCCCCGAGCTGCGGCGCACCCGCGAGGGGTGGGAGATGCAGCTCGCCACCAACCACGTGGGGCACTTCGCCCTGGCGAACGGGCTGCGCCCGGCGCTGGCCGCCGCGGGCGGCGCCCGCATCGTGGCGGTGAGCTCCAGCGCGCACCTCTTCTCGCCGGTGGTCTTCGACGACCTCCACTTCGACTTCGCTCCGTACGAGCCGCTCGCGGCGTACGCCCGCTCCAAGACGGCGGTCGTCCTCTTCGCCGTGGGCGCCACCTCCCGCTGGGCGGACGACGGGATCACCGCCAACGCGGTGATGCCGGGCGCCATCGCCACCCGGCTGCAGCGCCACACGGGCGGCCTGCGCACCCCCGTGGAGCGCCGCAAGACGCCGCAGCAGGGCGCGGCCACCCCGGTCCTGGCGGCGGCGTCGCCGCTGCTGGAAGGGGTCGGCGGGCGCTACTTCGAGGACGCGAGCGAGGCGCCGGTCGTCGCCAGCCGCGGCCCCGACCTCGCCGGCGTCGCGCCGTACGCCCTCGACCCGGCGAGCGCCTGTGGCGTGCCACGCTGGAGCTCCTGTCGCGGGCGGGGTGGGGCCGGGGAGCCCGCCGCACCGGCCTCCCCCATCCGGGGAGTCGAGGGGCTACCACCAACGGGGTAACCGAAGACTCTACATTCAACGGATGCGGGGGATAGCGCGCGTACGTAGATTCGTGGGAGAGCTGGATCCCGCCGTTGCCCGCGCGCAAGGAGACCCCGATGGACTTCCGACACCTCCGCTACTTCGTCGCCGTCGCCGAAGAGGGAACGTTCACCCGCGCCGCGCGACGCCTGTTCATCGCCCAGCCCGCGCTCTCCAAGCAGATCCAGGACCTGGAGGACGAGATCGGCACGCGGCTGCTGGTGCGGACCGCCCGCGGCGTGTCGCTGACCCCGCCCGGGGCGGAGCTGCTGGAGCACGCGCGCAGCATCCTGGCGCGCGAGGCGGCCGCCCGCGAGCGCATCCGCGCGCTGGCACCCGCGCTGGCCACGGCGCGGGTGCGCGCCGTGGCGTGAGCGTCAGCGCCGCGCCGGCCTGACCCAGCGGCCGGCGCCGGCGACGGAGTCGATCCGCTCGGCCAGGGAGCGAAGCGCCGCCAGGCGCCCGGCCTGCGGGGTGCCCTCGCGCGCGGCGCACCCCCTGTAGTCCACCACCTCCCTGGCCGTGCCGGCCGAGTACACGGCCACCGTGGCGGTGGGCGAGTCCGTGCTGGGCGCCGCGCAGTACGCCGGGTCGTTGGCGATGGTGTCCGGGAGCGCGAAGAAGCCGGCGGCGTGGATGCCGCGCACGAGGACGCGGAAGTCCTCCGGCGCCACGCGGCCGGCTTCCGTGCGCCCCTCGTCCGGGTAGCGGGACACGAACGCCACCGCGCCGTCCGCCGCGACGCTGAGCCGGTAGGCGGGGCAGGTGCCGTAGCAGCGGGTGCGCTCCAGCACCACGCTGTCGGCGGCTTCGGCGGCCGGCGCGGCGGCCGTGCGGGGCGCGCCCTGGCACGCGGCCAGGGCGGCGCCGGCGAGCAGGGCGTGCAGGGGGAGTCTGCGCATGCTTCTTCCGTTTGCGGTGGCGGGCGCGCTCAGCGCCCGGCGGGCTCGAAGGCGGCCGCCGCGGCGGCGGCGGCCCCGGCCAGGTACTGCTGCGTCACCTCGGCAAGGCGGCGCCCCTGGAAGCGCGCCGAGGCGAGCGCCGCCTCGTCCGGCGGCAGCGTGCCGTTGGCGCTGGTGAAGGACGCCCCGTACGGGTTCCCCGACTGGAACTGCACCGGGTCCGCGTAGCCGGGCGCCACCACGATCGCCCCCCAGTGGTGAAAGGTGTTGTACAGCGAGGCGAGCGTGGTCTCGTGCCCGCCGTGGGCGGTGGCCGCGCTGGTGAAGGCGGTGACCACCTTGTTGACCAGCTTTCCCTGCGCCCACAGCCCGCCCGTGGTGTCGATGAACTGCTTGAGCTGCGCCGCCGCGGCCCCGTACCGCGTGGGCGTGCCGAAGGCGATCGCGTCGGCGCGCTCCAGGTCCTCCAGCGTGGCCTCCAGCACCGCCTGGGTCTCGCGGCGGTGGTCGGACCACCCCTGGTTGGAGGCGATCGCCTCCTCCGGTGCCAGCTCGCGCACCTTGCGCAGGACGACCTCGGCGCCGGCGGAGCGCGCGCCCTCCGCGACGGCGTCCGCCAGCCGGTACGTCCCGCCGGTGGCGCTGTAGTAGATCACTGCGACTCGTGCGGCCATGGTTCCTCCCGTGCGTTCGGGGTGCGCCGCCCGGCCCCGGCGGACGGCATCCTGATGGATGCCGGGACGCCGCGCAAATGTCCAATACACAGCCGTGATCGGGCCCATCGCTCGCCGGAATCGCGGCGCCGCCGGGGAGCCGGGGGCCAACGCCGTCCAAGACGCGGCCCTGCCGCCGCGCGCACCTTCCCCGCGGGCGCCGGCTCAGCGGCCGGGGCCGGGGGGACGGACGGCCTCCTCCACGGCCCGGAGGAGCGAGCCGGGGGTGAACGGCTTGCGGACGTAGCGCCGCACCGAGCGGGGGAAGACGCTTCCCCCCGGCGGCAGGGCGGCGGACATCACCACCACCGGCAGGCCGGGGGCCCGGGCCTCGCACCACTCCGCGAGCCAGAACCCGGACTCGCCCGGCAGGTGGAGGTCGGTGAGCACCACGTCCACCTCCACGCCCGCCTCCAGGCGCGCCGCCGCCGCTTCGGCGTCCGGCGCCGAGACCGCGCGGGCCCCCGCGTCCCGGAGGAGCTCCTCCACGAGGTCGCGCAGGAACTCGTCGTCCTCCACCACCAGCACCCGCGTCCCCGGGAGCACGGGACGCGCCTCCGGCGCCCCGGGATCGCCGGCCTCCCCTGTCGGCTCGGTCACTGTGAATCGTCTCCACCTGGTGTGCGCGGCCCGCCGCGGCGGCGCCGCGGCTCGGGCGAGGTGCGAACGTCGCGGACCGCGCGCGGGGCTGCAAGACAAGCGGAGATCCTATGACCGGCACTCCCCCCCACGGCGCGGGGGCGGCGCCGGGGAGGCCGGCGCGGGCCGGGCCGCGGCGCGAGTGCCCGGAGCTCGCCCCGCGGGCCCACGGCGGGCCGGCGGAGCGAGCCCCGGAGAACCCACGCGGAGGGAGCCCACCATGAAGAGCCCCGCGGCACCCGTCACCCTGGCCGGCGCGCCGCTGGGCGAGGCACGCCACGTGTGCGCGTTCTTCGGCAGCGACGAGGAGGAGTACCGCGTGCTCCTGCCCTTCGTGAAGGAAGGGTTCGACGCGGGCGACCGGGCGGTCCACGTGGTGGAATCGCACCGCTGCGCCGACCACCTGGGGCGGCTGGCCGCGGCGGGGATCGACACGGCGGCCGCCGGGGAGCGCGGCCAGCTGGAGCTGCGCACCAGCGCCGAGACGTACCTGCGGGACGGGCGCTTCGACACCGAGCGGATGCTGGCGACCTTCGAGGGACTGGCGGGCGGAGGCGGGGCGGCGGGGTTCGCGCGCAGCCGCATGGTCTGCCGGATGGACTGGGCCGCGGAGCGCCGCCCCGCCTTCGACGACGTGATCGAGTTCGAGTCGCGCGTCAACGACGTGTGGCGCCGCCACGACGACGTGGTGGTCTGCACCTACCGCACCGGGCGCTTCGGCGGCGACGCGGTGGTCAACATCATGAGGACCCACCCGCTGGTCATCGTCGGCGGCACGCTGCGGCGGAACCCGTTCTTCGTCCCCCCGGAGCGCTTCCTCCCCGAGCTGCGGGCGCGGCGGGCACAGGGGGACGTGCCCCCGCGGAACGCCTGACGTGGAGCCCGCCCTGGAATCCCCCGCCGAAGAGGCCGCGCGGCTGCGCCGCTGCCTGGGCGACCTGGTCGGCATCACGGCGCTCCCCGCCCTGTGGGCGGGCGCCGGGCCGGAGCGCATCGCCGGCACGCTGCTGGACGCGCTGGCCGAGACGCTCCCCCCCGGCTTCGTGTTCGTCCGGCTGGAGGACCCCGCGGGCGGCCCCCCCGTGGAGATGGCGCGGGCCGGCCCGCCGCTGGAGCGGAGCGCCACGGCGCGCCAGCTCGGCGAGGCGCTGGAGCGGGCGCTGGGAGCCTCGCCGCGGCGCTGGCCCGCGGGCGCGCGCGTGTCGCTGGGGGGCGCCGAGCTGTGCGTCGCCTGCGCCCGGCTCGGGCTTGGGGGCGAGCTGGGCGTGGTCGTGGCCGGGTGCCGGCGGCCCGGCTTTCCCGGGCGCGCCGAGCGGCTGCTGCTGGACGTGGCCGCCGGCCAGGCGGCCGTGGGGCTCCACCAGGCCCACCTGCTGGGCGAGCAGCAGCGGGTGGCGGGCGAGCTGGACCGGCGCGTCGCGGAGCGGACCCGGGAGCTCGCCGCGGCCGCCGGGGAGCTGGCCCGGGAGGCGGAGGAGCGCCGCCGGGCCGAGGCCGCCGCGCGCGCGAGCGAGCGCGAGTCGCGCCTGATCGTGGACAACATCCCCGGCATGGTGGCCCTGCTGGGGGCGGACGGCGGGGTGGAGGTCGTCAACCGCCGGCTGCTGGAGTACTTCGGCCGGACGCTGGAGGAGCTGAGGGGGTGGGCGGCCGACGGCACGGTCCACCCCGAGGACCTGCCCCACGTCGCCGAGGTCTTCGCCCGCTCCATCGCCGCCGGCACCCCCTACCAGATCGTGCAGCGCTTCCGGAGGGCGGACGGCGTCTACCGCTGGTTCGAGAACGGCGGGCACCCCGTCCGCGACGCGGCGGGGCGCATCACCCGCTGGTGCGTGCTGCTCACCGACATCGACGAGCGCAAGCGCGCGGAGGACGCCCTCAGGCGCAGCGAGCGCGGGCTCAAGCTGATCATCGACACCGTGCCGGCGCTGGCCTGGTCCACGGGCCCGGACGGCGGCGCCGACTTCTTCAACCAGCACTACCTGGACTACGTGGGCCTTTCCGCGGAGCAGGTGGGCGGCTGGGGGTGGACGGCCGCGCTCCACCCGGAGGACGTCGGCGGCCTGGCGGCCACCTGGCAGCGCATCATGGAATCCGGGGCGCCGGGGGAGGCGGAGGCGCGGCTGCGCCGCCACGACGGCGAGTACAGGTGGTTCCTGTTCCGCGCCAGCCCGCTGCGCGACGAGTCCGGCGAGATCGTCCGGTGGTACGGGGTGAACACCGACATCGAGGACAGGAAGCGGGCCGAGGCGGAGCTCCGGCGGGCCTACGACAGCTTCGCCGACGCCCAGCGGCTGAGCCGGACGGGGAGCTTCATCACCGACCTGGTGGGCGACGACCACAACTGGTCCGAGCAGGCCTACCGCATCTTCGAGTTCGAGCCCGGCTCCAGGGTCACGGTGGGGAGGATCCGGGAGATGATCCACCCGGAGGACCTGCCGCCGTTCGACGCCATGATCGCCCGCGCCCTGACGGGGGTGAACGTGGACTTCGCCTTCCGCGTCACCACCGACCGCGGCGCCGTGAAGCACGTGCGCGGCGTGGCCCACGTGGTGGAGCACGTGGAGGGGCGGCCCATGTTCGTGGGCGCGCTCCAGGACGTCACCGAGACCGTGGTCGCCGAGGAGGCGCTGAACCGGGCCCGCGCCGAGCTGGCCCACGTGGCGCGGGTGGCCACCATGAGCGCGCTGACCGCCTCCATCGCCCACGAGGTCAACCAGCCGCTCTCCGGCATCATCACCAACGCCAGCACCTGCGTGCGGATGCTGGACGCCGACCCGCCCAACGTGGACGGCGCCCGCGAGACCGCCCGGCGCACCATCCGCGACGGGCACCGCGCCTCGGACGTGATCACGCGGCTGCGCGCGCTGTTCAGCCGGGAGGAGCTGGCGCTGGAGCCGCTGGACCTGAACGAGGCCGTGCGGGAGGTGGTCGCGCTGTCGCTGGGCGAGCTGCAGGCCGACCGCGTCGTCCTGCAGCCCGAGCTCGCGGAGGGGCTGCCGCCCGTCACCGGCGACCGCGTGCAGCTGCAGCAGGTCGTGCTCAACCTGCTCCGCAACGCCTCGGACGCCATGGCCACGGTGGAGGACCGCCCGCGGCAGCTGCTGGTCCGCAGCGAGCTGGAGCCGGGCGGCCGGGTGCGGGTGACGGTGCGGGACACCGGCGTGGGGATCGACCCCGGGAGCGCGGACAAGCTGTTCGACGCGTTCTACACCACCAAGAGCGGGGGGATGGGGATCGGGCTGTCGGTGAGCCGCTCCATCGTGGAGATGCACGGGGGCCGCCTGTGGGCGGAGCCCAACCCCGGGCCGGGGGCCGCCTTCGCCTTTTCCCTCCCCTGCCGCGCGGAGGCCGGCGCGGACGAGGCGGCCGGATCCGTGCGCACCCCCACCGACACCTAGGTACAATGGACCCGCGGGCGCGCGCGGCGCATCGTCAGGGAGGCCCGAACCGGAGGAGAGCCGAACCCGTATGCCGCGGTGCGAGATGGCCACAACCCTGCTCGTTTCGGTGGTCGACGACGACGAGTCCGTGCGCGAGTCGCTCCCCGACCTGCTGAGGGAGCTGGGATACGCGGCCGAGGCGTTCTCGTCGGCGGAGGAGTTCCTCGCCTCCGGGGCCGCCGGCCGGACCCGCTGCCTGATCCTGGACATCGCCATGCCGGGGATGTCGGGGCCCGAGCTGCAGAGTGAGCTGGGGCGCCGCCGGGAGGCGCCGCCCATCGTGTTCATCACCGCCCACCGGGACGAGGCGGTCCGCTCCCGCGCGCTGGAGTCGGGCGCGGTGGACTGCCTGTTCAAGCCGTTCAGCGAGGACTCGCTGCTGGGCGCGGTCCGGGCCGCGGTCGGGAGGAGGTGAGCCCCGCGATGCCGTCCGCCACGCCCATGGTGTTCATCGTCGACGACGACGTGTCGGTCCGCGAGTCGCTGGAGTCGCTGATCCGCTTCGCGGGGTGGCAGCCGGAGACGTACGCGTCCGCGCGCGAGTTCCTGACGCGCCGCCGCGCCGACGTCCCCGGCTGCCTGGTGCTGGACGTGTCGCTCCCCGACCTCAACGGCCTGGAGCTGCAGAAGCGCATCGCCGGGGACCGGGCGGACCTGCCCATCATCTTCATCACCGGCTACGGCGACATCCCCACGACGGTGCGGGCGATGAAGGCGGGCGCCGTGGAGTTCCTCACCAAGCCGCTCGACGACGACGCGCTGCTGGGCGCGGTGCGGAGCGCCATCGAGCGCAGCCGCGCCGCGCGCGGACGGGACGAGGAGCGGCAGGCGGTCCGCGCGTGCCACGCCTCCCTCACCCCGCGGGAGCGCGAGGTCATGGAGCTGGTCGTGGCCGGCCTGTCCAACAAGCAGATCGGCCGCAGGCTGGGGATCAGCGTGATCACCGTCAAGGCGCACCGCGGCAAGGTGATGCGGAAGATGAAGGCCGACTCCGTGGCCGACCTGGTCAGGATGGCCGCCAGGCTGGACGGCCGCTCCACCCCGGACGGCTGACGCCCGCCCGCCGGGCCGCCGAACCCCCACCGAGGACCTCCGATGCCCGGGCACCCCCCCCAGGACCGCCGCCGCTTCCTCCGCGCCGTGGCCGCGGCCCTCGCCGCCGGGCGGCTCGGCGTGCCCGGCCGCGCCGCGGCGCAGGCCGGCGCCCCGCCCGCCGCCCCGCAGGCGGGCTGGGGCCCGCTGAAGCAGGTGGACGCCGGCCAGCTGCGCGTGGCGTACGCGGAGGCCGGCCCCCCCGGCGGCCCCCCGGTGCTCCTGCTGCACGGCTGGCCCTACGACATCCACGGCTTCGCCGACGCCGCCCCGCTGCTCGCGGCCCGGGGCCACCGCGTGATCGTGCCGTACCTGCGCGGCTACGGCGCCACGCGCTTCCTGTCGGACGCCGCGCCGCGCAACGGCCAGCAGGCGGCGCTCGCCGTGGACGCCGTCGCCCTGCTGGACGCGCTGGGGATCGAGCGGGCGGTGGTGGGGGGCTTCGACTGGGGGGCGCGCACGGCCTGCATCGTGGCGGCGCTGTGGCCGGAGCGCTGCCGGGCGCTGGTGTCCGTGAGCGGCTACCTGATCGGCAGCCGCGAGGCCAACCGGATGCCCCTGCCCCCCGCGGCCGAATACCAGTGGTGGTACCAGTACTACTTCGCCACGGAGCGCGGCCGCCTGGGCTACGAAAAGAACCTCCTCGACTTCAACCGCCTCGTCTGGCGCCTGGCCTCCCCGGAGTGGCGCTTCGACGACGCCACCTACGCGCGCACCGCCGCCTCCTTCGCAAACCCGGACCACGTGGCCATCGTGGTCCACAACTACCGCTGGCGCCTGGGCCTCGCCGAGGGCGATCCCCGCCACGACGCCCTGGAGCAGCGCCTCGCCCGCTTCCCGACGATCGGCGTGCCGACCATCACCCTGGAAGGCGACGCCAACGGCGCCCCCCACCCCGCCCCCGCCTCCTACGCCGCCAAGTTCACCGGCCGCTACGAGCACCGTCTGGTCCGCGGCGCCGGCCACGCCCTCCCCCAGGAAGCCCCGCGGGAGTTCGCCCAAGCGATCCTCGACGTCGCCACCTGGTGACCGCCGGAGAACGAGGCACACCGCCGGTCGCGTGAGGGATGCGCGCCCGGAGGGCCCTCACCCGGCGGCCTTAGAGCCGCCACCCTCTCCCAATTCCGGGAGAGGGGGCAACTGCTGGATCCAGCGGTCAGGCAGGCAGTTGCGTGAGGGATGCGCGCCCGGAGGGCCGAGACCCCGCGGGGCAGTTTCCGCGGGGGCTCGGCTGCGTTGCAGACGGTCGTTTGATACTGTCGGCGAATTGGCCCACGGTTCGCAGGCGAGGGAAATCCCCTGATCCAAGCTCCCTAGCCGCGAGGGGTTCCATGTCGCTGAAGCCGATGCCCATCCCGCCCATCCCGGAGGAGACTCTACGCGTCGCCC
>DASVQR010000062.1:0-14028 GCA_036389055.1 Longimicrobiaceae bacterium | reverse complement strand
CCCACAAGGGGAGAGGGGGAGCACGACACGGTGACGGTGGGGATCGCAGCGTGGAGATGCCCCTCCCCCGGAACGGGGGAGGGTGGCGAGCCTAAGCGAGCCGGGTGGGGGCCTCCCGGCGGACGCCAGCGTGAGCCCCGCGTGAGGGATGCGAGCGCGAAGCGGCGAGACCGCACAGCAGTATCGTGCGGGCTCGCCTCCGTTGCAGACGGTCGTATCGTCTGCTACGGAGCCGCAGCCCGACCCCGGCGTAGCCGGGGGCACGCCCGAAGCCCGGTGTATCCCGGCGTATCCCGGTGGTTGTCCCGAAGCTTTTCCGCCGTATATTTCCAGACCTTACCCGAACCGGCTGACCCGATGAACACGACCCTCGCAGAGCCCGACACGACGACGATGAGCGGCACACAAGAGGACACGACGAGCACCCCGAGAAAGCTCGCCACCGTCGGCGTGGTCGGCGCGGGGGTGATGGGGGTGGGCGTGGCGCAGAACCTGGCCCAGACCGGGCACCGCGCCGTGCTGCTGGACCTGGACGAGCAGATCCTGGGCAAGGCCCGGCGCGAGATCGAGCGCGGCGTGCGCTTCCACGGGATGATGGCCCGCCAGAAGGGCGGCCCCTCGCTCCCGGAGGTGATGGAGCGCATCACCTTCACCACGGACTACGCGCCCTTCTCGGAGTGCGACTTCGTGGTGGAGAACGCCACGGAGAAGGAAGCGATCAAGAAGACCATCTACCCGGTGATCGACGAGGTCTGCCCGCCTCACGCGGTGTTCGCGGCCAACACCTCGTGCATCAGCATCACGCGCATCGGCTCGTGGACCGGGCGGCCGGACCGGGTGCTGGGGATGCACTTCATGAACCCGGTTCCGCTCAAGCCGGTGGTGGAGACCATCCGCGGCACCTTCACCACCCAGGAGACCATCGACACCGCGCTCCAGCTCCTGGCCCAGATGGGCAAGGAGGGGATCGTGGTGAACGACTACCCGGGCTTCGTCTCCAACCGGGTGCTGATGATCACCATCAACGAGGCCGCCTGGGAGGTGATGGACGGGGTCGCCAGCGCGGAGGACGTGGACCGCATCTTCGTGACCTGCTTCGGCCACAAGATGGGCCCGCTCGCCACCGGCGACCTGATCGGGCTGGACACCATCCTGTACTCGCTGGAAGTTCTCTACGAGAGCTACAACGACTCCAAGTTCCGCCCCTGCCCGCTGCTGCGCAGGATGGTGGACGCGGGGCTGCA
The DNA here is from genome assembly GCA_036389055.1 of Longimicrobiaceae bacterium. Taxonomy (GTDB): domain Bacteria; phylum Gemmatimonadota; class Gemmatimonadetes; order Longimicrobiales; family Longimicrobiaceae; genus JAFAYN01. The sequence continues at coordinate 12,784 of DASVQR010000062.1, read as the reverse complement.
CGGACGGAAGAGCGGCAAGGGCTTCTTCGACTACTCGGTGTAGACGAAGTGCGAAAGTGCGGGAGTGCGAAAGTGGACGGCAGTACGGAGTACGCAGTACGCTGAACAGCGGACGCCGGCGAGATCCCGCGTGAGGGATTTCGGCCCGAAGGGGCGAGACCCCGCGGCGGTTTGCGGGGGCTCGACTCCGTTGCAGACGGTCGTTTCGTCTGCTACGGAGCCGAAGCCCGACCCCGGCGCAGCCGGGGGCACGCCCGAATCCACCAACGACCATCAACTCAAAACAGGACCGTTATGGCTGACAACAAGGCGAAGATCCGCGAGTTCATCGGCAAGCACGTCCGCGGGCACGAGCTGACGGACGACGAGGACATCTTCGCGAGCGGCTTCGTGAACTCCATGTTCGCCATGCAGCTGGTGCAGTTCGTGGAGACCGCGTTCGGCGTGGCGGTGGAGAACGAGGACCTGGAGATCGACAACTTCCGGTCGGTGAACGCCATCGCGGCGCTGGTCGAGCGGAAGACCGCCGCCCCCGCGGCGTGAGCGCCCCGGCCGGCGCCCCGGGAATCGTGATCCCCGCCGGCCCGCCGGAGCCCGGCGCGGCGGGCTGGACGCGCGCCTCGCTCCGCGCCTGGGTGGACCGCGAGGTCGCGCCCTTCGCCGGGGAGTGGGACCGCGCCGCGGCCACGCCCCCGGAAGTCATCCGCAAGGTGGCGGAGGCCGGCTTCCTGGGCGCCATCGTCCCGCGCGAGCAGGGCGGCGCGGGGGCGGACTGGGCGACCTTCGCGCTGCTCAACGAGGAGCTGGGGCGCGGGTGCTCGTCCATCCGCTCGCTGCTCACCGTGCACAGCATGGCCAGCTTCGCCGTGCTGCGCTGGGGGAGCCGCGCCCAGAAGGAGCGCTGGCTGGGGCCGCTGGCTCGCGGCGAAGTCATCGGCGCGTTCGGGCTGAGCGAGCCGGGCGTGGGGAGCGACGCGGGCGCCATCGAGACGGAGGCCGTTCCCGAGGGCGACGGCTACCGGCTGCACGGGCGCAAGAAGTGGACGACGTACGGCCAGGTCGCCGACCTGTTCCTGGTCTTCGCGAAGGCCGAGGGGAAGCCGGTGGCGTTCCTGGTGGAGCGGGACACGCCGGGGCTCACGGTGGCGCCGCTGGGCGGGATCACCGGGACGCGCGCCTCCATGCTGGCGGAATTGCACTTCGACGGGGCGCTCGTTCCGAAGGAGAACCGCGTGGCGGGGCCCGGCTTCGGGATCGCGGTGGCGCTCGCGGTGCTGGAGGTGGGGCGGCTGAGCGTGGGCGCCGGGTGCGTGGGGATCGTGCAGGCCTGCCTGGACGCGTCGCTCGCCTACGCCAGCGAGCGCTCGCAGTTCGGCGCGCCCATCCGCGAGCACCAGCTGGTGCAGCGCATGATCACCAACATGGCCACCGACCTGCGCGCCGCGCGCCTGCTCTGCCGCCACGCGGCGGAGCTGCGCGACGCCGGCGACCCCACGGCGGCCGAGGAGATCTTCGCGGCCAAGTACTTCGCCTCCACCGCGGCGACGCGGGCGGCGCTGGACGCCGTGCAGATCCACGGCGCGAACGGGTGCAGCGAGGCGTACCCGGTGGAGCGCCTGCTCCGCGACTCGCGGGTGATGGAGATCATCGAGGGGAGCACGCAGATCCAGCAGCTCACCATCGCGCAGAACGAATACAGGCGGTTCGACGCGTCGGCCCGCTGACCTCACATACACGCACCGGAACCGGAGAGCCCCCATGAGCCAGACCGAGTCGCCCGCGGCGACCCTCCCCGCCGGATCGGCGGTGGCGGCGCCGCCCGCCGCGGACCGCCGCAAGGCAAAGAAGGTCAAGGTGGTCGTCTGGGACCTGGACAACACCGTGTGGGACGGCGTCCTGCTGGAGGACCCCAACGTGGTCCTCAAGTCCCAGGTGCCGGGGATCATGCGCGAGCTGGACGAGCGCGGCATCCTCCAGTCGGTGGCCAGCAAGAACGATCACGGCGCGGCCATGGCGAAGCTGCGGGAGCTGGGGCTGGACGAGTACTTCCTGTACCCGCAGATCAACTGGAACTCCAAGGCCAGCTCCATCGAGCAGATCCGCGCGTCCATCAACATCGGCATGGACGCGGTGGCCTTCGTGGACGACCAGCCGTTCGAGCGCGAGGAGGTGGCCCACACCCACCCGCAGGTGCTGTGCATCGACACCGCGGAGCTGGACGCGCTGCTGGACATGCCGGAGATGAACCCCGAGTTCATCACGGACGACTCCAAGATCCGCCGCCGCATGTACATGGCGGACATCGAGCGGAACCAGGCCGAGGCGGAGTTCGTGGGGCCCACGGACGACTTCCTGGCGACGCTGGGGATGCGGTTCACCATCGCCCGCTGCGAGGAGGACGACCTGCAGCGCGCCGAGGAGCTCACCGTCCGCACCAACCAGCTCAACACCACCGGCTACACCTACTCGTACGACGAGCTGAACGCGCTGCGGCAGTCGCCGGACCACCTGCTGCTGGTGGCGTCGCTGGAGGACAAGTACGGCACCTACGGCAAGATCGGGCTGGCGCTGGTGGAAAAGACGGCGGAGGCGTGGACGCTCAAGCTGCTGCTGATGTCGTGCCGGGTGATGTCGCGCGGGGTGGGCACCATCATGATGAACTACATCATGACGCTGGCCCGCGACGCCGGGGTCAGGTTCCGCGCCGAGTTCAAGCACAACGGGCGCAACCGGATGATGTACGTCACCTACAAGTTCGGCGGCTTCCGCGAGGTGGGCGAGACGGACGGGCTGCTGCTGCTGGAGCACGACCTGGAGGGGATCCAGCCGTTCCCGGACTACGTGGACGTCAAGATCGAGGTCTGATCGGGTCTGGCAGCCGAGGCGGGGCCGCTCCGGAGCCGGACGATACTGCCGTCCGTCTCCTGCGCGGGCTCCGGGAACCCCGCGGTACTGCTGCGGGTTTCCCTCCGCCGGAGTGAGCCTCGCCAAACTGCCGGCGAGTCTCCCTCCGAACAGAGTTTGGGGGATACCACGGAACTGCGAACGACAGGAAGCCCTCCCCCGGAACGGGGGAGGGTGGCGGCTCTCAGGCCGCCGGGTGGGGGCCGCAGTTGCAGTTCTCCCCTCCCTCGCTTGCGGGGGAGGGGCCGGGGGTGGGGGTCCGCCGTTGCAGGCTGTCCCCTGTAACCTGTCCCCTGTCCCCTCGTGGGAGAGGTGTGGCGCGCAGCGCCGGGGTGAGGGGGTTCTTTTTCGGTCAGGAACCGGCAGCTTTCACGCGGGGACGAGACGCAGCATGCAGAAGTCAGACGGTCGGTCCGGGGGCACGGCGCTTTCCGACGCCAAGCGCGCACTGCTGGAGAAGCGCCTCCGGGGGCAGACGGCGGGGGCGGCGAAGCCCCGCGACGTCATCGCCCGCCGCCAGTTCACCGGGCCGCCGCCCCTGTCGTTCGCGCAGGAGCGGCTCTGGGTTCTGGACCAGCTGCTCCCGGGGAGCGCCGTCTACAACCTCGCCGCCGTGTCGTACCTGGACGGGCCGCTGGACGTGGACGTGCTGGAGCGCGCCGTCCGCGAGATCCTGCGCCGGCACGAGGCGCTGCGCACCGTGTACCCGCAGGTGGACGGGGAGCCGGTGCAGAGGCTGCTGGACCCCGACGACTTCCGGGTGGAGCTGGAGGAGATCCCGGAGATGCCGGAGGCGGAGCGCGACGCGTACGTGCGCCGCCGCACCCGCGAGGAAGGGGCGCGCCCCTTCGACCTGACGACGGGGCCGCTCTTCCGCGTGCGGCTGTACCGGCTGTCGCCCACGCGGCACGCCTTCCACACCATCAAGCACCACATCGTCACCGACGGGTGGAGCATGGGGGCGCTCTCCCACGAGCTGGAGGTCATCTACAAGGCCTTCGCCGCGGGCCTGCCGTCGCCGCTCCCCGAGCTCCCCATCCAGTACGCCGACTACGCGGCCTGGCAGCGCGAGTACCTGACCGGGGAAACGCTCAGGCGCCAGGTGGACTACTGGCACGGGCACCTGGCCGGCGTCCCCAACCTGGAGATGCCCACCGACCGGCCCCGCCCCCCGGTGGAGAGCCACCGCGGCGCCTTCCACCGCTTCCTGGTGCCGGAGGAGGTCGTCGGCCCGCTGCGCGAGCTGTGCCGGCGCGAGGGCGTCACCCTGAACATGGCGATCACCGCCGCGTGGGCGGTGGTCCTGGCCCGGTACGCGGGGCAGGAGGACTTCGCCGTGGGGACGCTGATCGGCAACCGCAACCGCGCGGAGACGGAGCGGCTGATCGGCTACTTCGTCAACACCGCGGCGCTGCGGATGGACCTGTCGGGCGACCCCAGCTACCGGGAGTTCATGCGGCGGGTGCGCGGCGTGCTGCTGGACGCGGACGCGCACCAGGACCTCCCCTTCGAGCGGGTGGTGGAGGAGCTGCGCCCCCCGCGTGACCTTAGCCGGCACCCGCTCTTCCAGGCGTTGTTCTTTTTGCACGCCTTCGTCGTGCAGAACGCGCCCATGCCCGGCTCCGACCTGGGCGAGGTGACCTTCGCCTCGTTCGACCCGGAGAGCGGCATCGCCCTGCAGGACACCGGCGCCGCCAAGTTCGACCTGCTGCTGGGGATGGTGGAGCTGGGCGGCGTCCTCTCGGCCATCCTGGAGTACGCCACCGACCTGTTCGACACGGCCACGGCCGAGCGCCTCGCCGGCCACCTGGTCACCCTGCTGGCCGCCGCCGCGGCGGAGCCGGACGCCTGCATCTGGGACCTGCCGCTGGCGTCCCCCGGGGAGCTGCGCGAGGTGGAGGCCCTGGGCGCCCCCGCGGCCGCGTCCCTCCCTCCGGCCGACCGCTGCCTCCACGAGCTGGTGGAGGCGCAGGCGCGCCGCACCCCCGGCGCGACGGCGCTGGTCGCGGGGGAGGCGAGCGCCACCTACGCCGAGCTGGACGCGGAGTCGCGCCGCATCGCCCGCTTCCTCCGCTCGGCCGGCGTCGGCCCCGAGACGCGCGTGGGGATCCTGCTGGAGCGCACCCCGGCGATGGTGGCGGCGCTGCTGGGCGTGCTGCGGGCCGGCGGGGCGTACGTCCCGCTGGACCCGGCGCACCCGCGGGAGCGCATCGCGTTCGCCCTGGAGGACTCCGGGGCCCGCGTGGTGCTCACCCAGGCCTCGCTGGCCGAGGCCCTCCCCGCCGGCCACGGGGCCGGGATCGTGCGGCTGGACGCGGACCGCGCCCGGATCGACGCCGCGGCGGAGGACGACGCCCCGCCCGCCGTGCACCCGGGGAACGCCGCGTACCTGATCTACACCTCGGGCTCCACGGGCCGCCCCAAGGGCGTGGTGGTGACCCACGCCGCGGCGGCCGGCTTCCTGGGCGCCGTGCTGGAGCGGCCCGGCATCTCGCCGGACGACACGCTCCTGGCGGTGACCACGCTGGCCTTCGACATCTCGGTGCTGGAACTGTTCGCGCCGCTGGCGCGCGGCGCGCGGGTGGTGCTCGCGGACCGGGCCACGGCGGCGGACCCCGCGGCGCTCTCCGCCCTCCTCGCCGCTTCCGGCGCCACGGTGATGCAGGCGACCCCGGCCACCTGGAGCATGCTCCTCCTGGCCGGGTGGGAGGGACGGCCCGGGCTGCGCGTGCTCAGCGGCGGCGAGGCGCTCCCCGGCGAGCTCGCGGACCGGCTCCGCGAGCGCTGCGCCGAGGTGTGGAACCTGTACGGCCCCACGGAGGCCACCGTCTGGGCCACGGCCCACCGGGTCGAGCGGTCGGAGCCCGTCGTGCCGCTGGGCGGGCCGCTGGCGAACACGCGGGCGTACGTGCTGGACCGGCGCCTGGTCCCGGTCCCCGTCGGCGTCCCCGGCGAGCTGTACCTGGCCGGGGCGGGCGTGGCGCGCGGCTACCACGGCCGGGCGGACCTCACGGCCGAGCGCTTCCTCCCCGACCCGGCCGCGGGCGCGGCGGGCGCGCGCATGTACCGCACGGGCGACCGCGCCCGCTGGCGGCAGGACGGCACGCTGGAGTTCCTGGGCCGGACCGACCAGCAGGTCAAGGTGCGCGGCTACCGGATCGAGCCGGGCGAGGTGGAGGCGGCGCTCCGCGCGCTCCCCGGCGTCCGCGAGGCCGTGGTCGTCGCCCGCGAGGACGTGGCCGGCGAGCGGCGGCTGGTGGGGTACGTGGTCCTCGCCGCGGGCGCCGGGCTGGACGAGGCCGGGCTGCGCGACCGGCTCCGGGAGTCGCTCCCCGACTACATGGTCCCCTCGGCGTTCGTGGCGCTGGAGGCGCTCCCCCTGACCCCCAACGGCAAGCTGGACCGCGCCGCGCTCCCCGCGCCGGAGGCGGTGGGCGCCGGCGCGCGCGAGTACGTGGCGCCCCGCGGCCCCACGGAGGAGGCGCTGGCGGAGATCTGGGCGGAGGTGCTGCGCCGCGACCGGGTGGGCGCGCACGACGACTTCTTCGCGCTGGGCGGGCACTCGCTCATGGCGACGCAGGTGATCTCGCGCGTCCGCGGCCGGCTGGACGCCGAGCTGCAGCTGCGCGACCTGTTCGCGGCCTCCACCCTGGAGGCGTTCGCGCGCCGGGTGGAGGCGGCCGGGCCGGCCGCCCCCGCGGCGCCGCTCGCCGCGGCGGCCGCCCCGGACGCGGACGACGAGGAGGACACCTTCGCCTTCCCGCTCTCCTTCGCGCAGCAGCGCCTCTGGTTCGTGGACCAGATGGAGCCGGGGAGCACCGCGTACAACATCACCGGCGCCTACCACCTGCGCGGCCGGCTGGACGCCGCGGCGCTGGGGAGGGCGCTGGACGAGGTGCGGCGGCGGCACGAGTCGCTGCGCACCGTGTTCCGGGTGCGCGGCGGCGAGCCGGTGCAGGTGGTGCTCCCCTGGCGCCCCGCGCCGCTCCCGGTGCGCGACGTCGCAGGGGCGCCGCGGGTGGAGCAGGAGGCGGAGGCCGACCGGCGCGTGGCGGAGATGGCGGAGACGCGCTTCGACCTGGCGGAGGGACCGCTGCTCCGGGCGGAGCTGGTGAGCTTCGGGCCCGAGGAGCACGTGTTCACCTTCGGGATGCACCACATCGTCAGCGACGGGTGGAGCATGGGGGTGTTCAACCGCGAGCTGCGCACCCTGTACGAGGCGTTCGCCGCGGGGCTCCCCTCGCCGCTCCCCGAGCCGGAGATCCAGTACGCGGACTTCGCCGTGTGGCAGCGGGAGCAGCTGTCGGGTGAGGCGCTGGAGCGGCAGGTCGCCTTCTGGCGCGACGCGCTCCGGGACGCGCCGGTCCTGGACCTCCCCGGCGACCGCCCGCGCCCCCCGGTGCAGACCTTCGCCGGCGCGACGCACGAGCTGCGCTTCCCGCGCGCCCTCGCCGACCGGCTGCGCGCCCTGGGCGAGCGCGAGCGCGCCACGCCGTTCATGGTGCTGATGGCCGCGTGGCAGCTCCTGCTGGCGCGCTGGTCGGGCCAGGACGACGTGGTGGTGGGCACGCCGGTGGCCGGCCGCAACCGCCGGGAGATCGAGGGGCTGATCGGCTTCTTCGTCAACACCCTGGCGATCCGCGCCGACCTGTCCGGCCGGCCGGGCTTCCGCGAGCTGGTGCGGCGGGTGCGCGAGGCGGCGTTCGGCGCCTTCGCGCACCAGGACCTCCCCTTCGAGAAGATCGTGGAGGAGCTGAAGCCGGAGCGCGACCCCAGCCGTCCGCCGCTCTTCCAGGTGGTCTTCGCGCTCCAGAACGCCCCCGGCGACGCCATGCGCTCGCCCGGGCTGGAGTGGAGCGGGTGGGGCGGGGAGGGCCGCACGGCAAAGTACGACCTGTCGCTGGTGCTGGTGGAGACGAAGGACGGGCTGGCCGGGGTGCTGGAGTACAACACCGACCTGTTCGACCGGGCGACGGCCGAGCGGATGGGGGCGGAGCTGGGGATCGTGCTGGAGGCCGTGGCCGCCGCCCCCGACCTGCCCGTCGCCGACCTGCCGCTCCTCGCCCCGGGCGAGCACGAGCGGCTGGCGGAGTGGAGCGTGTCCGGCGCGCCGGAGGCGCCCGCCCGCTGCGTGCACGAGCTGTTCGCCGAGCAGGCCCGCCGCGTCCCGGACAAGGCGGCGCTGGTCTTCGGCGGGGAGCGCGTGGCCTACGCCGAGCTGGACCGCCGCTCCGACGCGCTCGCCGCCCGGCTGCACGAGGCGGGCGTGGGCCCCGACGCGCGCGTGGGCGTCTGCGTCGGGCGCTCGCCCGCAATGGTCGCGGCGCTGCTCGCCGTGCTCAAGGCCGGCGGCGCCTACGTCGTGCTGGACCCGGAGTACCCGGAGGAGCGCCTCGCCTTCATGCTCGCCGACGCCGGCGCGCGCGTGCTGGTGACGGACGAGGAGCTGCGGCATCGCTTCGCCTCGTTCGAAGGGCAGGTGGTGGCGGCGGAAGAGAACGGCGGAGCCGAGGACCAGGCTGCCGTTGCCGTTGCAGGCTGTTCCCTGTTCCCTGTTCCCTGTTCCCTGTCCCCCGATTCCCTCGCCTGCGTCGTCTACACCTCCGGCTCCACCGGCGAGCCCAAGGGCGCCGGGATCCCGCACCGGGCGATCCCCGGCTTCTTCCGGGGGGCGGACTACGCGCGCTTCGACGGGGAGCAGACCATCCTCCAGCACTCCTCGGTGTCGTGGGACGCGCTGACGCTGGAGCTGTGGACGGCGCTGCTGACGGGGGGGACGTGCGTGCTCCAGCCCGGGCGCGGCGGGGAGCCGGAGGAGCTGGCCCGCCAGCTCCGCGAGCACGGGGTGGACACGCTCTGGCTCACCTCGGCGTACTTCGACCTGGTGGTGGACTCCTTCCCGGGGGCGCTGGCGGGGGTGAGGCAGCTCCTGGTGGGGGGCGAGGCGCTGTCGCCGGGGCACGTGCGGCGCGCGCTGGAGCTGTACCCGGGGCTGCGGCTGGTGAACGGCTACGGGCCCTCGGAGTGCACGGTGTTCTCGGCGTGCCACGTGGTGCCGCCCGGCTGGGAGGGCGGCGTGCTCCCCATCGGGCGGCCGGTGGGGGACCGTCGGGTGCACGTGCTGGACGCCTCGCTGGCCCCGGTGCCGGCCGGCGCGCCGGGCGAGCTGTGCGTGGGCGGGCCGGCGGTGGCGCGGGGGTACCTGGGGCGGCCGGAGCTCACGGCCGAGCGGTTCGTCCCGGATCCCTTCGGCGAGCCGGGGGCGCGGCTGTACCGCTCGGGCGACCGGGCGAGGTGGCGCGCCGACGGGACGCTGGAGTTCCTGGGGCGGCTGGACCGGCAGGCCAAGGTGCGCGGCTTCCGCGTGGAGCCGGGCGAGGTGGAGGCGGCGCTGGCGCGCCTCCCCGGGGTGCGCCGGGCCGCCGCCGTGGTGCGCGAGGACGCGCCGGGCGACCGGCGGCTGGTGGCGTACGCCGTGCCGGACCCGGACGCGGGGCTGGTCGGCGCCGGGCTGCGCGCGGCGCTCGCCGGCTCGCTCCCGGAGCACCTGGTCCCCTCCGCGGTGGTGCTGCTGGACGAGCTGCCGCTCACCCCGCGCGGCAAGCTGGACCGGCGCGCCCTGCCGGCGCCGGACGCCGCCGCCGGGGACGCCGAGGCGTTCGTGGCGCCGCGCACCCCCGCGGAGGAGCGCATCGCCGCCATCTGGCGGGAGGTGCTGCGGGTGGAGCGGGTGGGGGTCCACGACCGCTTCTTCGACCTGGGCGGGCACTCGCTGCTGGCCACGCAGGTGGTCACGCGTGTCCGCGAGGCGCTGGGCGCGGAATTGCCGCTGCGCGTGCTGTTCGAGACGCCCACCGTGGCCGCCCTCGCGGCCCGCGTGGAGGCGGAGCGGGCGCCGGAGGCGGAGGACGAGCGCATCGTGGCGCGGGCGCGCGAGGGGCGCGGCCGGCGGCCCGCGCGCAGGCCGCAGGGGTAGCCGCGGCGTCCCCCGGGCGGTCTGCATCCGTTTCACGACAGGTGTTGTCGCTTCGCGGGGCCGTCGCTATCTTCGGAAGCAGACCGAAAGCCGCAGCCGGGGACCCGGGAATGCCCGGGGCCCCGCCCGCGCCGCCGCGGCGGGAAGCGCCCGCCGCGGACGGACGCCCACCCCCACCCGGGAGTCGTGCATGTCGCCAAGGAACGCACCGAAGCCCCGCAGGCTGGTCCTGAACCGCGAGACCATCCGCGACCTCCAGGACCTGGCGGCGGTCAGGTTCGGCCCGCACACCAGCGAGACCCAGGCCTGCTGCCCGTCCATCGCGGACACCGTCGCGCCGTCCGCCTGACCTCCACCCAACCCGACCGAGGAGCAGCCATGTCGCCCAAGCCCGCACGCCAGACCCGCCGGCTCGCCCTGAGCCGCGAGACCCTCCGCAGCCTGGAGGAGCAGGGCGCCGTCAAGTTCGGTCCGCAGACCAGCGAGCGCGTCGCCTGCTGCGGCGAGACCATCGACCAGAACGGCAACCCGATCACCTCGTTCTGAGGCCCGGCGGCGCCCGGCGGACCGGGCGCCGCGCCTCCTGCACCCGCCACCCGACGGGAGAGAGAGCGATGTCCCCCATGCGCACGCCCCGGCCCCGCAAGCTGGTCCTCAGCCGCGAGACCGTCCGCACGCTTGCCGCGCGGACCACCATCTCCGACACCGTCGTCGGCATCGACACCAGCTGCGGCGAGGCCTGCTCCTGCGCCTGCGACACGCAGACGCAGTGACCCCCGCGGGCGGCGCCCCCGCCGCCCGCCCCACGTCCCGGAGGAATCCAATGAGCCCCGTCTTCACCCCCAAGCTCCGCAAGCTCGTCCTGGGCCGCGAGACCGTGCGCGCGCTCACCGGTCCGCGCGGCAACACGCTGGCCGAGGCGACGCTCGACGGCCGCGCGACCAGCTGCGGCGTGGACTGCGGCTGCACCGGCTTCATGCAGGCGCGCTGATCTTCCGCACACACACGTTCACGGAGACGCCGCGATGCCGAAGAGCCCCACCGGCCGGACCGACCGCAAGCTCGTCCTTGGCCGCGAGACCGTGCGCGCGCTGACCCGCCCGCGCACGCAGGCCGATGCGACGCTCGGCGAGCACTCCAGCTGCGGGGAGCAGTGCGGCTGCCCCGACCAGATGCAGACGTACTGACTCGGCCCGTTCACCCGACTTCCACCCCCAGCAGGAGCCAGCGCCATGTCGCCGATCAGCAGCAAGAAGACGCTCCGCCGGCTCGCCCTCGGCCGCGAGACCCTGCGCACCCTGGCCGACGGTCCGGCCGCCGCGCCCGCCGGGTTCGTCGTCACCAGCTGCGGCCAGGAGTGCGGCTGCGCGACCATCGACCAGAACGCCGACATCAAGACGTTCTGACCCGGACTCGCCCTCACCCCTCATCCGGAGAGCCGCCATGCCGCCCATCTCCACCCGCAAGACCGACCGCAAGCTGGTCCTGGGCCGCGAGACCGTGCGCGCGCTGACCCGCCCGCGCACGATGGTGGACCAGACCATCGTCGCCGACGAGACCAGCTGCGGCGAGGCCTGCACCTGCGCCTGTCCCGCCGAGACGTACTGAGCCGACCCCCCTGAGCACGAGGAGGCAGCATGCCCGTCCAGTCCAAGGAAGCGAAGAAGCTGGTGCTCGCCCGCGAGACCCTGCGCACCCTGGCGCGGCCCCGCTCGAACCCGGACCAGGTGGTCGCGGTGGTGACGAGCTGCGGCGACGTCTGCACCTGCGCCTGCGGGACGGAGACGTACTGACGGCGAGGATGGAAGGGCGCGGCGGGCCCGTGCCGGCACGGTCCCGCCGCGCCGCGGTTTCATGACCACGCACCACGGAACATGAGCGGACACGGCGAGCGCGGCTGGCGCCCCATCCTGGAGGGCGCGGAGGCGGAGCGGGCGGTGGAGACGGCGCGGGAGATCGCGGACGCGCTCCCCGCGCCCGGCGGGGTGGACGGCGGCGACCCGGCGCTGGCCGGCGGCGACGCCGGCGTGGCGCTGCTGCACGCCTGGCTGGCCCGCGCGGACGCGGGCGACGGCGAGCGCGCGGGGGGGCACCTGGACGCGGCGATCGACGCGCTCGCCACCGTGCCGCTCCCCGCCTCGCTGTACTCGGGCTTCTCGGGGGTGGCGTGGAGCGCCGAGCTGCTGCAGGGCGGCGCCCCGGACGCCGAGGACGACTTCAACGCCGAGATCGACGACGCGCTGCTCACCCACGTGGGGCAGTCGCCGTGGACCACCCACTACGACCTGGTCTCCGGGCCGGTGGGGCTGGCCGTGTACGCGCTGGAGCGGCTGCCGCGCCCCTCGGCGGCGGCGCTGCTCGCCGAGATCGTGGCGCGGCTGGAGGAGACGGCGGTCCGGATTCCGGGGGGCGGCGTCGCCTGGCACACCGCCTGGGACCTGCTCCCCGAGTACCAGCGCCCCGCCTTTTCCCGCGGGCACTTCAACCTGGGCGTGGCGCACGGCGTCCCCGGGGTGGTGTCGGTGCTGGGGCAGGCCGTGGCCGCCGGCGTGGCCGCCGACCGGGCGCGCCCGCTCCTCCGGGGCGCGGTGGAGTGGCTGCTGGCGCAGGAGCTGCCGGCGGAGTCGCCCTCGCGCTTCGCCTACAGCGCCGCCGACGGGGCGGAGGCGGCGCCCGCGCGCGCGGCGTGGTGCTACGGCGACCCGGGGATCGCGGCGGCGCTGCTGGTGGCGGCGCGCGGCGCGGGCGAGGCGGCGTGGGAGCGGGAGGCGCTGCGGATCGCGCGGAGCGCGGCGCGGCGCCCGGAGGCGGAGGCGGGGGTGGTGGACGCCGGGCTCTGCCACGGCGCGGCCGGGCTGGCGCTGGTGTACGACCGGGTCTTCCAGGCCACCGGCGACGAGGAGA
>DASVQR010000061.1:0-7330 GCA_036389055.1 Longimicrobiaceae bacterium | reverse complement strand
CGATGCCGAGGGTCGGGAAGCCCTCCCCCGGCACGGGGGAGGGTGGCGGCTCTCAGGCCGCCGGGTGGGGGCCCTCGCCGACGCAGCCCATCGCCGGTTCACGCACGAGAAAAGCCCCTCTCCCGCTTGCGGGGGAGGGGTTGGGGAGGGGGCCTGGCCCCGGCGGTCATCACGCCGGGGCCTCCTTGCATTGGTGCTGTTGTCGGTCGGCGGCCACACGACGAGCCGACTCCTACGACTCCCGGGTCAGCGCCGCGATCGTGTGCCGCAGGTGGAAGCGCTCGTCGTACAGCCGCTCCGCCGCCGCGCCCAGCCTTGCGCGCTCCGCGTCGTCCGCGAGCAGCCGGTCCACCAGACCGACAGCAGCCTCCGCGTCGCCGACACGGGCCATCGCGACGGCGCCCGACTCGCGCCACACCCCTTCCGTGCTGGCCCCTTCCGTGGTCACCACGGCCCTGCCGTGCTCCAGGCAGGCGGCCAGGCTGGTCTGCCGGCCGTTGACGCCGTCCGGGTACGGCTGCACCAGCAGGTCGCAGGCGGCCAGGTGGCGCGACAGCTCGTCGGAAGAGAGCGCGCCCGGCGAATGGACCCGGCCGGCGAGCGCGGGATGTCGGCCGACGACCTCGTCCCTGAAGCGCTCCCCGCCCCGGCCCAGCAGCAGCGCCGCGCGCCCAGGCCCGCCCTCCAGCGCTCCGACCAGGATCGGTTCCAGCAGCTCCGTGACGTTCGCGCGGTACGTGCCGAAGTGCCCGATCAGCCGCCCACCGGCGGGAGCGTAGCGGGAGCGCACCGCAGCGGCTCCGTCCGCGTCCTCGACGACCGGCACGTTGCTGGGGATCGGCGTCCACTCGAAGGGGACCGTGCGGCCCAGCCGGTACTTGCGCCAGCGTTCCGCCCAGGCCGGCGTGGATACCCAGACGCGCTCCGCCGCGCCCAGCAGCACCACGGTCATGGCGCGGTGCACCGCCGCAACCACGCCCTGCCGCGCCGACCCGCCGAAGGCCAGGAACGGCTCGTGGACCATGATCTCCACCCGGTCGCCGCGGGCCGCGCGCTCCCGCACCCACAGGCAGAAGCCCAGGTTCATGGCCCGGAAGCCGTACGCGTGCGGCACCCACTGCACCAGCAGCCGCCGCGGCGCCGGGAAGGCGTCCAGCAGCGCGCCCATGCGCCGCAGGTCGGCGCGCGAGATCCGCCCCAGCTCCCGGTGCACCTCCACCCCCGCGTCCTCGGACGCAACTTCGGCGGCGGGCGGGCACCAGACGTGGACCCGCTCGCCCGCGGCGGCCAGCCCGGCGGCCACGCCGCGCACGTAGTCGCTGACGCCGCCCGGCTGGGGCGGGTACTCCGCCGTGACGATGTGAAGCTCGGCCATGCCGGTCCGGCCGCCGCGCGGGCCGGCTACCCCGCGGCCGCCGCGGCGACGCCCTCGCGCGCCGCGGTCGAGTCCGGACGCGGCGCGCATGGCGAGGCCGCCGCGGAAGCCGACCGCTCGGCCGTGCCGGTCAGGGGAGCCGCGTCGCCCCGCAGCTTGCGGTAGAAGTCCATCCCCCGCCCGGCCACCTCGTCCCAGGTGAAGCACGAGCGCACGTGCTTGCGCGCCGCGGCGCCCATCGCGCGGCTCCGCTCCGGGTCGCGCACCAGCAGCTCCACCTTGTCGCGCAGCGCCTTCGCGTCGCCGGGGGGAACGATGAAGCCGGTGACGCCGTCGCGCACCAGCTCCGGCAGGCTGGCCGTGCGCGTGACGATCACCGGCTTGCCGTGCGCCATCCCTTCCAGCGCCACCAGCCCCAGCAGCTCCGCCGTGTCGTTCATCCCGGCGTGCACCGGGATGGAGGGCTGCAGGACCACGCTGGCGCCCAGGTACTGACGGCGCAGTTCCGCGTCGTCCGCGTCGGTGAGGAACGTGACGTCCTTGCCCGCCGCGGCCCCCTGGAGCTTCCCGAAGTACTCCGGGTCGTAGGGCCGGCCGAGAACCCGCAGCGGCGTGTCCGGCCCCAGCGCCTCGATCAGCTGGAGCACCCCCTTGTGCGGGAGGAGCCGGCCCACGAACAGCGCGTACCCCTGCGGCTCCGCGGCCTGCTCCGGGACGTCGGGCACGTAGGCGCCGCCGTACAGGATGGTGCGCGGGTGCTTCCAGCCGGTGAACTGCGCCGCCGAGTGGCGGGACAGCAGGGCCAGCCCGCCGGCGAGGCGGTTGAGGTTCGCGCGGGGGTGCAGCCGCTGGAGCCGCGTGCTCCAGCAGGGAACGCCGCCGCCCACGTCGGTGAGCACCACCGTCTGCCCGCGCAGCCGCCCCAGCGCCACCAGCTGGTCCACCAGCGGCGTGGGAAAGATCATGGGGTGCAGCACGTCGAACTCCGCGATCTCGCGCCGCGCCTCGCGCCCCAGCGGAAAGCCGCGCCGCTCGTCCAGGCTGCCGACCCGGAACGTCCTCACCTCCAGCCCGTCCACGACTTCGCGGCGGGGCTCCAGGTCGAACAGGGCGAGCGTGGTGGGCGTCAGGCGCGCCAGGGCGCGGGCGTACTCGAAGGCGTAGCGCTCGCCCCCGCCCACGGTGCGGTCGCGCGCGAAGTACGACGAGGGCACCACCAGCACCCGGGGCCCGCCGGGGATCATGGCGGGGGCGCTCACGCCGGCCTCGCCACCAGGAAGAGCCAGGTCTGCCCGTCCGTCCTCACCTCGTTGAGGGCGCGCAGCCGGTCCTCGCCCTGGAGGAACGCCGAGGCCGGGTAGTCCTCCGGGGCGCGGGGGCGGTCCTCGATCAGCGTGACCTCGTGCGTCGCCGCGAAGCGCCTCTTCAGCCTCTCAGTCACCCCGGGCGCGGTCGCCTCGTGCAGCTCCACCAGCAGGTCGGCGGTGCGCAGCGCGGGGACGCGGTCCGGGGCGAGCAGCACGTCCTCGTACCCCTCGCAGTCGCTGAGCACGAAGGAGCGCGGGCGCAGGTGCTCCGCCAGCCACTCCGGGCTGCACGCGCCGTGCACCTGCAGGTTGCGCGTGCCGTTGGCGTCGGCCATCTCCTTGACCGTCCTGCGCGCCCACACGTCGGTGTCGAAGGCGTGCACCGGCACGTCCGGCATCAGCCGGGCGAGCCCCACGGCGAAGTAGCCGTCCGCGCACCCCACGTCCAGCACCTCCGCGTAGCGCGTGGCGCGCACATGGTCCCACACCGGGCCCAGCGCCGCCTCGTACGAGCCGAACAGCTTGGGCGAGATGTGCCGGTCCCAGGTGCGCGGGGTGAACTCCAGCCCCGCGAAGGGCCCGGCGGTCACCCGGGGGCCGCACTCGCGGCGCACCCGGTGCGCCAGCTCGGTGTAGCCCCACTCGCGCTCCAGCTTCTGGCTGTGCGCCCGCGCCCTGCGCGAGACCAGCGCCGTGTACAGCCCCGGCGCGACCCGGGAGAGGGTGGACTTGACGATCTGCTTCATCGGTTCCTGGAAGCGGCCGCGGGGCCGCGGGAAGGTCGTCTATGCATGGCGGTACGCCAGGCGCGGCTCCGCCGGGTGCGCGGCGCGCAGCGGCACGGGCGCCTCGGCCTCGCGGCGCGGCTGCACGTTCAGCCAGGCCATCCACATGAACAGCATGGCGCTGAAGGGCACGGCGGTGAACAATCCCACGCCGATGAAGCCGGTGGCCAGGTACAGCGCGCAGGCCACCCGCGCCAGCAGCCGGGGGAAGTGCCAGGGGTCGGTGCGCGGGCCAAGCGGGCGGGTCAGCGTCCACACGATGAACGCCAGCCACACCAGCAGCCCGGGGAGCCCCTGCTCCAGCATGATGGTGGCGTACTGGTTCTCCACCGGCATGGGGTTCCGCACCAGGTGGAGGAGGAAGTGCGGGATGCTGTTGCCGCCGCCGCCCAGCCCGTTCCCCATGGGGTACTTGGCGACGTAGTCGAACACGCCGCGGTTCATGCTCCAGCTGATCCGCTCGATGATGGTGTCCGGGCTCAGCGACATCAGCCGCAGGAACAGCCGCTCGTTGATGGACACCACCCAGCCGATCCCCACCAGCATGAAGATCCACGCCACCCGCCCGAACGCCCCCATCCGCCCGCTGATCATGGTGGCCATCAGCAGCACGAACAGCAGCAGCAGGCTGGTGCGCGACGCCGACAGGAACACCCCCAGCACCGTGCCGAACAGCGCCAGGCTGAGCAGCAGCCGCTCGCGGTGGGTCCGGTTCTGGAGCCAGGCGCCCAGCAGCACCGGCACCGTGATCACCATGGTGGAGGCGTACACGCTGGAGTTGGGGAACGTCGCCGGGATGCGGAACGCCCCCAGCAGCGACCCCGCCGAGCGGATGTCGTTGCTCCGGTAGATGATGTCGGTGACGTCGTTGCGCGGGTAGAAGTACTCCAGCCCGAGAAAGAACTCCGCCAGCGCGAAGCCGAACGCCACCAGGTTGAGCAGGGCCAGCACGTGCGCCAGGCGGTGGAAGTCCTCGCGCTGCAGCCGCGCCCCCAGCAGCAAGAAGGGGACGAAGAACACGTTGGCGCGCAGCCCCACCAGCTGCACCATGGGGTCCTGCAGCGGGATCAGCAGCATCAGCAGCGGCCAGCCGATCAGCAGCACCGCCCAGTGGCGCAGCTGCCGCGTGCGCGCCAGGTCCTCCGGCGCGAACGGCTTCGTGAGCTGCGTCAGGTACAGCCCGACGACCGCCGAGTCGAAGACGAAGTGCGACAGCGTGCTGGTGACGTTGGCCCGGATGATCCCGTAGAAGTAGCCCGCCGCCAGCACCACGCCGATCCCCGCCACCAGCGAGCGGCGGCCGGCGACGTACGAGGCCACGAAGGCGATCCCGCAGAGGAGGAGCGCGACCATTCGGCTACGCCGGTTGAGGGGCGGCGCGGTCCGCCGCCCGTGAATGCCCCGCCGCCCCGCCCGCGCCGGCCAGGGCGCGGGCGAGCCGCTCCACCTGCCGCGCCGGGTCGCACAATTCCGCCGCGCGGGCGGGCCCCGCCGCGCCCAGCCGGGCGCGCAGCGCCGCGTCGCCGGCCAGGCGCCGCAGCGCCCCGGCCAGCGCCTCCGCGTCGCCGGGGGGCGTCAGCATGCCGCAGCGCGGGTCCACGATCTCCGCCGCGCCGCCCATGTCCGTGCTGACCACCGGGAGGCCGGCGTACAGCGCCTCCACGTACGCGATCCCGAAGGGCTCCGGCCCCAGGTTGGGCTGGCAGTGCACGTCCGCGGCGGCGAGGACGCGGGGTACGTCGCTCCGCTGCCCCGCCCAGCGCACCCGGTCCGCGATCCCCAGGCGCTCGGCCAGCGCCCGCAGCTCGCGCAGGTACGCGGCCTCGCTCGCCCGCTGCACGCCGCCCACCTGCCAGCAGGTCCAGCCGGGGAGGTCGCGCAGCCGGCCCAGCGCCTCCAGGTGCAGCCGGTGCCCCTTCCACGCCTCCAGCCGCGACGACTGCACGAACACCACGTCGCCGGGCGCGGTCTCCAGCTCCGCGCGCACCGCGTCGCGCTCCGCCGGGAGCCCGGCCGGCGGCGGGGCGACCGGGTACGAGACCAGCTCGCAGCGTACACCGGGGTACAGCACGGGGAGGGTGCCCGCGGTGAAGCGGCTGTTGGCGACGGCCAGCTCCGGGCGGGTGAAGCGCGCCCAGCGCTCCGTCCAGTGCCGGCCCTTGACGTCGCCGTGCATGTAGAAGACGAGCGGCACGCCGGCGGCCCTCACCCGCGGGCCCCAGATGGCCTGCGCCCAGGCGGAGTGCGCGACGGCGGCGTCGAAGCGCTCGCGGCGCAGCAGCGCGTCGAGCGCGCGGCGCGCGCGGCGCACGCTCAGCGGGTTGCGGGCGCGCACCGCGCCCAGCAGGTGCACCGGCGCCCCCGCCGCGCGCAGCTCTACGCTGGAGCGCCCCTCGGCCGACAGGGCGAAGTGAGGTTCCATCGGCGCGCCGGGGCCGCCGTGGCGCGCCAGCGTGGCGAGGAAGGTCTCCACCCCGCCGTACAGGTTGCCGCTGGAAAGGTGAAGTACGCGCATCAGCTCCAGGCTCGCACCGCGGCGCGGTAGATGGGGACCAGCTCCGTGGCGAGGCGCGCCCGGTCGAACCGCTTCTCCGCGCTGGCGCGCCCCTCGGCGCCCAGCCGGGCGCGCAGCCCGCCGTCCGCGGCCAGCTCCCCGATGCGGCGCGCCAGCCCGGCCGCGTCGCCGGGCGCGTGGCCCAGGGCGTCCACGCCGGACCGGAACAGCTCGGCGGCGCCGCCCGCCTCACTGGCGATCACCGCGCGCCCACAGGCCATGGCCTCCACGATCACCAGGCCGAACGGCTCGGGCTCCGTGCTGGCGTGCACCACCACGTCCAGCGCCCGCATCGCCGCGGCGGAGTCCTCCACGTAGCCGGTGAACCCCACCCGCCCATCCAGCCCAAGGCGGCGCGCCGTCTCGCGCAGCTCGTCCGTGGAGCGCTGGCTGTCGGCGGTCTCGTACAGCGCGCCGCCCACCACGTAGGCCCGCACCGGCAGTTCCGGCGGGAGCAGCGACACGGCGCGCAGAAAGGTCTCGTGCCCCTTCCACCAGGCGAGCGTCGCCACCAGCCCCACCCTCACGGTTCCCGGCGGCGCGGGCGGCAGCCCGCAGCGGGCGTCCAGGTCCAGCCGCTCCCCCCCCGGCGTGAAGGTCGCCAGGTCCACCGCGTTGTGCACCGGCCACACGCCGGCGGGCGCGCCGCGCGCGCACACCCGCCGCACGTCCTCCGCGACGCTGCGGGAGTTGGCGACCACCGCCGCGCAGCGCGGGGCGTGGCCGCGCAGCAGGCGCGACATCAGCGGCCGGCGCGCCACGAAGTCGTGGACGTGCCACACCACCGGCACGCCCCGCGGCCGGGCCCACAGCCCCAGCAGGTGCATCTTGAACCCGTTGGTGTGCACCAGGTCGGGCGCGAGCGCGCGGACGGCGCGGCGCAGGCGCCGCACGTAGCCCGCCACGGCCGGCACGGCGGCCGCCAGCCGCGGCAGCGACGCCGCGCGGCGCGCCCCCCCGTCGCCCAGCCGGGCCACCGCCTCCGGGAGCGGCACCACCACGACCCGCACGCCCAGCGCCTCCGCGGCGGGTACCAGCGGCCCGTTCGCGGTGGTCACCAGCCCGAGCGCCCACGCCGGCTCCGCGGCGCGCAGGCTGGCGAGGATGTCGAGCAGGCTCCGCTCGGCACCCCCGATCTGCCCGGACGGGTTCAGAAAGACGATCCTCATGCCTCCACGGACCAGCCGACGCGCGTGCGAAGACCCGCGGCCGGGAGGGCTCTGCCCGTCCCGGCCAGCGGTGAAGACGGGCGGCCCCGCTGGCCGCGTCCCCGCGGGGGAACCCTTAAAGCTAGCCTCCGGGGGAAGTT